>JBEKPR010000012.1:0-123722 GCA_049520555.1 Candidatus Korobacteraceae bacterium
TTCATTGCCCGCTCCATCGCGGCCTTCGAGTAGAAATCCATGCTTCGCATGGTCTCCTACTCTCGCCGCCGGAAAAGCGGACAGATCACGTGCTATCGCAACCGGACATATCATGTGCTACTGACATGACTAAGGTTTTCGGCTGACACCGGGCGGCAACTCTGGTACTCTCGCCCAAACAGGGCAGCCTGCAAGCGCCAAACCCAATACGAAATAGGACTAAGGGAAGGTGACTGGCCTGAAGAAGAAATCAATCCGCCCGCCCCAGAACCGCGACCAGCATGAACTGGTTATCGTCTCCGGTATGAGCGGGGCCGGGAAGGCCTCGGCCCTGAAAACCTTCGAGGACCTGGGCTACTACTGCGTGGACAACCTGCCGGTTGGACTGATCTCCAATTTTGCGGACCTGGTGCTGGATTCGGTAGAGATCCAGCGGGCCGCTCTGGTGGTGGACATCCGCGAAGGGGCGCGGCTCGACAAGTTGCCACAGGTCCTGGCCTCCTTGCGGCGAATGCTCAAGACCACGGTGGTCTTCCTGGAAGCCGACACCGATGTGCTGGTCCGGCGTTATAGCGAGACGCGGCGTCCTCACCCGCTCGGACGCAACGTCTCGGTCAGGTCGTCGCTGACGGCAGAGCGCCGCCGCCTGCAACCGCTGCGCGCGCTGGCCGATGTGGTGGTAGACACGACCCAGTTCAATGTCCACGAACTGCGCGCCCAGCTTACCGAGCGTTTTCAGGGCGGCAACAGCGACCGGAACCTGTTGATCTCCTGCGTCAGTTTTAGCTATCGCGAAGGAGTCCCGGAAGATGCGAACCTGGTGTTCGACGTGCGCTTTCTGCCCAACCCGCACTTCATTCCCAAGTTCCGCCCGCTAACCGGGCGACATCCGGAAGTGGCCAAGTACATTCGCTCGTTTCCGCAAACCCGGGAGTTCATCCAGCGCATCTCCGAGTTGCTCATCTATCTGGTCCCGCATTACATCCGCGAAGGTAAGAGCTACCTGACCATCGCCTTCGGATGCACCGGCGGCAAGCATCGCTCGGTGATGATCGCCGAAGAGGTGAAGAAGCGCCTGTCCAAAGCCGGGTACAAGATCAAAGTGGTGCATCGCGACGCGCCGGTGGCCACGTAGCAAACGGCATCCGCAGCGGCGGGGTCCTCGACTTCACGAGCAATCTGGACTACCAACCCCGATAGAAACCAAGAACTCCGTGTGCTCGCCACGCGTGCCTTGTCGCGGTAACATGGCATTGCAATCCAATGCGACGGAGGATGTCATGATGCCTGCACGGGCAGGGTGGGGGCCCAAACCTTGATGACTGCCAGGTTCCGTGTCCTGTATGTATTGGCCATAATCGCTTTCCTCCTGGATCCGATCGCGAAGTCTCAGGTAACGTCTCCGGCGTCAGGTACTGGCTTTTGCGTGGACGGAGTGGCGCGCGGCACGCATTGGCCGGACCAGAAACCGCCTGCCAACGTTACGATCTGGGGCTCGTTCTGCAAGAACGGCGACAACGATGTCGGCCGCGTGGAATCGGAACCGTTCCCGGCTGGTGCGGTCCTGAGTCTTTATTTGGCCGGCTATCCCGGTCAGCCGGGTCTTCATCTGACTCTGAAGAACGCGCCCACCGCGCAGATGATGGAACTTAAACCAGCATCCCCTCCTGGGGAGACCTGGCAACTGAACCGTTTTGCTCTGCCCGCCGCATGGGTTGGCCAGTCGGTCCAGTTGGTCGCCGAGGACCGCGCGACGGGCGCCGGGGGCTGGCTCGCATTCACCGCGCCTGTGCCGGGATTCAAGCTGTTTCCACGTTTCATTCCTACCAACGGATCTCCCGCCGGGTTCTGTCCGAACGGGGTTTGGGCCGGTATCCGATGGCCGTTCGGCATCAGGCATCAGGGACTCGCTACCTGGGGGTCGTTTTGTAAGTTGGGGGATGCAGATACAGGCTGGGCGACCTCCAAGACGGTGAATGCCGGCCCCTACTTGAGCTTTTACATCGCGGGTTATCCCACTATGCCGGGCCTCCGCCTGGCTGCCGAGAACGTCCATACCGGCGAACAGCTTCTGCTCACGATTCCATTGACAAAGCCTGATTGGCGTCCACTCCATGTTCCGATGCCACCCGAGTGGTTCGGTCAGCCAGTCCGCCTGGTCGCCGAAGACAGAATCACTGGAGTTTGCGGTTGGTTCGGCTTTTCCGAACCATTTTCTCCGCGCCGTACAGACGGCGCGCTCATCGCAATCGCTATAGTCGCGGTGGTCTTCTGCCTCGCGCTGCTTCTTCTGCTGCCTCCGATTGCGGCGTGCCTGGTGGCTGCGGTGCGCGGAGTGACGGACTTACTCGACCTCACATCCGTTGCGCTGCTGGCTCTTGGGCTAACCGGCTACGGAGCTTTTTGGATGTACTTCCTCAACCATGCCGCCGGAGTCTTTTATAGTTACGCCACCCTCGGCGCATCGTGTGCGGCGTTGGCTTATATCACACTGTCCAGGTCACGCCGGTCGCGACTTCTGCCGGCAAAACCATTGATCGTGCCTGCTGCCCTGGTTGTGCTCGCGACTATCTTCATCGTATCGCTGGGACTTCTGCGGGGCGGCCAGTATGCGGCCCTCGACCTGGCGCCCACTCGTTTTGGCCCGCCTGACCTTGTCGGCGACCACCTTTTGCCGAAGATCCTGGCGGACGGCGTTTTCAGCGGCCACATCCCCCGACCTATTATGGCTGACTGGCTGTCAAGCGACCGGCCGCCGTTGCAAACCGCAAACGTCGTCTGGACCTACCCGTGGACTTTCCTCAAAACACATCTTATCTTCACGGACCTTGCGTATCTGGGAATGTCCGTGTTCCTGCAGTGCTCGTTTCTGGCGGGGCTTTGGGCATTTCTGACGGCCGGCAAGATCGGCCGTCGGCCCCTGGCCCTGGCCATCGTGGTGTGCTTCTTTTCAGGCTTCACCTTTTTTAATGGATTTTATGTATACCCCAAGCTCTATCCGGTGGCCTACCTGCTGATTGTTGCCGCATACCTGCTCACGGAGCGCTATCACCAAGTGCGAGACCGCAGGGTGACAGGCGCGCTGGTGGGTGTGGCCTTAGCTTTGGCTATGTTGTGTCACGGCGGCAGCTTTTTTGCCATCCTGGGCTTGGCCTGCTCGCTGCTTTTTCTGCGCCGGTGTCCGAGTCCCCGATTCCTGCTGGCAATGACTGCCGCTGCGGTGCTCACTTATGCGCCATGGGTGCTCTACCAGAAGTTCTATGAACCGCCGGGCGACCGTCTTGTGAAGTTCCACTTGACCGGAGTTCAGGAGCCCCATCCCGAGGTGAGTCTGGCAAACTTGCTGATCAGCAGTTATAAGAAAGCCGGTCTTCATAATGTGATTGAGTACAAAACAAGTAATTTTCTGTTTCTCATCGGAGATCTGCGCCAATCGATTAACGATGTTGCAGTAGTTGCCACGAATCTTGGGCCCGCCCGAGCGCGCCTGCGCAATACGGCCGCAAGTCAGCTGCGTCAGGAGAAGTTTCTTTTCTTCGTGCCCTGCCTCGGCCTGTTTAGTTTGAGCCCTTTTGCGCTTCTGCTGGCGGCCTTGTCGATGCGCAGAAAGCGCGTGGAATTCGTACTGGCCGCCCGCCTGTGGTTATGCACGTTGTTGACGATAGTGTCCTGGTGCTTGCTCATGTTTGGACCGCATGGGACCGGCATGCATCTCAGCAGCTTTTTCTTGGTGATCGCGGCACTCACGGGATCATGCCTGGCTCTTTGGGCGCTCCACCCAGTTGTAGCGGTTGGCGTTGCGGTGGTGCAGATCCTCGGTGACGCGATTTTGTACATTTGGGCTACACCGCCGGCGCCGGTGCCTGGCAGCGGATCAGTCACTGCCACGCTGAACGGCCCCATAAACATGGGATTTGCCGCCGCATGTCTTCTGGCGGCTGCCGGCATACTTGCCGTCTTGTCTTATCCGGTTTTCCCGAACTCCCGGAAGACGGTTGAAGACGCCGATCTGCTTTAAACCGTGCTGACTTCCCATGGCTATAGGGAGCCGGGCCCGAGTGCGGGAAACAAGAGCAACCAGATTGATGCCCGCAAGCTGGCCGATAACGCTCACCTCGCCACGCGCGCCTTGTCGCTGTACCATGGCATTGCATTCCAATGCGACGGAGGATGTCATGATACCTGCACTGGCAGAGTTGGAACCCAAACCTGTATGGAAGCACTTCAACGCGCTCGCAGCCATCCCGCGCGCCTCCACCAAGGAGGCTGCCGCGCGCGAATACGTGCTGGCGCAGGCGACCCGACTGGGTCTTGAGGTGGTTCAGGACAAGGCCGGCAACATTGTTGTCCGCAAGCCCGCGCATAAGGGGCGTGAGGGCGCGACGAAGGCCCTGTTACAGGGCCACCTCGACATGGTCTGCGAGAAGAACGAAGGCACGGCCCACAACTTTGACACCGACCCTATCAAGGTCGTGCGCGATGGCGATTGGCTGAAGGCCGACGGCACCACTCTCGGCTCCGACAACGGCGTAGGTGTGGCGGCGGCACTGGCGGTAATGGAGAGCACCGATATTGCTCACGGTCCGCTGGAGTTCGTTTTCACCATCGACGAAGAGACCGGTCTGACGGGCGCTGCGGAATTTCAGGCTGGAGTGCTCAAATCCAGCTATTTTCTGAATCTCGACAACGAAGAGAAGGGCACGCTGTGTATCGGCTGCTCCGGTGGAATGACCACCACGGCGCGCCGCAAGGTCACGCTTCGGCCTGCGGGCGCCGGCGCAGGCTGGCGCATCAAGGTGTTTGGCCTGAAGGGCGGCCACTCCGGGGTGGACATCCATCAAGGCCGCGGCAACGCATTGCGGATTTTGGGTGGCGTGCTCCAGAAGGCGTTGGAAAGTCTGCCGGTTGAAGTCGCCGACATCAAAGGCGGAAGTGCGCAAAATGCAATTCCTCGCGAGGCGTCGTCGATCGTGGTGCTGGACGCCTCGCGGGAGAAGGAACTGAAGTCGTTGGTTGCTACCGCCGAGGCTGAATACAAAGCCGACCTGGGCAGCTTCGATCCCGATCTGCAGATTACCGTCGAGAAGGCCGAGCGCCCAGAAAAGGTATTGGACCCTGCGGACGCAAAGCAGACCGTCGGCTTGCTGGTCACCATGCCTCACGGCGTTCTGGCGATGAGCCCCGACGTTCCCGGACTAGTGCAGAACTCCACCAACTTGGCGATCATCACCACCAAGGGCGACGTCATCGAGATTGTCACCAGCCAGCGCAGCGCGATCGAGAGCAGCAAGCAGGCGGCAGCGCGCATGGTTGCCACCGCATGTCGGCTGGCGGGATTCGAGGCCGAGCATCGCGGCAGCTATCCCGGCTGGAAGCCGGAGCCCACCAGCGAGATCGTGCGCAAGCTCCAGGCGGTGCACCAGGAGCTCTTTGGCGAGCCCGCCAAGCTGATTGCGATGCACGCGGGCCTGGAATGCGGCGTCATCGGCGAGAAATATCCCGGCATGCAGATGGTGTCGTTTGGGCCAACCATCGTGGATCCCCACAGCCCCAACGAGCGCGTACAAATCTCTTCGGTGGAGAGCTTCTGGAAGTACCTGAAGGCGGTGCTGGAGCGCATTTGAATTTTCTTGCGCCACCCTTTGGGCGTGGATCCTAACCGCGGGTGCCCCACCCTTGTCGCCCGCTTTTGGCGACAGGGTGGGCGCAGTTCGGTGACCACCATCACAGCTTGACCTTGAGTATGTGACGTGGAGTCCTCTCATGCCTCATGGCCTCAAACCCTACCAACAAGCTCGTGATCGCTGTCGACCCCTGTTAGCAACACCATCGATAACGATGAGATTCCCAGCAAAGGTGGAATGTACATTGAGTTGAAGCCCACGAATCCCAGGGCTGCCGCATTCGGAGTTCACTGCGACCGAGGCGACGTGCATAGCTTCAGCTTTGGGGGATCGGGGTATCACAATGGGAGTTTTCCGTATGAGCGGCGTTAGCGGGATGACGAGAAGGACGTTCCCACGGAAATTGAGGAAATGTCTCGGGCTGTCATTGCAAGGAACTGCGAAGAAGAGCGTGGATGGTTCTCAGTGAAGGGCCGCATCAATGTTGGGGATTACATCTATCAGGCGACGAATATGCCCATGCTTCCCATTCCACCCCCTGGGAAGCGTCGCTATGCGCCTTATGTACAAGGCGTATCGGCATGAAATTCAAAGCCGCTGCCCTTCATGATTCCAAATCCAAATGCGATTGCCCTGGGCCCGCTAGCTGGCCCCGATTTCCCCAGATTATCGGTATTATAATGTAGCTCTTTCTGAGACCGTCTATGACATCACGCATTCACGTAGTTCCTTCTCCCTCCCAGCAACAACCTGTGGCGTACGATCCGCTGCTCGACGACGTTGGATACATGACCTGCATGACCCTGGTGCTGCTCGGAAATTACGCGCAGACCGGGCATCTCGGCGGACCGCTCGCATACACACCGTACAATGTGGCGGCGCATTTGGTCGGTCCTGAAAACGGCGGACTCCGTTTCGATTACCGCCGGCCGAAGCATCCTTACTCCGACAAATTCATGATGGCGGCGGGCCACTCGGTCCCCACGTGCTACGCGCTGTGGATGATCATGGGCCAGGCGCTGTATCGCAAGTATCAGCAGACCGGCGATCCGCGTTATCGCGTCGACCCGCACGTCGCGATGCTGCCGATCGACGCGTTGGGATTCCGGCGTGCCGCGGGCGCGCTGAAGACGCTGCTGCACGAAACGGATTTGGAAGACCATCCGCTGTTCGCGCAAGCGAAAGGCCGCGGCATTCGGGCGCTCGCGGGACATGCCGAAAGCACTGACGTCACCAACGACGTGAACGGCGGACCCTCGGGCATCGGCATCGCGACGGCCGCGGGCAAAGCGGCGTTCTGGGATGTGGCGGGGGCGCCAGACTCGCCAAAAGTGATCGCGCTGGAAGGCGAATTTGCGCTCACTGAAGGTCACGCGCAGGAGTTGAAGACGCAGGCGGTCGCGCTGCAAGTGGGAAAGCGTTTGCGGGTGATGGTTTCCGACAACAACGCGGGCATCGACGATCGCCTGATTGGCGGCGTGATCGCCGCGCAGTTCGACGGCTACGATCTCGTGAATCAATGGACATCGTATGGATGGAACGTCTTCACGCTGTCGCACGGTGACGATTACGGCGAAGTGGCCGCGGCGCTGAAAGCAATGGACGAAGTGGACCCGCACGACCGCCGTCCAATCGTCGCGATCGGCAAAACGACCAAGGGCTACTGGCCCGCGGCCGTCGACGGAAAAATCCCCGGCTACGGCGATCAATTAGTGAGTTACCCGAGCCACCCCTACGCGCTGAAGATGAACTCGGAGTATTTTGTCGCGCTGGCGCAGACGTTCGAGAAGCATTACGGCGTGGAGTTCGAAGGAATTCGCAAGGGCGCGGTCAGCAACAATCGCGAGCGATTGATCCAGTTCAAGACGAACATCGACGTGGTCATGTCGTTGCTCGACCGCAACGGATTGGGCGATCGCCTCGCCGATCGCCTCGTGGAAATCGGCGACACCGTGCGCGACGACGTAAAGCTGCGAATCTCAGCCTCGAGCGATCCGTTCCTCGACGATCGCCTGCGCGTCGCGGCGCTACCTGAAGACCCGCAGAAGGTCTCGATTCGCAATGCGATTTCCGGCGCGGAGAAGCAAGTTAGCATTGCGCTGTTCAAGAAACCGGGCGAAATCGCCGGAGCGCGGCGCGCGATTTCCGAAATCATCAAGTGGATGAATTACGTCACGGACGGACGATTCTTCACGGTGGCCGCCGACCTTTCGGAGTCGATCAACGTGGAGCACGGCAGTTTGTGGGGACACTACAGTCCCACGGACAATCCGCTGGGCACGCGCTTGAAAGCGCCCATTCAAGAAGCGGGCAATGTTTCCACCGCCATCGGGCTGGTGAGTCAAAGCGCTTCCGTCGATCCCGACAAATTCGCCGGCGTTTGGGCTTTGAGCGGCACGTACGGAGCGTTCACGCCGCTGATGTACACTCCGGCGCGTGTCTGGAGTCAACAAAATCAGGACAGCAAATTCCGCGTCGGCGTGCTGCATATTCTCGCCGCGCACTCGGGTCCTGAAACCGCGGCCGACGCGCGCACACACTTCGGCATTTTCGCGCCGCAAGTGTGGAAGCTGTTCCCGCGCGGTCAGACGATCAATTTGAGCTTTTGGGATTACAACGATGTCGCGCCCGGCTATTTCGCGGCGGCGGAAATCGCGGCGCGCGAGCGGCGCGTGGGCATCATCACACTGGAAGTGGCGCGTCCCGACTTCGCGGTCGCGGACCGCAGCCATTTCGCCGACTCCGATCTGCGCGCTGCGGCAAAAGGCCTATACGTGATCCGCGATTTCGCGCCGGACAAGCCGCGCCACGGTTACGTGATCGCGCAAGGATCGAGTTCCACTGTGAATCTCGTGAAAGTGCTGCCGAAACTCGAAGCGGCCGGGGTGAACGTGAAGGTGATCGCGGCGATCAGCGAGGAATTGTTCGATCGCCAGCCGCAAGCGTATCGCGATTCCGTGCTGCCACCCGAGGCGCGCTACGATTTGATGGTGGTATCAACGGGCACGCGACGCATGTGGCCGCTGCGCAACCTCGGCCCGTTGACGGATGAGTATTCACTCACGTCCGACTTCGACAATTCCTGGAGAACCGGCGGACTCGAAGCGGACGTGATCGCGGAAGCGCACCTCGACCCCGATTCGATTTTCGCCGGCGTGGAGCGATTCGCAAACGAACGCGAGCGCCGCATCGGCGATCAACGCAAAATGATCGGTTAGTCGAGTGGGCTGTCTGCACTCGTCGTTCGTGCGCCCTTTCAGACCCGGTGTGACAACTATGCCACGCAAAACTCAATCACCCATGTTTTGCACCAAGGCTGGAGCCAGAGGATAGAGCTGCGCTTAGGCTGAACAAACAAACCCGAAGTGTGAAAAGTGCCCTATCAGCTCGAACTGCGCTTTCTTCGCCAGTGATCGCAGGCCGCTGGGTGAAGTGTGACCTTTTCGGCCCCCGGTGGCCTACCGTTCTTTTCTTTAGCGACCTGACAAGGACGGCGGTGTGGGTTTTGGACAAGTGGTCGGCTCTTCGGAAGTTGTCCTGAAACGGAGTTGGCGGAAGCTCGGTCACGCTTCCTCCAACAGGGACTTCGGGACAATCGCTGATCGCCTCCTGGCGCTGGCGGTTCAAGGCCGTTTTCGGCTGCCGTGCAGGCGGCATTTGGAGGAGCGCTGTTGGTCGCGACAGGTATACTCATGGGCAGCCCGTAACGGACAAGCTCTATGGAAACGCGACACCGCACCGCGTGGTCGAAGGCCGTTGCTGATCGTATTGGCAAAGCTGCGTTGTGCACGGTGCTGGCACTCAGCCTGCTGGCCGCGGCTACGCCGGTATCCATCGGCAATGCCGATCCCAACCGCTTCCTTACCGACATCAAAACTCTGGCCGCTCCGGATATGGAAGGTCGTGGTCCCGCAACGCAGGGCCTGGCGCGCGCCTCGAAGTACATTGAGCATCGCGACAAAGCGCTGGGGCTGCAACCTGCGGGGACGGACGGCTATCTGCAGCCTTTTACGGTAACCACGGGCGCAACCCTGAAGCCGCACAACGAACTGGTGGTCATTGACGGGGCGAAGAAGCAGCTATTGACGATCAACCAGGATTTCGAGCCTATCAGCTTTTCCTCCTCGGGATCGTTTGCTGGTTCCCTGGTGTTCGTTGGCTACGGCGCCTCGGCCGACGAGTTTCAGTACGACGACTATGCCGGAATTGACGTTAAGGACAAGATCGTTGTTCTCCTGCGATACGAGCCCGACAGCTTCGCGGTGAAGGCGGGCCACTTGGGGCTCACACAGCATTCGCAACTTGTCACAAAGGCCATCAATGCTCGCGACCACGGAGCGAAGGCCGTCATTCTGGTGAATGGCAAGCTCGCCGAAGGCGAAGAAGATTCGTTGCTGCGTTTCGGTGGCGTGAGCGGACCGGAGAATGCCGGCATCATGCTGCTGCAGGTGACGAATGCCGTCGCCGAAAGCTGGTTTAAGGCCGCTGGAAAATCGCTGGCGGATGTGCAACAGCAGATTAATAGCGGCGGCAAGCCGGCATCGTTCGTTTTTCCAGAAGCGCTGCAGCTGTCGCTGACCGTCGACATCGGCGCGACGCACGCGCGACTGAACAACGTGCTGGCGTATCTGCCCGGCAAGACAAGTGAGTACCTCATCATCGGCGCGCACTATGACCACCTGGGACGCGGCGATTCCAACTCGCTGGCACCCTCGCAGATCGGGCAAATCCATCCCGGAGCTGACGATAATGCTTCAGGCACGGCGGGCGCGCTGGAGCTAGCGCGGCTGTTTGCGCCCCTGAGGGGCCAGCTTGACCGTGGCATTCTGTTTATATCGTTCTCCGGAGAAGAGCTTGGACTGCTAGGTTCCGCTTACTGGGTAAAGAACCCGACGATGCCGCTGGACAAATGCGTAGCGATGATTAATATGGACATGATCGGCCGCATTCGCGATAACAAGGTTTTCATCGGCGGAGTGGGCACCGGATCGACATTTAAATCGATTCTGGATCTGGCGCAGAAGAAGACGAATTTCAAGGTCGAGTACTCACCGGGCGGTTACTCGGCCAGCGATCACACTTCGTTCGTCGCCAGGAAAGTTCCGGTGCTCTTCTTCTTCTCGGGCTTGCACGCGGACTATCACAAGCCTTCCGACACATGGGACAAGATTAACGCGCCATCAGCAGCGCAGTTGCTCGATATGGTCGCCGATGTGATGTTGCAATTGGCGAGTGCGTCCCAGCCGCCTGCGTTCGTCACAGTTGCCGAAGACAAGCCGATGGGCGGCCTATCGGGAGGCGGAGGGTACGGCCCGTACTTCGGCTCCATTCCAGACTTCGGCGAGGTAAAGGATGGGGTGCGATTTTCGGACGTGCGCCCGGGGTCGCCAGCGGCAAAGGCGGGATTGAAGGCGGGAGATATCCTGGTGCAGTTCGACGGCAAGCCGATCCACAACCTTTACGACTTCACCGACGCACTTCGCCGCAGCAAGGTTGGGCAGGTGGTCGAGGTGAAAGTGCTGCGCGATGGCCAGCCCATAACGGCCAGCGTGAAACTGGAGCAGCGAAAGTAATGGGCCACTGCGAATTGATGTTGTTTAAGAAAGAAGCCACCCGGAGTGCATCCGCTTGAACTTCATGAATTTCATCCGAAAGTCGTCTGTGCTCCTGGTCCTGTTCGTTGGAGTGCTACCCCTTTTGCGGGCCCAGCAGGCAGGCGGCACAGATAACACGTCTTCGTCATTGCTGTCTCCGGGCGAAGAGAAACATTTGCGCAATATCCGCCAGCTCACCTTCGGCGGACAGAATGCAGAAGCTTACTTTTCCGCTGACGACCGCATGCTGAGTTTCCAGCATCAAGGCCAAGGCGTGCCCTGCGACCAGATCTATACGATGCCGGTGGACACTCCTGCCGGCAAGCCGGCAACGCCCAAGCTGATCAGCTCGGGCAAGGGACGCACCACGTGCAGTTATATCTTTCCCTCCGGCGATCGCATTTTGTACTCCTCGACCGAGGCAACAAGTCCAGAGTGTCCTCCGCGGCCGGACTATTCGCACGGTTACGTCTGGCCCATCTACAGCAGCTACAAAATCTACACTGCCAAGCTCGATGGCAGCGATATCAAGCTGCTGACCGACGCTCCCGGATATAACGCTGAGTCCACCATTAGCCGCGACGGCAAGAAGATTGTCTTCACTTCCACGCGCAACGGCGATCTGGACGTTTACACCATGAATGCCGACGGTACGCATGTCCGCCAGCTGACTCACGAGTTGGGTTACGACGGCGGCCCGTTCTGGTCGGCGGATGGCAAGAAGATCGTCTATCGCGCCGAACATCCCAAGACGCCGCAGGAGATCGCCGACTACAAAGCGTTGTATGCGCAAGGCCTGATTCGTCCGGGTAATCTCGAAATCTGGGTGATGGATGCCAACGGCAAGCACAAACGCCAGGTCACGCACAACGGCGCCGCTAACTTCGCACCGTTTTTTCATCCCGACGGCAAGCGAATTATCTTCGCTTCCAACATGGCGAACCCCAAGAGCGGCCGCGACTTCGATCTCTACATCATCAATGAGGACGGGACGGGACTGCAGCGCATCACTTATTACCCGGATTTCGACGCATTTCCTATGTTTACCTCAGATGGCAAGCGTTTGGTGTGGGCGTCGAACCGCAACGGCAAGGAGCCGCACGAGACCAATATCTTCATTGCCGATTGGGTGAATTAGAGGATGCGGGTTATACGGAACATCGCGCGATGCCCTGTGGGGGCAGTGCAGTTCGCGACCAGTCGTCAACCCTAGTTTTCGTAAATTAAGTTGTTGAAAACAAGCAGTATAACCATGGTGGAGGCGGCGGGAGTTGAACCCGCGTCCGAAAATGCTGCTGGCAAAGAGCCTACATACTTAGTCACGTTCATGCGCCGGAGTTACCCGGCACTCTCGCGGGCCGCGCTCAGAGCGGACAAGAAACGCAGCCAGCCAACCTGATAATCTCGCCGCGAACTCACAGGTGGAGAGTTCGAAGCCAGCTCACTGTGCGACGCCCTTTTTCAGCCCATGAGCAAAGCCGAGGAGGACGGCAACTTAACTAATTAAGCTGCGTATGCCAGGTTTTGATTGGCAATTGTGTTTTTGCACACGATTACGGATGCATGCACTCCGGTATGCCTCTTTACCGCAATCACTTCCGTCGAAGCCGTGACGCCCCCGAAGTGAACCGCGATCTCTTCACTCTACCAGCTAGCGAAGTCAATCGCCAACATATAGATGCCGGCGATGCGGTGGGCGACTCGGCCAGGCGAATCCTGCATCCCCTGGGCCGGGAAGTCATCCAAACCTTTTGGCTGCCTGTTAGTCTGATACGAGTGGCGCGAATGGCCAAACTGGTTCTTCGATTTATCGCAAACGACTGGCGGCGGCTTCTGCATTGTGGCCTCATGCGCCGCGCCTGTTTGTGCTGGCCTTGTTGTCGGGAGACGATGGCGTGATTCCCGACTGCATCTCGTTCAACTCCATCCCGCACACCACCCGCATCTTCAGTGATTTCCTTTCCTGCTCGCCCGCAGTCCGCAAGTTTTTTCCCACTCAGCCCGACACGGAGCATGTTGCCGCATTCGCCAAGTCCGTGCCCCGCGATCGCGAACGGCAGGCCCGTGTCGCCGACGCGCTGGAGAAACAGAACCGCGCCTGGGGAGCTTCGGATGCGACGCTGCGCAACATTCAGCGGCTGCGTGACGGCGCTTACGCCGTAGTCACCGGCCAGCAGGTTGGACTGTTCGGCGGCCCGCTGATGTCGCTGTTCAAAGCCGCATCGGTACTGGCACTGGCCAAGCAGGTTGAACAGGCAGGCGTGGAATGTGTACCGGTGTTCTGGATGGCCTCGGAAGATCACGACCTCGACGAAGTCAACCAGGCGCTGCTGCTGACCCACGATTTTCAACTTGCGCCGTTCACCGCAAAGACGGCAGGCGTTGGGGGCGCTCCGGTGGCGCACCTTCGCTTCGCTGAAGGAACCAACGAGACCGTCGCCCAAGCCGCCAAGCTGCTGGGCGAATCGCTGGCTGCCGATTACCTGCGCCAGAGCTACGCCGAGGGCGAGACCTTCTCCAACGCGTTCGCCAAACTTTACGCGCGCATCTTTAGTGGGAGTGGGCGCGAGCACGGACTTATCTTCCTCGATCCGGCTGACCCGGAGCTGCATCGCATTGCCGCGCCGCTGTTCCTGGAGGCGCTGCAGCGCTCCGCCGAACTCGACCAGGCCGTGCTGGAGCGCAACCAGCAGTTGCGTGATGGCGACTATCACGAACAGGTCAAGGTGACGGGAGAATCCACCCCATTGTTTGTCCTGGTGGATGGAGTGCGCGTCTCGGTGCATCGCGCCAATGGGACCTTCACGATTGCGAAGGAGGCCGTTTCCGCCGAGGAGTTGCAGAAGCGCGTCGCAACGGCGCCGGAGAACTTCAGCGCCAACGTGCTGCTGCGTCCAGTGCTTCAGGATTACTGGCTTCCCACCCTGGCCTACATCGGCGGTCCGGCCGAGATCGCGTACTTCGCGCAGGCTGCGGTTGTGTACCAGAAGCTGCTGGGCAGAATCACGCCGATTCTTCCGCGTATGAGCGCCACGTTGATTGAGCCGCGCATCGAGCGGTTGCTCAATAAATACGAAGTAGAGCTGCCGGAATTGTTCCATGGCGAGTGTCAGCTTCGCGACTGTCTTGCCGCCCGCTCGTTGCCCGCCGAACTCAAGCAGGATTTCGAGCAGGCGCGCCAATCGGTTGAATCCGCTATGGCACGGCTCAGCGAGTCTTTAAGGAAGCTGGATCTAACCTTAGTGGAAGCCGCCAGTCGGGCCGCCAGCAAGATGCACTATCAGGTAAGTCGGCTGGAGAAGCGGGCCGCGCAGGCCGAATTGCGCAGGACGGACATTTTGTCGCGACACGCCGCCCAAATCGAGAACGCTCTTTATCCCAACAAGTCGTTGCAGGAGCGCGAAATCGGCGGGCTCTATTTCTACGCGAACCATGGTCCGGAGTTGATCGATCGCTTGATCGATCTGGCTCAAGCCCGCTGCTCCGAGCACAAGGTCCTGACTTTGAGCTAAGTTTGCTGCTCTCCGTACAATCCCCCTCCCGCTTTTTGGCAAAGCAGTGTAAGCTCGTTAACCGCTGGAGAACCAGCTGCGAGAGATCATCGTGCTAGCCAACATTCTCATCATCATCGGCTGTGTCGCGGGGGGAACGGCATTTCTTTTCCTGGTGACCCGCACCTCAACCGCGCCGTCTCGCCGGGAGTCAAACGACTTTACCGGCGCGGTGGTTGCCGTCATCGGCACCACGTATGCGGTCATTCTGGCTTTCACGCTGGCGGGTGTCTGGGCCATGTTCCAAGACGCCCAAGCCAACGAAGAGAAGGAAGCCAACGCGCTGGTGAACGTCTTCCGCATCGCCAGCCAGTTGAAGGACCCGAACGCCAAGGCCATCCAGGAGCTGTGTGTGCGCTATGCAGACAACGCCTTGCAACGCGAGTGGCCCGCGATGGAGAAGCAACTTATCCCGCCGGAAGGCGAGGAGATGATTAACCAGCTCTGGACACTGGCTGGACAGAGTGAGGCACATGCACAGCCCGGCGCCATCGCGGTGTACCAACTTATGGAGGAGTTGCGAGGATTGACCCAATACCGCCGCATTCGCGCTATGCAGGCACGCGAAGCCCTGCCCGGCATTCTATGGGCGGTTCTGGTCGCGGGAGGTATCATCACGGTTGCGTCATCGTGCTTCTTTGGAGTGACGAATTTCCGTTTTCATTTGTTGCAAGTGCTGGTGCTGAGCTTCTTAATCGCGCTGGTGTTGGTGGCCATCGCGGACATTGATCAGCCCTATCAGGGCGCCGTGAGGATCGCGCCAGAAGGCTTTGCGTTCGCCGCCGGCTCGCTCCACAATACGCCGAGTCCCTAGGCACCGCATGTTTCGGTTTGCTTAACGCGTAATAATGAACGAGCGAATCGAGGAGCCACAGGAAGTCGGTCGGGATGACAAGCGACAACTTTTGTGCAAAAGGAAAAAGCCGGCGACCCTCCGCCGGCTTGGGTATGACTTATGAATGAAGCTAGTTTTCCAGGGCTGCCACTGCGACTTCTGATTCTTGCTTCACAATGACTGCCTGGAGCGCCTGGACGCCGTACTCGTATCCCCGGTCGAAGGCTTTCAAGTTCAGTTCCCGGTAAGCCTGAGGCACAGAAGCGGCCACAGCATTGCGCAGCGCCTCACGTTCGACCACCTGGGTGATGGCGCCAAAAAATCCGACCATCACGATGTTGAGCACCATCTTCTTGCCGAGTTCTTCGGCGATGCGGGTTGCGGGGACGCTGTAAACCCGCACTCCTGCCGGCAGTTCGCCAATCCGCACCAGGTCCTCTTCGATGATGAGAGTGCCTTCGTCCTTGAGCTGCGGAGCGAACAGTCCGTAGGCCTCCTGCGACATCACTACCAGAATGTCGGGCCGGGGCACGTAGGGATACAGCACGGGCGTATCCGAAAGAATGAGCTGCGCGCTGCACGCCCCGCCGCGGGCTTCCGGCCCGAAGTTCTGCGTCATGGTGGCGTAGCCGGGCTGATAGATGCACCCCGCTTTGCCGATGATGAGGGCCGACAGGATAACGCCCTGGCCTCCGAATCCGGCGATACGGATCTCGCTTACTGGCATGAACAGGCCTCCGTTTCCATGTAATCGTCTCCCAGAGAATCGAGCAGTTTATCGTGCATGAGTTCGTGATAGTCGCTGCGCTCACGATCGACAAACTTGCCGACGGTGATTTCGCCGCTCTTGGTCAAGGCAACGTCTTTGGTCGATGCGCCGTTGCGGACCTTGCTGACTTCTTTGTAGAACTTCATGGTGTCGAGGCCGTCGCCCATTTTGTTGCGGCGCTGATACAGCGTTGGGCAAGGCGACAGGACCTCGATAAAGCTGAAACCCTTCTTGGCGAACATCTCCTGCATGGCACGCGCCAGTTGGCGAACATGGAAGGCCGTCCAGCGGGCCACGTAAACCGCTCCCGCCGCTTCCACCAGATACGGCAGGTTGAACGCCGGATCGTAGGTGCCATAAGGATTGGTCGAGGTAATGACGTCGTTCGGCGTAGTCGGGGCCGTCTGTCCGCCGGTCATGGCATAGATCAGGTTATTGATGCAGATGACCTTGATGTCCACGTTACGGCGGGCGGCGTGAATCAGATGGTTGCCGCCGATCGCAAACAGGTCGCCGTCGCCGGAATAGACCACCACATTGAGCTTGGGATTTGCCAGCTTCAAGCCGGTGGCGAACGGAATGGCGCGGCCATGCGTGGTGTGGAACGAATCCTGTTTGACGTAGCCGGCCACGCGCCCGGTGCAACCGATGCCGGAGACAATGGCGACGTTCCGGGTGTCGATCTTGGCGTCAATGAGCGCGTGGGCGAATGAGTTGACGCTGGTGCCGATGCCGCAGCCCGGACACCAGATGTGGGGAATGCGGTCCATGCGCAGGAATTGTTCCACTGGGTTTTGGGGAGTCAGTTCGGTCAACTCGCTCATCGCGCCACCTCCAGGATGGTCTTCAGAATGTCTTCCGGACGGTGTACGCTGCCTCCAGCGTGGCCCACGAAGCGGACGATGGCTTTGCCGGCAACGGCGCGTTCCACCTCGCGCACCATCTGTCCCAGATTCAGCTCGACGACAACAATTGCCTTCACCTTGCCGGCGATTTCTGCGATCTGCTTTTCGGGGAAAGGCCATGCGGTGATCAGGCGGAACTTGCCGACCTTCACGCCCTTCTTGCGCGCCAACTCGATGGCCCGTTGCGCCACTCGCGAGGTGATGCCGTACGACACCACAACCACCTCAGCGCCCTCGATCTGCTCTTCCTCGTAGAGAGTGATCTTGTCGACATTTTTCTTGATCTTGTCCTGCAGCCGCCTTACCAGCTTGTCCTGCGTGGCGGGCGTCATGTCGGGATAGCCGCGCTCGTCGTGGGTCAGGCCGGTGACGTGGACGTTGTAGCCTTCGCCCGTCCGCGGCATGTCGGGCACCAGGTCTTCGCACGGCTTGAAGGCGAGAAACTCGTCGGGTGGAAGAGTGGTGTAGCGGCGCGGAGTGACTTCAATTTGCTCGGGTGGAGGAATGACCACCTTCTCCGTCATGTGGCCGACCACCTCGTCCATCATGACGAACACCGGGCAACGATACTGCTCAGAGTAGTTGAATGCCGTGATGGTCAGGTCGAAGCATTCTTGCGGCGAGTTCGGGCACAGCGCAATTATCTCGTAATCGCCGTGCGAACCCCAGCGCACCTGCATCATGTCGGCTTGTGCGGGCAGGGTGGGCAATCCGGTGGAAGGGCCGCCACGCTGTACGTCGATGAAAACGCACGGAGTTTCCGTCATGACCGCCAGGCCGATGTGCTCCATCATTAAGGAGAATCCGGGGCCGGAGGTCACGGTAAAGGCTTTAGCTCCGCCCCAAACCGCGCCTTGCAGCGCAATCGAGGCGGCCAGTTCATCCTCCATCTGGATGAAGGTCCCGCCTACGGTGGGCACGCGAGCAGCGAAGCGTTCCACGACTTCAGTTGAGGGAGTGATGGGATAGCCGGAAGAGAACCGCGCTCCAGCCGCCAGCGCGCCTTCGCAGCAGGCGTGGTCGCCATCCAGGAAATGAGTGCCGGTCATGACCCCGGCTGCTTCAGCATGCATCTTGGTCCTCCTTGGTCTCGGCAGCGGGTGGCGGAGCGGCGACCGCGACGTTCTCTTTGGGCGGCGCCGGCTGCTTGTATCCGAAGATTGCGAAGTCGGGGCAATACATGCCGCACAAATCGCAACCGCTGCACTTCTCCGGGTGGACCATGTAAGGAGTGTGATATCCCTTGGCGTTAAAAGCAGAGGAGAGCGCCAGAACGTGCGTGGGACAGAACTCTACGCAGAATCCGCAGGCCTTACAGCGCTCAACCACGATCTGCACCGAACCCTTGGCCATTGCTGCCCTTTCTTCTTGGCGCCGCGCTTAACGAAAGGCTGCCTGGACGGCGGCATTTCCTGATTAGACTTGGCGGCACCTGGAATTACGCTGCGGTTGGAGGCTCACCCACCTACCGAACGATGGTTCGATTCTTAACCAGTCACTGCCCAAGGCGAAGTGACAGCGGTCACAAGGTGATGTGAGTGAGAGCACCGAGCGCCGCGGGCAGCACTCAAGTCGTTAACGTTGTTATTCAGGGCTTTAAGAACGTGCGGGAGAAAGCCGTTGTGAGTTGGCGTGGAATGATCGAGGATTCGTCTCTGCAGTTGTCATTACGAGCGAAGCGGGGAATCGCGCGGTTACTCAGATGACCAACATGCATGTATGATGGAGACAGCATCGCCGATCAGATTGATTGAGCTGAGAGGAGCCGCCTATGGCCAACTCACGTCCATCCTTTACCAAGCGCCAAAAAGAACGGTCACGCCAGGAAAAACAGGCTGAAAAGTTCCAGAAGAAGCAGCAGCGCAAGCAGCAATCGGAAAATGAGACGGAAGCTCCCGCCACCTCATCGGTGGCCGACCTGGTGGTCACGCACGACGAGGAAGGTCAGCCGCAAGGCTTTGATTTTCATGACTTTGCCAAGTAATTCCCGCTGCGGCGGCCAGCCCGCTGCGGCTTTCCCCGGCATTCTCAGGGAGTCTGTGGTACACTCCTGTTAGACGCTATTAGCCACGGTTCGCTTGTGGTGCGACAGTCTGATCCGAAGTTTCGATCTGATTTCCCGCCTTTCCTGCTTCCCGTTTGTTTTCAGCGCCCAATAAACTATTGAGCGGCATCCGAAGTATCTTCGCGAATCGCATGGCACTAAAATGCAATCGCGAGACGCCCCTCCAGAAAGTACGAATCGATTGACACAATTTACAGAAATGCCTCTTTCCGCTGATCTTCAGCGGAAGTTGGCGCTTGCTAATTTCACCATTCCCACCGCCATCCAGGCGGAAGCGATCCCGCACGCTCTTGCGGGCAGAGATGTCCTGGCCACCGCCCAAACCGGCACCGGCAAGACCCTTGCGTTCCTGGTGCCCTTGATCGAGCGCCTGTTGCAGACCACATCTCGCAACCCGGAAGCCCTGATCCTGGTTCCTACGCGCGAACTTGCCATGCAGGTCCACGAACAATACGAAAAGCTGCGCGACAAGAAACTTGCGCCCGCAGCCCTCGTCATCGGCGGTCTGGCCGAGAAGGCACAGATTCAAGCCTTGCGCTCCGGAGCGCGGGTCATCGTGGCCACGCCGGGACGTCTGGAAGATTTCCTGGGCCGTCGGCTGGTTCGCCTCGAAGCGGTAAAGACCCTGGTTCTCGACGAAGCCGACCGCATGCTCGATATGGGTTTTTTGCCGGCAATCCGGCGCATCGTCGCGGTGCTGCCGCGCGATCGCCAGACACTGTGCTTCTCGGCCACCCTGGAAGCCTCCGTCGCCGGCCTGGTCAATGACTACATGCGCAGTCCGGTGCGCATTGCGCAGGGTTCGATTTCGAAGCCGGCCGACACGGTCGAACTGCACGCCTTTGAAGTTTCCTTATCGGAGAAGTCAGAGGTCCTCCGGCAGCTTCTCTACGCCGAGAAGGGGCGCACCCTAGTGTTTGCCCGCACCAAGCGCGGTACCGAGCGTCTAGCGAAAGGCCTGATGCGCGACGGTTTCGCCGCCGCCATGATTCATGGCGACCGCACCCAATCGCAACGGACAGGCGCGCTCGCAGGCTTTGACGCCGGCCGTTTCAAGGTGCTGGTGGCCACAGACGTGGCTTCGCGCGGCATCGACGTGCAGAACATCGCGCACGTCATCAACTACGACTTGCCGGCCATTCCCGAGGATTTCATCCATCGCGTGGGCCGGACTGGTCGGGCGGGATTGCGCGGCCGAGCTTCGACCCTGGTCGCGGGCGCCGAGGTGGCCGAACTGCGCGCCATCGAGCGGGCCCTGAAGCTGCGCATCACGCGCAAGCAGTTGAATGGCGCGGACAGATTTGTGTCTGATCGCCCGGTGCGCAATACCCTTCCCTCGCGCACTCTCTCGGCTATGGCCGGTGAGGTGTTCTCGTAAGGCTTGTTTTTCGGGACCAGGGTCAAGCCCTGGTCTCAATTCCTCCGCAGCTTCCAAACCTGCTTCAAGAGTTCCTTTGAACCGCGAACATCCGGTTGACCATCGCTTTGTCCTGGGTATAATCTCCGCCCATGTCACACATTGATTCGCACCCGCCAGGCTCTTTTTGCTGGATCGAGTTGGGCACCACCGACCAGCCCGCCGCCAAGTCTTTCTACCAGTCGCTGTTCGGATGGACGCCCAACGACATGCCGATGGGGCCTGACGGTTTCTACACTATCTTCCGGCTGGAAGGCCGCGATGCAGCGGCTGCCTATACCTTGCTCCCAGAGCAGCGATCGCAGGGAGTGCCTCCCCACTGGATGGTGTACATAGCGGTCGCCAGCGCCGATGATGCAGCCAAACGGGCTGCTGGCCTTGGCGGCACGGTGCTTAAGGACGCCTTCGATGTCTTCAACGCCGGCCGCCTGGCAGTGCTGCAAGATCCCACGGGAGCGGTGTTCTGCGTGTGGGAGCCAAAAGAGAACAAGGGAACCGGCATTGCGCACGTGGATGGAACTCTGTGCTGGGCCGATCTGAGCACGCCCGACCCGCAACGCGCCGGCAAGTTTTACAGCGACCTTTTCGGCTGGCAGATCATGAGTGACGACGAAGATCCCGAGCATAACTATTTACACATCAAGAACGGCGAGCATTTTATAGGAGGCATTCCTCCGGCGTCGCATCGCCAGCCCGGCACGCCACCGCATTGGCTGCCGTACTTCAACGCGTCCAATTGCGATGCCATGGCCGACAAGGCCAAGGCCCTGGGAGCAAAGTTTTACCTGCCTCCGATGACGATGGAGAATGTCGGCCGGTTCGCGGTGCTCGCCGATCCGCAGGGAGCGGTGTTCGCGCTGTTTCAGCACATGCCCAGAGAGCAGAGATAGCGAAGGGCGGGTGGCATGGCAAAGCTAGGCCGGTTACGGTCCCAGAACAAAAACTCCCATCCAAGCAAAACCAGCTTGGGTGGGGCACCCGGCGCTGATCCCTACACCCGAAATTTCTATTACCATAACCAAATAAAAATTGCATCCTATCCTTATATCGTGGTATCATATTTGTATGGCCGAAACAAACAGTACAGAGACCAAGCAATACCAATTGAAAGAATTGTTTAATCAGAAGGAAGCGGCAAAGGCGATCTTAAACGACTTTGCCGATAGACAACGCAACCAACAAATCACGAAGCTGGACCAATTGCTGAAACGGTTGGACGACCAGATCAATCGTGGTGCCGCCATTCAGGTTTTCCGCACTTTGGAAGAGATTGGCTGCGGGAAGTTCATCGAGGGTCGGAAGGGTCATCCAACGCGTTTCGTGTGGGACGATGATCTTATAACCGTGGGGCGAGCCGCGCGTGGCGAGGCAGCGAAGATCGAGAGCCTCAACAACGACGACGACGTTGAGGCGCGGGAGGACCGGAGGGATGTCGAACACGTGTTCCGCTTGAGGCCCGACTACCCGGTGAGAGTGCGGCTACCGGACGATTTTAATGAGAAGGAAGCCCAACGGCTAGGTGATTTTTTGCGAACCCTGCCTGTCTGAAGTCGTTGCCCTCGGGTTTGGCCGGTTCTTTTCGCGTTCGAATTGGACCGGCCATCCTGCCGCCATGTTCCAAAAAGACACGGCTAAAACGGCGAATGCACCGCCGCCATGAGATAATCTAACATTCAATCAAAGATAGATTCAAAAATAGAAAGGAACCTATGCGCGTAAAAGGCGACACCAACTACTCAACCCGCGAGAAGAGACTAATTGCTCAAAACAAAGTTCTGGAGGCAAAAGTCAAAACTTTGAAGGAAGAGCTCAAAGTTAAGAATGTGCGGCTTAAAGAGCTACGCCACAAGGTGAGCAACGCCGGCACCTAAATCCAAATCCGCTCGTACTCATCGAGCGAGGTTTCATCGTTGCGCCGGTCACAGAGCTGGGTGCGGGGTGCTACCCCCGCCTGCTCACGCTTTTTCGTGGCAATTCTGCTACCGAAACTCCCGCCCTGCCTGTCTAAAGTGGTGACAGGACGAGCCTCGTCCGCTTTCCGGTCGTCCCACGGAACAAAGTCCGGGTCCCACACGTACCAATTATCAGAACGAAATCCTGCCCAGTTTGGGAGGTCTGCAGTGGCAAACGGCAACGGCAACGGCAAGAAGAAGAAAAAGCGCTGGATCATCATTTCGATTGTGTCGGTTGCGGTGCTGGCGCTGGTGATCGTCGCGGTGGCAGCGACCCGCGGAGGCACCAAGATCGACCCCACCAAGCTGGCAAAGGTGGAAAAGGGCGATCTCGCCAAGAGCGTGGTGGCGACCGGCAAAGTCACGCCCATCACTAAGGTGGAGATCAAGTCGAAGGCCAGCGGCATCGTCAAAAAGCTCTACGTGGATACCGGCGACAAAGTAAAGCAAGGCCAGTTGCTGGCGGAACTCGACAAGATCGAGATCGAGGCCCAGGTCAACTCGGGTCGCGCGCAACTGCTTTCCTCGGATGCCAACCTGAAGGGCGCTGAAGCCGACCTGAAGCGCGCTGAGGTGGATGCCCAGGGCGTGGACATTCCCACCTTGCAGCGGGCCTACGAACGTGCCCAGGAAATGTCGAAGGACGGCGTGGTGTCGCAATCGGCCCTCGACGACGCGCAGCGCAGCTATATCATGGCGGTCAACAAGCGCGATCTCGCGCGGGCGCAATACACGGTGAACCGGGCCAAGGTGGCGCAAGCCCAGGCGCAAGTAAAAAAAGACCAGGCCAGCCTCAACCAGCTCGAAGAGCAGCTCAGCTACACCACCATTACGGCCCCGATTGATGGCGTGGTGCTGTCGCGCGACGTGGAGGTCGGTGACGCCGTCAGTTCCATCCTGGTGCTGGGCTCAGGCGCCACCCTGGTGATGACCCTGGGCGACACCAGCGAAGTGTACGTCAAGGGCAAGGTGGACGAGAGCGACATGGGTAAGGTTTATCTCGGGCAGCCGGCCCGCATCCGGGTGGAGACGTTCAAGGACAAGACCTTCACCGGCCACGTAACCAAGATCTCGCCGATGGGCGTCGAGAAAGACAACGTGACCACGTTCGAAGTGCGGGTCTCCATCAACAATCCCGGCGGCGAACTGAAAGCCGAGATGACCGCCAACGCGGAAATCATCCTCGACGAGCACAAGAATGTGCTGATGATTCCCGAAGGCGCCATCCTCTACGACAAAGACAAGAAGGCGTCCGTGGAGGTGCCCGATCCCAAGGGCAAGGAGGGAAAGCGCAAGGTCGCACTCAACATCGGAATCTCCAACGGCGCCAAGACCGAAGTGCTGTCCGGTCTTAAGCAAGATGATCAGGTTGTGCTACAGCAATAGCATGGGTTAGTGCCCCCGGGGCTGCCGACAACGGCAGCCCGATTTCTGCAACGCAGTCACTTCAACATCCCGGCGAGGCAATATGAAAAAGCATTGCACTGCCCTTCGTCTTCTTCTTGTTACTCTCCTATTAGCTCCGGTGCTGCTGCACGCCCGCGCTGAAGGTCACTTTGATCGCACTTTGACGGTTTCGGGAACCGTCAGCCTCGATGTCACCACCGGCTCAGGCGACATCACCATCAAGGCCGGCGGCACCGACAAGGTCGTGGTGCATGGAACGGTGCACGCCAGCAATGACTGGTTCTCCAACGCCGAAAGCGCGGTAAGGACCGTCGAATCGAATTCCCCGATTCAACAGAACGGGAGCAGCATTCGCATCGGTTACGACCTGCCCCCGGATGTGCGCCGGCATGTTGCCATCAGCTACGAAATCACCGTGCCTGCCGATACCACGGTGCAAGCCCACAGTGGCTCCGGCAGTGTTGGAGTCCAGGGAGTCCGCGCTGAAGTGCAGGCCCAGACGGGATCGGGCGAGATTCGGGTGCGGGAGGTCGGAGGCCGGTCGCACTTAGAGACCGGAAGCGGCAGCATCCGGGCCGAGAACGTCGCCGCCCCGTTTTACGCGCATACCGGCAGTGGCGACATTGAAGCCGATCTCACCGGGTCGGGCGACGTGGATGTGCAAACCGGTTCAGGCGGAATCCATCTGCGGGGCGTCAAGGGCGGCCTGCACTCCCGCAGCGGTAGCGGCGATCTCACCGCCGATGGCAGTGTGGGCGGTCCCTGGAATTTGCACACCGGCTCAGGATCCATTCGCCTGGCAATCGGCTCGGGCAGCGGCTTTAATCTGAGTGTGCACACCAGTTCCGGTTCGATTCACTCCGATCTCCCGATCACCGTGCAAGGCACGTTGGGCCGGCACGAATTGAAAGGGACGGTGCGTGGCGGCGGCCCCGAAGTGGAAGTTTCCACCGGCTCGGGAGATGTGGACATACGGTAAGAACACAAGCGCTCGTCTTGCGCATTGAGACGCGGTAAGCGGCGCGTCATCGGTGACCGCTTGACTCTGGCGGCCGCTGCGAATACTTTGCCAGTGCATGTCCGACATACGCATCGTCACCTTCACCACCGACTTCGGGCTTAACGATCCCTTCGTAGGCATCATGCATGGCGTGGTGCTCAACATCCATCCTGAGACGTCCCTCGTTGACATCAGTCACGCCGTCGCTTCCTACGACGTGTTCGACGGCGCCTGGACGATCGCGCAGGCGTACCGCTTCTTTCCGCCGCGCACCGTGCATGTGGTGGTGGTCGATCCCGGCGTGGGCAGCACGCGCCGGCCCATCATCGTGGAAACCGACGACTACGTCTTCGTCGCACCCGACAACGGTGTGCTCTCGCTGGTCGAGAGGCGCGAGCAAAAATTCACCGTGCGTCACGTTACCGCCGACCGTTACTTTTTGCAGCCAGTGAGCCAGACCTTTCACGGGCGAGACGTCTTCTCACCGGTGGCCGGATGGTTGAGCAAGGGAATCGCGCCCGCCGAGTTCGGTCCCGAGATTTCCGACTATGCGCGCCTGGCGCTGCCCGCGGTGGAGCGCATCGGCGAGAACAGCCTACGCGGTGTGGTGCTCAAGGTGGACAAGTTCGGCAACCTGATCACCAACATCGGCGAGCAGGAGGTGCCGCCACTGTTCACCATTGCGCCTCCGGCGGTAAGCATTCTGATTGCGGGCCAGACGGTTACGCGCGTGTGCCATTCCTACGCGGAAGGCGGTGAGGATGAGTTCTTCGCCATCGTCGGCAGCTCGGGATATTTGGAGATCGCGGCCAGGCAGGCGTCGGCCGCTGAGAAGCTCGCGGGAGGAGTGGGAACGCCGGTAGGGGTGGTGCTGGGAGGTTAAACTGGCTTCTGTAGTATTTGGAGAAATACCATGAAGGAGATTCCCGCAGAAAAATTCAAGGCGCATCGTCTCGCCGTCATGGACGAAGTACAAGCTACGGGTGAACCCGTCGTCGTCACCAAGAACGGCAAGCCGGTGGTTAAGCTTGTGCCAGCCGAAATGAGGGACGAAAACGTTTTCGGCTACATGGCTGGGAAGGCGAGGATCGTCGGGGACATTGTCTCGCCGGTGACACCGCTCGAAGATTGGAAAGCGCTGAAGTGATCTGGTACTTCACGGGTTCTTCGGCTTGACGCGGGCATAGCGTTCCATTTCGCCTGTCCACTTCAAGAAGCGAAACAGCTCCACGCGTTCGCGCCAGGTGAATCCAAAAAATTCCAGAAAACCGATGCTCTGCATCTTGATGCCGGTGTAGGTTTCAATTCTCCAGCGCAAATAGGGACTGCGCCAGGGGGCGAGACGATGGCCGCGAGTCGCATTCCACAGGAAGCGCAGGATGTAATGCATGGCTGTAATCAGTATATCGGCGAGGTGGCGCCGCTCCCTGACGCCGAACATTTTTCGCTTCCCATGCTGGCTTCGCCAAGCTTGGCGCGTCCTGCTAAACTCAGGGCCGGAGCCGCGAAAACGCCGGATGACCGCCGACCAATCCCGACAAGCCGCGGAAGAGCATTACTACGCGGCACTCGATTTGTACGCTGAGGGGCATCACCAGGACGCCATCCGGCAGTACGAAGCGGCCATCGCCGCCGATCCTTCCTTCCTCGACGCGATGCACGGCCTGGCGCGGGTTTACCAGGACACCGAGCAGTTCGACCAAGCGATCGCGGTCGCTAATCGTATTGCCGAGCTCGATCCTGACGATGTGCTGGCGCATACCAGCCTTTCCATTTTGTATCAGCGCAAGGGCATGGTCCCGGAAGCCGAGGCGGAGGCCAACAAGGCGCGCATTCTGGGATGGAAGCAACAACTGAAACAAGGCAAGCAGTCGCCCTAGTGAAGCCCCGATCAGCCAGGAAGCCGGAAGCTACTGTGCGCGCGATCTATCGCAAGCTCGCGCGCGCATGGGGACGGCAGCATTGGTGGCCGGCGGAGACTCCGTTTGAAGTGATCGTCGGGGCCATTCTCACTCAGAACACTTCGTGGAGCAACGTCGAGCGCGCCATGGCCAACTTGCGCGCGGCGGCAGCGCTCAGCATGGAAGGCATTCGCCAACTGCCGCTGCCGGAGCTGGAAGCGCTGGTCCGTCCGTCCGGTTACTTTCGGCAGAAGGCCCAGCGGCTGAAGAACTTTGTCGCATTCCTCGATGCGCGCCACGGTGGCTCGCTGGAGCAGATGTTCGCTACTCCCACGGAACAGTTGCGCGCTGAACTGGTCACCCAGAACGGAATCGGACCGGAGACCGCGGACTCGATCCTGCTGTATGCGGGCGGGCGCGAAATCTTCGTGGTTGACGCTTACACTCGGCGCGTCCTGGAGCGACATCTGACCGTGAGTGCCGGCGCGAAATACGACGAGATTCGCAATCTCATCGAGCGCGCCCTGCAGCGCGAACAGCCAGTGGAGTCGCACCGACCGGGCCGGCAAGCACAGCCGCGTGCGCACGAGGCGTCGGCGATGAGTACCGCGCAACGCAGTCCGCTGGCGCAGGTTTACAACGAGATGCACGGACTGCTGGTGCAGGCGGGAAAACACTATTGCCTGAAACAGCAGCCTAGGTGTGAGGCTTGCCCGCTGGGTTCGATGCTGCCGATTGCGATAGAACAGAGTACGGCTTCGCGAAAGGTCAGAAAACGGTCGCCGGAGTTTTCGAGGGGCAGGCGTTCAAAGTCCACAGAGCGGCGGACAATTATCTAGCACAATCAAGACCGGGGAGGCTCAAAGCATCTTTCTGGTCTGGTAGTACGGCGCGGTACCCTGTAGAACTTCAAAATGTTGTGCGAGCGCATCTGCGTGAGGGGTGACACGCTCAACGCGCCAAGTTGCCCAAATCCGATAAATTATCTTGAGGTCTTCTTTTGTGTACGGCAGATGGAGCCGCTGCCGTCTCTTCAGCGTCGCGATCTCTTGCGGCAAAGTATGTCCCGTAGGCACCAATGATCCCAGCACCCACAGCGCGACGATGACAACTATGACTGCAAGCTCCACATAAGAATTCTACGGCTGGAATCTCATGCAAGCAATGAGTTTCACTTGTTCCGCGCCAGGGCGCGCCGGATGGTTTCGTCGAGCGCGGACTTGGCCTTGGCGTATTCCTCAGGGCTGATCTTGCCCTGCTGGCGATCGATCTCCAGTTGGAACAGCTCTTCCTTCATCGCCTCCAGCAACTGCGCGTTACGATCGCGAACCGGCGTGGCCGCCTCCTTGAAGTCGGCGAAATCGGCGGGCGCTTCTGCCGCATCAACTGCGCCGCGGCCCGATGCCCCCGCACCGGCGGTCGCGGCATGAGAACTGACGTTTGATTTCGACACCACGTACGCGCCGCCCATCACCAGCACCAGCGCGAATGCGCCGAGGATGTAGGCGCGATAGTCGTGCAGCGGATCGGGCGCGTCAATGGGAGCGCCTAGCCCGCCGCCGGGACGATTGTCGTTGGCCGCGGCTGGCGATCCGCCCATGGCGCCGCCGCCGCTGGCATCGCCTCTGCCTGTGGACGGTGCGCCTTGGCCTTCCGCCTGAAACTCTCCTGTGCCCGCCACGCGGAAGCTGAGGTCCTGCCCGGGCTTGACGTTGGTGACCACCATGATGCCTGCGCCGGTTTCGTCAGGCATGGATTGAAACTGCTGGGGATTCTTGGGTGTGAAGGTCATGCCCTTGGGCGTCATCACGACAAAGTGCTGCACCTCGCCGAGCGGCTTGGGCGAGATGTTGGCCTCGCCGCTGTAGGGCATGTGGTACGAAACTTGGAACTGCGTCTCACCGGGGCGCAGAGGGTAGTTGAAGGCGTAGCGGTTTCTCTGCGAGCCAGGCGCAGCCTCGACGGCGATAGGCTGCCCGCCGGGACCTTTGGCCTGCGCCGATTCCAGTTCAGCGCCCTCGGGCAACGCGAACTCAAACGTGCGCTTGTCGTCGGCCACGGTGCGGGGCGGCTGCGACTGGTTGCGAATCGCGTACAGCGCGATTGCCTCCAGTTGTTTGCCGTCGCTTTGGTAGCGGTCCACCTCGACCGTCTGGCTGAGGCCGTCAACCTTCTTGGCGGAGTCGTACACCGTAAGCTCGGCCGTGGTCGTACCCGGCATCAACGGCCCACTCGCCGGAAAGTAATTCACGCCTTCGTGAGTGACGCGCACCATATGCGGCGCGTGATCACCAGCGGGCGCTGGCAACGAGAATCGCCCTTGCGCGTTGCTCTTCGTGCTCGCCACTTCCTGCATTCCCTGCGACAGTGAGAGGAGGGTGACCTCGTCTCCGGCGGAAGGCTTGCCCGTCGTGGCGTTGATGACCGTGCCGGTGATGTTCTGGGCCGCAGCGAAGGAGGTAAGCAAGAGCACGCAGAAGAGAAGCATGGTGGAAGCCCTTAAACGGCTCACGCGCGGCCTCCGCTCGGCGGAACGCTTCCTGGACGCCGCGTGCCACGCCGGACCACGGCGCGCGCCTTCTCGATGCCGTCCATCTCGGCGAGAATGGCGGCCGCTTCGTCTTCCAGCAAGGCGCGCTGGACCGCGTAATCCGACTCGCTCAACTTCCCGGCCTTGTACTCGAAGCTGAGGTCACGCAGATTTTCGTAGGTTGCCTCTTTGCGTTCCTGCAAATACATCAGGCGGGTCTTCTCTTCGCTGGCTTCCACTTCGCCCGGCTGATAGAAAACGTAGAAGAACAGCAGCGCCGCAAACAGCGCGCAGCCAAACATGACAAACGCGGTCTCCTGTCCGGCAGTAGCAGAGACAATCAGTGCAAACATCAGTAATCGGTCTCCTGACGGGCCTTCTTACGAAGCTCGTCGAGTTCAGCGGCCTCGAGATCGGGAGGCGGCACCGGGTGCGCGATGGCGCGCGACTTCCACATCCGCACAAACCAGATGGCCAGCGCCAGCGCCGCCGCGAAAACTGCGAACGGCATGATCCACGCCACGCGGTTGAAGCCGGTCGTGGTGGGCGCAGACAGCACGGTGTTGCCGTACTTCTGCACGAAGCTCTGCAGCACGAGCGAATCGCTGTCGCCGCGCTCGATGGCGGCGGTCAGCTCATTGCGCATGCGCTCGGAGTAGGTGCAGCCGACGTGGTTGCACTCCAGCAAAACCTGATTGCAGCCGCACATGCACATCAAGCCGTGTCCCAGCTTGTTGAAGCGGGCGTCACCGTCGGCGCCCAGGAAGACGATGGCCAGCAGCGCGATGAGCAGGAGCTGGGCGATGCGAAGTTTCGAGTTTCGAGTTTCGAGTTTCAAGTTGAGGCGCCTTGGCGGCGTCTGAGCCGCCAGCCGAAATCCTGAGCGAGCCCGCCGCTGCGGGCGAGTCGAAGGATCTCTAAAACTAGAACGAACTTTCATCACTAATACTCTGTCATCCCGGGCGAGTCGAGGGACCTGCTTCTTGTGCCGTCCCTGCGGGACTCGGATTCACATGAATGCCCTACCCAGGGCTTACGCCCTGGGCTAATTTTGTTTCGCCCTCCGGGCTCATCGCAGACTCACTAACCACTATCCACTAACCGCTAGCCCTTGCTCTTCAATCTCCACCAACTCCTACCACACCCGACCGTGCCGCCTCGGCTTCCAGACGCTCCTTCTCTCTCACTGTGACCTTCGCCGGCTTCAGGTTGGGCAGCAGCGCAATCAACGTCCCGATAACGACGATGATTACGCCCGACCATATCCACATCACCAGCGGATTCACGTGCGCCTTGATGATCGGCTTGCCGGTGTCCTGATTGCGTCCGGTGTACACCAGGTACAAGTCCCCGCTGGGGCGCGAGCGATTGGCGACAATGGTCGATGTCTGCTCGCTCGCCTTGTAGAAGCGGCGTTCGGGGAACATGGTGTCAATCTTCTTGCCGTGCCGGTAAACGTCGATCACGGCCCACTCGCTGGAGTAATTCGGCTTGTCGTCCTGGGTGTAGGAGTCGCACACCAAAGTGAACGAGCCGATCTGCATCTTGTCGCCGAAGCCCATCTCCTGCTCTTTATCCAGATTGAAGGGCAGGCCGGCGAAGCCGATCATGATGACGATGAAGCCGAAGTGCACCAGGTAGCCGCCGTAACGGCGCGTGTTGCGGCGCGTGATGGTCACCATGCCGTCGATGATGTTCTTGCCGGTCTGGCGCGCAATGACGCGCCCACCGCGCCAGAACTCGCCCACCACCGTCGCCGCCACCAGTACCGACAGCGCGATCGCCATCAGCGAATAGAGGTACGAGACGTCTTCCCAGGGCTTCATGCCGCCAATCATCAGCGCGATGGCCGTCAGCACTGCCAGAATTGTCGGCCACAGAAAGTTGCGCTTCAGGCTGTCGAGGGAAGTCTTGCGCCAGGCCAGCAGCGGCCCCACTGCGGTAAGGAAAATCAGGAACAGCCCAATCGGAACGTTCACCCGATTGAAGAACGGCGGCCCAACCGTGACTTTCGATCCCGTGACTGCCTCCGACAGCACCGGGAAAAGTGTGCCCCACAATACCGCAAAGCACGCTACCAGCAACACCAGATTGTTGAACAGGAAACTGGATTCGCGCGAAACCAGCGACTCCAGACGGTGCTCGCTCTTCAGCGTGTCGCGGTTGCGCACGACGAAGAACACGCAGGTGGCAAACGTCAGCGCCAGGAACCACACAAACCAGATGCCGATGCCCGACTGCGCGAAGGCGTGCACCGAACTCACCACGCCGCTGCGCGTGAGAAACGTCCCGAAGATGGCCAGCAGAAACGTGGTGAAGATGAGCCACATGTTCCACATCTTCATCATGCCGCGCTTCTCCTGCATCATGACCGAATGCAGAAAAGCGGTCATGGTGAGGAACGGCAGCAGCGACGCGTTCTCCACCGGGTCCCATCCCCAGTAGCCGCCCCAGCCCAGCACGGCGTAGGCCCAATGCGCGCCGAGAAAGATTCCGCAGGTGAGGAAGAGCCACGCCACCATGGTCCAACGGCGGGTGATGTGGATCCACTTCTCGCCGGGATACTTCATGATGAGCGCGCCCAGCGCGAATGCGAATGGCACGGTCACGCCGACATAGCCGAGATAGAGCATCGGCGGGTGGATGACCATCTCGGGATATTGCAGCAGCGGATTCAGTCCGTTGCCATCTGGCGGAATTTGTCCGCTGACCAGACCGAACGGATGCGCCGCGAAGTTCACCAGCAGCAGGAAAAACACCTGCACCGCTGCGATAATCGCAGAGGCATGTGCCGTCAGTTGTGGATCGACTTTGTAGCGCAACCGCAGCACCAGCGCATAGGTTGACAACAGCCACGCCCAAAACAGCAGCGAACCTTCCTGTCCCGACCACAGCGCGGCGAACTTGTAGGCGATGGGCAGGTCGCGGTTGCTGTGGTGCATGATGTAGGAGACGGAGAAGTCATTGCCGAGGGCGGCTATCACCAGCGCCACCGCGGCGACGGTGACTGCGGCCCAGCAAGCGATACCGGCGCGGCGGGCGGTTTCGCCCAGGCGATCGTCCTTGCGATACAACGCGAGCGAGCCTGCGACAAACGAATAGGCCGCCAGCGCCAGGGCCAGCATGAGTGCAAAGCTTCCAATTAGCGGCATGAAGAGCTGTTACCTGTATTATTTCCCGCCGGATGCATTCGGTGGAGAAAGCCATCCTAAAGCGAATGCTCTCATTTTACTCGCAATCGCAAGGCCAGAGGGCGAATCGTCTGCGTGTGGAATACAACTTTGCGGGAGCGCACACACGCCGCTCACGGCAGGAGCCGTGCACTTAATCTTGAAGCGGCGATGCAGAATCCGGCCTGCGGGATGGACTACACTACTCCTGCGCGCACCCGTACTGACATGTCTGCAGCCGCAGCTCAATCCGTCCTGGTAACCCCGGCCGCCCGATCGCACAAGTACCGGCCGGCGCTGCTTGCGCTGGCTGTCCTGTTCGCCGCGGCGACCATTCTCTACAGCACGGCCTGGATGTATTACGTTCGCCTCAAACCAACGGTGGAGATCGGCATTGACACCAACTACCTCGAGCAAGCGATTGAGATCACCAATGTTTATCGGGACAGTCCGGCGGAGAGGGCCGGCCTGAAGCCGCACGACCGGGTCATCGCAATCAACGGCGTATCCATTTCCCCCAGGAAGACGGGGTTCGACGTTCTGGAGTCCATCTGGGTAAAGTCAGGGCCCGGCGACAAGGTGATTCTGCGAATCGAGCGACCCAAAGAGGCAAACCCGCTGACTCTGACGGCCACTTTTCGCGCCATAAAAGGGCAGGGTGACACCAAGACCCTGGGACGGACGGTAGCGGAACAGATTCTGGACTCCTATCCAGTGCTGTTTCTCCTCGTGGGACTTACCGTATTGTTTCTGCGCGTGGACAATCGCGATGCCTGGCTGCTGGCCATGGTGTTTGCCAGCTTCCTCACCGCGCCCGGCCTTCCCAGTTCCTTTTCGGTAGCGCCGGACGGGCTCCGGCATTTCCTGCTCGCGTTCAACACCATTGTTGGCGGCCTGCTTCCAGGCTTGTTCTATTTCTTCTTCGCTGTATTTCCCACGCGATCTCCCATCGACCGCAAAGCCCCGTGGCTGAAGTGGCTGCTTCCAGGAATTGGCATCTGCCTGGGATACGGAGGGGTTCGGTATGGCGATCTTGCAGTGCTGCCCTTCTTACAGGCGGTATTAAGCCAGCGGACGGGCCACAACATGAGGCTTGTGTATGCCTACGGAACCATTCTGCTGGGCATACTTTCGCTCATCCTGAACGTCCTGGGCACTTCCAACCCGGAGGCCCGGCGCAAGCTCAAGGTGATTGTCTGGGGCACGACGGTCGGGGTCACGCCCGTAGCCGTGGTCAAAGCCGCGGGAGACACGGTGCACTTCCAGACGCCTTTCTGGCTGGGCTTCTTCTGTGTCATGTTGTTGTTTTTCTTCCCCCTCTCGTTCGCTTACGCGGTGGTGAAACACCGGGTGATGGAGATCCCGGTGCTGCTGAAGCGCAGCGCGCGTTACTTCGTGGTGGAGCGCGGATTTATTTTCCTAATCCTGGCGATTTCGGTGGGAGCGACCTTCTGGCTGGCACAGGCGTTCTCCCGCCTTTTCTCCGCCGGATCGAAAGCTGCCATTCCGGTGGGCGCGACCTTCGGGGTACTACTGATCTCGGGCGCAACCCAGGTGCATCGGCGGGTGCGAACCCGGTTGGACCGCGCCTTCTTTCGCAGCTCTTACGACGCCCAGCACATTCTGGAGAGCCTGGCCGCCCAGACCCTTACGGTCAGCAGCCGCGAAGGACTGGCGGCACTATTGCATGACCAGATTCACGATGCGCTGCATCCCACCTCAATGTATGTGTACCTTCAGGACGCCAATGGACAATTGCAGGCTTACGCCGGCAACCCTCCGGCGGAGGCGATAACACTCTCGACCAGCGCCGCTGGCATTGCCGAACTGGCAGACCGCAGTGACCCGCTGGAACTGCTCCCCGAAGTCATGCATGGAACGCAATTAGAGCCGCTGCACCCGGAGTGTCTGGTGCCGATTCGTGGCTCCAGTGAAGGCCAGTTGCAGGGCGTGGCCGTGCTGGGCCCGCGATTGTCGGAGGAACCGTACTCCGCCGGCGACAAGCGTTTGCTGGCGTCGGTGGCCAGCCAGGCCGGTATTGCCATGCGCAGCATTACCCTGGCGGAGAAGATGGCCGCAACCATGGAGGGAGAGCGTCGCACCGCGCAGGAAATGCAAATTGCGCGCCAGGTGCAGAGCCGGCTTCTCCCGCAACAGGCACCATCACTGCCGACCTTGGAGTGCGCCGGCAAGTGCATCCAGACGCGCGCCGTGGGCGGCGATTACTACGACTTTCTCGATCTCGGCTCGGGCCGCATCGGCCTGGTGCTGGCCGACATCTCGGGCAAAGGCATGTCGGCCGCACTGCTGATGGCCAATCTTCAGGCCAACCTGCGCAGCCAATACGCCCTGGCCCTGGAAGACATTCCCCGGCTGCTACGTTCCGTGAACCACCTGTTCTACAAGAACACCGAAGACAACAACTACGCCACGACATTCTTTGCGGTCTATGACGACGAGACACGGCGCTTGCGTTACGTCAATTGCGGACACAATCCCCCGTTCCTCGCAAGAGCCGATGGAAGCGTGGAGCGACTCACAGCCACAGCGACTGTCTTGGGCTTGTTCGAGGAGTGGGACTGCTCGGTCGTCGAGCTTGAACTGGCGGCGGGAGATGTTCTGGTGATTTATACCGACGGGGTCTCGGAAGCTTCACCGAACGAAACCGACGAGTTCGGGGAAGAGCGTCTCATCGAGGCCGCGCGCGACGGTCGGGCGCGGTCAGCCGACGAAGTTCTCGAAGCCATCCTCAGCCAGGTGCAGGAATTCAGCCAGGGCGAACAGGCCGACGATATGACGTTGATTGTGGCGCGAGGGCGGTAGGGGGAGCTGTTGGACATGGCAGATCACGATCCTGGACAGGAACGGCAGCGGCTTACCAAACTTTACGCCGCGATGTCGGATGGTGAGTTGGACGCCATTGCTGCGGATGCGGCGGAACTAACCGACGCGGCCCGTCAAGCTCTAACCGATGAGCTTGCTCGCAGACACCCCGAAGCAGCTGTCGTCGTGAACACAGCCGCTCGGGGACGCGATTCGATGGAATTGGCTGATGTCGTCAGCATTCGCCAGTTCAGAGATCTGCCCGAAGCGCTGCTCGCCAAAGGCGCGTTGGACTCGGCGGACATCGAATCCTTCCTGGTCGACGACAACATGATTCGGATGGACTGGTTTTGGTCGAACCTAATGGGTGGTATTAAGTTGTGCGTTAAGCAGGAAGACGCTGAGGCCGCGCTGGATTTGTTGGAGCAATCCATTCCCGAAGGGTTCGAGGTAGAGGGCGTCGGGCCGTATGAGCAGCCGCGCTGCCCGAAATGTCAGTCCTTGGATATCGCTTTTGAAGACTTGAATCAGCCGGTCGCTTGGGTCAGCGCCTATATCCTCGCTCCCATTGCCCTTCATCGCGAGCGGTGGGTATGCCATTCCTGCGGACATCGCTGGCGTCAGGCGGAAGAAAACCAGCCCGCGATCTAGAAGGCTTTCAGGGTGCCCTAACGTCTAGCCCCTAACGCCTCATGTAGCGGACCCAACTTCCCCATTGCACGGTGTGAAGGTTAAACGAAAAATCCCCATCCAAGCAAAACCAGCTTGGATGGGGAACCCTCAGGATCTCTTACTAACCACTATTCACTATCCACTGCTTTTCTCACGCTTGCGCCGGCACCCCTGCATTCGAAATCCAGCGCGTCGCTGGTTTGGACGTTGCCTTGGGAAGAATGTCCAGGTAGATCACGGCGTACCGGAACGCGATGACGCCGGCGGCAATGACCAAAACGCTCGACGCCAACTCCGTCCACTTGGGCACATAGTGCGTTCCCATCGCTGACTGTAAGGAGTTGATCGAGACGTTGAGCCGGTCAACCATGAATCCCGCTACCACGATGGCAGAGGTCCAGTACAGCCGCTCGGGATTGGAGCGCACAAAGTCATAGCTCAACAGGAAGATGGGAATCGCAAGGAACAGCAGCACCTCGAGCCAGAAGTACCCAGCCTCACTGGTGCGCTGGAAGGCATAGCCCAGCGCCTGGTTCGAAACCAGGTCGAGGAACTTGAAGAAGGCATAGACGATCAGCAGCATTTGGATCATCCGGCCGCAATCGCTGAGAATGCTGAAATCCACGCGCACGTTCAGCGAACGCATCGAGAGGTAAATCGCCATCATGGTCAGCGCCAGTCCGGCGGGAATCGCCGACAGATAGAACAACGCGTGCATGTATTGCGAATACCACAGCGGGTGGATCTTGCCGCGCGCGATCAGAAACAGGCCCCCCAGATACGACTGGTGCATCGACGACAACAGCACGCCAGCCAGTACGACCCCGATCAGGATCTTGTGGTGATAGCGCAGCACCGTCTCGCGAAATGCCTTCCCCGGCAGCTTCTCGATCACCGCCGGTGCGAACTCGAAGGTCAGCACCGTCGTGTAGGTCATGATGCACACGCACACATCGAACAGCATCGAGCGGTGGTTCCACATCACGATGGGGTGCCAGAAACGCCACGGCAGACCGATCTCGTACAGGTATCCAACCATGACGGTCATGTAACCGAGGAATGAAATCAGAATCGAGGCGCGCAGAATGGGCCGGTAGCGTTCCATGCCCAGCAGATAAACCGCGGCGCTAATGCCGAATCCAGCGGCGGAGAGTCCGATGCCGCAGAGCGTCCCCAGACCGACCCATAAGCCCCAGGGCATCTGATCGCTGAGATTAGTGCTGGCCCGGAATCCCTCGAAGAAGCGAATGTATGTGGCATAAAGACCGGTTACAAATATGATGGCTACAATGACGCGCCATAAAGTAATTTCGGATTTAACTCGCGCGATCATGGTTAACTCCTTTTCCCTTTGCTGCGGTTGATGGTGGCCTTCTCTTCGGCTTCGGCTAGCGCAACTTCGTGGCGCCGCTGCGTGACCCAATACAAGGCCGAGAGAATGGTGCCGCCCATAATGACAACTTTGGGCGAGTCGCCCAGCGCGCTGGCCGTCAGGGTGGGCATGGGCTGATTGCCTGTGGGCGCCGGCTTGAATCCCAGCTTCTCGAAAGGAACGTCGGAGACGAACAGCACGCTTCCGCCGCCGAGTTCTTCGAGCCCGTAAATGCGCGGAACGTACGACGAGTCGCCACGAATGCGGCTCCAGGCTTCGGCGATCAAGCTATCGCGATCGCCAAAGATGGTGGCTTCCACCGGGCAGGCTTCGGCGCAGGCCGTGGATTTCCCGGCCTCGATGCGCTCCGCGCACATATCGCACTTCTTGACGAAGGGCGCGAGCTTGGTCCACTGGTAGCGCGGCACCTGGTAGGGGCACGCCAGCATGCAATACCGGCAGCCGATGCATTTGTCGGCGTTGTACACCACCGGACCCATTGCGGTCTTGCCGATGGCGCCGACCGGACAAGCCGAGGCGCAGGCCGGGTCGTTGCAGTGCATACAGACTTTGCGAACGAACGTGCCGCTGCGCGTCTCGACCACGGTGAAGGCTGTGTCCGAGAGGGTTGGTTCAGGGTCTGTGCTGAATCCGTGGAGCTGTTTGCAGGCGGTCTCGCAGCTCAGGCATCCGATGCAGCGCTTGATATCGATGAGCATTGCTTTTTGTTTTGTCATGGGGCTCCTCCGTTGTCCTACTTCGATCGGCGCTACGTCAGAAAGAATTCCTTGGCCAGTTGTTGCTGCGTAGTGGCGTCCACCTGGAAGAGCACGCCCTTGACCGGCAGGCCGCCGTCTTGCGCCAGGGCGGGATTGAGTTGCTGCAGCATTGCGCCGACACGCGCCATGCTGTTCTGCATCCAGGCCGGAACGATGGCACCGCGCAAAAGGTTCTTCGCGTTAATGGAAAGCTCGGGGGCCTTGACTATGCACAGCCAGCCACTCTTGTAAGGGTCATCCACGATGAGGTTGGGGTCCTTCAAAACCTCGTGATTGACCGAGATCAGTACGCCTTCGACCGGCGACAGCAGATCGATGCTCTGCCCTTCGCGGGTCACCGTGCACAACTTCTGGCCTTGGCGCACCCAGCGGTTCAGATCGGCGATTTCGACGGAGTCGATCTTGCCGAACAAGTTTCCTGCGAAAGCATCAATGCCAACGCGCGCGTTCTGCCGGCCTTCATCCATCACCCAAGTGTGGCCAGGATGGAAGGCATAATCCTCGGGAACCTCGAAGCCGGTGTACTTCAACATGACCGGCGCATTCAGCTTCTTCGCCGGCGCCACTTGCAGCGTTGCCACCTCTTCTTGTGGACGACGAAAATACATGACGGTAAGAATAAGAAGAAATGTAAGTAGAACGAATAAGATCGACATAAAGCCTCCTTCGGCCAGTGGTCAGTGGCTAGTGGATAGTGGACAGTCAATTCGGCCTGGAGCTGGAACTATCCACTATCCACTAACCACCAGCCACTGCCTTATGGCATCGTGCTCCGCCTTGGCTAGTGCACGTCGAGGGCAAATCGCTTCCCGAAAAAGGCCCGCGCTGGCAAAGGAGTTAGCGGCTTCGTGCCGATTGCGGAAGATCCAACTACTGCGTTATGCAGGGGTGGCGTCGCAGTTTGCAGTGGTGCGAGTGCTTCGGTTGGAGGAAGGTGACCACACGAAACGAAACAGATGAACTGTCATTACCAGCGCCCTTGACGCGAGGAACCTGCATTCTCCACACGTCATGCAAGAAACAGATCCCTCGCCGCGCGTGATAACAAACCCGCGGCACTGGTCGTAAAGCGTCAGTAGGTTGACCAGCTACACCAGCTCCGGCGTTTTTTTCAGGCGGCGCAACAGCGAGGTGGGGTGGATGCCCAGAATGCGGGCGGCATGGGTTTTATTCTGACCGGTGGCGTTCAGCACTTCATGAATATAGCGGTCTTCGAGCTCCCGCAAACTGACAAACTGATCGCCGGTGGGGGAGACTTCGAATGACGACATCTCCTCATGGGCAGGTTCTTCGTGGTAGTCGCGAACTTCTTCCGGCAAATTTTCTTCGTCGATTTCTGTGCTCTGGCACAGGATCATGGTGCGCTCGATCACGTTGCGCAGCTCGCGGATGTTGCCCGGCCAGGGATACTTTTGCAGCAACTCCGCGGCGGCAGGCGTGAAACCCACGAAGTTTTTTTTCAGCTCGTTGTTGAAGTGCTGCATGATGTCGAGGGCCAGCGGCAGAATATCTTCACGGCGCTCGCGTAGCGGCGGGATAAACAACGGCAACACATTCAGGCGATAATACAAATCTTCGCGGAACTCGCCTTTGCTGACGGCTTCCTTCAAAACTCGATTGGTCGCCGTGATGATGCGGACGTCTACTTGCACCGGCTTGGTCCCGCCCAGGCGCATGAACGTCCCCTCTTCCAGCACGCGCAGCAGCTTCGCTTGCAAACTGAACGAGGTGTTGCCGATCTCATCGAGGAACAGCGTGCCGCCCGAGGCTTTCTCGATCAGTCCTTCTTTGCGGCGGCGCGCGTCGGTGAAGGCGCCCTGTTCGTAGCCGAATAGTTCACTCTCCAGCAAGGTGTCAGGCAGGGCGGCGCAGTTCAAGCTGATGAGCGGCGCTTGGGCGCGTGGACTGTTGTAATGGATGGCCTTGGCCAGCACTTCCTTGCCGGTCCCGCTCTCGCCTTGAATAAGGATGGTGGTGTGGTCGCTCTCGGCGGCGCGGCGCGCCATCTCCAGGATCTCGCGCATCGCCGGACTCTGGGTCACCACGCGCCCGAAATCGTAACGGCCCTTGGCGCTCTGCACCGTGTCGTGAACGCGCACCCGCAGCGCTAGCATCTCGGTGGCGCGGTGGATGGTGTTGACCATGTCCGCGATGTGAAAGGGCTTGATGAGGTAGTCGTAGGCGCCCAACTTCATGGCTTCCACCGCGCGGTCCACCACGTGATAGGCGCTCATCATCACGATGATGGTGGCGGGAGAAAGTTTCTTGGCCTGGCGCAGCACTTCGATGCCGTTCATGCCCGGCAGCACCACATCGAGCAAAGCCAGGTCCGGCTTTTCTTCGGCAATCGTGGTCAGCGCTTCCTCGCCGCTCATGGCCAAGAAAACTTCGAAGCCCTCGCTCTCCAGGGCGCGGCCAATGGTGCGCACGGTGAGCGCTTCATCATCGACAATGAGGATGGAATATGACATGGCTAGGCGATGACCTCCTCAATAGGCTGCATGGCCTTGCCAACCTGGCGAATCGGCAGGGTGACGCGCACGGTCGTGCCCAGATTCTCAACACTTTCGACTTGGATATCTCCGCCGTGGCTGCGCACGTAGCTTTGCGTGATACTCAATCCCAAGCCCGTGCCTTTGCCGCGCTTGGTGGTGAAGAACGGCTCAAAGACGTGCGGCAGAATGTCGGCCGGAATTCCGCTGCCCGTGTCGCGCACCCGCAGCTCGATCATCTCCGCGAACTTAACCTTGTCGGCCAGGACGGTGATGGCGCCTCCCGGCGGCGTCGCCTGCGCGGCGTTGAGCAGCAGGTTCATCAGAATTTGCGACAACTGATTGGCGTCGGCGCTGATGTTCGGCAGGTCGAGCGGAATGCAGTTCTGCAATTCAATCTGCCGGAACATGGGCTGGTGCTCGAGAAACTTCAGGGTCTCGGCCGCCAGCCGGCTGAGATTGACCTTGCTGAGCATCAGCGGCCCGGGCCGCGCATAATTCAGCAAGCCGCGCACCGCCGAAGAAATTCGCTTGGCGCCTTCGATGCATTGCTCAATCTCTTCCCGGGGTTCGCCGCTGGCGTCTTTCCACTCCAATTCCAGGTGCGACAGGATTCCCAGCAGCGGATTGTTGATTTCGTGGGCCGCGCCCAGGGCGAGTTGCGCCAGCGACGCGTACTTTTCATAGTCGTTAAGTTGCGACTCGAACTGCATCTTCTCCTTCGCCAGTTCGCGTTCTTCCTCCAGGCGGCGCAACAATTCCTGTTGCGCCATGTTGCGCTCGTATTCGCGATGGTCCGCAAGTTCTTTCGACCGTGCCGCTTCGCGCTCCGCGGCTTTGATCCGTGTCTTGGCCAGAACGGCCACCACCAGCAACACAACAAAACCCACCGCGATGCCGCCCCAGAATCCGCCATTAGGGGCGGGAGGGCTGGCACTGAAGCCATACGATTTCGGCGAGAAAATGAGCGCCAGGACGAGAGCTAGCACCGACGAGAAGAAGCGCGGAGCCTGGCGCACACTGCGACGCGCGCTTCCAAAGCGATGGCTCAGCCAAGCTGAGGGCAACCTACACCTCCCTACTATGACGTTCGCTCAGTATTGCCGCCGGAGCAGTGACAGCAGTCACGTGGACAGGTGATGGGTGAAGGTCGGGCGAGCGGATTAGCGGGATGCATCATAGGTTGGAACAGCAAGGCACAGCCGGGTTTCGGGTTTCCCTCTGGTAGAGTCCCAGCATCTCAGGACAACATCGTGCTGGCCCTTAGAAGTCGATTGTCACGTCGACCACTTTCTCCGGTTGAGCGATTTGTTGGATCTTGACCGATTTCGGCCGTCCGTTTCCGTTGATGAGTGCGGCATTTTGCTTCAAAAATGACTGCACGTAATCACCGTTGTAAACGTCGCCCCGATTCAGCTTCCAATTTTTCTGTAACTTCTGGAGAACGGACGGATCCAGCCCATGGATGGCGAGGTTTCCCATGTGGAATAGGTCGCCCTCAGTGACTTTAAGGTCATAGGCCACCGAATGATCATTATCGGTAAAGTTCGCGACAGGCTGTACTTTTGCGGTGATGTATCCCAATGATCGGTAGCCCTTGAGGACTGCGGCAAGGCTCACGTCGAGTCTGCTCTGATCGGCGACGTCGCCCTGATGAAGTTGAAGCAACTTATCAAGAGTTCCCGCAGGTATGGCGCCGGCGCCGCTCCAGGTAATCGAATTCACGCGATACTGTGCCCCTTCGTTAACCGGAACAGTGATCCTCAACAAGCCAGTTTGCGGATTGTCGATGAAAACGGGCTGGGGCTCTCCTACTTGCAGGCGCAAGTATCCCCGGTTTCCGTAGAGGACTCCCAGCTCATTAGCAAGTGATTCGCGCACCCGAGTCGCAAGATAGTCATCACCGATAAGTCGCTTGGTGTTCTCCATCTTCTCGGCTGGAGTAAGCAGGTTGGCCCCGGAAAGGATGACTTCCTGCACCTTGGGCTTCACGGTGTCCGAGACGAATAGAATGGCGTCCACAGGACTGCCCATTCCCCGGCTGTGTAATTCATATCTCACTTTGGTTGTGACGCCGTGCCGTCCCAGGACTGCGGAAATGGCCTCGGCGACTTGGTCCACCAGGGTGCCGCTCGTCGGGGCCTCGCCATTGAATAACGGCACAAGCTCGTGCGCTTCGTTGGTTAGCTCCTGACGGCCCATCCACACGATGTTCTCGTAGCGACAGGGTAGAAAGTCTGGCGCATCGGAGACCTGATATTCGACCGACACTCCCGACGAAAGCGAAGTGTACTTATATTCCAGTTTCGCGAGCGCGCCGGTCTCCATTAATTGATCGGCCGCCTTCTTTAGGGTGTCCGGGTTCACCTCGTTGCCGGGTTTTAATCCGAGCGCTGCAACCAGTTCGTCTTCACGAAAGCGCTGCGAGCCAATCACGCGAACGGTCTGTAATTTAAAGGTGGTCTCCGCGAACACACAACTTGAAGCCAAGAACAAGATGGCGCTGAACAACAGATGAAATCGCCGCATGACGGAGATTGTAGCTGGAGAAGGCAAGAACTCAATCACTGTTCTTGAATCGAGCGAAGTCGTGGATGAACGTTATGCCGGATCAACCGCCGGCGCAATTTCAGTGGGCTGGTCGGGTTCCGGCGCGAGCGCGGGATCGGGAGGAGGGCCGGCCTCCGGCGCAGGCGCGGGGTGCGCATCGTCCTCCGCCAGCGAAACGTAGGCTGCCAGCCGCGCAAGTTGCAGCAGATCGGTTCCGGCGAAATAGAGCAACGCGATGGCGGCCATGATGAGCAGGACCCAGCCAACTGCCAGATGCCGCGCCCAGTTGAGCGGCGCGAACATCGCCAGCGTCATCGTTCCCAGCCATACCAGGCGAAGCGGAACAAAGCCCAGCCCCAGCAGGAACAGCCGCCCGCCTCTGTGCGAGACAAAGTCCACCGATTGCGCCAGAGCGTCCATCGCCGACGCGCCATTGCGAATGCAAAACAACGGCGCAACCCCGAGAAACCAATTCAAGGTTGCCCCGAACCAACATGTCAGGCCGGTTCCAAAGACCAACCAGAGCGCGGCCATGACGGCGCGGTCCTTTCCGGCCATGACGGTGCCGATTATCAGGCACGCGATTGCGACCGAGAGCGCGATCAACGACCACGCTGCGCGCAGCAGATGCAGGACGAAGATCGGCGCAAATTGCCAGGTCATCGGGCCCGGTTCGTCGTCGGTGCTGAACATTGCCACCAAACGGCGGAGCGTGGCGGCGCGGCCGACGGTGGCGGCAAAGCACCACAACAAGGTGACGCCCAGCAGCAGCACAGATTGCTCCAGTACGAACCGCGTCAGGCTGCCGCGGAAGATGTGTTGAAAGGCGCCGGAAAGCAACTGCGGCTGCAATGTACCGAGTAGAAATTCGTCGGCCCGTGAGAGTTTAAGGCTGTCGAGGAACAGCCCGCCGGAAATGATGACCAGGGCCCACGCTGCAAAACCGAAGCACCAGCGCCACGTAAGTTCAGCCGCCAGCAGCGCGGGCTCGTGCCAGAGAGCGGCAAAGCCATCCTTAAACGGCGAACCTTCGCTGCCGGGATGCGACATGGGTAAAGGATAGCAGCACTCTTGAGCAACTTCGCCGTAACGCTATAATGCGAGACTGATAGCGATAGCTCCGTCTGGACAACGGCAAAGGTCACCCAGTCGCTGCATTAGCCTCGCAGCACTCGTGGCTGTCGTTAAGAGGAGGTCGAAGATGTTTGCACGAAATGCTCATTTCCGCGTGAAGTCGCTCAACATGGCTGCTGACTTCGCCCAGACCCTCGAGAATGAGGTGCTTCCTTTGCTGCGCAAGCAGAAAGGTTTCAAGGGCGAAATCACGTTGTCAAATCCCGGCAATCTGGAGCGGATTTCAATCAGCCTGTGGGACAACAAGAGCAACGCAGAGGCGTACGATGCCAAGATCTACGCACAAGTGTTGAAGATCCTTTCCAAGGTGATTGATGGGAAGCCCAAGATTCGGATCTTTGAGTCCGTCGCCTTAAATCTCGACGGCACTGTAGCCGAGCGCCAGAGTTCTTGATGGCTCCTCATGGCGCAGCACTCGCAACGCGCCTTCCATGAGCGCCTGCAGCTCGTCCTCGCCCGGGTAAACGGTGACAGGAGCTATCCAACTTACGGACTCGGTTAGCAGCGAGACTAAACGCTCCGAATGCGCCATGCCGCCGGTGAAGAGCACAGCGCTCACGCGTCCGCGCAGGACGGTCGCCATCGCTCCAATCTCCTTCGCGATTTGATAGGCCATGGCATCGAACACGGTTTTGGCCTTTGCCTCACCACCTGCAATGCGGCGCTCCACTTCCAGTAGGTCTTTGGTGCCGAGATAGGAGTACAGTCCGCCCTCGCGGAAGAGCAGCCCTTCCACTTGCTTCTGTGTGCACTTGCCGCGAAAGCAGAGATCGACCAATTGCATAGCCGGCACTCCGCCGGCACGCTCGGTAGAAAATGCCCCTTCTTCGCGCGAGTTGGTCACGTCTACCATGAGGCCGTTTTCGTGCGCTGAAACTGAAATCCCGCTGCCCAGATGGGCCACAATCAGCCGCAGCGACTCGTACGGTTCGCCGCGCTCGCGGGCGTAACGCTTGGCCACCGCCTTGGAGTTCAAGGCGTGCGACAAACACTGCCGCTCCAGCAGCGCCGATCCCGACAAGCGCGCACACTCGGGCCACTCGTCCACGCTGACGGGATCGACGACGTAAGCTTGTATCCCGGCTTTTTGCGCGATGTCGTAGGCCAGGAAGGCGCCCAGGTTGGCAGCATGTTCGCCGCGCCGGGCCAGGCGCAACTCCTCCAGCATTTCCTCATTCACAACGTAGGTGCCGCTGGGCAAGGCAGGCAGAAGGCCGCCGCGTCCCACTACCGCATCAAGCTCGCCGGCGTTGTGGCCCGCCTCACGGAGTGCGGCTTCAATCTGCGCCGAGCGAAATTGCTGCTGATCGAGAATCGGGCTTCCATGGAACTGCGCCATCTCGGTGTCGGAGTGCCGGATGTTCTTGACGAACTCAGCGCGTTCGTCCACGCACAGGGCCATCTTCGTGGATGTGGAACCGGGGTTAATCGCGAGAATCCTGAATTCACCGGCTGGCAAAGATCACCCCCAGCGCAATGGAGTTTACTTTGTCGTCCACGCTCTCCACGCGCGACGGAATCAGGATCGGGACCTTCGCGCCGGCCACCACGTGCGCGCATTGCGAGCCGCCGAGGTATTTCACGGATTTCCCCAGGAGGTTGCCGGCCTCGATGTTCGGAACCACCATGCAGTCGGCGTGACCCGCCACGGGATGCTCGATGCCCTTGGCCTGCGCCGCAGATTCCAGCAGTGCACAGTCGAGTGCGAGCGGGCCGAAGACGTCTGCGTCGCCGAACTCGCCGGCTTCGGCCATCTCGGTAAGCAGCTTGGCATCCACACTTGAAGGCACCGACTCGCTGACCGCTTCGGTGGCGCTCATGAGCGCGATCTTCGGGCGCGTCAGTCCCACAGACCGCATGACCTCGATGGCGTTTTGCACGATTTGCTTCTTCTGCTCCAGATTCGGCAAAACATTCAGCCCGCCATCGGTGATGCCCACCAACCTGAGTTCGCCCGCGAGCATGTCCTCATAGAGGAGCACGTCGCTCAGCAAACGCCCCGTCCGCAGCCCAGCTTGTTTGTCCAGCGCGGCGCGCAGGAGTTCATCGGTGCGGAGATGGCCTTTCAACAAGAGGTCCACCTGGCCATCGTGCGCCATGTGGATGGCGGTGGCTGCTGCGTCATCCGTACTGACAAACTCTGCCCCGGCGATCAGGTCCAAGAGCCCGAGCGCCTCCGCCTTGGCGCGGATCTTTCGCTCGTTGCCGATCAGCACGGGAAGGGCAATCCCGAGATGAAGCGCGCCATCGGCTGCAGTCAGCGCGACCTCGTCGTCAGCCGCGACGATGGCAACGCGCTTGGGACCCAGCGGCTGAGCCCGGCGGCGGAGTTCGGCGAAGTTCGTTATCTCCTGTTTGGCAAGTACAACGGCGCTGATGATCATGACCTAATTCTTGCCCACCGGCGCATTCGTCGCAGTGAGCGGGGTCACACTAGCACTGGCCGTTGGACGAGATGCCAACTACTAGGAAGTGTCGCGGTGCATTGGTCTGCGTGCGAGGTTGCTTTACCATTGGGGTTGGCAAACCGATACACCAGGAAGGGCAAACTCATGTCGCTGGACTATCTGCTCAAGACCGAACCCTCGGAGTACTCTTTCGCTGATCTGCAGCGGGACAAAGTGACGGTGTGGGACGGGGTAACCAATCCGGCCGCGGTGAAACACCTGCGGGAAATGGCGCCTGGGGCGAGGCTGATCATCTACGAGACCGGAGATCGCAAAAGCGCAGTTGGCGCCGCGTCGGTCGTTTCCGTCGACGCGACCGATCCCAAGAAACCGATCGTGAAGATCAAGGCCGGGAAAGCGCTTCCGCAGCCGGTCTCTTTGCAACAGATCAAAGCCAACCGGCTGTTTGCGGATTCGCCTCTGGTGCGTCAGGGAAGACTCTCCGTCGTACCGTTGACGCAGGCCCAGCACAAGGCGCTGACGGGCGAATAGTGGGACAATAGCGAGTCTATCGCGGGTAGTGGGTCAGTTCGGACGGATTGACAACCCTGAAATCTGGGAGAACAGGCCAACTAGCATGTTCAGTGTCATCTTCTCAATTTTGTTGATCGTCGCCCTCCTAAGCATCTGCGGCGAGATTATTATGAGAGTTCGCCTTACCAGAAGAGCGTCGCACGACAAAATAGCATGGTGGAGACGCTGCAGTGACGAAGTCGTCGCCAGCTATGAAGAGATCTTTCCGGACAGCCGACTGCCGCTCTTACGTCGCTTCGCTTTCTGGCTGGTTGTGGCGTTCGCTGCCGTCGTCCTTTTGTCCATCCTGTGGAAATCAAACTGACCCGCTACTTTCTCCCCCTGGTGCCGCCGCGCCGCGGCTCACCCTTTTTCACACTTGACCGCGGGCTCACGCCCGCGGCTAACACAAATGTCGCCACTTGCGCGGCTAAGTCGAGACTAACTGAAAAAACTAGATCGACTCTACTATTTGTGCTTAGCCGACAACAACGCATTCTTGATTTCCGTCGTCGTGTTTCCGTCAGCCATGAAGTCATAGTTCCCCTGTGTGGTCCCCAAATGGAGCAGGCCTTCGGAATTAACTTTGACATTGCTGATAGCGCTCTCGCTTAGCGCTAGATCCGGCTCACAAGCCTTGCCGCTGGGGGCCGAGATGCAGTGGTAGGCGACGGAGCCTGAGGGGGACACAGTCAAAGTGCCGTTGGAGTACCATTCCGAGGCAAACCCAAGCTTGCTTGAATGTCGGTGCCGCACATTGAAACTACGGCCAGAAGCCTGTGGAGCGGGCGGGGCTGGTTTCGGCTGACTTTCCGCAACCGTCTTTTGGCTTGGCTCAGCCGCCCGCAGCTCGCTTCTCCAGGACTCAAACTGTCCCGGATAAAACTTGTTCATGGTGGTAAACAGATACGTAGCCTGGGAGTAATTTTGCGCCTGTATCGAAGCCTGGAACTGACTGTGCACCTGGTTCTGGATGCGCTGCTCCATCTCCGGCCCCCCGCTGTTTCCATGTGCGGTCGCTTGCTGCGCCCAATAGATCGCGCAGTCTTTGGGAGGCTGTAACAGCCTCTGGGCTGCCAACATGGTGCGCGCCTTGTCCAGAGCAACCGCGCCCACGTCCTTGGGTTGCTGCTTCTTTTGCGTTGGGACCGTCTCTTGACTTGGCTGTGTCACCTCCGGCGTGGTTGGCACGGTTGGCGAGGCGAGAGTTGCCGGCGGCTGGTTGCTGGAGGTCGGCTGGCTGGGGGATTGGGTTGTCGGTGAACTCGTGCCTCCATCGGAAAGACTGCCTGATGAAGGCTTCGTGTTGGCCGCTTGATGCGAGCTGGACTTTTTCCAAATCACAACTCCAACTACCATGACCAGAACCAGAAAGGCCGCGCCCACGACCATGAGGTTCTTGGGCGTCAAGAATCCGGGACCCGGTTGCGCGACCGGGAGAGCGTTACTTGTCTGGGCAGCCGCTGCTGTTCCCTGTGCCGGCGCCGGAGGTGGGGTCGAGGGAGGAGAGAAATCCTGCACCGTGACGCCCACGGTTGGTTCATTTCCTCTTGTGAGTGTTCCTCGCGCTGGCTCTCCCGCACTTACCATTGCAGGAACGGCATGGGGAGTCTCCAGGGCGGCGCCAAACTCCTCCACCGTGCGGAAGCGGGCAGCCGGGTCCTTCTGCATTGCCTTCAGCACCGCCGCCTCGATTCCCGCAGGTACGTATGGGTAATAAAGACTAAGCGGTGGTGGCGGGGTGTTGACATGATCGTACTGCACCTGAAAATCACTTTCGCTCTCAAAGGGAACGTGCGCGGTAAGCATCTGATACAGGGTTACGCCCAGGGAGTAGATGTCAGAACGAATATCAACGCCTTGATTTCGAATCTGCTCAGGAGACATATAGGAAACCGTGCCGACGGCTACTCCGGTGCGAGTCAATCTCCGGCCGCTGAGGACCTTGGCAATACCGAAATCCATCACCTTCACGATGCCGTGCCGGTTAATCATGATGTTGGCCGGCTTTATGTCGCGATGGACAATTCCGAAGCGATGCGCAAAACCGATGCCCAGCAACGCCTGCTTGAAAAGAGGAACAGCGTCCTGATACTGCATCACCCCGTTACGCTGGATGGTTTGCTCCAGATTCATGCCATCCACATACTCCATGGCGATGAGCCAATTGCCATCTACATTGATAAAGTTGTAGAGCGTCGCAATATTGGTATGGTTGAGATTGGCCTGGGCTTTGGCTTCGGTCTGAAACCGCTCGATCAATTCCGGATCGCGACTTAATTCGCTGGAAAGAAACTTTAGCGCTACCGTCCGGTCAAGGTTGACATCGACGGCTTTGTACACCACACCCATGCCGCCTTCGCCCAGCTTCCCTTCTATACGATAGTTCGCGATCTGTGTTCCAATCATGAAAAGTTACCTCAACTGACCTTGCAATTCGCTAGTTCGTTCCGTTGCTTTTTATCTTCAAAACTTGCAGCGTGATGTTATCGGGCGCTCCGCGTTCTTTAACGAGTCGCACCAATTCCTTGCACGCATCGGTGGCGGAAAGACTCTGCAGAGCTGCAAGCAGTTCCTGGTCGCTCAGCAAGCTCCACAGGCCATCGGTGCACAACAGTAGAATATCTCCGGCCAGCAACGGTAGTGGCCGTTGCGGGATCTCCGGCTGGAATTCGTCTCCAACGCCCATAGCTTTGGAAAGAACATGCCGGTAGGGATGATTCTCGGCATCCTGCGGCTGAATAATGCCGGCGTTAACCAAATCGCTCACGCGTGAATGATCGCTGGTCATGCGGGTCAAGACTCCATCGCGAAGCAGGTAGAGCCGGCTATCGCCGATGTGGGCGTAGCACAGTTGGGCATCGGTCAACGCAAGGGCGGTACAAGTGGTGCCCATTCCAGAAAGCTGAGAATGCTCTCTAGCGTGCTGCTGAATTTGTTCGTGCGCCGACTGGAAACCAACGAAGAGTGCCTGTTGAGGATCGCCGAGCGCCTCTCGATAGGCGCGGCGCACGGTTTCGACTGCCAGGTGACTGGCTTCCTCTCCACCCTCGTAACCACCCATACCGTCGGCTACAATGGCCAGCCGCCCCTTGCGCTGGAATTCTTCATCGCTATCCGACTCCCAATAGCCGTAATAGTCCTCGTTGTTTTCGCGCTGCAAGCCAATGTCGGTAAGGTTGGCCAGCTCAATTCCGGATCGAATCTTCATGGGCGTTTACGTGGGCCTATAAGCACTTGAATTTCAGGGGAACCTCGCCCAGGCGAATCGAATCGTTATCTTTAATTTCTTCCCGCGCGATTCTGTTTTGGTCGCGATTCAGATAGGCGCCGTTGGTGTGCTTAAGGTGGCCAGATTATACCTCAAGTATTTTCCGCTGTTGAACACAATTCAACGGTTGAGCGCCGGAAATCCTGGGTGCCCCTCCGAATGTGTGACCGCAGCCGAAGCGACTGGCCGATTCGATATCACTGCCCCCCTACTCTGCCTCCTGCTACACTCGAATGTTTTGCCAGCGCGTTTGAACGCGCTTACTAACTTCATTTGAGGCAATCATGGACATAAGAACAGTAGGAGTTATCGGCGCGGGCACGATGGGCAATGGTATCGCCCACGTTTTCGCCAAGAGTGGATACAACGTGGTGCTGGTCGACGTGGAGCAGCGCTTCCTCGATCGCGGCCTGCAAACCATCAACAAGAACCTGGAGCGCGAGGTTGCGAAGAACAAATTGACGGCTGAGCAACGCGACTTGGCTCTGGGGCGCATCGCGGGCACAACCGATCGCCAGCGGCTGGCCGACTGCGATTTCATTGTGGAAGCAGCCAGCGAGCGCTTCGAGATCAAAGCCGAGCTGTTCCGCGATCTCGATGCCATGTGCCGTCCCGAGGTCCTGCTCTCCTCAAACACCTCGTCCATTTCGATAACCAAGCTGGCAGCGGTGACCAAGCGGCCAGACAAAGTCATCGGGATGCACTTCTTTAATCCCGTGCCGGTGATGAAACTGGTCGAGCTGATCCGCGGATTGGCCACCTCAAACGAGACCTTCGCGACGGTCAAAGCGCTCGCTGAGAAGTTGGAGAAAACTCCCGTCGAGGTGAACGATGCGCCCGGCTTTGTCTCGAACCGCGTCCTGATGCCGCTGCTGAATGAAGCCATGTACGCGGTGATGGAAGGCGTGGCCACTGCCGAAGCCGTGGACGAAGTCTTCAAGCTCGGCATGGCGCACCCCATGGGCCCGCTGACGCTTGCCGATTTCATCGGACTCGACGTCTGCCTCGACATCATGCGGGTGATGCAGTCCGGTCTCGGCGATCCCAAGTACCGCCCGTGCCCGCTGCTGGTCAAGATGGTCGATGCCGGATGGCTGGGCCGCAAGTCCGGGCGGGGGTTTTATCAGTACTAGCCCCAGAGGTCATCGAGCGCGCTGCAGCAGCTCCATCAAGTTCGCGATCGCCGCTGCATTTGTGTCGCCTAGGATGACGTAGCGTAGCCCTTGCTGGGTCCACGTCCGCAACGTGAAGGAAGAAGTGTTGTCGGCGAAGAAAGAAGCTGGCATCGCGAGTTGAGGCGTGTCCCGAAAAATGAAGACCGAAATGAAATGGCGCTGATACCCAAAGATGAGGTGCGCGCCTGGTTCCTGATGAAAGTAGGCATGGCTGTTATCGTGATCGCCCTGACGGCCCACCTTGGGGAATTCCTGAGCGGGGTCAACGGCCCGCGCTAAATGACCCGGAGGCCGCCAAATTCATTGACATGCAGCGGCCCCGCACGATAAAGTTTGATCGCTACGACCGGTGGTCTTGCCCGTCCTCCTGTCCGGTGCAAACAATATTCCTCGTGCCCACACTACACACTAGCCTGAATTAGCCACAAAGAAGGAAGAGAGCTCTCATGAAACCTTTGTATTCGCTTTCCTCGCCTGGCATCCGCCGGGCGGTGTTTATCTCTGCCCTGGGACTGGCCATCAGCTTGGCAGCCGCCATGCCAGCTTCCGCTCAGGGCGTTTTTCGGCAGCTTAGTCAGGACAGCTTTACCGACCCGTCCGCCCAACATATGACCGAAGTTGAGCCGGGCGCTTTCGCCTCAGGACCGATGGTGGTCACGGCATTTCAAGTAGCCCGCATCTCCAGTGGTGGCGGAGACGATATCGGTTGGGCGACCTCTCGGGATGGGGCGCTTACCTGGACCAATGGGTACTTGCCCGGTCTCACCCTTTACGGCGGTGGCGGCACCAATAGCGCCGCTAGCGATGCTTCCGTGGCTTACGATGCGAAGCACGGCGTGTGGCTGATCAACACCCTGCCGATCGGTAATAGCGGTATTAACGTGGCAGTGAGCCGCTCCTCCGATGGCTTACATTGGGGCAACCCGATCTACATTTCCCTCGCGGGCGATGCCGATAAGAACTGGATCATGTGCGATGACACAATTACCAGTCCCTTTTACGGAAATTGCTACGTGGGATGGGACACTCCCGAGATACAGATGAGCACCTCCAGCGACGGCGGATTGACCTGGGGAGCAGCAAAGGCCACGGCGGCCTTCGACTACGGTATCGGGGTGAATCCTGTAGTGCAGCCCAATGGCACCGTCGTCGTGGGGTTCGCTGACTACAACGGCGGCATGTCGGCGTTCACCTCGACCAATGGTGGCCAGAGCTGGAACGCAGCGGTAAGTATTTCCACTGCTCCCAGCCACGGGGAGGACGGCGACCTGCGCAGTGCCGGCCTGCCTTCCACGGCCATCGATGGAGCTGGCAAAGTGTATGTCTCGTGGCCGGACTGCCGCTTCGAAAGCGGTTGCGCCGCCAACGACATTGTGTACAGCACTTCGACCGACGGGATTCATTGGAGCTCGGTTGTCCGGGTCCCCATCAATCCCATCAATAGCGGAGTGGACCACTTCATTCACGGCATGGGGATTGACATCCGGAGCTCGGGCAACACGGCCCGTATGGCGATCACCTACTATTACTACCCAGTCTCCAATTGCGGGAACAGTTGCCAGCTCTACGCAGGCTTTACTATGTCGACGGATGGAGGACAGACGTGGACTGCGGGCCGTCAGCTTTCGACCGCCATGCAGCTCAGCTGGCTGCCCAACACCTTCTCCGGCAGGATGGTGGCGGACTACGTAGCGACGGTGTTCCCATGGGGAGGCTTCTCGGCGAGATCCAGGGCCCTCCCGATCTACGTCATCGCTCATGCGCCGACGGGCGGCCTCTTCCAACAGGCGGTCTACACCGAGAGTTTCGGGATATCCTCCGATGAGATGACGGAGCCGCGGATGAGTTCAAAAGACGACCAACCCATACCGGGCGCCAAGTCTGACCATCCGGCCAGGAGACCCGAAGATCGTGACAACGAACTTCCGGTACAGCCCGGCAAGACGCCTTCGGTTAGATAACGGCTGAGATGACTTAACTTCAGGGCCGCTAGCACATTTGGGCTGGCGGCCTTTTTCATTGCAGCGGATGCGCACCTCGATTTCCGCTGGCTTATTGGCTGGCAATTCCGGTGCGCCTGCGTTCGAATGGGGTTTTCGTCGCGATCGTGATCGCGGAGACCTCCACGGCGGCGGTGAGCGCCGTTTTGTTCAAGCGCGGTCGCTGGAAGCGGCAGCAGATTGACTGCCGACGTGGTTTTCGAAGCAGCGGGCGTTTACGCCCATAAGCAAACACGCTTCATCATTTTTTCGCGTTGACATTCGTGACCTGTATGAGTCCATGTACGTCGGGCTTGCCCGCCGGGCACGTCTTCCTGGCGAAACGGGCGGCCTTGTTCGTTGCAGCATGAACCTTTGGGCACTTTGGTGCGTATTACACAGAGGCCACAGCAATTCATCACCGCGGGAAACACAAACTGACGCCAATGTCAGTTTCAGGAGACAAGGAAATGTTTGTTGCCAGATTGGTTGACTGCGCGCTCCGAAAGACGGTCGCGCTGGGAATGGTCGGTCTGCTTGTAACAGCGAGTTATGCGCAAAATGCAACTCCACAAAGCGCCCAGGCGGGCATGCCACCGCTGACGCCGCTGACACAGGCGCCGGTGCCGCAGCATAATGCTCATTTGTATTCTGACCAGGACTATTCGAAGCCAAAATCTCCATTCCCCGGTGTGCTCGCGCCCTACACATCGCGCAGCGTGCCGGCACCGAACCTGAGCAACTCCGCGCGGACCGATCAGCTGTTCCGCGACGGCAAAATGTACTTGTCCATCAACGACGCGGTGGCGATGGCGCTGGAAAATAATCTGGACATCGTCCTGCAGCGTTACAACCTCTCCATTGCCGACACCGATCTGCTGCGCACAAAATCGGGCGCAGTTGCCCTGGGGGTGAACGCCAACATAGTGCAGGGCACCCCGGGAGGCGCAACCGGCGCTACCTCGGTGGGAGGAACCGGCAGCTCCGCAACCGGGGCAACGGGCACGGGCGCGGGCGGCACGCAGCTGGGCACGGGCGGGGCCGGGGCTGGCGCTCTCGGCATCGTGACCTCCACCCTCGGGGCCGGCCCTGTGATTGACAGCTTCGACCCCAGCCTCACGGGAAATATTCAGGGCGAGCGCGCCACCACGCCGCAATCCAACATCATCTTCACGGGAACGCCCACCCTGGTGCAAAACACCAACCTCTACGACTTCGGTTACACGCAGGGGTTTTCAACGGGTACCTTGATGACAGTGGGATTCAACAACAACCGTATTACCACCAACTCGCTCTTCAGTTTGGTTTCGCCGGCCTTGAACCCAAGCTTCCGTTTCCAATTGCGGCAACATCTGCTGCAAGGCTTCGGGTTCGATCCCAACCTGCGCTACATCCGCATCGCCCGCAACAATCGCGAGATCGAGGACGTGGTGTTTCGCCAGCAGATTATCCAAACCGTTTCGCAGGTTGAAAATATTTACTGGGACCTGGTGACCGCCTATGAAGCGGTGAAGGTGAACGAGCGCGCGCTACAACTGGCGGAGAAAACGCTCTCCGACGATCAGGAGCAGATCAGGATTGGCACCTTGGCTCCCATTACCTTACTCCAGGCCCAGAGCGGGGTTGCCACGGCGAAACAAAACCTGATCGGCGCGCAATCCAATCTTCAGCTCGAGCAACTGTTGATGAAGAACGCCATTACCAAGAACATGGGAGATCCCATGCTGGCGGTGGCGCCGGTCATTCCCACCGACACCTTGCGATTCAACGAGCAGTACGAGGTCCGCCCAGTTGAAGACTTGATTCAGGAGGCCCTGCAGGCGCGTCCCGAAATCGCGGTGGCGCGCATCAACCTGACCAATCTGGAGATCTCGCGTAAGTCGCTCAAGAACGCGCTGCGGCCGACGCTGGATCTGTACGCGTTTTACGGGGCCTCGAGTTTGGCGGGTGACCAGAATCCAGGCTTCCCAGACTGTGGCCCGGGAGGAATTCCGGGACAGAACTGCCTGCCTCCCGGCACCATTCCCAGGAGCGGCTACCCAAACGCTTTTCACGATCTTTTTAACAGTTCAGCGCCCGACAAAGGAGTCGGAGTGAACCTCAGCATTCCTCTGCGCAACCGTGCCGCGCAATCCGAACAGGTACGGTCGCAGTTGGAATACCGGCAGTCGCAGGTTGCCCTGCAGCAAACGGAGAACCAGATATCGTTGCAGGTGCGCAACGCGCAATTTACCATGCAGCAGAACTATGCCGCATTGCAGGCGGCGATCGCAGGCCGCGACTATGCCAAGGAGAGCCTGGCGGCCGAGCAGAAGAAGTTCGGCTATGGGGCTTCCACCCCTACTCTGGTATTGCAGGCGTCCAGCAACCTGACCCAGTCCGAATCCAACGTTCTCAACGCGGCTGCCAATTACGAGAAGTCGAAGGTGCAGCTCGATCTGTACACGGCGGAAACCCTGTCCAAGCTGGGTATTGATCTGTCGGATGCCGAAGCCGGCCAGGTCAAGCATGCGCCGGCGGTGAAAGGCGTTGTCCCGGCCAATGTGCAAGAGTTGACCTCGCCGACGCCGCCCTACGTGCCGCCGCCGAGCGCGCCGCCGCAAGGAGCGACGCCACCTCCGTCCGGCCAGGGCGAGGCCGAACCGCATCGTTAACCTCCGCGGCCGCATAAAAACAAAAGCCGGAGCTGGTTGGCTCCGGCTTTTCGATGTGAACTGCAAGGAGGATTAACGGTTCAGTTTGCGGCGAATCACTCCGAATGCTCCCACTAGCCCCGTGCCGAGCAGCAACAGGGAGCTGGGCTCAGGCGTGGTGCCTGAGCTCGGGGTGCCTTGGACATCGAAGGCGCCAATCGGGTTCCCGGTGCCATTCGAATTCCAGACGCAACCGGTCCCGCTGCCGTCCTGGCATCCGCTAGTGGCATATAGATCCAGACCGTTTACGCCTTGGCTGTTCCAGTTCCACGCTTCCCAAGTGGTACTAGCGTTGGTCATTGCACCGAGGAGCATGAAATATGACTGTCCGCCGGTCAGAGTGACTCCGCTAACGCCGGTGACGGTAACCAGGCCGCAGCAGCCTCCGAAGTTTTGGCTGCTAGCCAGGTTGCCCCAATACGCGCCAGCCACCTCGGTTCCCGGGAGGCCGGCGTTGTCTGTCCAAATGCTGGCGAAGAACGCGTTGGTACCCTCCACGTATCCTACGCCGAGGTCAAACGACGTGACGTTGAAGTTGCCACTGCCGCCAACGGTAAACAGGTTGGCAGCGGTAAAGGCAACGCCAACCGACCCGGTCCCGGAGATCGTCCATCCGGTACCGCCTTGATAGACGTTACCGGGAGGTCCGAGATCGCTGAAGAGTGTATCCGCCATCGCTGGAAGACTGCTCACGCAGAGGGCGAGAGTCAACAAGCATAGCGTCCATGCAAGTTTTTTGTTCAAGTTTGTTCCTCCGTTCAAAGTCATGACTCGCGAGATTGAAGCTTTAACTCAAATACTTACGGCGTTTACGGGATCCCGTGGACGCACCTAACGCAGGAAAAGGCGCAGCCACCCTGCTACCAAAGGCGGGTCTGTTCAAGGCGTTAGCCGAATGGACAAACCAAACCATGGGGGATACTGCAATTTTGCTTCCGTTGCAAACTATTGAAGAAATGAGAGATTGGACTGGCGGCAGTGCAAGATGTTGCAACCAGAGTGCCAGATTACTTCCCACCTCGTCCGATGGCGGAAGACTACCGCACGGGATTTATCTGGGAGAACTTTATGAAGACCGACGAAGCCCGGCGGGCGATGAAGTTGGTGGGGTTCCGTCCGTCAGCCGCAACCACGACGGGGAATGGTGGGAACCCCCGCATTCATACGGGGAAGGAGCGCTTTAGCGCTCCTTCCTCGCCCAGACATCAGGCCTCTTAATTACTCGGCGCCTTGCCGATGCTGAAGGTCGACAAGACCGGATTCGCGTCGGTCGAGAGAATGACGACCTTGGTCGGCGAAAGCACAAACAGGATGCCCTGCAAGGTGCCGCCCGGGTTCGAATCGACGAGCGCCCGGCCAGTAACGTCCACCTGGTAAGTGACCGCAAACTGTTGGCTCTGCGGACCACCAGGACCGCTGCTGTCTTGCGAAATGTTGATGTTGCCATTCCCGTCGGCAAACAGCCAGTCAACCTGATTGGTCACCGTTGGCAAGGCCGGCGTGACCGAGCCTCCCACATAACCACCGAGGACCGAGACATTGCTGGGAGGCACACCCGTTGTCCCCGTCAGTTGCGGTGCCAGCAGTCCGGACGTGACATTCCCATCGGTGCCAACCAGGAACGCCTGGTTGGTGTTTACCAGGTATAGGACGGGCGGAGTACCGCCGAAGCCGTTCAAGACTACTCGTCCATTCACCGGGTTTACTCTGTATTGACCCCCAGCAATCTGCTGCTGGGCCACGGTTCCACCGGTGTTTTGGTCAAACAATAGGGTGGCGTTACCGAAACCGTTTCCGTCGGTGGTGCCATCGCCGGTGAACACGCCGGCAACACCAATCGCTTCCGGGCTACCGCCATTGGGATTGACCCCGTTGGTTTCGACAACGCTTGCCCCTCGCAAGGCCAGGTTGGTGAAGATTGTGCCCGCTGAACTCCCCTTGAATACCGAAGCCAGCGTCAGAGGAGAAGTACCCGATACCTGATCGATGCTGACCTGAATCAACTCATGGGACGACACTTGGTAGTAGCTGAAGTTCTGGGCTTGGCCGCTGTTAATGCTTAGGCTGGCCGTGCCCCGGCCGGTGCTGGGATCAAGCGCAGAGTACGAGCCGCCCAAGATAGCGGCTGCCATCACTGTGCCCCCGTCATTGGTGTCGATTGTACCCTTCGTTACAGTTCCCGAGGCATTGATCTGGAAAGCTCCGGCGCTGGCGAACCGATTGCCCCCCAGGTCGACTCCGCTCGCACCGAAGGCAAAACTGCTGGCAGCCAGCGGAACAATCGTTTGCGGCTTAATTGCACCGGAAGCGTACTCCCGCGGATTAGAAAGATCGCTCTGAATGAGCATGCCCGCGCCGGTGCTGTCCACCGCTACCGCCAAAACCAGAGCAGGCTCGGTGCTGTTGAAGGTCATCGTACCCAGGCCATCGGCTCCGATCGAGTAGGTTCCGGTGAAGGGCAGGCTAATCACCGGAGCGGCCCCGGCTGTATTGGAGTCGAGCAAGCCGTTGCTGATCAACCCGGTTCCGTCAGCCGTGAATCGGCCGGCCGCAAAGACTGGCGTTCCGTTGTTGTAGCCGCTGAACGAGAAGGCATAATCGCCGGTCAGGATCGCATTGGTCAGGGCAGGATTGATGGTGAAAAGAAGAAGTCTCGAGATGGCCATGGCCGGTGGGATAGCCGAATCCTGTACCCTCACCTGAAGAGCAGAGCTCCCACTCGTGGTCGGCGTTCCCGTGATCACGCCGGTGCTGGAGTTCAGCGTTAATCCGCTGGGCGGGCCGGAGAGGGCCGTCCAAGTGTAAGGTGGAGTTCCCCCGGCAGCTCCCAAGGCAGCGCTGTAGGGTACCGATACGGTACCCGTCGGCACCGCTGAGGTCGTAACCACCAATCGTCCGGCAGCAATGGTAAGGGTCAAGGGAGCAGAAGCCGTGTTCATCAGGGTGTCAGTCACCTGTACCGTGATAGGAAAGTCGCCGCTGCTGCCGGTGGGCGTTCCGGCGATCACCCCAGTGCCGCTTAGCGTCAAGCCCGCCGGCAATGGTCCACTGCTAAGACTCCAGGAATAGGGCGGAACTCCGCCCGTGGCGGCCACCGGGTTCGTGTAGTAAACGCCTTGCGTACCCGCCGGCAACGAACTGGTGGTGATCTGAAGCGGCGGTGTCGGGTTGATGGTTATGGTGAAAGTCCCGGTCGCCGTAGCGGGAGTTATTTCCGAGTCGGTCACTAGCACCGTGATCGGATAGCTGCCAGTGGTGGTAGGCGTTCCCGAGATCACGCCGGTGGCGGCAGTCAGAGACAGTCCGGGGGGCAAGGTGCCGGAAGTGATGGCCCACGTGTAGGGTGTCGTTCCGCCGGTGGCCCTTAGCTGCGAGTCGTAGAAGATGGCCACGTTGCCATCCGGCAAGGAAGTCGTAGTGATGGTGACAAACCCTTCGATGAAGATGCTTAACGGACCTGAGGTTCCGGTGGCAGGGGGAATCTCCGCATCAGCCACCTGGATGGTGAACGTCGAAGTTCCCAGGAGCGTAGGTGTGCCGGAAATAACACCGCTGATGGGATCCAGACTCAACCCCGCAGGTAAAGCTCCGCTGCTGACGCTCCACGTGTAAGGCAGTACTCCGCCGGTCGCGGTCAGGGTGGCGAGGTAGGGGGTGCCCACCGTGCCTCCCGGCAGCGTGGGGGGCGTGATCGATACCGCACCGCGGATGTTAATGCTAAGGCTCTTGCTCCCGGTGAGAGACTTGGAATCCGTTACCTGCACGGTGAAGGTGGCATTAACAATCGTAGTCGGGGTGCCGGTGATCGCCCCGGTGCCGCTGTCCAAGCTCAATCCGGCGGGCAAACTTCCGGTAGTAATGCTCCAGGTGAAGGGTGGCGTTCCGGTTCCATTGGTCACATGCACAGCCGCGCTGTACGGGACATTGACCGCGCCATTCGGCAAACTCGATTCGTAGATCACCGGAGGAACTGGCGGGGCGGGTTTGGAACCGCCGCCGCACGCCGCCAGGAACACGCAAAGAATAAGTGCCAACCCTAGTGCTGCAAATGCCCTATATGACCTCATCGGATCTCCTAATGGACCTGGTAATGCGTGCTCCGGCCAACTCCCATCACAGCAGCTGACTGGCATTCTACACGCGGACCGGGAAAAAACTGGAAGTGCAGTGTGCGAGACCTGCTTGCGTGCTTCACTCTTCGACCAACGCGGATGCAGCCCCGCCGCGGCGGGCGACGCTTCCATGAAAAGAGTTGTGGCTCATGGTAACTCGCGAGGCCGGAATAGGCGAGTGGAAAGTTAGGGGAGGACTTTAATGTTGGTTCGCAGCCGAGGATTCTTACGCAATCGCCGGGTCGATCTTCTCGTTGTCCACGCCGAGCTCCGCAAAGGCTTTGTGGGCGCGCTGCACATCGAAGTTTCCGTCGCGTGCCAGCCGCGACAGGGCCGCTGCGACAATCGACTCGGCATTCACTTCGAAGTGCCGCCGCAAGTGCTCGCGGTTATCGCTGCGTCCGAAGCCATCGGTACCCAGCGTGACCAGCCGCCGCCCCAGCCACGGTGATAGCTGGTCGGGGACAACCTTCATGAAGTCGGTAGCGGCGACGATTGGCCCTTCGGCTCCCTCGAGGACCGTCAGGATGTGCGGCTGTTTCTCGGGCTCGGCGGGATGCAGGCGGTTCCAGCGCTCGATGGCCAGAGCGTCGCGCCGCAGTTCGTTGTAACTGGTCACGCTCCAGACATCGGCCTGCACACCATACCTTTCCGCCAAAATGTTTTGCGCGCGCAGGGCTTCATTCAGAATGGACCCGCTGCCAAACAATTGCATCGCGGCTTTGCCGCCGGACGCAGATTTGTACTTGTAGATGCCGCGCAGAATTCCCTCCCCGCAGCCCGGCGGCATTTCCGGCATTGGATAATCTTCGTTGTACAAGGTGATGTAGTAAAAGCGGTCTTCCAGCTCCTGATACATGCGGCGTATGCCGTCCTGAATGATCACGGCAATCTCGTACACGTAAGCGGGATCATAGCTGTGGCAGGTAGGAACGGTACTGGAGAGCACCAGGCTGTGGCCGTCCTGATGCTGCAAGCCTTCACCGGCAAGCGTGGTCCTTCCCGCCGTGCCGCCCATCATGAATCCTTTGCCGCGGGAATCGGCGAACGCCCACACCAGGTCGCCGATGCGCTGGAACCCGAACATCGAGTAATAGGTGAAGAACGGAATGGTGGGCACTTTGTAGTTCGCGTAGGCCGTGCCGGCGGCGGTGAACGAAGCCATGGAACCGGCCTCGGTGATTCCCTCTTCCAGGATCTGCCCGTCCTTGTTTTCCCGGTAATAGAGCAGCATGTCCTGATCGTGCGGCTTATAAAGCTGTCCCTGACTGGCGTAGATACCCACCTGGCGAATGATGGACTCCATGCCGAAGGTGCGCCCCTCGTCGGGAATGATGGGGACGATCAGCTTGCCGATTTCCTTATCTTTCATGAGTTGCCGCAACATGCTGACGAAGCCCATGGTGGTGGAGACGGCGCGGCCCTTGGATCCCGCCAGCGCGTCGGCGAATTCCGTGAGCGCCGGAGGCTGGAAGCTCGGTGGCGGGACCTCCCGGGTCAGCACGAATCCACCCAGTTCCTCGCGGCGCTTACGCGCGTAAACAATCTCTGGACTGTCGTCGGGTGGACGATACAAGCGTCCTTCCTTTGCCGCTTCCTCAGGAATAGGGATGGCAAAGCGCGAGCGGAATGCAGTCAGCGCCTGGTCGGCAAGCTTTTTTTCCTGATGGGTGGCGTTGCGCGCCTCCGCCGATCCCAGGCCATAGCCCTTCACGGTGTGCGCCAGGATCACGGTGGGCGAGCCCTCGTGTTCAACCGCACGCTTGTAAGCGTTGTAAACCTTCTGTGGATCGTGGCCGCCGCGAGTCAGGTGATGCAACTCCTCGTCGCTCATGTCCGAGACCATCGCCAGCAGCTCGGGATATTTGCCGAAGAATTGGCGCCGAATGTATTCGCCGCCTTTTACTTTGTAGGTCTGGTACTCACCATCCACCACCTCGCCCAGGCGCTTTACCAGCAGCCCCGACTTGTCGCGCGCGAACAGGCGGTCCCAATCGGAGCCCCAGATCACCTTGATGACGTTCCAGCCTGCGCCGCGGAAGGCCGCTTCCAACTCCTGGATGATCTTGCCGTTGCCCCGCACCGGCCCGTCCAGACGTTGCAGGTTGCAGTTGATGACGAAGATCAGGTTGTCGAGCTTTTCGCGCGAAGCCAGAGTCAGCGAGCCCATCGACTCCGGCTCATCGGTCTCGCCATCGCCAACGAACGCCCACACCTTGCGCGCGGTCCTGAGGATGAGGTTTCGGTTCTCCAGGTAGCGCATGAAGCGCGCCTGGTAAATGGAGTTGAGCGGCCCCAGCCCCATCGAAACCGTGGGGAACCTCCAGAAGTCGGGCATCAGCCAGGGATGCGGGTATGACGATAGCGCCGGAAGTCCACGCAACTCATGGCGGAAATTCTGCACCTGCTCCTCGCTGATTCGTCCCAGCAGGTAGGCGCGCGCGTACACTCCCGGAGAAGCATGACCCTGGAAATAAAGAAAGTCGCCCGGCTGATCTCCGTAGCGGGCGCGAAAGAAGTGATTGAAACCGACTTCGAGCAACGTCGCCAGAGAAGAGTAGGTCGAGATGTGGCCGCCGATCCCCGGGTCCTTCTTGTTTTGCCGATGCACCATTGCCATGGCGTTCCAGCGAGTCAAGCTCTTCAGGCGGCGTTCCAGCAGGCGATCGCCGGGATACGGAACCTCCTCGCTCACCGGAATGGTGTTGACGTAGGGCGTGTTTAACTGCACGGGAATCTCGACTCCCGACTCGCGCGCCCGCTCAATCAGCGCATCCAGAAGTTCGCATCCGCGGGTGGCGCCTTGGTTTTCGACCACCTGATCGAAAGCTTCCAGCCATTCCGCGACTTCCTCTTCCGTATCCGCTTCCGGCTGCAACGGAAACTCCAGTATTCGATTGTTGATTTCCTGCGTTGCCACATTGACCTCTGCGATCTGCCAGCTGATGGCTGCGCCTCCGAGGCAAAGGCATTCAGCTTCGATGTTTGCGAAGACTCAATCTCCGGCTATTTTTCTCCGACTATTTTAAAGATGCGCGCCATGACGAATCGCTTCTTCTTTCAGGACATTGAAGCTGAGTTCTGGCCAGCTGAGGGCGTGTGAGAACTGTGCCGTCCCTCAACCACCTCACAACGACAAACGCGCAACGGGAGCGCTGCGCGTTGTTGCATTCCTGTTTTTCAGGCCCAGGCATATGCGCGTCCCCGGAGATTTACTCGTGGGAGCGAATCACCGGGTAATTTTGCCGGGGTGAGACGGCGTTCAGCACCGAGGACTCAGTACACCTTGTTCATCTGCTGCCACACGGCCATGCCGGCGATGAACAAGATCAACAGACCCGACGCCGCGCCCAGGATACGCACGTACGGGGTCACTCTCCTCATCCGAAGCTGCAGTTGCTCCTGTTCGGCGCGCATAGTGGCGCTGGCCTCGTCCAAGAAGAGTTGATCGTCCTCGTGCAGGGTCAGGGTGCTACGGTAGATCAGGAGCAGGACCAGTACCCCCGTCAGAACCCCCCATGCGATCAGCAACATCATTATCATTGACATCGGCCACCTCGGCTCACAATGAACCGGTCCCGCGTCCCAGGCGGTTGTGCCGCCTAGCCGGACGGGGGCCCTCACTTGTGTACATTATATCTCCGGCTGGGAACGGGCAAGCGCAATTATTTGCGTTCAGCAACCGGGCCAAGGGGCTGCCCCGCCGCCCTCCCGTGGAGGCTCGGGCCCACCACTTGGCCAAACAACGCCGCTAAGCACGGGGTTTAGTCATCGTTTTTCCTGCGGAACATCGCAAGAAAACAGGTGTCAGCAGCGACTTAATGCGCGAAAGTGCTGTGCCTGGGCACCCTATCCGTGGTCTTGACACTGTGAAGAATTGGTGACAATGTCACAAGCCTCGGAACCACTCTCCTTTAGGGGTGCTGAGCGAAACGCGGTACTTGGGCTGCTATCCCGGCGGGGGCAGCCCTTTTCATCTCAGGGTATTGTGGCGCGCAGGAGACGGCTGGTATAACTCCTGCGACGGAGGGCAGGTCTGCTGCATCCAAAACAGAGGCACCTTTGCGGCAGCGCCTGACTGGCGGACAGCGGGCCACAGATCTGCAAGAGTTTTGCTATAATCCCGCTAGTTTCAGAGGAGAAACCATGGCTACCACAACCACCACGCCGAACACCACCCCACCCACTGTGCCAACCCAGCCACTCAATCTCACCCCAACGGCGATCGCCAAGGTGAAAGAGATCATGGCGCAACAGAACCCAGTTCCGGCGGGGCTGCGCGTGGGAGTGGTCGGCGGCGGATGCTCCGGCTTCTCGTACTCGATGTCCTTCGAGAACGGCGCCGGCATGATGGACAAGACCTTCGACTTCGAAGGCCTGAAGGTCTACGTGGACGCGACCTCGCTGATGTATCTGAAGGGCGTCAACGTCGATTACATCGAGACCCTGGAAGGCGCCGGCTTCAAGTTCGACAATCCCAACGTGAAAAGCACCTGCGGCTGCGGATCTTCCTTCAGCGTCTAACGTTTGGTGTGGAATCGCGGGTTGCAACTGATTTCAAGGGCCCTGTCGCCACCGACAGGGCTTTGCATTTGCGCGGTACCTCCTAGCCCGTGCGAGCGTCGATTTACGTTTTGCGCCGAAGCGGGATAACCGCAACCCTTGTCCACCCCTCGGGTTCCAGATTGCGAGGGCAATCGAGCCGCTATACCCGGCGGGCGCGCCCCTATACAATGTATTTTCCTGTTATGCATTCGGGCAGGAGTAGCAGTTCACCGTCAGGAGTGTGGATGAAGGTTTTCCGCAAAACCATTTTTTTGTTGTTGGCTGCTTTCCTACTGTTGTTATGGCTGGGCTGTGGCGATCAATACCGTCCGGTGGCCAATCCCATTGTCGGTCCTGGCGGCCAGCCGCAGAGCGCGCACTTCGCCTACGTACTGAACTACAACCCCAACGGCAACGGCTCAACCACTACCATTGATGTTTCCGGGGACTCCATCAGTTGGCTGCAACCCATGGGCGTCGGTTCCATCTATGAGGCGTTGTCGCCCTCTTTGAGCGCCCTTTTTATCGCCAACAGCGGCAGTGACACGGTGAGTGATTTCCCGGCTTCCATCAGCGGTACGGTTACGACCGTAGGGCTGCTGTCGGGATCGCATCCCATCTTCCTGACGTCAACTAAAAATAGCAACATGTATGTGCTCAATTCGGGCTTCAATTCGGCCTGCCTGACCACCGGATCGGTTAGCAACATCGTGACGGCCACGGGATCGGTGGGGAATACCGCGTGCGTGGGACTGAACCCGGTTAATATGGTCCAGGCGGCCAGTGGCGGGCAAATCTTCGTCCTGAACGCGGGCGACAACATGGGCCAGGGCTCGGTCTCGGTCTTGAATCCGGTGACACTGGAATTGGTGAAGACCTTAAACCCGGGAGACGGGTTGGGGCTGAATCCCGTGTACGCGACGTCCAGTGTCGATGGCAGTTACATCTTCGTCGTGACCCAGGGCGACGGAGTCCATCCCGGTGCGCTCGACATCCTTACGCTGGGCAGCTCCCCGGTTGTGGCCGCATCGGTTCCGCTGGGCGTGGGACCGACGTATTCCTACCTCGACCCCCATCTCAACCGGCTGTACGTCACCAACGCGGGCGACAACACCGTCAGTGTCTTCGATGCCTCGAATGTCAATGTTGCCAATACGCCGCCCATCCCGTCGCTGTCTGCGCCGGTGGCCGTGGGTACGACGCCCTCGGGAATTGCCGCGCTGCCGGACGGGTCACGCTTTTACGTGGCTAATTCCGGCTCCAATGATGTGTCGGTCGTGAGCGCCACCAGCTTTGCGGTGCTAAAGACTGTTGCTGTGGGAGTTGGTCCCACCTTCGTCGCCGCCGAACCCGGATCGACCAAGGTTTACGTGACCAACCCGCGCGGCTTCTCCACCAGCATCATCCAGACGGTGAACGACACCGTGTCAGCGACCCTAGCCGCGCCTCCGCAAGTCCCTGGTTGTACCGTTTCCTGCGCGCTGCAGCAGCCGACGATGGTAGTGACGCAGTGATTACGTGAACATGAATTCCTTGGTGCGCAGATCGCGAATGGTATCGCGCAGCCGGGCAGCTTGCTCGAACTCGAAGCGCTTGGCCGCCTCGCGCATGTCACTCTCCAGCTTGGCGATGTAAGCGTCTAATTCTTCCTGCGAACGGAACTCCGGCAGACCTTCCGCCTCATTAGTCAGATCGACATAGTCGGCGTCGGCCACGGCCACCAGCGTCATGTCGAGCGGCCGCACGATGCTCTCCGGCGTGATGCCGTGCTCCTCGTTGTAAGCGCGTTGAATGGCGCGCCGGCGGTTGGTTTCGTCCAGCGCTTTCTGCATGGAGTCGGTCATCCTGTCGGCATAAAGAATGGCGCGGCCGCTCAGGTTGCGCGCGCAACGGCCGACGGTCTGGATTAACGATCCCGCCGAACGCAGGAAGCCTTCCTTGTCGGCATCGAGGATGGCCACCAGCGAGACCTCTGGCAAGTCGAGACCTTCGCGCAGCAGGTTGATGCCGATGAGCACATCGAACTCGCCCTTGCGCAGATCGCGCAGAATTTTGATGCGCTCCAGCGTCTCGATCTCCGAGTGCATGTAACGGCAACGAACGCCAACCTCGCTGTAGTACTCGGCTAGGTCCTCGGCCATGCGCTTGGTCAAGGTGGTGACCAGCACCCGCTCATTCTTTTCCGCGCGCTGGCGAATCTCGTGCAACAGGTCGTCAATCTGTCCCTTCACCGGACGCACTTCCACTTCGGGATCGATGAGGCCAGTCGGGCGAATGATCTGCTCCACCACCACGCCCGCCGACTTCGTAAGCTCGTAAGGGCCGGGCGTCGCCGAAACATACACCGCCTGATTCACGCGGTGCTCGAATTCTTCAAACGTAAGCGGACGATTGTCGAGCGCGCTGGGCAGGCGGAATCCGTACTCGATCAAGTTCTGTTTGCGCGAGCGATCACCGTGCCACATGCCGTGCACCTGCGGGACCGTCTGATGCGATTCGTCGATGAACAGCATGTAATCGCGCGGCACATAATCCAGCAGGGTCGGCGGCGGCTCGCCCGGCAAGCGCCCGGTGAAGTGGCGCGAATAATTCTCGATGCCGTGGCAGTAGCCCATCTCCTTGATCATCTCCAGATCGAAGCGGGTGCGCTGATGAATGCGTTGCGCCTCGACCATCCGCCCCTGCTTCTCCAATTCGGCTTCCCACCACGCCAGCTCTTCCAGAATCGTTTGCACTGCCGCCTGCTTGCGCTCCGGCTTCATCACGTAGTGGGTCTTGGGATATACCGGCAGGCGGCCGTACTTTTGCTTCACCGTTCCGAACAGAGGGTCGATCTGCGCCAGCGATTCGATTTCGTCGCCCCATAGCTCGATGCGATAGGCGTTGTCTTCGTAGGTCGGGAAAATTTCGATGATGTCGCCGCGCACCCGGAAGGTCCCACGGCGGAAATCGCCCTCGGTGCGCTCGTAGAGAATTTCCACCAGCTTGCGGACAATGTCGTCGCGCTTGATCTTCTGTCCCTTTTCCAAGAAGAGCAACATGCCGTAATAGGCTTCCGGCGATCCCAAACCGTAGATGCAGCTCACCGACGCCACAATGATGCAGTCGCGCCGCTCGAACAGCGACTTGGTGGCCGCCAGTCGCAGCTTGTCGAGCTCGTCATTGACGGTGGCTTCCTTCTCAATGTAAATGTCGCCCGCGGGAATGTAGGCTTCCGGCTGGTAATAGTCGTAATACGATACAAAGTACTCGACCGCATTGTGCGGGAAGAACGACTTGAACTCGTGGTAGAGCTGCGCCGCCAGGGTTTTGTTGTGCGCCATGATCAGCGCGGGCCGATTCAGCTCCGCGATGATCTTGGCCATGGTGAAGGTCTTGCCCGAACCGGTCACTCCCAGCAGCACCTGGTGTTTTTCGCCGTCCAGGATGCCGCGCGTCAACGACTCGATCGCCTTCCCCTGGTCGCCTTGCGGCTGATACGAACTGACTAACCTGAATTCCATGCTTGTGCCTGGTTCCCCAGCGGATTGCTTCTGTGGCTGTACAGAAGGCAATTTCGTCGAATGGGTATCTCTTCATTATACGATGGGATAGAAGCGGGCCGCGCGGCGTAATGGCGGAGCGGTCGCGATCCAGGCATCGGCATTTATGTCGGAGTAGCGCTTCCACCATGCTTGGCTTGAGTGCCCCAACCTCCCAAAATCCAAACTGTTGCAGCCGGATTCGGTTGAAGGCTGTTGACATCGAGAGCTTTCGCGATCAGAGCCTTGGAACGGTAAATAATTAGATATTGCTGAAGTTGGTACTTGACTTTATCCCACGAGTAGATACGATTTGTGCACGAAATGAGCGGGAACTGCGCCAGTTTCAACAGAAATGACCCCCAGGGCCGAGCCGTGCCCATCGTGTCGCTTCTGGCCGATTGTAGAGCGCTTCCACCAAGGCAGGATGGCTGCCTAGGATAGAAGAAGCAACTGCCGCAGTAGGGAATCACACGAGCGATGTGGGAGAGTAGCCAGTTCTACCCCCGTTAGATCAACCACCCAAGATCAGGCACGATCCGGCAATTGAATGCCAGTCCAGGAGGGAGCTATGCGTATCTATCGGAAAGCTGTTTCTAAGAATGATGCGGGAGCAACAACAGCAGTACCACCACGGGGACTTCAGGGCCGCGGGCGGACCCGGTTTTCTGGCAGCCTTCTGAGGGCTCTGCTACGCCAGTTGCATTGTGCTCCGTCCCGTTTGTTGCATGCAGCACTTAACAAACGCGAAAACAGCTGGACTCGGGTTCCGCTGCTCCGTCGGCTTCTGGAAACGACGTTCTCTCTGATCTGCTTTGCGGTTTTGGGGGTGAGTTTGTCGGCCATTGCCGCCGCACAAATGGTGATGGACATCGACCACGAAGCACAGGTCAACCGACTCCATCCGGACGACTCCCCGATCATCACTTGTCCGGATGCGACGGGCAACAAATCATTGCCGGCTGGCAATTATGACTCGAATCTGCATGTCGTGGGAGAGTGCATCGCTGACGGAACGCAGGGAGGTGGCATCTATAAGTATCACTGGGTCTTCATCCACAATGGCGGCGCGCTCACATTTCAGGACAAGAAGCTCGACCTGTACGCCTCGTCCATCCTGGTGATGAAGGGCGGCGCGCTGCGCGCGGGCACGCCGGATGACCTCGGCGCCATCGCTGGGCCGCTAACCATTCATCTGTGGGGTGCACCGGGCGATCCCGCGATTCCGTGCGAAAAGGCCAATGGAAGCGACGATCCCACCTGCGACGTCGCTACATGGAATGACTCCAACAAGATGGGCCAGATCTATCCCAGCGGGTGCAAAACTGACCCGGTGCTGGGAGACTGCTTCTACCAATACGATAATCCCAACAAGAGCGACCTCTATTTCGGACGCAAAGTGCTGGCGGTCTCGTACGGCGGGACTTTGCAGCTCTTCGGCAAGAAGGGATCCACCTTCGACGGGTTGGATCCTACGCCCTCGAGCACCGGCAAGAGTTGGACAAGATTGACGACCAATCTAGCCATGGGCGAGATGACATTCCAGGTCGCCGGGCAAGTGGACTGGACGGGCGGTGATCACATCCTAATCAGCCCGACCGATTACCTGCCGGGCCATGCGGAAGAAGCAGTCATCGCTGACGCTGAGTATGATTCGGCAGCTGATAGCACCAGCATCACGATCAGCGGAGTCGTTCTGGACACTGGAAAGTTTCTGGAGGGAGGCGTGCGCTTCCCACACAATGGAACGGCCTATCCCGTGCCGGCGGACGTCAAAGCCAAGCTGGAACTCGATCGTGACGTGGTCGACACTCGCGGAGCAGCAGCGCTGCTGTCGCGCAGCATCCGCATCGTCTCAGAGGGCAACACCGGTCCGGATACTTCGAACGGCACCGATCCCTACTTCCCGCCTACCGTGGGCAACTACTTTGGCGGTCATGTGATCTTTCGCCAGGGATTCAAGCAAGTCCAGTTACAAGGTGTTGAGTTCCGCCAGTTAGGACAGGGCGGACTGATGGGCCGCTATCCGGTGCACTTCCACATGGACCGCAAGGTCCCGCCGGATACCTTCGTAAAAGACTGTTCGATGAACGAGTCGATGACGAGATGGATCACCATCCACGGCAGCCAAGGCGCGCTGCTGGCGCGCAATGTAGGGTGGAAGTCCATCGGCCACGGGTTCTTCGTGGAAGATGGTACGGAAACCGACAATAAGTTTTACGCCAACATCGGCGTTCTGGCGCGCGCGGGAGTACAAAACATTCAGAACCCGCGCCAGGTTCCGGGCATCCTGGCCAACAAAGACGTCGGCGAAGTCAGAGCGCCCTTCAATTCCGATTGGCAGCATCCCAGCATCTTTTGGATCATGAATGGGTGGAATGATTTTGAGTACAACATGGCGGCGGGCGCGGGTTCGTGCGGCAATTGCTACTGGCTGACGGCTGGAGCTAACAGCGGCCCTTCGCGTTATGAGTACTGGACCGGATATGCCTCGCGGCAACGCGGCTTAAAGGACGAGCCGGGATCGCGCGACTACAATGTCGGCACCTCTCCGCTGGAAAAGTTCGTTGGGAACTCCTGCTCGACCGCCATGTTTTCGTTCATGGAGGTAGGCAATCCAGATTTCACCTGCCAAGGATTCGGTCCCAAGTCGACCAACAGCGTAGCTGCCGTTCCGGGCAACGGCCCCAGCATTCCGAGCGCCGGCGTAATTCCGGGGTCCGCCTACGACTACTACCCCATCACCTCCGGCAACCGTGACCCCACGAAGTGCAATAGCCTTGACAAGGACTGCGGCAGCAATACCGATTCCGACAACATCAAGTGCAGTGGATCGAACGATATCGCAGAAGCCAACTGCATGGTCACCGTGGTGGATCACTACACCACTTCCTTCAACTGGTCGGAGAAGAACTTCTCCTCCATCTGGATGCGCAACTGGTGGAAGCTGGTAACTGACAGCGCCGTCACCGATCAACTGGGAGGCGGTTTAACCATGGTGACCGGTGGCGGTTATACCCGTTCCGATAATGCGATCGGCAACTGGCTGGTGGGCTTGAGGAACGTGTATGTAGGACAGACCCAGAAAACTCCCACCGCCCTAGCACAAAAATTCTATGCTTCTAACGTCGGCCCGGTCACCCCTCAGGGCATCACCTGCGATAACGGAACCAACCCCCAGGGATATTGCCTGTCCGCCGCAAATGGCATCAGTTTCACGCTCACGCCCTTCAACTCCGGCCAGCGCATGTTCAATATCTACGATGGCCCGTCCTTCCAGGACTCCAGTGCGTATCTCAATATCAAGGCGGGAGCCATCTCGGACTGCACTCCCGGTAAGCGGAGTCCGGGCGACGGGGTGTGCGACGACAGCAAGTATATGTACGGGCACACCATCGGCCTGTTGCAAGGCACGCCTGACATCCACAAGCCGGACGTCAAGGAGTGCTATATACCCAACGCGGCCATCGCCTGGAAGCAGGAGAACGGTTTTTACTATCCTCCCGCCTTCTTCTCGCGGAACCTCGTCTTCCGCGATGTGGATATCCGGCATTTTGTTATCGAGCCATTGTTCGAACTGAACACCTTCAAGCTCGATGTTTCGTCCACCAAGGCGCGCTATTGCACTTGGACCAATGACATCTTCAAACCGTTTAACGATATCGACCGGCAAACGGTTCTCAACGATACCGATGGCTCATTGACCGGGCTGCTGGCCAACACGACCCCGCCGCGGGAGACGTTATCGGTCAACGAGGATCTCTTCTTCCGGGCTCCCAACGTGGTGCCAGAATGCTCCTCGGACAAGCACTACGCCCCGCTTGGAATGCCCGTTGACCAGAGGGGCAAACCGGCGACGGCGATCACCAGCCCCCACGAATATGTCACCACGGCGATCATTGCCGACTGCGCATTGAAATCGGTGCACGACGAGTGTCTCGATCCTCCAAAGTGCACTCAATGGGACCGCAAAGCCGAATGTGGCATCGGTGTGGACGGACAGAGAAACTGGACTTGGGCCGGAACTCACGCCTACGGCGCACCCCTCTTCCGGCAGTACTGGACGGCGCAGGACAACAGCGACTGCGAAAAGGATCCGCTCTGCAAGACCGATCCGCTTCACCGCCCTGGTCGGATCACCATGATGGGACAAGACTCGGGCCAGCGCAGTACCCTGACCTCGAACGATACCTGGTATTACATTGACACCACCGTGCCCGCCAGCCAGCAGACCGGCGTCCCCGATCAGAACGGCAGGAGTGTTTTCCTCTCCGGGCACACCTACTACGTGTATCTCGTCTATGGAACACCTACTACCCACATGACCTACTGGATGTATGTGGGAAGTCGAGCGGATAAGAAAAAGGTCGAGGACGAGGTCGGACGCTATCGGGTAAATGTGGATAGCCAGATCTATGGGTTCAATCCGGTAACAATCGGCACTGGCAAGAACCCTGAATTCTTAACCGATGTGAACTACGATCCTTTGAGCGGCTGGCTGATGGTGACCATCGATTTGTCGGAGTACGGATGCGGTGGCGATGATCAAACCTGCGAGTTCCAGAATGACAAAAAGAACTTCTGCAAACCAGTCTCGTATTGCTCCTGGAACAGTGACACCAAAAGCTGCGGGTGCGCTGCCGGGTCCGACTGCAAAGATGGTTCGGTTTGTGCCTGGGGCACCCAGCCGCCCGATTGCCCCACCGGAGGCTGTTTTGGTTTCAGCTTTCAAATACAACCGCAGTTCGACCAGGGCAATAAACCGGGGCCGCCGATGTGGCAGAAGTTCCCAGACGACGATACCTGGAAGGTCGCTCTGTCGGGAGTCAAAGAAGGCACCTCGGGACCTGAGTGCTACTACGGGGGGCCTAAACAAAAACAGTAAGGTTTGCCCAGACTGGCCCGTTTCCGTGCATGGCTAACGCGCCGTGACCAGGAACGGGCTTCTCTTGCTTACATGACGACGCGTATGCTTGCCACCGGCATTCTGTAGCCGAGCTTTGTCAAATCCGCTTGGTGATTTATCCTGTTACTTCTGGCCGAAATTCATAAAGCAAGTGCTCGCGTTTCTGCAAGATACTCATATTCTGTTTCATAGAAGGGCCTCATGAAAATTCTGGTAATGGGTGCAGGCATGATGGGGTGGGCGGCGGCGTTCGACATGGCCCGCAGCTCCCGAGTCGAGGCAGTCACGCTCGCCGATTCCGACGCACAACGCTTAGATGAGGCTGTCGCCCGGATCAACAAACTCACGGGCAATCACAAGGTCACGTCCATGCAGGTTGACGCTGCTGACACCGCGGCGGTGCTGCAGCTCATGCGCGGTCACGATAGCGTGCTCTCCGCGGTCCCGTACTTCTTCAACCTGGAACTGGCCAAGGCCGCGATTGAAGCCGGGTGCCACTTCGCCGATCTCGGCGGCAACAACACGGTGGTCAAGCAGGAATTTGCCCTGCACGACCAGGCGCAGGCCGCGGGCGTGGCCATTGCTCCCGATTGCGGTCTGTCGCCGGGCATGGCCTCCATCCTTGGAGGCGAGCTGCTGCGCCGCATTGGCGGCAAGGCCGACGCCCTGAAGATTTACGTTGGCGGTCTGCCACAGACACCGCGCCCGCCGTTCAACTACCAGCTTGTCTTTTCCGTCGAAGGCCTGATCAACGAGTACAGCGAGCCTGCCAAGATCCTCCGCGACGGAAAGCTGCTCACGGTCGAGCCGCTGACCGAAGTCGAACCCTTCCGCATGAATGGCTTCCCTGAGCTGGAGGCGTTCCACACCTCGGGTGGCACCTCTACTTTGCCCGAAACGTTCCAGGGCCGGGTGGGCGAGTGCTTCGAGAAGACGCTGCGCTATCCGGGACACGTCCGCATGTTGCGTTCGCTCTACGATCTGGGCTTGTTCTCCAGCGTGAAACGCGTGGTGAACGGGACGCAGGTGGCGCCCCGCCAGATGATGTCGCGCTTGTTCGAGGAGAAGTTCACCAGCGCGGAGCCCGAGGTCACCCTGCTGCGCGTCGAAGCGCACCATGATACCGTTGTTGCCTCTTTCAGCATGGTGGATTACACCGACCCGGTGACCGGCATTACTTCAATGATGCGGACCACGGCGTGGCCGGCGTCGATTGTGCTGCAAATGCTGATTGGCGGCGAGATTTCCCAGCGCGGAGTTGTGCGCCAGGAGATCGACGTTCCGGCGCAGCTCTTCCTCAATGAGATGGCTTTGCGCGGAGTCGTGATTAGCTATCGTATCGAGTCCGTGCAGGAACTTCCCGAGGAAGTTCTGGCCGCGGCACAGGAGAACTGATTGAACTTCGCAAATCGCCTGCAACCCTTGGGACTGCTGGTTCTGCGCCTGGCGCTGGGCACAGTCATGATCGCGCACGGCTATCAGAAGGTTTTCGGGGGCATGCCCCAGTTCATGCAAATGCTGTCACACATGGGAATCCCGGGATGGATGGGATACCTAACGGCTGCGGCGGAGTTTGGCGGCGGCATTTTTCTGGTGGCGGGATTTCTGACGCGAATAGCGGCCATCGCCATTTTCCTCGACATGGCCGTCGCTATCTCGAAGGTGCATCTGCATCACGGGTTGTTTTCGAAAAACGGGGGCTACGAATTTCCCATGGTGTGCGCCGCGGTGGCGTTTTCGTTGATCTGGAGCGGCGCCGGGCCGATCGCCATTGATTGGCTGTGGGGGACTAAGGGCGGGCGGTAGTTTCAACCAGTCACTAACCACTAGTCCCTGGCCCTGACCACTAGCCCTGCCTTAATACCCCGCCAACTCCACCATCGCCTGATACACATCTTCGGCCTGCGGCAGAATCTCATCCTCCAGAATTGGCTGGTAGGCGACGAACGTGTCCTTTGCCGCCACGCGCTTTACCGGCGCATCGAGCTTGTCGAAGAGTTCGTCGGCGATTCGCGCTGCGATCTCGGCGCCGTAGCCCCAGCTCAGCATGTCCTCGTGCGCGACCAGCACGCGGCTGGTCTTGGCCACGGATGTCGCAATCGTCTCCCAGTCGTAGGGACTGAGGGTGCGCAGGTCGATCAATTCCACGCTGACGCCATGCTCACGCTCGGCGCGTTGTGCCGCTTGCAGCGCGCGCGGGACCACGGCCCCATACGTCACCACCGTCAGGTCGTGCCCGGGACGAACGATCTTCGCTTTGCCGAACGGAACCATGTAATCCGGCCCCGGATACGGCGCGCGGCCAAAGGTTTCGCGATACAGCCGTTTGTGCTCCAGGAACAGCACCGGGTCGTCGCAACGAATGGCGGTGCGCAGCAGGCCGTTGGCGTCGAGCGCATTTGACGGGAAGACCACACGCATGCCCGGCGTGTGGGTGAAAATGCTTTCGCCGCATTGCGAGTGATAGATGGACCCGCCGGTAAGATAGCCGCCAATGGCAACCCTCACCACCGCAGGCGACGAGAAAGCGTTGTTCGAGCGCCAGCGTATCAGAGGAAGTTCATTGCGAAGCTGCTGCATGGCGGGCCAGATGTAGTCGAAGAACTGGATCTCCACCACTGGCTTCAGGCCACGGGTCGCCATGCCCACGGCGCGGCCCACGATGTTGGCCTCCGCCAGCGGCGAGTTGAAAACCCGGTCGCTGCCGAACTCGGCTTGCAGTCCTCCCGTCAGCTTGAAGACGCCGCCCTTGCCTTTCACCTTCTTGTCTTTGAGATATTCCTCGCGGCTACAGTCGGCGACATCCTCGCCAAACATCACGATGCGCGGATCGCGCTTCATCTCGTCACGCATACAAGCGTTGATGAGATCGGCCATCGTCCTTTCAGGCGCAGCGAGCGCGCCTTTTTCGGCGGGCCGAGGATGGACCGCCTCGGTCTGAAACGCCGCCGAAGTGGGATCGACATCGGGCGAGTACACGAACTGCTTGTACGAGTCGGGCGCGGGCAATGCAGCGGCGACGGCCCGGTCCGCCGCTTCCTGGATCTCTGCGTCCGTGTCCTTCTCGAGATTGTCGATGCCCTGCTCGTCGAGAATGCCTTCGCGCACCAGGAAAAGCTGGAAGCGCGTGATCGGGTCGCGTTCCACTTCTTGCTTGCGCTCAGATTCCGGCCGGTAGAGTTTTTCGTCGTCCGACAGCGAATGCGAGTAGGGACGGATTACGTGGCCGTGCACGAACGCCGGGCCATTGCCGGCGCGAATGTAATCGACGGCGGTCTTGAGCGCGGCATAGCTGACCAGCGGATCGGTGCCGTCGAATTCCGCAAAGTGGAAGTTGGGAAAGCCCTTGACCAGCTTGCTGATATTGCCGCCGGCCGTGCCCACTTCCACTGGCACCGAGATGGCGTACTCGTTGTCTTCGATCAGGTACAACATCGGCAGCTTCAGGTTCGACGCCGTGTTTAGCGACTCCCAGAACTCGCCCTCGCTGGTGGTGCCATCGCCGCCGGAAACGTAAACCACTTCGTCGCCGTGGAACTGAACGTCCTTGAACTGGCGGTAATCGCCGCTGCCTTTTTCCGCAGCCTGAGGATAACGGGCGAAGTACCGTCCCGCTTCGGCGCAACCCACGGCTTGCAGGAATTGCGTTCCCGTCGGCGAAGACTGGGTCACGATGTTCAGCTTCTTGTGTCCCCAGTGCGAGGGCATCTGGCGCCCGCCGGAGTTGGGATCGTCGGCCGCGCCCACGGCTTCCAGCAGTTGCTCGTATGGCGTCATGCCCACGGTCAGGCATAGCGCGCGGTCGCGATAGTAGGGATAAAACCAGTCGTAGCCCGGACGCAGCACCATTCCGGCGGCCACCAGCAGCGCTTCGTGTCCCGCGCCGGAGATCTGGAAGAAAATCTTTTGCTGGCGCTTGAGCAGGATTTCGCGATCGTCGATCCGGCGCGACAGGTACATCAGCCGGTAGATGTCGATCATCTGCTGGTTGCTGAGCCCTTCATACTTGTTGCTGGGAGCAGCCTGCGCTACCGCAGGTTTAGGCTCTGTTCTTGTGGTGGCCATCCATTACCTCAGGTGTAGAGATGCGATGCAAAGCCCCGCGACGAGCGTCCTAATATTGTAAATGTTTCGCTGGGTTTGTTGAATTCTTGGTTATGGGTGCTAACGTCTCTGTCCGAAAACCGAATTGTCATCAGGAGCGCAGCGAGCGATCTCCTTGTGCTGCCTTTCCAGAAACCACCATCACGAGGCACAAGTCAGGGGAGGACGTTGTACGTCAGTTTCCGAGTGGTTCGTTATCCGGCCACCAGTGAATCGCAGAATGTGACCGCATTAGTTTCGCGTTGCGCTGCGCACACTCCAGCCGCAGAGGGCGCTGCCCTCGGCTACCGCCGCTCCGTCCTCTCGGAGATCCAAGAATATTTCACGTGGATAGAACACGAATGCTCCCTAGCGCCTCAAGCGGTGACCCGATTGCGCAGATCACTCTGCCGTATGTCCCGCGTCACTGACGTAGGCGGGGGGGGGGTGTGCAATGCTGGCGCAGATGCTACTCTCGCATCCACGACGTAAACTACTGAACACTACTGAGAGCGCTGTTTGCCCCTTGAAAGGAAGGGCAACTCAATGCGAATCCGAGCATACTTCGCACTTCTCCTGTTGTCGATCTTCGCGGTATCGGGCCTGCACGCGCAGACGGGCGCGCTGTCAATTGTGGTGAGAGATTCCAAAAGCCACAATCCCATGCAGGCGAAGGTCAGAATTGAAGGCCCCAAAACGCTCGAAACCGAAACGGACAAAGACGGTAAGCTTACGCTCTCGCTGCCAACGGGCGAATACCAGTTCGAATTCGCCGCGCTGGGGTACATAACCGACGCGACCGGCGGCGCGGTGCGCCCCATCAATCGTCCGGTGGAGATTTTTCTCACCCGCATCCCCTTCCCGCCCCCAATTTCCGGCGGCACGGGTGTGCTGAGAATTGAGGTTCGGGATAACGTGACCGGCCATGCGGTCCCGGCGAGGCTCCAATTCGAGGGGACCAAGTCGCTGTCCATCGAAACGGATGGGAACGGTACGGTCACTCTGCCCTCGGGAGAGTATCTCGAGAAAGTCTCCGCCCCAGGCTACAAAACCATGTGGGGGACCTCCCTCAGGGTAAGCCCGGGCAGGGACAACCCGGTTGCGGGTGCGGGACTTGATCCGGTAACGCCCCCGGAGGAGGAGACGCCTGAGGCCCTAAAGCCGCTTCTGCGCCCAGGCTACACCCTCCTTCATGAGTACGTTGTCGACTCCGAAACAGGCGCGCCGCTCGCGGGTGTGCAGGTAAGTATCGGGGGCGGCACGGCGACAACGGATTCGCAGGGGCACTTCGCCGTATCGTTTCCCACGCCGGAGCCCCCCATCCCAGATGGCATGGGAACTGCAACATTAACATATAAGAGGGCAGGATATAAAACGTTCGTCATCCGCAACTTCAGCGTGGCCACGGAAGAGATGGGCCCCGTCGCGATCAAGCTCCTAAGGGGTTCCGGGACCATTGAAGAAGACGGCACTCATCCCCTGCAGATGCAGGCACCAGCGGGGACTCCACAGGGGGATGATCCCGCTGCCCCAACCTCACCCAGCTTGCAGGGTTCACCTGAGGTCGCGCCGGGCGCGGCCGGTACCGGAGACAGGTCCTCGAACTTGTCGTCGGGGCAGATCGCTGTGCCGACTACCATCAAGGTTGGACATAGCTGTTCCCTTCCTTGTGGTAAGTGCCCCATTGTCTGTGCGACTTGGGATAAACCAACCCCACTGGAGACTTATGCTACGAATGGCCTGCCAAGTGAATGGGAGGGCAACTGGGTCGATGATTCGCTGAAAGCTGGGGCGGTAGCCTATCGAAGCTACGGGGCATGGTATGTCGCGCATCCATTGTCCCCCAACTACGACATTTGTGACAACGCGTATTGCCAAGTCTATAACCCTAGCAAATTTCCGCCGACCCCCAGGAGCACGGCCGACGTCAGTGCAACGGCGGGAGTCGTCGTCAGTCAGGACGGAGTCAATATATTCAAGGCGGAGTACGCCCAGAATGGTAATGGTCTTTTCTGCGGAGACGGGCAGACCGGGCAGCCCGGTTATAACTGGTCGTGTATGCCCGACCCGATCGCGGCGGGCACACAGGGCAGCGGCCATGGGCGCGGCATGGGTCAGTGGCCGTCAGAATGGTGGGCGTCGGGGTATAACCCAAACACCGGAGCGCGAACCACGCCCGCGTGCTGGCAGTGCATCTTGGACCACTACTACAACGACAACGGCAACAGCAGTTGGCACGAAACGGGCAAGCGCACATCCTTCCTATACGAGGTTGGCCAGATCGGTTACGGTCCGAGTCCGGACGGAGTAATCGCATACGCTCCAGCTAATACTTATCCCTCGCGGCCCCTCGCTGGTGGCTTGAGCAGCCGAACGCGGAGGACTGGGCCAGCGGACGACTTGTGCGGTACCTATTATGCTTATTCCGATCTCTACACCATGCTTTTGGATGGAACAAATCTCGTAGACATTACGCCCAACAAATGCAATCAATACCCCGCGTGGGCGCCGACGCAAAAGCAAATCGTCCACAACAGGTATACGTCTGATCCTGCTCCGTGGGCAATCTCCATCATCAACTTCGACGGAACCGACGATACCCCGTTCCTATATGACTGGCCCTGGCTCGGCCAGGATTGGTCGTTGGAGAACGTAATTGTCTACAACAACAATGGGTTGTACAGCATAAACCCGGATGGCTCGAACGGTTTTCAGGTCAACTCCGATCAATACTCTGCTGACCCATCCTGGTCTCCCGGCAACGGACTCGTGAGTCTAATAGCGTACGACACCTGCGTCGTGGCCCCGGGCAACTGTTCCCAAGAGATCTTCGTCATCAACGCAAACGGCGGCCAGCCGGCCCAGCTAACCAGCTTCGGCAACAATTGGGCCCCATCGTGGTCCCCCGATGGCACGAAGATTGTTTATCTCTCGGACGCCAGCGGTTCATCCGAAGTCTGGGTGATGAATTCGGATGGAAGCTACCAAACGCAGCTTACATTCTTCTCGGTGCAGGAGAACCTCTCGCCGCACTGGTCTCAGGACGGTCACTACATGCTTTGGCTAAGCTGGAACTGGTACCCCGCTGCGACCACAAGCCTAAAGATCATGAGTCCGGACGGAACGAATCAATACAGCTTCGGCCAAGTGCTTCCTGCCGGCAACGCCGGCGGTTCAATGGATACCACCCGGTGCCGGAGGTTTGATTCCTTGTAACGCTGCCGCGGAGCGGCGGCGGCCGTGTCCGTTAAGAGGAGGGATATAGATGATTAAGCTTTGGTCCTTGACTGTTTGAGCTGTGCCCTTTTCCTGAACGGCATAAACTGCAGAATGCAACCCGACCCACCTGTACGAAACTGATCCCGGATGGTCGGCAACCCGGAAACTACCCAGCGGCGAGGATTCCTTGACTTTCGCCCAGGAGGGAAAAGCAGATGCCTCGCCACGCTCGCATGACACCTCTAGAGTGGTGGGGCGTCCCTACTCGACGAGCCGCATGGCTATACTGGAAGGCAATGATACGCACGATTCGCCCGCTTCCGGTCAAAAACATCAAGCTCGTCATCTTCGATCTGGATGGCACCCTGATCGATTCCGAACTCGACCTGGTGGCCGCGGTCAATGCCATGTTGCTTCACTACGGCCGCAAGGAGCTGCCCCTCGAGGTCATCGGCACCTACATCGGCGATGGCGCACCCATGCTGATTCGCCGCGCCCTCGGCGACCCCGCCCATAGCGAGTTCCTGCAAGAGGCGCTCAACTATTTTCTGCTCTATTACCGCGAACACAAGCTCGACAACACGCGCTCCTACGAAGGCATCAACAAGATGCTGCAACAGGCCAGCCACGGCGACGGCGTAATGCGCAAGTTGGCGGTGCTTACCAATAAGCCAGTGCGGGTGTCGCGCGACATTCTGGCCGGACTACGCCTGGCCGATTTCTTCACCCAGGTTTACGGCGGCAACAGTTTCGAGACCAAGAAGCCCGATCCCCTCGGCGCCAACACCCTGATGCGCGAAGCCGGTGCGGCCCCCGGCGAAACCGTGATGGTCGGCGACTCCGGAGTGGACGTGCTCACCGCCCGCAATGCGGGGCTATGGAGCGTTGGAGTGAACTACGGATTTGCGCCGCAAACGTTGCAGCAGGTCCCTCCCGACGTGCTGGTGGATACGCCGGCCGAGTTGGCTTGCGTGTTGAGCGTGAGCGAGAAGGCAAAACCGAAGGCGTGAGGCCCCGAGCCATCCCAGCTACTCTCGATCGGTCAGATAGGTCCGGCTGATGCGATCATGCCAGCAGAGGGAATCGACATCTACGAAGGCCCAGAGCAAGCCCATAACGAAGGAAGCCATGGAGAAATAGAGGGCCATCACGCGCTGGCGACGCTGCCGCCGGCAGGGCGAGTTTCCCTTAAACGTGCTGAGGCGAATTTTGGCTATGCGCATTCCGGCAGTGGCTCCGCCGTAAACCAGCAGCACGTACTGATAGACAGCCCACAACAGTAGCGGCAACGCAGCCGCCGTCAACAGCACCGGCTTGGTGAAGGTTAGCTTGGGCAGCATCTTGTAACTGACAGCGGCGAAGACCATGCTGCCTGCAGCCACGAGGACGCAATCCAGCAAGGCCGCGTACAGGCGGTGCGCCCTGCCAGCAGCCCGAAAAGGAAGCTCCACATTGTCGGCGTGGACCGCAATGACAGGCTGCGTGGTTGGTCCGAATTGCAATCCGTCGAGGAAAGGCGTGGTGGGCAACGCTTCCAGTTCCTCCGGCACATCCAGGATGCGCGGCTGTTCCAGCAGGACCGGATCGGCCAGACGGTGCATCTCCGTGGCCCCTGCCGTCTGCCGGGGGAAGGCGATGACTTTGCGCTGCGGCCTGGGGCGCGGCAGACGAGGCGGGGACGGCTCATGATCAACGTCAACCAGAACCTCTGGAAGAGTCGGCGGTTGATTCTCTGCCGGCAATTCTGGAAGCGCTGGGGATTCGGGGGGCGAGGCTTTTGATTCCGTAGCGGCGGCGTCAGGTGCGAGATCGCAGGTCTCGGAACTGGCAGCTTCGATAGTGGACACTTGCTCAGCGCTGGCTTGCTCAGCGCTCGCAATGTTAGCTGCCACGAACTGTTCCACCTGCTCCGGGTCCGCTGGCGCGTTGGTTACCGAACCGGACACGTCGTGCTCAAGAGGAGGGAAGGGAAAGCGCATGCTAAACGCTCCCTCGATCCGGCGTCCGCGGCGCGAGCGATAGCCGGCTAGGCGGGCGTGAATTTCTTTCCGCCAGATGTCGGGGTGCGATACATCTCCGGACGCTTCGGAATGCAAGGTTTGCTGGTCGGTCATGTCGTGGCGCGACTATTCCTTCTACCCGCGTCCTTGGCAAGCCCTTGAGGTGCTTTGCCCTCCGAACACGGATGAATCATGAATGAAAATGAGAAAAAGAGGCCGTTGGCTCGCGTCCGCGGGGCGTGGCAAGCTGGACACCGGATCGCCGGAATCGCGCAACCAGTGGACATCGAGCGGGTTTAGGAGAAAATCCAGAGCCGCGTGGAACCAGCGCAAGCAGATAGCGTTTTACCTCTCCGTAGGCAACGTGCTAAGTTGCAAGGTTCTGCTCAATTCAAACTCAACCCGGTGAGGGGATGCCCGCTTTTCGATGATTGCCCGCACTCGAATGATTATCACGGCGCTGGTGGCATGTCATCTGTTTCTGCAGCCTGGCGTGTTAACCAGCCAGTTGCGCCCGCCCGAGCAGCCCAATAGTTCCGCGCAAGCTGCGCCCCAGTCAGGCGCGTCCGATGCGGCTTCGGCCCCTGAAACTTCCGCCGGACCGCAATTGCCGAACGACTCGACCTCGGAGGGTGGGCCTGCGCAGCAAAATCCGGCAGGCAAGCCCGGAGTCACGGTGAGAACCGATACCGGCGAGGAAGACAAACAAACCGAAGAGATCATTCAGCAGGAAATTCAGTCGGAGAGCAACGAACCGGAGTTGGGACCTCCGCGGCCCGCCATGAACGTTGCCTTGGGTCGGGATGAAGTGCTGATTCACGGTGACCACCAGGATTGGAACCAGGACATCTATAGGGCGCGTGGCCACGTTGTGATGCGGTTCCGCAACTACACGCTGCACGCCGACCAGGTTACCTACGATTCCACCACGGGGCAGGCCAAGGCGGACGGGCACGTGGTCTTCGATGGGGGCGCCCATAACGAACACCTGGTGGGCACCCACGCCACCTACGACGTCAGCCGCGACACCGGAACGTTTTATGACGTAGTCGGATCGACTGGGGTCAGGGTCAAGAGCAAAGACATGTTCCTTACGTCCTCGACTCCTTTCTTCTTCACGGGGAAGATCGTGGACAAGCTCGGCCCCGACCACTACCGGGTCAACCACGGCTATGTCACTTCCTGCCAGTTACCGAAACCGAAGTGGCAGTTCAATTCCCAGACGGCATTCGTGGAAACGGGCGCCGAAGCCACCATGCATCACGCCACCTTGCGCATCGAGGGCATTCCCATCTTCTATTTCCCCTGGGTGGAACACCCGGCCGACAACCTGGGGCGCCAGAGTGGCTTTCTTATGCCGCTTTTTGGGCAGTCGAGCACCCGGGGTACCATCCTGGGAGACGCGTTTTACTGGGCCATCAATCGCAGCAATGATGCCACCATCGGAGCCTCGCTTTACTCCGCAAGGGGATGGGCACAACACGGGATCTTTCGCTCTGTCGGTTATAACTACCAGTTCAGGGCCGAATATTTCGGAGTGATTGACGAGAACGGTGTCCCCAAGGGGCAATTCAACGCGGGGCAGAACCAGGGTGGCCAGGAACTGAGAGCGAACGGATCGATCCAGCTGCCGGAGGGATTTCGCGGGGTGATCTCGGTTGACTATCTCAGCTCTTATCTGTTTCGCGTGGCGTTCGCCGAAGGCTTTGCCTTGCAATCCATCAGCTCGGAGGTCCGCTCCTACGGATTTCTCAGCAAAAACTGGAATGGATACGCGCTGGGCCTGCAAGCCGGACTGTATCAGTCCTACCAGAGCACCAATCCGGGAGAGGTGATCGATATCGCCCACACTCCGTCGCTGGAGTTTTCCGCGGCGGAGCGGCCTTTCCGCCGTTCCAACCTGATGTACGCCTACGATCTGGCTACGGAAGGCGTTTCCCGCTCCGAGGTGGGATTTGAAACCGCGCCAGTGGTCGGTCGCATCGACGCCCATCCTTTCATTTCCCTGCCTACATTTCTTCACGGGTGGACGTTTCGACCGGAGGCCGGGGTGCGCGAGACGTATTACAGCCAGCGGCTGGAGAGCGGAGGGCTGGTAGCGGCGGCGAAGGCGATCAGCGATCCGATCAACCGGAATGTTGCCGCCGCCGCGATGGAGATCAGGCCGCCAACGTTATCGAGGATCTACGATCGCAAACTGTTTGGCCGTGTGATCAAGCATACGATCGAACCGCAGGTGGTCTATCGCTACCAGGGGGGTATCGACAACTTCAGCCAGATTATCCGTTTCGACCAGCGCGACATTCTGGCCGACACCAACGAGGTGGAATACGGCGTGGTCAACCGGCTCTTCGTCAAGAAAACGAAATCGCCAGGCGAATGCTTTCACCACCCCAAATACGCGCTCCTTTCCCCGCAGAACGACCTTGTACCCAAAGAGACCACCGACGAAACCGAGCCCGGTACCTGCGATGACAAGCAAGGTCCGGCGCGTGAACTCGTCACTTGGGAGCTGGCGCAGAGGTATTTCTTCGATCCGACTTTTGGGGGAGCCTTGGTACCCGGTCAGCGTAACGTGTTCGACAGCACCGTAGATTTCACCGGCATAGCGTTTCTTACGGAGCCGCGCCACTTTTCGCCGATCATCTCCCGTCTCCGGGTGCAAGATTTGAAGACCGACCTCTCGTGGGCCCTGGATTATGATCCGGTGCTGCATCAACTGAATGCCAGCACCCTCTTACTGGGCCGAAGGATTGGCGCGAGTGGCAAGTGGTATGTCGCGGGTGGACAAACCTACATGCGTGAGCCCGCGGAAACGACCCCCATCGCCGGTCAGCCGACGCTCGGCCTCAGCGTGTACAACCAGTACCGCGTCCAGGTGCAGTACGGGAACGTTGCCATGAGGGGGTTGAGTGGCGCGGTAGCAGTGGCAGCGGATGCGCGTCTCAGTTACGTGCAGGGGGCAACCGTACAGAGCAACTACAACTGGGACTGCTGTGGCGTGGCCTTCGAATATTCCCGCTCGGCTTTTGCCCCCACCATCAGCCAGGAGAACAGTTATCGCTTCTCGTTCAGCCTTTCCAACGTTGGGACCTTCGGCACCATCCGGCGGCTGCAAAGACTGTATTAGCTCGCAGCCTTCTGTTCCGCCGCCAGTGTCTTACAATTGAGCGATGTCTGTGGTGAATTCCAACCTTCCAGTCGATGCCGGAGATCTTGCGGCCAAGTCACGAGCTCTGGCGGAACACTTGTGTTCCCTGAGGAAATTGCTGGTGGCCTATTCCGGAGGCGTGGATTCCGGATTCCTGGCGTGGGCGGCGCATCGCGAACTGGGCGGCGATATGCTGGCGGTACTGGCCGACTCTCCCAGCCTGGCGCGCTCGCAAATGCGCGATGCTATTGCCTTCGCCGACGAACAAAGCATACCGCTCAGCGTGGTTGCCACCGCGGAGATGGAGCGCCCCGAGTACCTGCGCAATGATGGCGCACGTTGTTATCACTGCAAGGACGAACTATTCACCGTCATGGAAGAGCGGCGGCAAAGCTTGGGATTCGATGCCATAGCCTACGGCGTGAACCTCGACGATCAGGGCGATTTCCGGCCCGGCCAGCAGGCGGCCCGCCAGCATGGGGTGGCCGCGCCCTTGCTGGTAGCGGGATTGACTAAGGCGGACATCCGCCAACTGGCCGCGCAAGCGGGATTGCGTATCTGGAACAAACCGGCATCGGCGTGCCTGTCATCGCGGATCGAGTATGGGCGCGCGGTCACGCGGCAGGCGCTCCTCTCGGTGGAACAAGGCGAGGAGGCGCTGCGAGAACTTGGTTTCCGCCAGGTGCGGGTGCGTCATCACGGCGAAATAGCGCGCATCGAGATCGCGCGGGAAGAATTGCCCCGGGCCATGACCATGGAAATGGCCACCGAGTTCACGCGAATCTTCAAGGCGCTGGGGTTTACCTACGTGACGCTCGATCTCGAAGGCTTTCGGTCGGGCTCGATGAATGCATTGCTGCCGTTGGGCACGCTGCTGAAAATTGCGGGGAAGGATTGAATCACATCCCTGGGTCGCATCGCCTCCACACGCGCCGCCGCAGGTGCTGGGAATGCGCTCGCCATGAGATAATTCTTAGTTCTACTCTCGAAGGTGGTTCTTATTTTGCCCTTACGACGACTGGCTGTCTTGCTGCTATTGTTTTGCGCCGGATGTTCGGCGCAGTCGAAATCAAACCCCGCTCCTGCCGACGTGGCCCAAAAAGTGGAGCGCCAGGTTCGGTCCTACTTCAATATTCCTCCCGACGTGAACATCAAATTGGGACCACTGACGCCCAGCGAGTTTCCCAACTATGACAATCTCAGCGTTACCTTGAGTCACGAAGGCAAGTCGCAAGCCATCGAGTTCCTTCTTTCGAAGGACGGCAAGAGCCTGATTCGCATAAGCAAGATGGACCTGACCAAGGACCCCTACGCCGACACCATGAAGAAAATCGACGTAGCCGGCCGTCCGCAGCGGGGCAATCCGGACGCCAAGGTCACCATCGTGAACTACGACGACTTCGAGTGTCCGTTCTGCTCTCGCATGCACAGCACGCTGATGAGCGAGATCCTGCCGCAATACGGCGACAAGATAAGAATCATCTACAAAGACTATCCGCTGCCCATGCATCCCTGGGCGGTGCATGCCGCCAACGACGCCAACTGCCTGGCCAAAGAGAGCGGCAAGGCCTACTGGGAGTTCGCCGATTATGTGCACGCCAATCAGCAGGCGATCAGCGGTCCGCAGAGGGACGTGCAAAAGGCTTTCGGTGAATTGGATCGCATTACGTTGGATATCGGCAAAAGGAATGGGGCCGATGCGAACCGGCTGCAGGCGTGCGTGAAGGCCCAAGCCGACGGCGCGGTGAAGTCCTCGGTGGCCGAGGGTGACTCCGTGGGAGTGAATGCGACCCCAACCATGTTTGTCAACGGCGAACGGCTGGAAGGGGCATTGGACACGGACCAGGTGAGAGCGGCCTTGGACCAGCAGTTGCTGGCGGCGGGAGTGAAGCCACCCGCGCCGGCGCCGGCCCCAGCATCGCCGCCAGCGACCAGCAAATAGGATCCGAGTCCGGCGCCCGAATTTATGTGGATTCGCCAGTCGAATGAGACTGGCAAGAAATCAGCCCCGAACGGGGCGAAAGAGCTTAGCCCGGCGCGCCGCGGCGTGCTGGGTAAAGTGGGAGATGAGTCGAGTCCCGTAGCCGGGGCACCCGACAAGCGCCCCGCCGTGGCGGGCTTGTTGGGGTGGTCACAAGGAGCGGAGTTTGAAATTGAAACCCAAGAGTGTGGCGATGGTAGCCACCCTGTCGATGGCTGTTATTGCGCTGCTGTCGAGCGTGGGCTGTTCCGGAAAACAGGAAGGCGCAGACGAAATGGCGCGGGTGAACGGCCACAAGATTACCCGCACGGAAGTGGAGAAGTATTTCAACAACCAGACGGCCGACTCGCCGGAAAAGCCCAGCCAGGAACAGGCGGATAGTTTGCGGCTGAGCATTCTGCGCGAACTCATCGATAACGAAATCCTGATGCAGCGAGCGGAAAAGCTGGGCCTGCTGGCAACCGATGAGGAAGTCAACAGCAAGCTGGCGGAAATCAAGGCACCCTATACCCAGGAGGAATTCGATAAACGGCTGAAGGAGCGCAATCTCACGCTCGACGATTTCAAGCGCGACCTGCGCCGCTCCATCACCGTGGACAAGGTGCTCAACAAGGAAGTCACCTCGAAGATCAACATCACCGACGACGACATTACCAGCTACTACAACCAGCACAAGGCCGAGTTCAACCTGATTGAGCTGCAGTACCGCCTGGCACAGATCGTGGTTACAACCCAGCCCAACCCGCAAGTGAAAACCATGAAGGCGCAGAATGAGGGCGACGCGCGCAAGAAGATCCAGATGATCGCCAATCGCCTCGACAGCGGCGAGGATTTCGCTACTGCGGCCATGAACTACTCGGAACAACCCGAGACCTCGCAGAACGGCGGCGACTTGGGGTTCGTTCCGGAATCGCAGCTGAAGTTGGACAGGATCGCCTACGACGCGATCAATAAGCTGAAGCCCGGGCAATACACGGCCGTGCTGCCGGTAACCGATCCCAACAGCCATCAGATTGCCGGATACCGCATCGTCAAGCTCATCAGCAAGGAGACTGCCGGTCAGCGCGAGCTCAAGGACCCGCGCGTGCAACAGGCGATACGCGAGCAGCTGCGTGACCGCCGCGAGCAGTTGCTGAAAGCGGCGTACTACGAATCCATCCGCGACAAGGCCTCGGTGGAGAACTACTTTGCCGATGAAATTCTGAAGAAGGCGGCAACCATGAAGTAGTTTGCGCGATGGCGGCCAGAATTGCGGGGGCGAAGAGCTCCCGTTTTTTTGTCGCTGAGAATCTCCTGGCGCTATTCGATGATGGCCAGCGTGTCGCCCGCGTTCACGATTGAGCCTTCCGCCGTCAGGATCTTCTGTACCCGGCCATCCTTAGGCGACTTCATCTCGTTCTGCATTTTCATGGCTTCCATCACGAGGATGCCCTGGCCGGCCTTCACCTCGTCTTTCTCGTTGACTAGGATGCGGACAATCTTACCCGGCATGGGCGCCTTGAGCTTCTGCGGCCCGGCCTCGGCGCCGCCGACCGCGCGGCGCGTGCGCAACGAGCGTGGGTCCTGGACATCCACGGCATAGCGGGCGCTGCCGATCACCATGTGCAGCTCGCCCTGCAGCGAGCGCTCGCGTTTGATCTCGTAGGCTTTGTCGCCGACCAGCACCGAGAGCACGTCGCGCGCGGTGAGCGCGGCGTCCACTTCAATCTCCTGGCCGTCCACCTTGCACAGCCAGGTCTTCTCGCCGCGCGTCAGCTCCACCTGGTGCGTTTTGCCGTCTACCACCACGTCGTAGGTCATGTCTTAGCAATTAGCAACTAGCAATTAGCTTGTCATAGCAGGTGTCGCGCCGCAATAACAGCAAGTCCCCCCAGAGGTAGTTCGTTCTTATGGACGGGGTACACCCAAATCCTTGCAGATACGTCCCGCAGTAGGAGCCTTGATCTCCTTATGCCGAGGCACGGTGGCAGTCCGCTGCACCTTCGGGTTGTGATAGACGGTATGTTTGGTGCCTTCGCGGAGGAGAACGCAACCATTACGTTCGAGATGGCGCAACAGGTCAACACGCTTCATCGACTAAGCGACGACCTTTATTGACTCTCGGGTTATCCGTTTCCCATGCTCGGGCTTTGCCAGCTCACGATTTGCTTCTAACAACAGGGAGATCGCGTCTCGCAGGTTTTCGCGCGCCTCGTCCAAGCTGTCGCCCTGTGAAATCGCGCCTGGCAATTCCTCAACGTAGGCGACGTAGCCACCGCCCTCGGATTCGGATACTTCCTCAAAAACAGCGGTCAGCACCATTTCCATAAATTTCTCCGCGTTGATTATAGGTGAATAACAATCATCCTTCCCGTACGGCTTCGGCGCGGGCGGCGCGCCGCCAATTCGAGGCTGGCGGCGGAGCCGAGTTGCCATTCATCGAAGCACCGCCATTTGCTGCCGGCAATGTCGCCTTCGGTTCCAGGCTCGCAAAAATCGCCGCGCCAATGGCCGCTACGATAGGACGCCGCGGGTCAGTCTCATTGCTGGGTTTGGCCAGCAGCCGATCCAGAAAGCCCGTGTCCAGGTTGCCGGCGCGGAAGTCTGGGTCCTTCAGGATGCGGCGAAACAGCGAGATGTTGGTCTTGATACCGCCCACGAAATATTCGTTTAGAGCGCGCAGCAGGCGGTTGATCGCCTGCTCGCGGTCCTCGCCATAACCGACCAGCTTGGCCAGCAGCGGATCGTATTCGATGGGCACGTTCCAGCCTTCATACATGCCGCTGTCGCGGCGGATGCCGGGTCCCGAAGGCGAGATCAGCCGCGTGATCTGCCCCGGCGACGGGAAGAAATTGTTGTCGGGATCTTCAGCGTAAACGCGGCACTCGATGGCGTGCCCGCGCAGCCGGATGTCTTCCTGCCTGAACGGCAGCTTCTCGCCCGCGGCGACCCGCATCTGCAGGTGGACCAGGTCAAGGCCAGTCACGAACTCGGTGACGGGATGCTCGACCTGCAAGCGGGTGTTCATCTCGAGGAAATAGAAGTTGCGCTGCTCATCGACCAGGAACTCGATGGTGCCGGCATTGTAATAGTTGGCGGCCTTGGCCACGCGCACCGCGATCTCGCCCATGCGCCGCCGCATGTCTTCGTCCACGATCGGACAGGGCGACTCTTCCATTACCTTCTGGTGGCGGCGCTGCACCGAACATTCGCGCTCGCCCAGGTAAACCACGTTGCCATGCTCGTCGCCGAAGATCTGCATCTCGACGTGCCGCGGATTGATGATGTACTTCTCCAGGTACACCTCGTTGTCGCCGAAGGAGCGCTGGGCCTCGCTGCGCGCATTTTCGTAGGCGGAATGCAGTTCCCCGGCCGACTGCACCAGGCGCATGCCTTTGCCGCCGCCTCCGGCCGCCGCCTTCAACATGACGGGATAGCCGATCTGCTCCGCCAGCCTTTCGGCGGCATCGATGTCCAATCCATGCTCCGAGCCGGGAACGAAGGGCACGCCGGCGCGCTTCATGTTCTGGCGGGCGCGCGTCTTGGAGCCCATCATCTCCATCGATTCGGGGCTGGGGCCGATGAACTTGAAGCCATGGTCAGCGCAGGCCCTGGCGAAGCGGGCGTTCTCGGAGAGGAAGCCGTAGCCGGGATGGATGGCTTCGGCCTGGCTGCGGCGCGCCACGTCGAGGATCTTGTCCACGTTGAGATAGGACTCGCTGGCCGTGGCAGGGCCGATGTGGTAGGCGTAATCGGCTTTGCGGACGTGCAGCGCCTTGCGGTCCGCGTCGGAGAAGACGACGACCGACTCGATGCCCATCTCGCGGCAGGCGCGTACGATGCGCACCGCAATTTCACCGCGATTGGCGATCAGGACTCGTTTGAACATGACTGGCGCTACGAAGCAACTTCATGGAATATTCTGCCGGGACCGAGGCATAACGAGGGCAGCCCACCCGCACATTGCACAGAACATGGATTGTACTGCATAGGCGGACGGCAGGGAGGGGCGGCGTCACCGGGGTGTGTGATGGAGGGTGGAAGCCCGGCCGCCCAGGCTGGTGCATTAATTAAAACGCCCCTCCGTGCGGAGGGGCGTTCAAGTTTCGGTTGCAACTGCAACAATCTTACTGAGGGGTTTCGGTGGTGACGATGCCCGAGGGACCGGCTTTCTCGGCCTTGGCCTTCTTAGTGGCCATGGTCTTGTCAACCCAGTCGTCAGCCGCCTTGAGATCGGCCTTACGGGCGTCAGGATTGTCGCACTCGTACTCGGCGCGCTGGCGGTACAGCAGGTTCAGATAAGCCATGGCGTCGTCGTAATCGGGCCGAAGCTGCAGCGCCTTCTGCAGGTTCTGAATTCCGTTTTCGACCTTCTGCTCGTTCTTCGCCTGGAGCTCGGCGCAAGCTTTCTTGTCCTTGAGTTCGTCGGTTGGCTTCATCCCCAGGCTGGCGCGCACGGTCTGGTCGGGCTGGTAGGCCTGCATCCAGTCGATGACGGCGAGCGAATAGTAGGTCTCCGGGTCATTAGGATCCAGTTGAGCGACCTTCTCGTGGTACTCCCTCGCCTGATCAAACTTCTTCATGCCGAAGTAAAGCGACGCGATGCCCTTCAGGGCATTGACCTGCTGTTCTTTGGGCGGATTCTGAGCCAGGACCTGCTTAAAGACATCGATGGCCTGTTCGGCGTAGCGATTGTTGTCGGGGGAGTCGGCGCCGGGGATATATTGCTGGGCGTATGCGGTGGCCAAATAAAGACGGGCCGTTACCAGGCTAGAATCAAGGTCCACCGCGTTCTTGAAATGTTCGATCGCGTCTTCGAATTTTGCGTTTTTGTAGGCCTGAACGCCTTTGTTGAGCTGATCGCGTGCTCTCAGCTTGCTGCAGCCAAGGGTTGAGAACAACGCAAGCAGAACCATAAGTACCGTCAGTACCCGTCCGCTTTTGTTCATGTTTGGTATCACTCTCCGTTGCCGTAGTTCGGGTTTCAGGGAGGCACGGGGCGGTCACTCAACGACGCCCCGCTTCTCGAGAAGGAAGATGGCAGCCCGAATCACGTTCCTAGTTCTTTACCCCTGAGGCGACCGCCGTGGCGGGGCGCGCAAAGGGGGCGCCGGTTCAGCCTCAGTGACGCGCAGCCTTGGCGCGCCAGCAGGGCCCGGCTCGCAAGTGGCTAACCGCCGGCTTCGATTTTGGCCGTGATCAGCCCAACTTTATCGACACCCGCTGCGTGGGCGATGTCGATGACTTGTGCCACATCATTGAAGGTCAGGTCCGGATCAGCCTTGACGAACATGACTTTTTCGGCGCGGGTCTTGAAGATGTCGTTGAGACGGCCTTCCAGATTCTCCCACGTGACGTCGTCCTGGTTGATCTTCAGCGCCGGCTTATCGCCGCCGCCTTTCAGTACCTGCACCACAATCGTACGGTCGTTGCTGGGCGGTTGCTGGTGCTGGTCCTTGGGCGGCTGTGGAACCAGCGCGTCCAAACCTTTCGGAGTCAGCGGCGTGATCACCATGAAGATGATGAGCAACACCAGCAAGACGTCAATCATTGGCGTTACGTTGATGTCGGCTCTGGGACCCTCGCCGGGCCCCCCCATTGCCATACTCATAAGGAACTCCCGTTACTGGGCGCCAGCGCCCGTGCTGGTACCGGTTGTGGGCGGCTTCTTCCCGGCGGCGCCAGTTTGTCTTTGTTCGGTCAACAGACCAACATCATCTACGCCGGCGGAGCGCACGTTGTCCACCACGTCCACCACGGCGCCGTATTTGGCGCGAGCGTCGGCTTTGATAAAGACTCGCTTGTCCACTTTATTGGCCAGTCGGTCCTTCACTTTGCCGGTGAGCTGGTCGGCGTTGACCTTATCGGTGCCAAAGAAAATCTGCCCGTCGCGCATGATGGCCACCAGCAAGGAATCTTCCTTGTCCGCGTCGGGCATGGGCACTGGGCTATTTACCTTGGCCATGTCCACGCTCACGCCATGCTGCAGCATGGGCGTGATGACCATGAAAATGATGAGCAACACCAGCATCACGTCCACCATGGGGGTGACGTTGATGTTGGAGTTGACCTTCTTGCCTTCGGCGCGCACTGCTATTGCCATAAAATTCAACCTCCTTCAGTCTGGCCTCAGCGCCAACCGATGACGCTGAGTTTCCAGTTACCGGCGGACCGTGCGACGCTTGAGGAAATAGTCGATCAACTCGCTGGAGCTGTTGTCCATTTCCACGTCGAAGGCTTCCACCTTGTTGGTGAAGTAGTTGAACATCATGACGGCCGGAATGGCGACGAACAGCCCGATAGCGGTGGTCACCAGAGCCTCCGAGATGCCGCCGGCGACGGCGCCCAAGCCGGTCGCTTTCTGGGTGGAAATCTCCTTGAAGGCGTTAAGAATGCCGACCACGGTGCCCAGCAAGCCGATGAAGGGAGCGGTGGAACCGATGGTGGCCAGGCCCCCCAGACCGCGCTTCAACTCGGCATGAACGATGGCTTCGGCACGCTCTAGAGCACGCTGGGAAGCTTCGATCTGCTCGCCGGGGATGTCGTTGGAATCGCCGTGGGCCTTGAACTCCTGCAGGCCGGCGACGACGACCTTGGCCAGATGGCTTTTCTTGTTGCGCTCGGCGACCTTGATGGCTTCCTCGATTTTGCCCTCACGCAGCGCGCCGGCCACGGCGGGAGCAAAGGCGCGCGACTGCTTGCGGGCCGCACTGTACGCCATGGCGCGATCGATCATAACGCCAATCGACCAGCCCGACATAATGAACAGAATGAAGACAACGATCTTGGCCAAAATTCCCATCTGCTTCCAGAGGGAAATGGGATCCCAGCCCACGGTGGCTTCCTGGAAAATCCAGGCGGCAGCCGTCGGTACGTGGCTGAGAGCATAGGTGGCAAGGTTAGCTAGGAACATGGGTGGACTTTTCCTCCTCAGAACTTGGGTTACGGCAGACCAATCTGCTTGCTATTGGTCGTGCAGGTGATTCGAATCTCCGGGCCGAATACTTTGCAAAACGATTTACCAACTCTTGACCCGCTCACAAGCAACAAAACTAAAAACCCTGCCTGGATCGCAATGCAACCCTGCGCCGGCCAGGCATCGAGTTAGATGCGCGAAATGCTCACCCGCACATCGACTAACCACCACCCGACAGCGAGAAGATTACGTTGACCGTGGTGTCGACTTCCACGGGCTCGCCATTGAGGTAGTAAGGCTTATACCTCCATTGTTTGACGGCATCCAGCGCTGCGCCCGTGAGCATGGGATGGCCGCTGACTACGTGCAGGTTCTGAATGGCGCCATCTCTGCCGATCAGGGCCTGGAGCACGACCGTCCCTTGAATACGGGCCTGGCGGGCCAGCGCCGGATAGACCGGCGTCACTTTGTGGATCAACAATCCCTGCGAGACGCCCTGGGATACGCGCACACGCTGCGGGGCGGCCTTGGGAATGGCCACTGGCGTGGAGCTGAGCATTCCGCCCAGGACCCCGCCCATGCTACCCCCGGGTACGCCGCCCGGCACGCCGCCCACTACACCCGCGACTCCCGTGCTCGGCGGTTGCTCGTCCTCTTTTATCATCTGAATCTTTTTCGGAATGGCCGTGGGTGTCCGCAACTGGCCGTTGTCCAGCTCGCTTTGGAGCTTCTTCACAATGTGCACTTCAGCGGCCGGTGGAGGCGGCGGTGGGGGTGGAGGCGGAGGCGCAACCAGGAAGGTCATCAGTTGCTGCCGGGGCAAGGCCTCGGTGAAAATTAAGGGCAACAACACCAGAACGCCAATCAGCAGGAGTTGGAGCACAAACGAGATGGCGGTAGTTGTTCCCCGCTTACCCCTAAACCTGCCGCCCGATTCCATAAGGCTGTCTTCAAACATAGACCGCTCTCCGTCCAACGCTTCGATTACTTAGACACCGGGTAACAGCTTTTTGCTCCCAGGGGGACCGCCAGCCGCTCCTGCCTTCGTGGCCGGCGGAGCTTGGCTGGACTTCAGCCCGGCTGTCTCAGAAGGGCGAACCAAAGTATACACCCCCGCCTAGGCCTTGACCTTCACCTTTTCCCGCGACTTGTCCCGGGCCGACGACAAGCGCTGGACGGCCGACTGACCGGCCCGCTTGGCCCGCCATTCCTGATAGGCGACCAGCATCGGCGCCGCTACCGCGATCGACGAGTAGGTCCCGATCAGGATTCCAATCACCAGGGCCAGGGAGAATCCTCGCAGCACTTCGCCGCCGAACACGTACAAGGAGAGCACGGTCAGGAAAGTGAGGCCGGAGGTAAGAATGGTCCGGCTCAGGGTCTGGTTGATGCTCTTGTTGACGATGTCGGCCAGGGGCTCGCGGCGCAGCAGCTTGATGTTTTCGCGGATGCGGTCGAAGACGACGATGGTGTCGTTCATTGAATAGCCGATCAGCGTGAGGATGGCGGCAATCACTGTGAGGCTGATTTCCTTGTCCAACAGCGAGAAGAAGCCCACGGTAATAATGGTGTCGTGGAGGCAGGCCACCACCGCGCCCACGCCATAAATCATCTCGAAGCGGAACCACAGGTAAACCAACATGCCGGCCAGCGAGTAAAGCGTGGCCATGATGGCTTGACGGCGAAGCTGCGAACCCACTTGCGGACCGACAATCTCCACGTTGCGCACCACGAAGTTGGAGGTGTAGAAGTCCTGCTGCAGCGCGCCAACCACCTCGGGAGGAACGATTCCGCGCAGCTCATCGACGGAAGTCAGAATTCCGCCGCGCTCCTTGTTGCGGAAATCCTCAATTTGTTTGGCGATGGCCTCGTACCTGGGGGCGGCGTCCACGCCCAAGTGCAGCGGATCTGTTTGCAGCAGAGACTGCTGCAAGCTGGGAGCGCCGGTGTTATTCAGGTCCTGTTTGCCTTCGGCGACTGGGTTACGCGCCTGCAAGGCATGAATGATGGTGTTCTTGCCCTGGTCGAGCGCCGCCTCGCTGGTTTCCTGGATGCCCAGGTCCACCAGCACCTCGTTGTCGGAGGTCGGACCGAAGCGCTGGATGCGGGGATCGTGCAGCCCGGCTCGGTTCATGTCGTTACGAATCTGGTCGAGATCGGGCGTCTGCGCGAACTTGACGTAAACCAGCGTGCCGCCGCGGAACTCCACCCCCAGCGGGATGTGGTGCCAGAACAGCATGGAACAGATTCCAGCGACGCTGAACACCAGCGAGAAGGCAAGGAAATACCACTTCTTGCCGAGAAAGTCGATATTGGTATTGCGAAATAACTCCACCGCTAGCCCCTTAAATGCTCAATGGCTCGCCACGCTGATGGCGGCTGAGAATGAACTCGAAAATCACGCGCGATACGAACACCGCGGTGAACAGGTTGGCCGCCAGGCCGAAGCTGAGGGTCACCGCAAATCCCTTCACCGGACCGGTCCCGAACAGGAACAGGATGATGGCGGACACGATCGTGGTCACGTGGGTATCGATAATGGTCTTCATAGCGTGATGAAAACCTTGTTCCACCGAGGAGGAAGGCGTCTTGCCATGGCGCAACTCCTCGCGAATACGCTCGAAGATCAGGACGTTGGAGTCCACGCCCATGCCGACGGTCAGGATCACACCCGCAATTCCCGGCAAGGTCAAGGTGGCTCCGCTGTAGCCGAGGAATCCCAACAGGATCACCAGGTTCAGGACCAGGCCCAGGTCGGCGTTGATGCCGGCCGCGCGGTAATAGAACAGCATGAAGATCAGCACTGCGACCATGCCGATGACCGCTGCCCGCACACCCTCGCGGATGGAATCGGCGCCCAGCGATGGTCCCACCGTGACCTCTTGCAGATACTTGATTCCCGCCGGCAGCGCGCCGGAGCGCAGGGTCAGCGCCAGGTCCTGGGTCTCCTCCGGACTGAAGGAGCCGGTAATGCGGCCCTGATCGTGGATCTGCTCCTGGATGGTGGCTACCGATTTCACTTTGTTATCGAGCACCACCGCCAGCTTGTCGCCTACGTGGGCCTGGGTAAACGCGGCGAAGCGCCGCCCGCCGTCTCCGGTCAGAGTGAAATTGACATCGGGACGGCCATTCTCATCGCGGCCGGCATCGGCGGAACGCAGATCGGCGCCGCTCACCGCCGACGAGCGGCTGATGAGCCAGTACACCTCAGCAGCTTCCTCGGGATTTTGCGCGTGTGGCGTGGTGCCTTTCATCAGGACGGTGTCGGGCGGAAGCACGCCGCCGTTGTCCTGCATGACCGCCTGCTCGTTGGGATAGGGTCCCTTGACCGCCTGCCGGATCTCCAGCATGGCGGTGGACTGCATGATCTCTTTCACGCGCGCCGGATCGTCCACGCCCGGCAATTGCACCAGGATCTGATAGTCGCCCAGTCCGTGCTCCTGGATCACCGGTTCGGAGACGCCGAGTTGGTCGATTCGGTTGCGGATGGTTTCGATGGCCTGCTGCACCGCTTTCTTCCGGGTGTCATTGGCCACCGAGTTCTTCATGGCCAGGGTGTAAGTGTTCTCGGCGCCCGAGGCGAGATCGTAGTCGCCCAGTTTCTCATTGACGATGCGCCGCAGGTCTGAGGATGACTCCGGCGGTACGCCTTTGATCTGGACCAGCTCCGGGTGGTTCTGCGGATCGGGCTTGGAGATTTCTCCGAAGGCGACGTTGGCGCTCTTGAGGGCGTCCTTCAGGCGCTCGACCGCACGGTCGCTGTCGGCGTTGATGGCGTCGTTCACCTGCACCTGCAGAATCAGGTGGGTGCCGCCCTTCAGGTCAAGGCCCAGGTGGATGCGCTTCTGCACCGCAGATCGCAGCCCTTCACCAGTGAAACTGCCGGGGATGCCGACGATGCCGAAGAGAAAGAAGATCAGCACCGCAACGATCAAAACTGTCTTGAGGAGGAGATTCTTATTCATGAGAGGCTGCAACCCTTAGGACTTGGCATGGTCCTCCGCGGTCGTCAAGGTGACGATGGAGGAACGGGCCACTTCAATCTTAATGTTATCCGGGGGAACCCGCAGGACGACCGCATCATCCTTAACGGACATGATAACGCCAATGAGGCCGCCGCTGGTGACTACCCGGTCGCCGGACTTGATTTGCTGCAGCATCGCCTGCCATTTCTTCTGCTTGCGCTGCTGCGGCATGATCAAAAGAACATAGAAGATGGCGAAGATGGCAACCATCATCAGGATCGGGGCCGAGCCGCCGATGCCCTGCACGAACATACCTGCCAATGTAGCCATTTTGCTTTCGACTTTCTAAAAACCTCAGGGGGCTTACCCCCCCGAATGTTGTGGAGCCGGTCGGACACGGGTCTGAAAGCCCGCACCACCCGAACCGTCGCTTCTCAGCAACCTGCTTAGCCAGCCAGAGGAGAGCCCTGACCTTTATGGTATCGCGCTTTTGCCGGGGACCTGAACAGCGAAGGCTGCTAAGGAACACTCAAATGCGGTGGCCGGACGCCAGAAAGAAAATTCGCGACTTCCCCAAGTATTATAGCTTGCCGCACCTTACGCATGGTGTCAAGGTAATATGCCAGATTGTGGACGGTGTTCAGCACCTGCGCAAGCAGCTCATTGGAGGCATACAGGTGCCGCAGGTAAGCCCGCGAATAGCGCGCGCAGACCCGGCAAGCGCAGTTGGGGTCGAGCGGACCATCGTCAGTGGCGTAGCGCGCGTTCTTGATGGCAAGCCGGCCTTGCGAGGTGAAGAGCAGCCCATGACGCGCCGCGCGCGTGGGTAGCACGCAGTCCATCATGTCCACGCCCATGGCGACGTAGTGCACAATCTCTTCCGGAGTGCCCACCCCCATCAGGTAGCGCGGCTTGTCTTCCGGCAGAAATCGCATGGCTGTTTGCACCATCTCGTGGGTCATGGAGCGCGGCTCGCCCACGCTCAAGCCGCCAATCGCGTAGCCGGGGAAGTCAATCTCCACGGTCCGCTGTGCCGATTCGCGACGCAGGTCGGGAAACATTCCACCTTGTACGATTCCGAAGAGCGTTTGATGGGTGCCCAGTTCTAGGGCGCGGGTGCCCCGTTCTAGCCTTCTTTTGGCTAGGGCGGGGCCTTCCGCAAACCACGGGACTTCACTCTTGTGGTCCTCGAAATATTGCTTGCTGCGCGCCGCCCAGCGCAGCGTCATCTCCATGGATGCCTGAGTTCGCGCGTACTCCGCCGGATGCTCGGTGCACTCGTCGAACGCCATAATGATGTCGGCGCCCAGTCCGATCTGGGCCGCAATTGCACTCTCCGGACTGAAGAAATGCGACGAGCCGTCGAGGTGTGAGCGGAAGGCCACGCCCTCTTCGGTGACCTTGCGCAGATCGCTGAGGCTGAACACCTGAAAGCCGCCGGAGTCGGTGAGGATGGGATGGTCCCACGCCATGAACTTCTGCACCCCGCCGAGTTGGCGCACCGTCTCGACGCCGGGCCGCAGAAAAAGATGGTAGGTGTTGTTCAGCAGGATCTGGACGCCGAGCTCTTCCAGTGTGTCCTGAGGCACGCCCTTGACCGTCGCCAGCGTTCCCACCGGCATAAAGACTGGGGTCTGGACTTCACCGTGCGGCGTGAAGAAGCGTCCGGCGCGGGCGGCGCCATCGCGGGCTTCGACCTGGAAGCGGAAAGACATCGCAGACGATTGTAATCGGATCATCACAGGGGCACAGAGGTACAGAGAAATCGGAAACGATTCTTAGGCTTGCGGGAAAGGGTCCGGCCGATTCTGAGGCCGTAAGTTCCTTTGCAGATGCGCCGGGGCCCATTGCATACTGCGAGCATGGGAATGAAAGGCCTTGTGCTGTCAGGCAGGCATATTCGACTCGAGCCGATGGAGCACCACCACGTCGACGGCTTGGCTGCCGCTTCGGCGGCGGACCCCTCCCTCTATCAATGGAGTCCCGTCCCCCAGGGCGAGGTTGAGACCACCAGCTATGTCGATACCGCCCTGGCTTGGCGGGACGCCGGCAGCGCGGTGCCGTTCGCAATCGTTCGCCTGGATGACGGCGTCGTCATCGGCTCTACCCGCTTCTTTAACTTGGAGCGATGGGCGTGGCCGCAGGGACATCAGCGATATGGCTGCGTTCTCGATGCCTGCGAGATCGGCTACACGTGGCTGACCCGCTCGGCACTTCGGACCGCGGCCAACACCGAGGCCAAGCTGCTCATGCTGGCCCATGCGTTTGAAACCTGGCGGCTGCTGCGGGTCTGCTTGCACACGGATGTGCGCAATCAGCGTTCACGCGCGGCCATCGAACGCGTTGGCGGGAGGTTCGAAGGCATTCTCCGGGCCCATCGGATGGCCGCCGACTACATCGCTCGCGACTCGGCGCGCTTTTCGATCGTGGCGGCGGAGTGGCCAGAGGTTAAGCAACGGCTGACCCGGCTCCTCGATCAAGCATGAGTGCACTTTTAGCGAGCCTTGCAGGTGCGGCATAATTGCGATGGCAGGAAGTAAGCCGTTGCCAAGTGCTAACTGCCAAGTGCTAACTGCCAAGTGCTAACTGCCAAGTGCTAACTGACACACAAAAGACCTTCGACGGAGTTACGCTGCACGGCATGCCCGTGCACATCGAACTGCAATGGCCGTTTCATTCCTCAGGCGGGGGCAGCGACTGGTACGTGCTGCATGGCACGCTGCGCCTGGCCGACGGCGGTCCGCTGTACGCCGACATCGCGCTCAATCTGGCGCAGACCATTCGCGAGGTGCTGCCATCCCTCGACAGCGACCTGGCGTTCTGGCTCGCCATCAACACCGCGCGCAAGGCGCTCGACGATAAGCAATTGGAGTTGCTGAAGTCGAGCAAGCGGCAACCGGTGCCGGTGTCGAGCCGCTGCTACAGCCTTCGCGACAAGCATTTCCGCTTCTGGCAGGCCACGCCGCAACAGGTGGAAGAGTTTGTGGCGCGCAAAGTTTTCTGGTTGAGCGGCGACCAGCGCCCGGCGGTGATGATCGCCGATCCCTGCGACGCACAGTATCTGGGCGCCGCCGATCCGAACATGGTGGACAAACTGCCGGCTGCGGCGAATGATCTGGCGGCGCGCGGCATGATCGAATTGGCCGGCGACTACGCTCGCGCGACCGATGGATTGCTGGCGCAAGCCCAGGCGTTTCATTCCGCCAAAGATCGCGCCCTGGAAGAGCTGCACTCCAAGCACGCCTTCGAGCGGGCGTAAGACGCCACATGATCTCCGCTAAAATAGATCTACGCGCCGCGTCGGCGGCCAAGTGGGGTAGTTTGCAGTCGTCACCTTCATTCACCGAAACTTACGACGTAGTTGTGGTGGGCGCCGGTCATGCCGGTTGCGAAGCCGCCATGGCCGCGGCGCGCATGGGCCTGAAGACCGCGCTGTACACCCTTAATCTCGATCTGATCGCGCAGATGTCGTGCAATCCCGCGGTGGGCGGCATCGCCAAGGGACATCTGGTGCGTGAGGTGGACGCCCTGGGCGGCATCATGGGCGAGGTGACGGACGCGGTCGGCATCCAGTTCCGCCTGCTGAACACGTCGCGCGGACCGGCGGTGTGGTCTCCGCGAGCACAGTGCGACAAGCAACAGTACCGGCTGAAGATGCGCGAGCTGCTGGAGTCGGAGCCCAACCTGCACATCAAGCAGGCGGAAGTGGCAGAACTGATTGTGGAAGAAAGTCCCCGCCCTAGCCAAAAGATGGCTAGAACGGGGCACCCGGTCGACGGAGTTTCGAGTTTCCAGTTTCAAGTTTCAAGCGAAACTGCGGAGCAGGTAGCAGCTGGCGGCGAGCAACTCGAAACTCGAAGCTCGAAACTCGAAACTTCTTCCACCGTTCTTGGCGTGAAGCTGCGCGATGGACGCACCGTTTCTGCGCAAGCCGTCATCATCACCACCGGAACATTTTTGAACGGGCTGATCCACTGCGGCGAGCAGCAATATCCCGCGGGGCGCAGCGGCGAGCCCAACGCCGTATTGCTGGGCGAATCGCTGAAGGCGCTGGGCCTGCGCGGCTGCCGCCTGAAGACTGGCACCCCGCCGCGTCTCGATGGACGCAGCATCGACTGGTCCAAATTCAAAGTGCAGCCCGGCGACGACGATCCTACGCCCTTCAGCTTCCGCACCCGGCGGGTGGCGCACCACGACAAGCAGGTGCCGTGCTACATCGCCTTCACCACCCCGGAGACGCATCGCATCATCCGCGAGAACGTGCACCGCTCGCCCATGTACAGCGGGCAGATCCAAAGTATCGGACCGCGATATTGCCCGTCGATTGAAGACAAGATTGTCAAGTTTCCCGACAAGGAAACCCACCAACTCTTCCTCGAGCCCGAGGGCCTGAAGACCCACGAGATTTACGTTAACGGCATGAGCACCTCGCTGCCCATTGACGTGCAGCTCGCCATCATCAAGTCGATCCCCGGCCTGGAGACCGCCGAGATGCTGCGCCCCGGTTATGCCATCGAGTACGACTCCATCGACCCGACCGAGCTGCAGCGCACCCTGGAGACCAAGAAGGTCGCGCGCCTGTTTCTGGCCGGCCAGATCAACGGCACCAGCGGCTACGAAGAAGCGGCGTGCCAGGGCATCATGGCGGGCATCAACGCGGCGCTGAAGGTGAAGGGCGAGCCGCCACTGGTCCTCGACCGCACCGAGGCCTACACCGCCATCCTCATTGACGACCTCATCAGCAAGGGGACGAACGAGCCGTACCGCATGTTTACCTCGCGGGCGGAGTTTCGCCTGTATCTGCGCATTGATAACGCTGACCGCAGGCTTACTCCGCATGGACGCCGCGTCGGCCTGATTAACGATGCCGCCTGGGCCGATCATCTGGCCAAGCAGGAGCGCATGCGGGCCATGCGCGATCTGCTGGAGAGCACCCGTGTAAGTGGGGAGATGCTGAACGCGCTGAGGAACGAAGTTTCGAGTTTCGAGGTTCAAGTTTCGAGTGAAGATATCCCCAAACCGCAGGCGGGTACCTCGAAGCCGGAACCAGACTCGTTGCTGGGACTGACACTCGCCCAACTGCTCAAGCGCCCCGAGGTTCGGATCGAAGCGCTGGCGCCGCTGCTGGCACGGCTGATGCCGGACTTCTTCTGTCGCGGCGGTGAAACGGAAGTTTCAAGTTTAGAGTTTCAAGTTTCAAGAAATTCCTCCGCGGTCGTGCCGCAATCCCTCCGACCTAAAAACTCCTCAAACTCGAGTAATGACGCTGATACCGCAGAGCCGGTACTCGAAACTCGAAACTTGAAACTTGAAACTGACTTTCCCCTGCCGGCGGAAATCCGCAACGAACTGAAATCCGTCGAGACCGAGATCAAGTACTCCGGCTACCTTGACCAGCAGAGCAAAGCCATCGAGCGCTTGAAGCGCTCGGAGCAGCGCCTCATTCCCGACTGGTTCGACTACACCCGAGTGAGCGGCCTGTCGCGCGAGATGAATGAGAAGCTAGCGCGCGTTCGCCCGCGCACCCTGGGCCAGGCCAGCCGCATCCCCGGGGTCACGCCCGCCGCTGTCTCGCTGATCAACGTGTACATCGAGATCCAGGCGCGCCAGCAGGCGGCCGCATCCTCCCTCGACTGATGGCAACCGTGGACGCGGGCCTGGGACTGGTTAATGAGCGCCGATTATGGCGTCACCAACCCTGAGGTTCGGAAAGGTCGCGCCCTGCGCAGGATGGCCGGGTCACAGAACGAAGCATGTGGTCTGGCCACTTAAGTGCAAGTGTTTGCACCCTCGATAGTTTCGGCTCCATATTTTCCAACAAGTTACAGCGGAGACATAATTGCAAGACTCACCTTAGGGTCTGTCTCGGACTGCCGCAGGTTCTGTGTTTTGGAGGGCAGCGTCGAGAGGGCCCGGCAACGAGCGTCTTGTAGGTTCGAACCCGCTCGTTGAGCAATACCGGCCCCGTGAGCACCGCAAGGTGTTCGAGTAAAGTTTCAAGCTCGCGAATCAAGACTCTCAACCGCGGAGGATACAAACTTGAACAAGAAATTTGGATGGATGTTTTGCCTGCTGGCCCTCGCTTTATGCGCCAGCAGTTTACCGGCAATGGCTGGCACCGCCTACACCAACATCCAAGATAACAGCTACCAATGCTGCTCTGGCTGGACCATTGGCGGTTCGGGCTCTCCCGTCGGACTCGTCGAGGACGCTCAACTGTTCACCTCGCTGGTGAGCGGCAACGCTAATCAGATTACCGTGGCTTTGGGCTTTGCGGCAGGCGATAACGGCGCCACTATAAGTTTGTGGACCGACGCCGGTGGTGCCCCGGGTTCGAATTTGTCCGGGTTCATCACTGCTCCACCCGCCCCTGTCTTCGGAACCTGCTGTCAATTCACGACGGTAACGTTTGCGGGAGTTCCAATTACCGCCGGACAACAGTATTTTGTCGTAATCGAGGCTGACAACACCACTTGGGACGCCTGGAATTGGAATGACACAGGCGCCGTGGGACAGCTTGACCAGAACTCCGGCAGCGGCTGGAACCAGTTTGCTGGCGAAACTCTGGGAGGCATGGAGGTAGACACCGGTGGCGCCACGACCCCGGAGCCTGGCTCCCTATTGTTGCTCGGCACCGGATTGGTGGGAGCATTCGGCGTTATTCGTCGCAAGTTGAATCGCTAACCCTTCAGCACTTCGCTTTGACAGCCGGGGCCAACCAGCTCCGGCTGTTTTCTGTCTAGGGCTGGTTTGCAAGGGCCAGTGCAGCCAAAACTCCGCCACTTGCCTGCCCGTTTTGCAGTTGAGGCGTCTGGAATGTTCGCGGTACGGCGTTAGCTGAGCAGCGCACCGGCGTCCTTGCGGACAATGTGCAGCAACTTGAGCGTGGCCTGGCGCGGCTGCCGGATACCCTGCTCCCAGCTTTCAACCGCATTCGAGCTGACGTTCAGCAGGCGCGCGAACAGCGCCTGGCTGGCATTCATGGCCGTGCGCATGGCCCGGATCTCGGCGGCCCTTAGCGGCCGGGGACGAGGCGGTATCGCGACCGAACGCAGGTCCAGGCTGGCCGGGGTTTTTACGGAGGAGGCCGCCTTCTTGCGTTTGTTTTTCTTCTCTTTCTTTCTGCTCTTCTTGCTCATGCCTTCCCCCAGCTCCGACAATGTGACACATCAGACAATGTAGGATATTGGCGGATGCAATGTAAATAGCTCTCAGGTGGGGGCGCACCCAAAGCGGGTGCGGCACTGCAAGAATTTACGGTCTGCGCGAATCGACCGGGACCGTCTCCTCGCCCACCGGCCTGGCCACAGGACGTCCCTTGTCGCCCATTTCCAGGTAGGCCCAGGGCGTCTCGTGGTCGTGGGTAAAAACCACCAGCCACTGCTCCGGAATGGCCACGTCATAGAACCGATGTTTGTTGGCGATACTGTCCAGCGGATAAAGGTCGTAACCCAGCGTCCAAACCGGATCGAGGTGCTTGGCGTCTGATACCAGGTCGCTGGGATAGCAAGCCACCCGGCCGCCGCTGCGCACCATCACCGCCTGCAAGTCGCGGGTGTGGCCGGGATAAACCTTCACCGAGATCCCCGGAGCAATCTCGGCGTCGCCCTTGAGCAACTGCATCTGTCCGCTCTCGACCAGCGGATCGTAGTTATCGGTCATGTAGCTGACGCGGTCGCGCTCGTGCTGCTCGCGGGCGTGGCGCCACTCGCCCTCCTGCACGTAATACCTGGCCCTGGGAAACGTGGGCGCGGGCTTGCCTTCTTTGTAATAGGTATTCCAGCCGCAGTGGTCGAAGTGCAGGTGGGTGTTAATGACGATGTCAATCTCGTCAGGCGAAACCCCGCCCTCCTCGAAACTCTTCAGCAGGCACGCCTGGTTCTGGTAGATGGACCGGCTTTTTTCGCTGAGCTTGCTGCCGATGCCGGTCTCGATGAGGATGTTCTGCTCGCCGGTGCGGACCAGCAGCGAATTGAGCGCCAGCGGAATGGTGTTGCGCTCGTCCGGCTGGATGCGCTTTTCCCACATAATCTTGGGAATGATGCCGAACATGGCGCCACCGTCCATGCGATAGGTGCCGTCGGAAAGGATGGTGAGTTCAAAGTCGCCCAGCGTGATTCGGTGCACCGGTTTGTCTCCACGGGAAAGTTGATTTTCCGATCATACTGAATGAGCACAGCAGCTACAAAGCGGGCGACAAGGCAGTTTTCGGAGCGAAGTGTGGATTCCTTGTGAGATGGGCTGTGTTATCGCCAATAGTCTCACGGTTCTTGAGTGTGCGATGCCTAAGCCTTATGATTAACAATGATGTACAACGAAACGTCGTCGGGGAAACCAATGCGGGTGCAATCCAGAGCATTCATCGGTATGGGCAGCTTTTTTGCAACTGATTACTTTGCACAACGCTGGAGCGTTCAAGCGCGATGGACATTGGGACAGTTTTGCTGAGCGCGGGTGTCGCAGTCATGACAAGTGCCGTGACGGCATACCTCACCTCGAAACTCAAGACTTCCGAGGAACACAAGAAGTGGAACAGAGAGCTTGCCCTTAAGTATGCAAGAGTAGTAAATACCAATCCTGCGTTTGCTCAGAATTTGGCAAAACCGGCTGCGGTCGGCTATCTGGTTATCGACGAGCGGGAGGGTGTTCCTGTAAGCGCGGAGGAACCGAGGAAAGTTCCTATTCCTCCCAATTGTCGCCTTGTGTTGGGCAGGAGTGCTCCTCCCGCGGACATCTCGGTGGGGGATGAATGGGCCTCTATGAGACACGCCGCAATCTTTTCTGATAGTGCGCACGTATTCGTCGAGGATCTGGGTGCGAAGAATGGCACTTGGGTGAACCACAATCGCGTGGAGGCAACCCCCGTGCGGCTTAAGGATGGCGACGTGGTCAAGATTGGGTCCACACGATTGCGTTTGCAATTGCACACGAAGTGAATATTCAGCAAATGTGGATTCACGCCGAAGAAGCGTCTCCGCATGTTGCTATTCGCGGGTATACTCGATTGGAACTCTCTCGGATTCTGTGAAACGGGGAACGTAAGTGGACCAGACGCTTACGTGGTAGATCGTATGGCTGCCAACCAGTATGTCTGTAAGTTTGTTCCTGCAGATATTGAAGCTGCGCTGGGTCGGCGCTACATCATTGGTCCCGAAATTGCCGTTGGCGGCCAGGGAGCAGTTTTCAGGGCGACCAGAACTTCTCAGCCAGATGGCACCGCGGCAAATGATGCTGTGGCGCTGAAGTTGCACTTCGATCGCAGACGGAACATTCGCATACAGCCCGAGATCACCGCGATGGAGAACGTCTCGCATCCAAACTTGGCTCGGTTGATTGAGCATGGCTATTGTGACGTGGCCGGTAGAAACACGCGATACGTCGCGTCGGAATTCATAGACGGCCAACCCCTGAGCGTTCAGTTGACAAGCGGACGGCTGCTGGAATCCGAAGTGCTGGCGATAGGGCGCGATGTCTCGGCTGCAATTGCGGAAATTTGGTCGCGACGCATTGTTCATGGGGACATAAAGCCCTCGAACATCATGCTCAGAAACGCCGGCGGCCACATGATGTTGGGCTCGGTGGACAGCGCCGTCCTCATCGACCTCGGCGTGGCCAAATATTTAGATCAAGGCAATATCAGTACACTCAAGCCTTTAGATCGACGCGACCGTCGTCGTTCCGCAGGTAGGCCTATCGGAACGTTGGGTTACTTTTCGCCGGAGCAGCTCAGAGGGACAAAGGCATTGTCGTGCGCTTCGGACGTTTTTTCCCTTGGCGTAGTAATGCTGCAATGCTTACTGGGACGTCATCCCACGGACGATGACCAGACCGCCATAACAGACGGCATCCGGGCGAGCGGAGGCAAGGTTGCAGCAAGCGTAGCCTTGCTTTGCGCGTTGGATATGATGCTGTCGCCACTCCCGACGTTTAGGCCGAATCCTGCAGAACTCAGCCGCCGTTTCCAAAGCATACGGCAAACGATGCAAGCGGAGTTCGCCAAGGGCGCTCGCGCACCTGAGAAAGCTCAGGGCTAGTTGCAAGTGCTTCCGGCTGGAGACCGCGCTCGCCTCACAGAACGGGCCCAAAACAGCACAGCCCCTAGCTTGCGCGAGGGGCTTTAGCGGTTGCGCCTGTTGCTACTACTGCTACTGTTGCGACTGCGGAGGGTCGCTGTTTGCGGGAGCCGAATTCATGTTGTTCGATTGCGGCTGCGCCGGAGCCGACTGGTAACTGGACGGAGCTGAGTAGTTGCTGCGGGGTTCCTGCATATTCGGGTTCATCTCGCCACTAGGCTGGTCCGCCGATGCCAGCTGATCGACACTGTTCCTCAGCAGGCTAACCTCGACGCGATTGCCATGAGCCGGCTTGGCGCCGGTTTCGTCGGACACGGCAACGCGCGCATTGCCCATCCCCATGACGAAGACGCGGTACACGGGAACCTCGTTCTTTTCGACCAGGTAGCGCACCACGGAATTTGCCAGGGCCTGCGAACTCTGGATACCAGCCTGTCCGCCGCTGGTGGAGAAACCCTGGACCTCGATGATGTAACCCTTCTGGTCCTTGAGGTTGGTGGTCATGCCGTCGAGGGCTTCCTTCGCTTTACTGCTCAACGCCGTCTGGCCCGACCGGAAGTGGATCTCAGTTTGCGAAGTGGCCTGGTACTGATCAATGTTGCCCACCACCTGCTCCACGGTATTCAGGCGGTTGCTGGTCTGTAGTGCGGTCTGGTTGGCCTGTTGGGCACGGTTGCCGGCGTCGGTGGCATGCTGGTCGGCTTCGTTGGCTTTGGCGGACGCCTGGCGGATACCTTCCTGCGCCCGGGCATCCACATCTTGGATGTTCCTGGCGTTGGCGGCGGTGAGGTCGTCAAGCTCATTGACCCGGTTCCGAATCGGGCTGAGCTGGCGCTGCACGTATTTCTTGCGCGCGAAGGGATTGATCTTGCCCCAGAATCCTTGGCGCAGTTCGGGTTGGAGTGGCTGATGCGCGGTCATGTTTTCATCCGAGCTGGCGGTCTGGCTCGAGGTTGAAGATGACGACGACTGCGAGCTGCTCTGCGACATGGCGGGCTGCTGATTGTCGGCAGGCGCTTGCTGGGCCATGGCCGGCAACATCAGGCTAGCCGCCAGCGGCAAGGTGAACAGAATGCGAGATTTCATTAGAGAGTTCCTCCAGAATCCTTGAGCAAAAAGTGCCAGACGCGCTGGCCGCGGTAATTTCTGCCGTCCTGCGGCGGCTCGCCTAAACACAATCGAGCCGCGCCAGCACTGTTTCTATTACAGGTTGGCTGCCAAACTTGACAGCCGGACGCTCGGCTGTAAGCCATTTCTTGTCATATACATAGCTGGTCAGCCGATTTCCTGTTTCGGTGCTGGTAGGGTAGGAAGGGGAGGCGATAGGTAATTGTTACAGCCAACCAGAACTGCCCAGGAGCGGCGCGACTACAAGGCAAGCGGTGTCACCTAACTTCCCACAATCCTGAGAATTGCGGTGCTCAATTGCGGAAGATCGGGTGACCGCAAGAGCTACTTCGGTGCTCATTTTTGGAATGCAAGTACCACGGCAAACCTGCCGCGATTGCTAAGAATCCAAACACTCTCGGACGCACGTTTCGGAGGCACTCCCTTGATATCGAAGTCGCCGCAAGGCGCGGCGCAATCGTTGTTCGCGCATGTCAAGGCGCATGACTACCGGGGAGCCTATGCCTATGTCGCCAACGCCAGCAACGACGGTGGCCGAGAATTCATGGCAGGTGCGGGTCCTAGAGGCGGTTCCCGCGTTTTAACCTTTCAGTCTGCGCGACGTCCAATCCAGCGGGTGCTTGACTAGGCTGCTGAAAGCGCCGGAAAAGCAGCAGATCCTTCAAAGCAATGGAACTTCGACGACCTGCATGGCGAATCGTAGAAGCTGAGAAACTATTGTTAAGAAAGTCTTACCTGCTTTTCGCGTTCCCGGCTATAAGCAGATAAAATATAAGAAGACTTCGGTGTGAGCCGCGGCATCCAATCGCTGTTGAGTGGCTGGTTATTGAATGACCCTGAATCGTATTCTTGTTTGTCTTACGGTACTTCTGCTCGCCGGCTCGGTGAGCGGTATCGCCCAAAATACCGACATCATATTGACCCCAGCGGACTCGCAGCAGAGTTCGCCGGCTGCGGGTCAGGCACAACCAGGTTCCGCTGCACCCGCGCAAGCTGAGCCGCCCCCGGCGGCAAGCCAGGACCAAGCAAGCTCGGCGATGCCAGCCGAATCGGCTCCCCCGAAGTCGCCGGACAAAGCGGCGGCGTATTACCACTTCACCATGGCGCACATGTACGAGGAACTGGTTTCCATGTACGGACGCGCCGACTACGCCAATAAGGCGATTGAAGAGTATCGGCTGGCGATCGACAACGATCCCAATTCCGATTACCTGAACGCCGGCCTCGCCGAACTGTACGCCAAGACCGGCCGCATTCGTGATGCCGTGCTCGAAGCTCAGGACATCCTGAAGCGCGATGGCAACAATCTGGAGGCGCGCCGTTTGCTGGGACGCATTTATCTGCGTTCGCTCGGCGACATGCAGGCCGGGACGCAGTCCCAGGAAGTTCTGAAGCTGGCGATCGAGCAATATGAGCAGATCGTGAAGCTTGATCCCAAGAGCGTGGAAGACCACCTGCTGTTAGGGCGCTTGTACCGGCTCAACAACGAGCTTCTGAAGTCGGAAGGCGAATTCAAGACGGCAGTAAACATACAGCCCGATTCGGAAGAAGCCGTCACCACGTTGGCTTATCTTTACAACGAAGAAGGCGACTCCGCCCGCGCTCTACAGGTGTTGAGCGCCATACCGGAGAGTGCGCGCACCGCCAAGTTGTACTCGGCCCTGGGGTTCACCTACGAGCAGGAGAAAGACTATAAGAAGGCGATCGACGCCTATCGCCGCTCCACCGAACTCGACCACGATAATCTGGATTCCGTTCGTGGCCTGGCCCAGAACCTGATGAACGATGGCCAGACCGACGCCGCTCTGGAACAGTACAAAGTCATTGCCGACGCCGATCCCTCGGATGCGCAGACCTACATGCGCATTGCCGAGATCGATCGCCGCGACGGGAAATTCGATCAGGCTCTGGAAGCGTTGAAGAAAGCCACCGCGGTCGTGCCCGATTCCCTCGAGGTGCAGTACAACATCGCGGTCATTGACGAGGCCCAGGGAAAATACGAAGACGCCATCCAGATCCTTAATCAGTTACTGCAAAAGACGGAACATGACGGCGAATACAGCGTGCCCGACAAGAACAACCGGGCGGTTTTCCTGGAGCGCCTGGGCACGGTGTACCGCGAAGCCAACAAGCACCAGCAGGCGGTCGAAACCTTCCGCAAAATGCTTGACCTCGGCGATGAAAATGCCATTCGCGGCTATCAGCAAATTGTGGAAACCTACCGCGACAATAAGCAGTGGCAAATGGCAACGGAGGCCGCGGCGGAGGCCGCCAAGAAGTATCCCAATGATCGCGGCTTGCAGATGGTTTCGGCCTCGCAACAGGCCGACATGGGCAAGTCCGAGGTGGCCATCGAACACGTGAAATCGTTGCTCAAGGGGAACGCCGACGATCGCGAGGTTTACATTGCGCTGGCCCAGATGTGCAGCCGGGTGAAGGATTGGCCGAAAGCGGAAGAGAACATCAGCAAAGCCATCGATCTGTCGAGCAAGCCTGAAGACAAAGATTACGCGATCTTCGTGCAAGGCTCGGTCTATGAGCGCCAGAAGAAATATGATTTGGCGGAAGAGGCCTTTCGCAAGGTGCTGGCCGACGATCCCAAGAATGCGATGACGCTGAATTATCTGGGATACATGCTGGCCGATCGCGACACGCGGGTGGAAGAAGCCCTGGGGTACATTCGCCGCGCGGTGGCGCTCGATCCGCAGAATGGCGCCTATCTGGACTCGCTGGGCTGGGCCTATTACAAGCTGGGCAAATACGATCTGGCGGAGGAGAACCTGCGGCGCGCCTCCGAGCGCATCAGCACCGATCCCACGGTGCACCAGCATTTGGGTGAGCTTTACCAGAGGACGGGACGGCTGAAACTGGCTGCCAGCAATTATGAGCGCTCTCTGGAAGAATGGAACAAGACCATTCCCGCCGAGGTGGACCAGGACCAAGTCGCTAAGGTGACCAAGGAACTGGAGACCACACGCGTCAAGCTGGCCAAACAAAGCGGGACGACCAAGCAATAGCTCTTATCGGAAACCAAGGCGCTGCCGCGGCAGCGCCTTTTTCATTATGAAGCTGTACCTGGCGGCCCATTCGCGTCGCTGCTAAACTCCTCCTATGCTCGCCAGCTACGCCGTTCGCGTGGACGATTCCCGCGGACGCCGCTATCCCGAGCCGTCGCATCCTTATCGCAATCCTTTTCAGCGGGACCGCGATCGCGTGATCCATGCCCGCTCCTTCCGCCGGCTGGAAAACAAGACGCAGGTCTTCACCCGCCGCTACTCCGACCACTTCCGCACTCGCCTGACCCACACCATGGAGGTGGCGCAAATCTCGCGCACCATTGCCGCGGCGCTCAACTTGAATGTAGATCTGGTCGAGGCGCTGGCTTTGGTCCACGACATCGGACATCCTCCGTTTGGACACGCCGGCGAGCGAACGCTGGACCTCTTGATGCGTCGTCACGGCGAGTTCTTCGATCACAACTTGCAGGCACTGCGCACCGTGGAAGATTTGGAGCTGAGATATGCCGATTTTCCCGGCTTGAACCTGACCTTCGAGGTCCGCGAAGGCATCATCAAGCACTCGCACGACTACAGCGAAGCCGAACATCCCGAGCTGGCGGAGTATCTGCTGCATGAACGCCCGCCGCTGGAGGCGCAGCTGATCGACCTGACCGACGAAATTGCTTACAGCACCGCCGACCTTGACGATGGCTATGAGGCCCGGCTGCTGAGGCTTCCGCAGATTCGCCAACGTGTCCCGGTCTTCGAGCGCTATTACATCGAGTCGGAAGCCAACTATCCAGAGGCTCCCGAGAAGTTGAAATTCAACGAGGCCCTGAAGCGCGTTCTCAATCGCTTTGTGACCGACTTGATCGAGAACACGCGGCGGCGCATTCAGCAGGCGGGAATTAGAAGTCTCGAAGACGTTAGGCGATCTCCCCAGCGGCTGGCGTCATTTAGTCCGGAAGTGGAGAAAGAGCGTCGCCAGGCCAAGAGCTTCTTGTTTGAAGCGCTCTACAACTGCAAGCCGCTGGAGCCGGAGAAGCGGCAGGCCGAGAAGGTGGTCAGCGAAGTGTTCGACTACCTGGTTGCCCATCCCGAAGCCCTGCCCGGCAGCTATCGCGAGCGGTGCGAAAGCGAAAAGGTAGTCAGGGTGGTGTGCGATTACATCGCTGGTATGACCGACCACTACGTGCAGGACCTGCGGAAGAAGCTGATGGCGGGAAAAAGACCCGGATCGTAGTGGTGGGCTATGATTTGAACGCTGAACTTTACTTGCCCCATTCGAACGACAGCGACGGCGAGCAACTCGCGCTTTTAAGGCTGAGATCCATCTTTCCGCTGGTCTTTCCCTTTACGAATGGCAGCAATGCCGCGACATATTCTCCGTTGGCATCTGTTTTTGCTTTTAGGGTGTGCGATTCACCGTACGACTCTCCCCAAAATTGTACTTCCTGGTTGGGCTCAAATCCCTTTCCGCGTAGCATTCCAAGTTCAAACTTTGCCATCAATCGCACTACTTCCAAACTACAACCTTTGTTACTCGCCACAATGGGATCAGGAACGACGGCAAACAGAATTTTCACACTATCGTTCGCCGAAACAAACGCCAAACGATACAGTTCCCCTTTAGCAGGCAAGAAAGTAAGATCCACAGGATCATCCGGCTTCTCACCCGAACATTGCCCAGGCGTCCGCCCTGCACAGATAACAAGTCCGTTATTTCCTATTGTTACCCCTTCAAGATCTGTGGATGGGGCACTTTGATTGATGGGCCAATTGAGATAGCGGTAAATCTGATCCGTTGGGGCTCCCTTGACGAACGCCTCGTATTGCACCACAAGCTTTCCGTCAGTTCTTTTTCTCGAAACCTCGTGGAGTTCCACGCTCGTGCCGGGGGTCGACAACTTATTTTGCATCCACGCTAGATCACCCTTAAATAGTTTGGTCGCCATGTCTGTAGCATCGCTGTCTTCCTTGGACATTGCTTGGGGCTGCGAAGTTTGCGAAGGTTTATTTTGCGAGGCCTGTTGATTGCCTTGCGCATTCGTCTTCTCGGGCCCCTCCAAAGGCTGCTGTTGTGCCGACAGGAGACAACCCAAACCTACTAGCACTAGAACCGATATGCCAAGGGAGTAAGACATTGTTCGACAGTTCATCATTTTCCTCGTTCAGGCGTGCGGAGCCCGCTAGCGGCCGAACGCATTGATCGGCTTGGTCTCGGGAGGCTCTTCCAGAGCGACTGCGGAGCTGCGTCCGCCAGGTCCGCGACGAACCGGCACGCGCACCCGAGCATACGGATCCTGTGGTTCAGCCGGACCGCGACGCAACAGACGATGCATGAGTTGTCGCAATGCTTGCAGAAGTTTCATCGGCATAGACCTCCGAATAGTCTGATGAGCTGCGAATAGTCAGTCGCTCGCTGCCATTGCCGGCGCAATGTCTTCGACCCCCACAATGTTGGTCGGATACTTGCCGGTGTAGCAGGCGGTGCAGAAGAGGTGCTCGTCGCCGTCGCCCGCCGCCTTGCGCAGGCCCTCCAGCGAAAGATAGGCCAGCGAATCGGCGCCGATGTATTCGCGAATTTCCTCCACCGTCTTGTTGGCTGCGATCAACTGGTTCTTGGAAGGCGTGTCCACTCCGTAGTAACACGGCGAGATGGTCGGCGGGCAAGAGACGCGAAAGTGTACTTCCTTGGCGCCTGCCTCTCGCACCAGGCGAACGATCTTGCGGCTGGTAGTGCCGCGCACGATGGAATCGTCGATCAGCACCACCCGTTTGTCCTTGAGCACCTTGCGCACCGGATTCAGTTTGAGCTTCACGCCAAAGTCGCGAACGCGCTGCTCCGGCTCGATGAAAGTACGGCCGACGTAGTGATTGCGGATCAACCCAAACTGGATCGGAATGCCGGCCTGGTAGGAAAAGCCGAGGGCGGCAGTGACGCCGGAGTCGGGCACCGGAACCACAATGTCGGCGTCCACCGGCGATTCCAGCGCGAGCTGGCGGCCCATGGCATCGCGCGTCTGCTGCACGGCCTTGCCAAACACGATGCTGTCTGGCCGCGAAAAATAAACATGCTCAAAGATGCAGCTCGATTGCGGCTGCTGCGCCGAATAGAAGCGCGAATGGACGCCTTCCGGCCCAACGATCACTAATTCGCCGGGCTTGACCTCGCGCTCATAGGTGGCGCCGACCAGGTCGAAGGCGCAAGTTTCGGATGCGAAGACGATGGTGTCGGGCCGGTGCGCCGCCTCTCCCGAAATACGGCCCATCACCAGCGGACGAAAGCCACGGGGATCACGGGCGGCAAAAATGCGGTCGGGGGTCAACATGACCAGCGAGAATGCGCCTTCGACGCGGCGCAGGGAATCGGCCATGGCGTCCACCAGGGTGTGCTCGCGCGACCGCGCAACCAGGTGCACCAGCACCTCGGTGTCGCTGGTGGTCTGAAAGATGGAGCCCTGTTGCTCCAGTTGGGCGTGCACTTCGTGCGCATTGGTGAGGTTGCCATTGTGCGCCAGCGCAATTTTGCCCTTATTGCATTCCACCATGATGGGCTGGGCATTGAGCAATGCGGAATCGCCCGCGGTCGAGTAGCGAGTGTGACCGATGGCCAGCGAGCCGGGAATGCGGGCCAGGGCGTCGGCGGTGAAGATGTCGGATACCAACCCCATGGCTTTGTGAAGTTGAAGCTGCTCACCGTTGGAGGCCGCGATGCCCGCCGATTCCTGACCGCGATGTTGCAGCGCGTACAGGCTGAGATAGGCGAGCTTGGAGGCTTCGGGATGGCCATAGATGGCCACCACGCCACATTCTTCACGTAGCTTATCGGAAGGAACCAGCATCGCTCACCTGATCGACAGTTTCAAAAGTTTGCAACCAAGCTATCGTTCTAGCTCTTCTGCAACGTGGAAGGAACCAGCCGTTCCTCGGTTTCCACGTGCAGAGCGCGTTCCAAGGCACCGGCCCATGCAGCCTTCAGTTCGGAGACGGTTGCTTTGACGGCAGTTTTTCCGTCAACCTGGATCTCCAACTGATCAGGCCCTGTGTTTCCTATTGGTTCTACTGAGAGCCCACATTGTACCGCTATTTGTTTGATTCGTTCGACGTTTTGCGGGTCGCAGGAAATGAGCACGCGGCTGGCGTCTTCGCCGAAGAGGACGTACTCCGGCACTAACCCATCGGAACCAAGGTTGACCTCAGCGCCGATACCGTGCGCAAAACCGCACTCCGCCAGAGTGACCGCCAGCCCGCCTTCCGAGCAGTCTTTGGCCGATTCCAGCAGACCAGCGCCGATCATCTCCACAACAGCCTTCTGGAGCGCAGCCTCCTTCTCCAACTCTAGCGACGGCGGAAAGCCCCAAATCTCGCCCAACAGCTCCTTTGCGTACTCGGACGACCCGAATTCGGCCTCGACATCCGAGGCGTCTCCCGGCTCAGATCCGCGGATGACGAGCAACGCGCGTCCCGGCTCGCGGAGATTGGGGCCGACGGCCTTGTGCACGTCCTCCATAATTCCGACGATGCCGATCACGGGAGTCGGATAGACACCTTCGCCGAGGGTCTCGTTGTAGAAGCTGACATTGCCGCCGGTGATCGGTGTCTCCAGCTCTTCGCAGGCTTTGGAGATGCCATCGACGGTTTGCGAGAACTGCCACATGATGTGCGGCTTCTCGGGATTGCCGAAGTTCAGGCAATTGGTGGCCGCGACCGGCGTCGCGCCGGTGCATGCAACGTTGCGGGCCGACTCGGCCACCGCGTGCATGGCGCCCAGCTTGGGATCGAGGTAACACCAGCGGCTATTGCCGTCGAGCGCCATCGCCAAGCCGCGCTTGGTCCCTTTGATGCGAATCACTCCGCCCTCGCCGCCCGGGCCCTCCACCGTGTTGGTTTGCACCATGGAGTCGTACTGCTGGAACACCCAGCGTTTGGAGCAGATGTTGGGGCTGGCCAGCAATCGCTTCAGATCGCCGGTGAATTCCGTCTTCCAGCCCAACGTAACGTTCGCCGGAACGTCGCGCGGCACGGGCGGCTCCCAGCGTTCCAGCGGCCGATGGTAAAGCGGAGCATTATCGGTGAGCGCGGCGTTGGGAATTTCCGCGACCACTTTGCCGTGCTGCAACACTCGCATCTTGGGCTGACCGATCACGCGCCCGATGGTGACGGCGTCGAGTCCCCACTTCTGGAAGACGCGGAAGACCTCGTCCTCGCGGCCTTTTTTGGCCACCAGCAACATGCGCTCCTGCGATTCGCTCAGCATGATCTCGTACGGCGTCATGCCGGTCTCGCGTTGGGGCACAAGGTCGAGCTCGATTTCCAGTCCCACGCCGCCCCGCCCGCCCATCTCGCAGGTCGAGCAGGTGAGACCTGCGGCTCCCATGTCCTGGATGCCGACAATCGCGCCGGTCTGCATGGCCTCCAGGCAGGCCTCGAGCAACAATTTTTCCAGGAAGGGGTCGCCGACCTGCACGTTCGGACGCTTGGCCTCCGACGCTTCGCTGAACTCTTCGCTCGCCATGGTGGCGCCGTGGATTCCATCCCGGCCCGTCTTGGAGCCGACGTAGATCACTGGATTTCCTTCCCCGGCGGCCTTGGCGTAGAAGATCTGGTCGCGGCGCACCAGCCCTAGCGCAAACGCGTTCACCAGCGGATTTCCCGAGTAGCAGCTTTCGAACTTCACCTCGCCGCCGACGTTGGGCACGCCGAAGCAGTTTCCGTAGGATGCGACGCCGCTCACCACGCCTTCCAGCACGGAGTGGTTTTTGTGCAGCGTGGCCTGGTCGAGACCGGGCTGCGGCGTGATGGGGCCGAAACGCAGCGAATCCATGATGGCGACCGGGCGCGCGCCCATGGTGAAGATGTCGCGCAAAATGCCGCCAACCCCGGTGGCAGCGCCCTGGAAGGGCTCGATGAACGAAGGATGATTGTGCGACTCGATCTTGAAGGCGCAGGCCCAGCCATCGCCGATGTCGATGATGCCGGCGTTCTCACCCGGCCCCTGCACCACGCGACGGCTGTGCGTGGGCAGCCGCTTCAGGTGCACGCGCGAGGATTTGTAGGAGCAGTGCTCGCTCCACATCACGCTAAAGATGCCCAGCTCGGTGAAGGTAGGCTCGCGGCCCAGCGACTTCAGGATGCGGTCGTATTCCTCCGGCGAGATTCCGTGGTCGCGAAGCACTTCCGGAGTGATGGTGGGTTCTTTGGCGAGGCTGGTGGCGCTATCAATTGGGTGCATGGCGAGGAAGGAAGTTCTATTGTCGCACGCGCCATCGGCTTAGGGAAGGATTTCAGCAGCGCTCTACTCCTCGGCTTCGCGCCACTGATAGCCGCAAGCCAGGCATTTCCAGCGATGTGTCTCCGGTGATGGGGGCTCGGGGAATGGCATGGCCGCCGACCAGAAAGCGATCTGACGCGGATTGGCGCCGGCTACTTCGCGAATCTCCAGCGATTCGCATTCCGGGCAACAGGCGACCTCTTCCGTGCCTTCGTCATCGCCGAGTTCCGCTTCTACTAAGTTGGATTCCTCCGGCTCGAAATCGTCGAGGACTTCCATGGCGCGCACCACCTGGCTGTCGGGCACCTGCAGGCGGATGCCGCCCAAGGCCATGCCCATATGCCAATTCATGGCATGCATGTTCTCGTCACACACGAAGGCCGAAATGCCGGCAGAGATCAGCTTGCCCTGCGCCAGTTTGGCTTCGCCAAGGGTCAGGAACTTCGCAATAGTGACCGGTTCATCCAGCATCGGGGATTCGAGAAGCGTAGGCTAGCTGGGCGTGCGAGTCAACTCCGCTAAATGCACGCGGCGGCTGTGTTCCGCAATCGCCTCGACCACCTGCATGGCCAGGCCGAGGACCCGGCGGCCATCTTCCAACGTGACCTCGGGCCGGGAGCGCTGGCGCACCGCGCGCAGAAAGCTGTCCAACTCGGCGCGCAGCGGTTCCTGCTGCGCCACCGCCGGCCTGAACGGGGTGATGCCAGGAAGAGCGCTGGCGGCAATGCTTGCCGGATTAAACGGGTCCATGCCGGCCGGATCGGGCGATAAATCGTCCACCGTCAGCACCAGCACATCCTGCCGCGAATAGTCGAGCGAGACGTATTGCCGTGGCTGGAAGAAGCGCAGCTTGCGGACCCGCTCGGTGCTGACCCGGCTGGCGGTGAAGTTGGCCACGCAGCCGGACTCGAATTCCATGCGCACGTTGGCGATGTCCACTTTCTGCGAAAGGATCGGCAAGCCCACCGCGCGGACCTCCTTGACCGGCGATTGCGCGAACGCCAGCACAATGTCGAGATCGTGGATCATCAGGTCGAGGACCACGTCCACGTCGAGCGAACGCGGGCTGAACACGCTGAGGCGATGCACTTCAAAAAACATGGGCTTTGTGAGCAACGGGAAGGTGGCGCGCACCGCGGGATTGAAGCGCTCCAGATGGCCGGCTTGTGCAATCCGGCCATGCTGCTCCGCGATGGCAATCAACTCATCCGCCTCGGCCACGGTAGTCGCCAGCGGCTTTTCAATCAGGACATCAACGCCGTTCTGCATCAAGTGGCGCGCGACTTCGAGGTGAGCCGCGGTAGGCACCGCAACCGAGCACGCCTGCACGCCAGCGGCAATCAATTCGTCGATCGATCGAAACGCGGAAGTGCCGAACTCGTTGGCGACTGTTTGTGCGCGCGGGAAGTCGGTGTCCACGATCCCGACGAATTCGACATTCTGCGACGGATCGGCTTGAAGGTCGTGATAGACGCGCGCGTGATTGCGACCGAAGGCTCCGGCGCCAACGACTCCCACGCGCAGAACGTGGTTGCTGCTCTGCATATTAGGATTCTCGCGTATCAGTGTGCCATTAGGCAAAGGAGTTTGATTACTCCGTGAACTCGATCCAGAATTCCTAGAAGTCATCTCACAAAAATACCGGGGGGCCCAGAGCGAAGTACCTCGGGGGCTAAAGCCCGGTCCTAGCGGGCCATTTGCGGCACGGCTGAAGCCGTGCCCTGACACAAACCGATTTATCAGTTGGCTTCTAGCCTCGTCGCGGAAATTACTTGGCGGCGGACGACGCTGCAATCCAGTTTGGCGAACCGTCGCCTGCCTCTTGCGACTCGACTTTGAAATTCTGCACCACACCACGATAGAGCAGCACGGCACAAATTGCCGAGCCAACCAGCAGAAGAATTCCCGTCGCAGGCTGATGGAGCAGTATCTTCCCCGTTCCAAAAAGGCACGTGTAAACCATGGCGCACCCGAGGGCCCAAGCCCCCAGGTTACTGCCGAGGTCCCGGTGTCCCACAATGTCAGAGGCTTGCGCGGCGATGCGCTTCCAACCGCGGACATCGGGTCGCACATGGCGATAGAAGCGCAAGAGGACCTGGTCCGGCTCGGGCTTCGTCAGCAGCGTCACTGTGAGCCACACGATCGTCGTCACGATGGTGGTTGCCAATGCTCCCTTCGCAAACACCAGCGAGCTGTTGCCGATGAACGGCTGCCAGCGGTCCAGAATGACGGTGATGAGCAGGGAACAAGCCATGGCAGAAATCTCGCTCCAGGCATTGATTCGCCACCAATACCAGCGCAGGATGTACACCGCGCCGGTGCCGGCGCCAATTTGCAATACCACCTGCCATCCCGACGCGATGGAGCCAAGCCGCACTGACACCCACGCTGACACGATGACCAGCAATACCGTGCACACTCGCGAAACCCGGACGTAATGCCTCTTCGACGCGCTCGGATGCACGAACCTGCGATAGAAGTCGGAGACCAGGTAGGACGCGCCCCAGTTCAATTGCGTCGCGATCGTGGACATGAAGGCGGCCAGAAATCCCGCAATCGCAATCCCGCGATACTGGTGCGGGAGATGCGAGTTCAGCACCATCATGTAACCGCTCTCGGGATGTTGCAGCCCGGGGTGCAGGACGATGACCGCGAGTCCGGTGATGATCCAGGGCCACGGGCGAATGGCATAATGGGCGATGTTGAACCACAGGACCGAGAGCAGCCCCTGCTTCTCATCACGGGCGCTGAAGATGCGCTGCGCAATGTAGCCACCGCCGCCCGGCTCCGCCCCCGGATACCAGAACGCCCACCACTGCAGCCCGATGAACACCAGGAAGCTGGCCACCGGAACCATCCACAGCGGCTGGGCCGTGAGGCCTCGCGAAAATTCGGGGAAGAAGCCGAGGGGATTGGCAGCATTTGCGCCAGCGGCGGCCTGCATCTTGCGCAAACTGTCGAGCATGGCCGTCATGCCGCCACAGGCAACCACTGCGAAATACGCGACCGCGATAACGATGGTCATCTTCAGCACGAACTGGAACAGGTCCGTCCATAGCACTCCCCAGAGCCCGCCGATCGCGACGTATAGCCCGGTAAATGGAATCAACAAGAAGACGCAAATGGCGAGCGCCGCGCCGTCGTTGCCGCTCCACACCGGGCCGAAATGCGCGCTCATGTAGCGGCTGATGTTGGTCAGCATCGGCGTATTCGCCAGTGTGGTGCCGACGATGCTGGTCATCGCCTTCGTCACCCATCCCAGGATGACGCAGTTCATCAGCAGGCCAAGATAGATGGCGCGAAATCCGCGAAGGAATGCGGCCGGCTTGCCGGAGTAGCGAATCTCGGCAAACTGCACATCAGTCAGCAAGCCCGAGCGGCGCCACAGCCGGGCGAACAGGAAGACCGTCATCATGCCCGAGAGCAGGAAGCCCCACCACAGCCAGTTCCCGGAAATTCCCTGCGTATAAACCAGCCCAGTGACCACCAGTGGAGTGTCGGCAGCGAACGTGGTGGCGACCATGGAGGTCCCGGCCAGCCACCAGTTCACCTTGCGGCCGGAGACGAAGTAGTCGTCAACACTGCGCCCGGAGCGGCGACGAAACCACAGCCCCATGATGAGCGTGATCGCGAGATAGCCGACGATGGCGGTCCAATCGAGGAGGGTGAAGCTCATGCCAGGTTGCCGCGCCTCACGAACTTTACCATGTGCGGGTTTCTGGCGGACCAGTCACGGTTGCCAAGACGCCTGCGAGCTTGGATCAAGTCAACCGCGCAATGAAGATGACCTCGCTGACCCACGCCTTTTACTACCCAAAACCTGATTATCGTTTGCACGCTGACCAGAGCAGATTCTGAGTTGGTGTATCTGGGTGGTGCGCTATCCGGTGGAACTTGACCGCGCGGCAGAAATTGACGACCAGATGACTCGCAAGCCGATGGAAGTGATCAACCGCGAACCCGAACTGACGTCGGCGGTCGCCGGCACGCCCAAGCTGCGCGCTCCTATCAAGGCATAAAAGCCGGCGGTCCCCGCCAGCAGGGCTGCCGTTCCTGCGTCCACTAATTCAACCCATGAGGGTGGCGAACTAGGACGAACGTGTCGGCCCGACCGCTCTAATGAGCCTGTTCGTAGCAAGTCAAAATGTCCGCTTTTTGTAGCAAGTGAAATGTCCGGTTTTGATTCTTGGGTTTACTCATATAGCCGTCGTGGTCGCTGTGGGAAAGTGGGAATTCCGCGCACTTTGCGG
>JBEKPR010000013.1:0-119724 GCA_049520555.1 Candidatus Korobacteraceae bacterium
CCCGCAAAGTGCGCGGAATTCCCACTTTCCCACAGCGACCACGACGGCTATATGAGTAAACCCAAGAATCAAAACCGGACATTTCACTTGCTACAAAAAGCGGACATTTTGACTTGCTACGAACAGGGATAATTACCAATGCTAATTGCTAATTGCTGAATTCTGAGTGTTGACGGCTACCCGCTAGAGTAAGCGGCCCTGCTGACTTACAAGAAAACTATGCCGTCCGGCCTAGCGCCGGTACACGTTGGGTACGGGGCCCTTCTCAAGAGTCTCGCGGTTCCAGATGAGCCCTTCCCGGCTGTAGTTCGCCATCTCAAAATCCTGGGTCAACTCCAGCGCGTCGGTAGGGCAGGCGTCTTCGCAAAGTCCGCAAAACATGCAGCGGCTGAGGTCGTAGGTGAAGTCAGTCAGCTCCTTGCGGCGGGTGTGAGGATTGCGTTCGCTGTTCACCACGATGAGGTGCTCAGGGCACACCAGCGCGCAGAGGTCGCAGGAGATGCACAGGGTCTCGTTGGTCTCGGGATTGTTGTTGAGGCGGGGCGCTCCGCGGAAACGCTCCGCGACTTCAGGCCGCTGCAGCGGATACTGCTCGGTGATATTTTCCTTTGGGTCCTGATTGCGGAACGTGACTCTGAGTCCCTTGATCAAATCCACGAACATCAGCTTGCGTAGAACCGTATTCATCCTCAACCCTCGATGTGAGTGAAGTTTAGCACAGGGCGCTTGGTATGCGATCTCGTACTGGGCTGCTCACCTGGCTGCCTGACGCGACAAGCAGCAATCCACTGGCATACAATCTCAACACTGATGCGCGTTTTGGCCGGGATGCTACTTGCGCTCGCGATGACGAGCACGCTGTCTGGGCAGCAGACGGCTGCGCCCGCCACGGCTGCTGCTCCGCCGAACGGCCCAACCACAGCAGCCAGCACGACGCAATCGGCCCAGTCGGGCAACTCCAACCCAGCGAGCCAGCCAGCTTCTGACGGCAATCCGCCCGCGCAAGCGCCGGCTGCGCAGCCGAGTGTGGCAGGCCAGACTGCCCCGGCGCAGCCCGGCACGCCGACGGTTCCGCCTGACGATCCCAAAGATGTCGCCAAAGCCAAGCGCCAATTCAAAGCGGGTGTGAAGCTGAAGTCGGCCGGCCAGATGGATGCCGCCTTGGAGAAGTTTGAGCTTGCGGCAAAGCTCGCGCCCCACAATGTCGAGTTCCTTACCGCCCGTGAGTTCACGCGCCAGCAACTGGTGATGCAATTTCTGAAGCAGGGCAACCAAGCCATGCTCGACCACGACGAGATCGTTGCCATGGCCGACTTCCGGCGCGCTCTGGAAGTCGATCCCAGCAACGATTATGCGCTGCAGCGGTTGCGCGACTCGATACCGCTGGACGAAGAACCGGCGGTGAGCCGAAGTATGCGCGTGGTGGAACAGTCCACTCCCATCGAAATGCAGCCCACGGCCAAGCACCAGGACTTCCATTTGAAGGACGATGGTAAGGGCCTGCTCACTCAGGTCGCGCAGGCCTACGGGATAACCGCCCAGTTCGATGACTCGGTGCCGTCGAAGCGGGTCCGGTTTGACATTGAAGACGTGAACTTCGCCACCGCCATGGAAACGGCGACCCGCGTCACCAAGACATTCTGGATACCGCTGTCGGCCAAGCAAATTCTATTTGCGGCCGATACCGTCGAGAACCGGCGCAACTATACGCGCATGTCCTTGCGCACTTTCTACCTGCCCGATCTGGCGACCGACCAGGAGTTGACGGAGATGACGAATTCACTCCGCGTGCTTCTCAATCTGCGCTACATCGCGCAGGACAAAGCGCAGTCCACCATCTCAGTGCGGGCGGAAGAGCCGGTGTTGGAAGCGGCGGGCCAGTTGCTGGAAAGCCTGACCGGCGCTCGTCCCGAAGTCCTGCTGGACATGCGGGTCTATGAGATCAGCTCCAACTTCCTGAGACAGCTCGGAACCACTTATCCGGCGCAGTTCAACCTGTTTAATATCAGTCCGGCGCTCATCGCGGGTCTGGGACAAAACTCGCAGAATCTCATCAACCAATTGATCTCTTCCGGCGGCATCAACCAGGCCAATTCGCAGGCCATCCAGGCGTTGCTGGCACAACTGTCCAGTCAAGCCAGCTCCATTCTGTCAACACCGTTTGCCACCTTCGGCGGTGGCGCTACCTTTTTTGGCCTTACCGGGGCCAGCGGCACGACCATCAATTTTAATCTCAATCAGTCGGACGTCCGTTCCCTGGAGCACGTCACCCTGCGCGCCTCGCAAAACAACGCTGCCGTGTTCAAGGTGGGAGAACGCTATCCCATCGTGAATGCAACCTTCGCTCCCATTTACAACTCCTCGGCCATCTCGCAAGTCCTCGGCAATCAAAGCTACATTGCGCCTTTCCCGTCCTTCAATTTTGAAGACCTGGGGCTCAATCTGAAGGCTACCCCCATCATTCACGCCGACCGGGACGTCACTTTGAAATTGGAGATGAACATCCGCTCCCTGGGCTCGCAGACCAACAACGGAATCCCCATCATCAACAACCGCGAGTACAGCGGCAGCATCACGCTCAAGAACGGCGAGTCCAGCGTGATCACTGGCCTCATCTCCGCAGCCGACAGCCGCAGCATAAGCGGAATGCCCTTCTTCGCAGCAGTCCCGGGCCTGACCTACGCCGCTTCGAGTCATACTAACAACGACACGGGGGATGACCTGCTGGTGGTCATCACGCCCCACATCCTTCGTCTGCCGGAGACCAGATCGTTCGCGGTGCAGTTGCCCAGCGACCACTGACAGAAGCATCGCTGCAGACAGTTTCGCGCCGTAGTAAGATACGGAATTGGAAGTGCCAAGCAAATTTGAAACGTGCTCAAATTGACCCGTCCTTGACAACTCAGTGATCAAACTGGGGTTAATCTCGGGAGTGGAGATGAGTGGAGATGAATGATATAGTCCGGCGCAGACGCAACCAGAAGCTCCATTTGTCTTGTCATGGCAGTGTTCTTCGGCTGCTGGGTCTTAGGCGGCGCTTAGTACTAGCGACAGGCATCGCCATTCTCCTATGCCTGATGTGCGCGGGCTGCACGGGTTTCTTCATAAATCCTTCAATAAGTTCAATTTATATCACCCCCGCTTCGACTACGATCGCCGTCAACGGTACGCAGCAGCTCACCGCCACGGGCACCTACTCCGACGGAAGCAGACAGCCGCTTTCGGGATCCACGGTCGGTTGGTCAAGTTCGGATGACACCATAGCCACGATCTCGAACGGCGGACTGGTCACAGGAGTCTCCCTGGGCACCGCAACCATAACTGCCACTGCACAAGGCGTCAGCGGGACAGGCAGCGTCACCGTCACGGTCCAGAACTTGACAACCATATCAATTACTACGACGGAGGGGAGTACTCTCCCCCAATCGACCGCTTCGATGTCCGGGATACCGTCGACCCTGCAGTTCTACGCCTACGCTAATGGATCGGCTAACCAGGATATTACAAACGCCGTGACTTGGAGTTCGTCCAACAAGAACGTGGCTACGATCAGCACCAATCTCAGCAGCGGCAGTGGGGTGGCCACGAGCGTAGCGGTAGGAACTACGGTCATCACTGCGACGTCCACTGGCTCCATCGGCACGGTCACCAGTAACGCTATAACGCTGACCGTTCAGTGAGTCCGCAAAGCGGCATCGGAACCACCACTCTTACCGTGCAATGATCTACGCGCCTGAGTCGTCGGCCCGGGTCGTAGGACTTTCCCCTTTCTGCTCACGTTTCTCGTCCCCAACCGTCTCATTCCACGAGGGATAAGCGAGGATTGTGGCTGCTGTTGTGGGTTTTCCACACCAGCTGCACCGAATTTTCATTTTCCTTTGATCTAAGGGAAAAAGCGAGGTATAGTGGGCAGTCTCTAGGCCTTTTGTTGGGACCTTGCCCTCGTGTCCCCCCACGGGACAAACGCGCCTCTTGAATCGTTGCAGAAGTGGCGCGAATCCAATCAGATAACTGGTGGGCTGCGTAGGCATCGTTTGGGGCCATTACGTCATCCTCATAATAAATCTCGAAAGCGGAAAGAGCGCAGATATGGCAAAACGTCGTGGCAATCCTAATTGGGGCAAGCCGGAACCGATCGGGCCGGTTGTTCCCACGATCACTGAATTCGAGCAGGTGGTGAAAGAGTTCAAGCTCCAACCTGACCAGTACATTCGTTCCACCCGTCTGCGGGAATGGGCGCGCAAGAATAAGAATTCCAAGTACATCCCCGAGCCTCTTCTGGAGGCCTGGGGATTCGAAATCGAGTCCACCCTGTAAGTCGGTCATCCGATTTCCGTAAGGGCCGCCGTGTGCGGCCCTTTTTCTCTTGGGTATCGCTTGATCTGATGCTCTGGCGAACAGCGGCTCCTCCCGCTTCCCTGCTAAAATCTGAATCAAACCACTGTGCCCACTCACTCCCCATTTTGCGATGTCGAGACCGCGCTGGAGGAAATCCGTGCCGGCCGCATGATTGTGGTCATCGACGACGAAGATCGCGAAAACGAAGGCGACCTCACCATGGCCGCCGAGAAGATCACTCCGGACGCCATCAACTTCATGGCCAAATATGGCCGCGGTCTGGTCTGCCTGGCCATGACCGAGGAGCGCCTCGACTACCTTCGCCTCGGCCAGATGTCCGCCGAGAACACCTCCAACTTCGGCACCGCGTTTACCGAGTCCATCGACGCCAAAGACGGCGTCACTACCGGCATCTCGGCCTACGACCGCTCGCAAACCATCCGCGTGGCGATCGATCCCGCAACCCGGCCCAACGATCTGGCGCGTCCCGGACACATCTTCCCGCTTCGCGCCCGCAAAGGCGGCGTGCTGGTGCGCGCCGGACAGACGGAAGCCTCGGTCGATCTGGCTCGCCTCGCGGGACTGGTTCCGGCTGGCGTGATTTGCGAGATCATGAGCGACGACGGCACCATGGCCCGCGTTCCCGAGCTGACGGAATTCTGCCGCCACCACGACATGAAGATGCTCACCGTCGCCGAGCTGATCCGCTACCGCATGGCGCACGAACGCTACGTGCGGCGGCTGGCCGAGGCGATTGTGCCCACCGCGTACGGCGAGTTTCGCATGATCGCCTACGAGTCGGAGATCACCGGCGACTCGCACATCGCCATGGTCAAGGGCGATGTGGAGAATGCGGGCGACGAGCCGGTGCTGGTGCGTATGCATTCGCACTGCCTGGTGGGCGATGTCTTCGGCGCGAAGTGGTGCGGATGCCGCGATGTCATTGACGCCGCCATGCGCCGCATCGCCGCAGAAGGCCGCGGGGCGCTGATCTACCTGCACTCGACCTCCAAGGGCTATTCGGTGGAGCGGCTGGGCGACCGCATGACCATCCAGTTCCACCACGAGCAGCAACTGGCCACGCTGCCCGAGAGCCAGCGGCGCATCCAGCGCGAGATCGGCATCGGCGCGCAAATCCTGTCGGACCTGAACCTCAAACGCATTCGCCTGCTCACCAATCATCCCCGCAAGGTCGCCGGCCTGGAAGGCTTCGGCATCGAAATCGTGGAGCAGGTGCCGGTGTCGGCAGCAGGGAAAGCGTCGGTGCGGTAAGTCCCGCCCATACTTTTTAGAGTTGTCATCCTGAGCGAGGAGCGGAGCGACGAGTCGAAGGATCTGCGGTTGTTCTTTCCTCCCAACTGACAACTGACTACTGGCTACTGACAACTGGTTCTTGTCATCCTGAGCGACCCCGAACGTCGTGAGGGGGAGTCGAAGGATCTGCGGTTGTTCTTGCTGACAACTGACTACTGGCAACTGACAACTGGCTCTTGTCATCCTGAGCGACCCTGAACGTCGTGAGGGGGAGTCGAAGGATCTGCGGTTGCCCTTCCTCCCAACTGACAACTGGTTCTTGTTATCCCGGCCGAGCGGAGGGACCTGCGGTTCTCGTCTCATCAGCTCTGTCATCTCCGTTCCTTGCATTCTCCCCAACTGACAACCGACCACTGACTACTGGCTACTGGCTACTGACTACTGACAACTGGTTCTTGTCATCCTGAGCGACCCCGAACGTCGTGAGGGGGAGTCGAAGGATCTGCGGTTGTTCTTGCTGACAACTGACTACTGGCAACTGACAACTGTTGCACGCGACCTCCTTCGTCTTCTCCGCCAGTTGTGTCTCATCGTTTTGCGGACGCAATCGCACGAGAAAGCCCTGCCTGCCGGCATCTTTTTGGATGCGCTGCGGCTCCGGCGCTGCCGGGACCGCGCCAGCCCGGTCGATTTCGTTCGCCGCTTTCGCCTCGGGCTCTTCTTCCTCCTCAGTGACCTTCAGCCCGCAATCCGTATCAGCCAGATCGTAATCCTGCTCGAAGTTGTCGTAGCTTCCTGCCACGGTGGCGCTCTGGCCCTGCGCAAAATTGGCGCCCTGTTGCAGGTTCGAGCTGGCAATCTGCAGCCCATACAGCAACAGTCCCGCAACCTTGGTGTCGATCTGGTCGCGCAGCAGCGCCTCCATCACTTGCATCAGCGCCATCTGGATGGAGTTGCCGTCTTCCAGGGTCGGCAGTTGCAGGTAGTGATTTTCGCCTTTCATGATGTGTTTTTGCGTTCGCAGACGTCGTCCGAGAACGGTCAGGTGGAAGTAACAATACTCGCGGCCGCGCAGCGCCGGTGATCCGCAAAATTCGCCATTCGCTTTTACGTGTTTACAAGTACGCATGACTTGTCTCTCCTATACAGCTTTACTTGAAACTCGAAACTCGAAACTTGAAACTGCCTTCCCCCTCCCCCTCTTGCCCGCAAGATCTTGAAAACAAAGGGCCGCCGCAAGAAAATCCGGTACTGTCATGAAACCGTGTTGTTCCAAAAACAGTAGCGGTTTAGTGCTGAGTCCTGAGCGTTGGTTTGGCTTACGCGCTGGGCGCGTGAGTGGCTAGAGAATTATTTACTGGATCACTGACGGCAAAGGAGCTTCGGAGCCTGCGAGGTTTAACGCCTCCGCGCTGGTCGCAATGGCGACAACGGCAAACTTTTCTCGTTCGGGATCGCCCTCCCGATACAAACGAAAATTCGCCCAAAGGCATATATGGCCGTCTGGTGTCGCTATTTTTCGATAGTGACCACTTTGATGCGCTGGCAGGGCAATTACGCATACGGTTCGTTGGCCCTCAAGCTGCTCGGGTGATTGTCGGGGTTCAAGAAGACGTAGCGTTTGTTCATCGAGTCGGAGTTCAAACGGTCTGGAGCGGATCAAGAGGACTGTGCTCTGTAGGGTCACCCAAAGCGTTTTTGGGCCGGCTTCTGCAAGGATTTGATGTAGTGTTTCCATCCATTCTTCCTCTTCGACTTTGTAAATGCATGGTTTGGGAATGTTCGGTAGCATGTAATCCCGTCCTTTCGCTGCGGCAGCAGCGTGATTTTGTTCAGCGGTACAAGGATATTCTTTCGCCCGTTGATATGGCACTCGCCTTGGGCGTTCCTATGCTGCCGTCAGAAGTTCCTCCAGACTCCAAACGTGGTCAGCCAATCCCGCCCGCATTGCAGGAGTTTGCTTGTTGAGGCTGCCATGAACACGACAGAAATTATAGAACGCGACGTAAAGCGAAACGGCATCTTGCATGTTGGCCAGCGTCTTACTGTAAGCGTTCGTCAGTCTAGTGAAGCGGCGAAGGTGCATTCTCACGTTGAGGTTGGTTCTTTCGACGTGAGAGGTAGAAATGCGGCTGAAATCCGGTCTGCCGATTTTGATGTGTGGGATTGCCGCCACAACATCGCCGCTGCCGTACCACCCATCGCCAGTACCGCTGGAATAGATTTTCCGAAGCTGCGCGAAATCGACGTTCTGCCCAAAGTGCTCTCGCATCGCGCCCACGTAGGCGTTGTACTGATCGCTTGTGACTTGATAGCGGCCATCGGTACGGGCGCGGAGATCGGACGCAAACGCATGGGCATTGATGCCGGTACGTCGGCCAATGTGGTGCGTGATGATGAGTTTGCTTTCGCTGTCGAGCGCCAGCCAAATCATCGTACTACCCCAATCGGGGGAATCCCCCTTATGCAGATGAGGCTCCCGCGTGTGGACGTAGCCCCACATTTCATCTACTTGCACGTACCTGGGGCTGATGTGTTGCACTCTGGAGTCCAGCACTCGGCGGGCTTTATTCGCTGCCGTGTTCATCAGAGACAGAATCGTGTCGCGGTGCATTTCGGTGAACCGCTCAATTGCCCGAACGCTCATTCCTTCCAGCATCAGGGTAAGAACTTTTGCGGCGGTTTCAGGCGGGGTGTAGTGGGTTCCGAGTTTGGGTTCGTATTGGGAAAACGTAATTTTGCAGGTCGTACAGCGATACCGCTGAATGTGGCGCTTTCCGTAGTGCCCGGACTTGCGGACCGTGTGATTACAGCGTTTGCAGGTCATGTGATTTCTCCACTTGCGTTAAGCGGAGAAACCAGCCAAAATAGGGCAATAATGTAGTTGACAAAACAGAGGATTCGGCCTATTCTTGAATCATGGCAAGCGAACCGAAAACTCTGCAAGAAGCGATTCTCTACTTCGCCGCCCCGGCTAATTGTCGCGCATATTTGGTAGCTCGTCGCTGGCCCGATGGCGTGACCTGTCCGCGATGCGGAAGCAAGAACGTCCTATTCCTTGAAAAATACAATCGCTGGCACTGCCGCGAAAAGCATGACGCTCCGCAGTTCACGCTCAAGACCGGAACCATCATGGAGGACTCCCCCATCGGCCTAGACAAGTGGATGACTGCCATGTGGCAGATCGTGAATTGCAAGAACGGCATCAGCAGTTACGAGATTCACCGCGCGCTCGGCATCACTCAAAAAACAGCATGGTTCTTAGATCATCGGATTCGCCTAGCGTTGATGTCCGGTTCGTTTGAGAAATTGACCGGCCATGTGGAAGCTGACGAAACTTTCATCGGCGGCAAGGCCCGCAACATGCACGTCAGCAAGCGCCAGCGCCGCATCACCGGAACTGGCGGCAAGGATAAAACCGCCGTCATGGGCATCTTGGAGCGTGGCGGAAAGGTTCGCGCTACCGTGATCCCGAACCGCAAAAAGACTGCGTTGCAAGCAGAAGTCAAGAAGCACGTCGAAGCTGGCTCGGCCCTCTATACCGATGCGCTGCTTTCATACGACGGACTTGCTGGCGACTACGCGCATCAGGTCGTGGACCATGCCGTCCAGTACGTTGACGGCCTGGTTCACACTAACGGACTGGAAAACTTCTGGAGCCTCTTGAAGCGCGGCATCAACGGAACCTATGTCAGTGTCGAGCCGTTTCATCTATTCCGCTATCTCGACGAGCAAGCGTATCGCTATAACAATCGCAAGCTGACAGACGGCGAACGGTTCAGCGCTGCGGTGAAAGGTATTGTCGGCAAGCGTCTCACCTTCGACGAGTTGACCGGCAAGGTGGGAGAAACGGCGGTCTGCTAGCCCTTTGCGTTTGAAACGCGGGAAGCGGAAGTCCGTTTAAGAACTTCCGCTTCCACAAAACTCGTGCGGGGTCACCTTCGGTTTTCTTGGCGGATTGCTTAGGATGACTCGCCAACGCACATCATCTGTCGCTGCGTCTCCTAGATGGGAGCGTAATGCTGCGGTGTGCCCAAAGTCAACCGTGCGAAGCGATTCGGGCTTCGATTGATGAACTCTTGCCTCACGGCGGATTGGTGCTCTCTATGCAGGCAGGTTTCGATGATGGCGGTACGGGCAATGCCTCCATTACCTGCGTCGCTGGCTACTTTTTCCGCGACGATGTTCTCTCAGACTTCCGCAGTGAGTGGCGTCGTCTATTGAATGGGCGGCGCTTTCGCATGGTTAACCTGGTTCATGGACACAAGGACTTTGAAGACCTAGACGAGCCACAACGGGATGAACTGGCGCGCGGCTTGATTGCTGCTATCAAGCAGCACATGACCCTTGGTGTCGTGGTGTCCGTCGAACGTGCCGCCTATGACAAGTGTATAGCGATGCACGGCGATGACATCCGCAGCGTTGGCAGGCCATTCGGATTGTGCGCCACTCTCTGCCTGGGTTACTCAGCAAGGTGGATGGAAGAGCAGCAAATGCCGCCGGAGGAGACCATCTATTTCTTTGAGAGCGGTAGCAGCAATCAGGCAGACGCAAATAAATTTCTGAATTCCATCCCCGACAATTCTGCGCTGGATGAACGCTACAGATACGTCTCCCACGGTTTCATTAAGAAAAACAAACTCGCGGCGCTTGATGCTGCCGATTTACTCGCCTGGGAATGGATACAGCAATGTAAGCGATTGTCAGGGCAAGAAAAGCGCCCGACCCGAGCATCGCTCAGGAGTTTATGCGAACGGCCACACGTAGGAGAGCACTTCGATGGCAAGAATATGGAGCTGGCTTTCGCTCGCGCCCTACTGGAGCCGTTTGTCGTACCAGCGCAGTATCCTCCGCTTTTCGTCAGGCCAGAGCCGCGAGATAAAGAGTGAAAAGCGTTCCTTCTAACTCTGCGGGAGATTGAAGGCCGCCATCCGGGGCCTGAGATCGCGCTGTCGATCAAGCAACTTTCTGATGGCGTCACGCACTCCACAGATCGCCAGAACGTCAAGACCCGCAGCTTCCACAATGAGTTCTCGTTGCATGTATTGCAACGGAGTTGAGTCCCCAGAAAATATCAGCTTTTCCGGTTCCGACCGCAGCTTACTCGCTACATGAGACAGTAAGTCGGCCATCCTAGCGGCTACGGCCTTTTGACAATCTAATTCCTGCGCGGTCTCTGTCCACTCAAGCAGAAGATTCTTCTTCTCTTCTCGCCGTGCTTCTTCGGTCATATAGTGCTCCTTGCCGGAGAATAGCACGCCGAAGAGTTCGCGCAAACCAACCCTTTGGGTTTAGCGATCTACCCCAAAACAGTACAGTTCGGAAGCGAATCCGCGCATCGCTAAGGCGTACTCTCCAGGGGCAAGCGGTCGGTCCGGTGTGATGCGATACGAGTCAGCGCCATATTCCTCGAAGCGAATCCCTACGGCTCCCTCTTCTGGATTTGATGTTGCCGAAGCGCCGAAAACGGAGCCGTGGCCTTGCGTCATCACGAAGTCGCGGTGATCTTTTGACGCCTTCAACGCCCGCAGTTCAAACCGCGACACCGGGTCGATAGGAGCACGTCCCCGTACAATGAACTGCCCGGCGGCAGTGATTCGCACTGACGAGTGGCCCGGCTTGAACTCGGTGGTCATCTTCACGGAGGCGTAACCCGGAAATACCTTCGCTTTAGTCCGGAATGTGACGGTCTGGCGCTCCAGCTCGATTAGCTTGCCGTTGGCATCTACCGCGTAAAAACTGTTCATGTACTGCGGCTCGGCAACGGGCACGCTTGGCTTGCTCTGGGCTTCCAGACTTCCAACCGCAATAAATGCTGCGGCAAGGCTCAACGGGGTTATCAGAAGTAACGCCAAAACTTTCCGGGCTTTTCTCATGGTAGCTCCTTATAGAACCCAAGCCCGACGCCCGTCTGTGACCTCCATCACCTGAGATAGTCAGTGCGTTTCGTCCTTGCAATCGATTGCGACCCGCGTATCATAAGTGGCGAATGAAACCGCTACCAGCACCGAACGTGCCCGGCAATACGGAGGCTGAGAAGTTCGACAATGCTGTCCGCAAGGTCTTCAGCGTCTCGAAAAAAGAGTTACAGAAGCGAGAGGCGAACTGGAAGCGGACGCGGGCACGGAAGAAGCAGATGACAAAGACTGCGTGATTGCTCGGCCTGTCACGGCAGAATCATCCTACCGGCCCGCATCCTACTTTGCCAACTATATTATTGCCCAAAATAGAAGCTCATGGTCTGAGGCGTGGCTAACTCCGCGCTTTGGATTAGCCCCGCAACCCGTTGACGCGGGAAGCGGGGCGCTGAGTATTACGGGTTACTGGTTATGGTGGCTCGATGCTCAGATCGAGAGAAAACCAGCGGCTAACGAGTTTGAATCTGATACGCCGCATTTCTGTTTGTCCTTTCTGAAACGCTCTGCGCTCGGAACGCGGGGCGTTTCGTATTTCACTCCAAAATCATTCCTTCTTAAGTCGCTTAGGCGGAGGCGGTATTTCCTCTCCTGTGAAACGGCTTCTAAAACGGCTCTTAAACCGTGCGACTGTAGCTTTTCTCGGCCCGACCCATCGGAACGAACGAACGCCTTCGATCATGTCGGATTTAACTTCCGTAGGCTTGAACCGCTTGGCGACGGAGTAGATCGAGGCGAGAGGATTAGAGGTGTACTGGCTAAAGTCGAATCCTGCCTCAATGAGTCGTTGACGCAGTGCGGGGCCACTAATCCAAGCATCTTCAGGAGCCGCTTGCAGAGTGCGTTTGATCGCGTCTGTCAGACCGACCGAGCGAATATCCAAGTCGTCAATCCTCTGCTCAAATTCATCCTGCTCTTTTTCGGGGAGCATTCGCAGAGTGGCGCGAACAAACTGGTGGAGTTTGGCGATTTCCAAGTCAAGTGCTTCCCTGGCTTGTATCTTTTCGCCAAGCTCATTGAACTTCTCGTAAAGCATCCGTTTGAAGTCTATTTCCATGGTCAGACAGGAGTGTAAGGCAGTGTCTAACAAAACGCAAGGCCGAAAAGTGGTAGTTAGCAAAAAAAAGTTGAACGGCTGGGACGCGGCCATCAATCACGCGAAGGAGCGAATTAGGCAGTTGAAGCTATCTATTCAGGTATTCCAGACTCGCCGCAATGCGGGTGAGTCATGGCCGAGTGCTGGCGCGGAGTCCAAGAATTAGACAGAAAGAGGCAAGCCAATGGCTGAGAAAGAGGGAGCACTAACAGACCGTCTGCAAGAAGCGGCGAACAGCCCAACAGCGAAACGCATTATCGAGGCTGGCCGTCAGTTTGTAAGAGACCCGCTTAACATTGAGAGGACTGCGAGGGCGGTCAAGGCCCGAAAGAAAGGCAAGCAAGGAAGGTCTAGCTCTGGGCGGCAATAGGCGGTAATCTTTCGGCATTGGAGGGTCGCGGGCAATGATCCAACAATCCGAAAGAGGTTATCGTTGGGGAAAGTTTCAGGCGTGGGCGTCTTTAGTTCTTGGCCTTGTGCAGTTTATTTTGCAGCGGTCATTGCTAGCCTCGATTCCGACCCTAGTGTTGCTGATCTTTTTGTTTACTGGCCTGCGGCATAAACGCCGATATGGGTTTGTGCTGGTGTATGTGGTGGCGGGGTTGTCGTTGTTGGGAGGCGCTTATGAGTTAGTGGTTCAGGGTGGCGAGCGATTGGGAGCGATTGTAATAAGCCTTTGTTTTTGGGGCATACCTGCAGCTTTGTACTACCCGAAGCGATACCTGGAGTTTGGGCTTGGTGGCGGCAGCAAGAGCGTACCAACGACGGTTGAAAGCCCGAAACCGGCAGCGGCGGAAACCACGCAAGCGGTTGTTGCCTCAAGCGGTGGCGAAGATGGCGGAATACGGCGAGTAGGTTATGAGGAATGGCGAGAAGCAATAGCGCGAGCTAGGGTCGAGAAGATGCGCAAGGAAAAGCAGTAACGCGGTGGATATTGATGTTTACATTTTCTTGCGCTCTAATCTTTGGCAGGAGCGCGGTCAAGAGCTTCGGGCGGGAACTCCTCAGTGGTGAGATTGGTTCCGACGAACCACTGGCAGGTGATCTTAATTCTGCTCTCGTTGATAGGGACGCCAACGTGAATAACAGTCATCGTTGGGCCGCCAGATTTTAGGCGAACTAAATCGCCGATGCGGAATTGAGTCATGGTGTGCTCCCTTGGAGAGAAGTAAGCATGATAAACCGTGTATTTCGTTTAGGGGAAATTGTTCGGCTAAACAGCGGTAGCCCTCCGCTGACGGTAGTCGAGTCTGACTTAGAGACGGTGACGGTTCAGTGGAAACAAACGGCGAGTTTCCCGGTGCCGTGTGTACGGCGGGAGCCGCAAATCAAATTTTGGTTTTTGACGACGGATGGAGCAGCAACACTAAAACAGGACAGTACCGAAAATCCTCGCAAAATATTGCATTCAGGGGGTTTACAGGCAAAATCTTGAGCCCCAAAGACTTACGGGCTGCTGAGGGAGGGTGGGAGAGCCCTGGGGAAACGCGGTTTGGCAATTCGACGGTCGTCACGGTGACGTACCAAACCCTACTTAAAGACACAAAAGGGCAGGAGCGCCGGGCGCGGCGGATCCTGCCCTACAAGCAAAGTATGGGTCTGGTCGGCAATGCGGTCAAGTTACGAAAGTAGCAATTGGCGCTTCTATTTTGCGCCAACTCCCGAAATGGGAATAACGGGTCGTGTCATAAGTAGTGGACTAGAATGGCTTTCAATGGCCGACAACAAACTATTCTATGGCGACAATCTCGACGTGCTGCGCCGTTACGTGCGCGACGAGTCGGTGGACCTCATCTATCTCGATCCGCCGTTCAACAGCCGCCAGGATTACAACGTCCTCTTCGCCGAGAAGGACGGCACCCGTTCCTCATCGCAGATCACGGCCTTCGAGGACACGTGGGAATGGAACCTCGATGCCGAGCGCGCCTATCAGGAAGTCGTCGAGCGCGGCGGATGGGTCTCGAAGGCGATGCAGGCGTTTCGCAACTTCCTCGGCAACAGCGACATGATGGCCTATCTGGCCATGATGGCGCCGCGCCTTCTCGAGTTGAAGCGCGTGCTCAAGGTCACAGGGTCGATTTATCTCCATTGCGATCCCACAGCGAGTCACTACCTGAAGATGCTGATGGATGCAGTATTCCGGCCGCAGAATTTCCGGAGCGAGATAACTTGGAAAAGAACAAGCTCACACTCGGCCGCAAAACGTTGGGGAGACATCCATGACACGATCCTCTTCTACTCTAATGGTCCCAGCTATGTTTGGAATGATGTCATCGTTCCTCATTCGACCGATTACTCAGCCCGATACAAGAACCTTGATTCGAACGGAGAAATGTGGGCCGATGACAACCTAACCGGCCCAGGGGTTCGTCACGGCGACTCTGGTGCCGTGTGGCGTGGTTATGACGTCACCGCAAAAGGATTGCACTGGAAAGTTAGCTCCAAGGCCGTCGTCGCGATTGTAGGAGAAGAGGCTGCTAAGGCGCTCAGCACGACGCAAAGGCTCGACCTGCTAGATGCAAATGGCTATATCCATTGGCCCCGTCAACGGTCGGGGCAGGGTCCCGGATTTCCCCGCTTCAAGCGCTACCTAAGCGCAGGTGGCCGAATACAGGACGTGGTCACGGACATTCCGCCCATTAACTCTCAAGCTCAAGAGCGCCTCGGCTATCCTACGCAGAAACCCGAAGCACTTCTTGAACGCATCATCAAAGCCAGCAGCAACCAAGGCGACATAGTTCTCGATCCCTTCTGCGGCTGCGGCACGGCAGTCGTCGCCGCGCAACGTCTGCAGCGCCGCTGGATCGGCATCGACATCACACCGCTTGCCACCACCCTGATCAAGACGCGACTCGCTGACATATTCGGCCCTGAGATTCGCAAGAGCTACGAAGTGATTGGCGAACCGACCTCAGTGCCCGATGCCCGCGAGTTGGCGAAAACCGAGCCCACCCACTTTCAATATTGGGCGCTCGGGTTGGTGGATGCGCGTCCAGTGGAAGAACGCAAAGGCGCGGACCGCGGCATCGACGGGCGTCTCTACTTCCACGTGGATAACAGCGGCAAAACCATGCAGATTATCTTTTCGGTGAAGGCCGGGCAGAACATCAACGTCGCATTCGTGCGCGACCTGCGCGGCGTGATCGAGCGCGAGAAGGCCGCCATCGGAGTGTTAATCACGATGGAAGAGCCGACTAGGCCCATGCTGAAAGAAGCCGCCGAAGCTGGCTTCTATAAAGACGAGTCGGCGTTCGACACGGGAACGTATCCGCGCATCCAGATCCTGACGGTCGAGCAGTTGTTGAGCGGTGCGCAGGTGCAGTATCCGCGATTGTTGGACGCCACCTTCAAGAAGGCGCCGAAGGCGCGCGGCGCAGCGGTCGAGCAGTTGAAGCTTGATCCGGCGGAATGAAGTCGCACCCCTTCAAGGGATTTCAACAAAGCTAAACAGCCGGACCCCGGTCAACAACCCCAGCGAACGCCAAAACCGGCGCTCGTCGGACCCCGGTAAGATCATCCTTAGCATCGCGCAAGGAAGTGAGGTCACGCGGCAATGGCGAACCCTGAACATCTCGAAATTCTGAAGCAAGGCGTTGGCGAGTGGAACAAATGGAGAGACGAACACCCTGATGTGGTGCCGGATCTCCGCGAAGCGAATCTCAGGGGCGCCGACCTCAGCGCAGCCTACTTCGCGAAAGCGGACCTGCGCCAGGCGGACCTGAACGAGGCCAAGCTCGGCGAGGCGATTCTTCGCCAAGCGTTGCTCTTCAAAGCGGACCTCCAGGGTGCGGAATTCCGCTGGGCGGACCTGGGAGGGGCGCTCCTCTGGGGAGCGAATCTCCGTGGGGCATACCTCCGCGAGACGCGCCTCGTCGCGACGGAACTCCGCGGGGCCAACCTGACCGGAGCCGACCTTGGCGGGGCGAGCCTAATCGGGGCAGAACTCAGCGGGGCTGACTTCACCCACGCGACGGCATGGGAGACCATCTTCGCCGACCTCGACCTAAGCGTCGCCAAAGGCCTCGAGACAATTAAGCACTACGCCCCATCCACCCTTGGCATTGACACTATCTACAAGTCGCGCGGCAAGATTCCTGACGCATTTCTGCGCGGCTGTGGTGTTCCTGACGAGTTCATTGCCTACATCGGCTCGATGGTGGGACGGCCTATCGAGTTCTACAAATGTTTCATCAGCCACTCGACCAAGAACCAGGAGTTTGTCGATCGGCTCTACAACGATCTGCAGGGCAATAAAGTGCGCTGTTGGTACTCGCCGCACGACGCGCAGGGAGGCCGCAAACTGCACGAGCAAATTGACAAGGCCATTCGCCTGCATGACAAGCTGTTACTGATCCTTTCCAAGCACAGCATGAACAGCGAGTGGGTGAAGGTCGAGATCCGCAAAGCGCACCAACGAGAGCTAGAAGAAGGCAAGCAGGTACTGTTTCCGATCCGGCTGGTTCCGTATGAGGTGCTGCGCGATTGGGTGTGCTTAGATGTCGATGGCAAAAACTTGGCCGAGGAGATACGCGAGTACTTCATCCCCGACTTTAGCAACTGGAAAGACCACGACTCGTATCAGACGGCGTTTCAGCGGCTGGTCAGCGATCTGAAAGCTGAGGCCGGCAAGTAAGGTCGCGGGTGATGCGCCATCCAGAAAGGATTTTCTATGGCCGTAGATCTGCAAGAACTCACGGCGAACCTGGTCCGTTTTTATGACTTCACGGGCAAGACCGTGCTTTTTGTCGGAGCTGGAGGCAGGCAACTTCTCGATCCATCCGCGGGAACCAGGAAGCTGATCGCCATTGATCAGGATGCGGGATCTCTCCAGGAACTGAAGGCGAATATTGTGGCCAGAGGCTGGCAGAATTCCATGGAGGTTGTGGCCGCCAACTTCGCAGACGTTAGTTTGTCTGGAGACGTAGTTTACTTTGAATTTTGCCTGCACGAGATGGACGATCCCCAGAAGGCGCTGAGCCATGCTCGCACCCTGGCATCTGACATTGTGGTATATGACCATTCGCCCGATTCTGAATGGATCTTCTACGGCGCCGAGGAGGACAAAGTCGCGCACAGCGCGGCAGCCATGGAGCGTTTTGGCATTCGGCGGCGCGCGACGTTTCACGCGGAACAGCGCTTCCAGGACCACGCCGAGCTACTCGCCAGGCTCGCCGGGCAAGGTGACCTGGCAATGCAGCGCGCGCAGCGCTTCTCTGGCGCCACAAACATCGCAATTCCCATGGACTATGAAGTGGCTCTACTGTAGCCAAGCAGGCGCTTGAATGCATTCTGATCTGTCATGCAGGGCAGGTTCGAGGCGCTTGAGGCTTGGCAGCACTCTGACGGACTTGCCGGACTTCAGTCTGAGAGCCGGATGGCTGGCCCATCAGCTCGGCTTGCGCTGCACGATCTCTTCATCGCGGATGAAGAATTGGGCGGAGCACTTCTCAGAGCCACAAATGACGGTCATCAAGCCGGCGATCTGTTTGCGGGTAACCAGCCCGAGTTGCCCGCATTTGGGGCACGACAGAACTGCCCAATAAGGGTCTTCCTTTTCGCCCACTTCGCCGGCGTTTTCCAGCACAAAGATGGTTCCAGGCTCCATCTGTTCGGGGATCCACTCGCTCAGGACGCTCAGTTCTCCGATCATGTGCCCTCCTTCAGGACCGTTCAAGAAGCCTGCTCCGTCGTACAGTTAGATGACGCACGGAAGCGCTGCGCTTTCTGGCTCCGCGCACCTCGGCGCGGACCCGCTGGATGGTGTCGCTCAGGCACACCGATAACATCGGCTGGCGGGCGTTCTTCAGCAGATCGACCACCGCGCGGGCGGAATCTTCCAGGTAAATATGCCGGCCATCGGTCAGCAGGTGGTATTCGGAGGCGGCGGAAACCGTCTCCACCAGGCGCTTGCCGAGTTCCTTTTGCAGGAAGCGAATTACCCGGCGAATCTTCTGCAGGGAGAAGCCGCGTTGGCGCAGATCGCAAATCACAGCCACTTCGGCTAGATCGTCGAGCCCATAGACGCGTTTGTGCCCGTCGCGGGCCGGAACCACGATATGACGCTCATCCCACCACTGAAGCTGGCGCGGGCTGATGCCCGTCAGGGCCACCACTTCTTTGGATGTGAAGGTCTGCTGCATGGCAATTGGCCAAAACATATCCCACAACAAATGTTTGAAACATCATAGTGTACATCGGGGACCTGTCAAGATGAATTATTCATTAACATGGTTACTGGAAGATGAACCCAGGAAGAATTTGCCCGATTCTAACCATGCGTGGCCATCGCGGCTGATTTCCAGGCGAACGGACTTCGATTGCGCCCCGCGCCTCGTCACCCCGCGCTGTGAGCCCCGACCTTTCCGCGGCTGCTGCCCTGGCCTGAAGATAAACTGTGAGAGCCCAATACTGGCAACTGGCTACTGGCTACTGATTTGGAGGTCCCGTGGAACCGTTTCGTCATCATATTTTCGTCTGCACACAGGAAAAAGCTGAAGGAGTTCCCTGCTGCTCGGCGGCAGGCTCGTTCCGCGTTCTCGATGCCTTGTATCGCGAGCTCGGCCGCCAAGGATTGAGCGACGATGTCCAGGTTTCCAGTTGCGGCTGTCTGGGAATTTGCGACAGCGGACCGGTGATGATCGTTTATCCCGAGGGCACCTGGTATGCGAAGCTGGCCCCGAGCGACGTGCCGGAGATCGTATCGTCGCACCTGAAGCAGGGACAAAAGGTCGAGCGTCTGGAGCGAATTCCCGACGCCGAGATGAAGACCGAGATCCTCGACCATCGCAACAAGTACCTCGCCATGTTGAGGGGCAAGGATGCCGCCGGCGTGCTGCCGGACGACATCCACGACATGGTCCGCAGCTTTATGCCGAGCCGCGCTCTTCTGACGGCCCTGGAGCTCGACATATTCACCGCCGTCGGCAAGGGCGGCAATGCGCAACAGATCGCTGCCAAGATTCAGTCTGCGGTGCGCGCCACCGAGATGCTGCTGAACGTACTGGTAAGTCTCAAGCTGCTGGAGAAGCATGACGGGATTTATACGAATACGCAGGTGGCAGCGCGCTTCCTGGCCGAGGGTTCTCCCGACAGCGCTCGCACCGCGCAACTGCATATGGCCAACATGTGGCAGCGCTGGTCCAAGCTTACGGAAGCCGTACGCACCGGCACTGCGGTTGAGTCGGCCCGCGACAATGGATGGGTCACTTCGTTCATCGCCGCCATGGACCACACCGCTCGCGGCCGGGCCCGCGCCGTGGCGCAGGCTGTCGAGTTGGACGGCGAGAAGCGCATGCTCGACCTCGGCGGAGGTTCGGGCGCCTACTCCATTGCGTTTGTCAAAGCCGCTTCCGCGCTACATTCCGAGATCGTCGACCTGCCCGAAGTGCTGCCCATTACGCAGGAGCACATTCGCCGCGCCGGACTGAGCGACCGCATCAGCACTCGCGCCGGCGACATGTTGACCGTTCCACTTGCGCCGGCAAGTTACGACTTGATTCTGCTGTCGGCGATCTGCCACATGTTCTCGCCAGAAGAAAATCAGCAGCTTTTGACTCGTGCCTACGCAGCGCTGGCGCCGCAAGGGCGGCTTGTCATTGCCGACTTTGTCCTCGATGCGGACAAGACCTCTCCTCGCTTTGCCACGCTGTTCGCGCTGAACATGCTGGTGGGCACTCGCGCGGGAGCCAGCTATAGCGAACCGGAGTACGCAGAGTGGATGAAGGCCGCAGGCTTTGCCAGCAGCAAAAGGGTCCGCATACCGGGCCCCGTCAACCTGATGATTGCAACGAAGTAGTCTGAGAGAGTTCCGAGTTTCGAGTTTCGAGCGTGCCGCCGCAGGGCAAAGAGCCAACTATGTATCCCGTTGGCCGCATAACTGATTGCCTGAGAATTTGTGCAGATGGTACACTTTGCACACCTACCGAGCTGAGCGGGGTTAGTTCAGCGGTAGAACGCGAGCTTCCCAAGCTCGATGTCACGGGTTCGATCCCCGTACCCCGCTCCAATTCACTCAGACCATCGCGATTATTTGGAAAGCGTTGCGACCTTTTCTTTTGCCAGCGGCCGGGCAAACGCGTTAGTCGGATTGTGCGTGTTGATGGTCAGGACTTTGCGGTAATAGTCCAGCGCCTGCGCGCGATCTCCGGATTTTTCGTAGGCTTGCGCCAGCAGACTCAGAACGAACGGGTCCTTCTGGTCGCCCTTCTGTAATTCTGCGATCGCGGTCTTATAATCGTGCAGATAGAACGCGACGTAGCCGCTGAGGTAGGGATAAAAGCGCACCTGGTCGGGGTTGTCGCCCTTGTCCAATATGACTTTGGCAGCGGCCAGGTGCTTCGGCCCCTCTGCGCTCCTGCCTGGCTCGCGGACACGGATGCGCGCCAGCGCGCTCTCCCATCGGAATTCCCACAGGTCCTTCTCGGCGGGGCTGAGGTTGGGCTGGCGCAGCGCGGTGAGGTGCCCGCTCTGATACCACTGAAAGGCATTGTCCGTGTCACCCGATTCCAGATAGATACGCGCGAGTTCATCGGCGATGCCCGCCGCATCCGCAAATTGCTTGGCGGAAAATTGGGAGTCGAACGCCTGCTGCTCGTATTCCCGCGCCTTGTCTGCGTTGTGTTCGAACGCATACGAGACGGCCATCGTCCTCAGCGCCTGGACTTTCGAAGCGGGCGAGGCCTCATCAATCGCCTTGGTCAGATGCTGGCGCGCTTGCTGGTACTTGCCCTGCAAATCCAAAGCCATGCCTGCTGCCAAGTCTGCCTGGAAGAGATTTGGAGAGAGTTGCAGGGCGCGATCGTAAAGGGCCAGCGCCTCGTCCTGCTTGCCCTCGCTATTCAGCTTTTGGCCCTGTTTGACAAGCTCGAGTGCATCGTCCGTCTTTGCTGTCGTCTTTGCACTTGGGGGACTCGCCTGAGGTTGTGCGCAGAGAAAAATGCTCGAAAGGAACAACGCTGCGACGGAGTAATAGAGGAAGAAGATTCTCAGCTTCATAGCCGAGCCATTATTGCACAGTGCGCGACCGCCGGGGAATCGACGCCTGCGGAAAGAGTCGTCGCGCCGAAAGGAAACCGCAGATTCCTCGGGGTTGAACGAGGGTGCGTGAGAACTCGTTCTGAGTTAGTGCAGTGCAGTGATTGCGTAAAATCCGAGCCCCGCAGGGGCGAAATAATATTAGCCCAGGGCGTAAGCCCTGGGTAATGTGGGAATAATTAGGGAGTCCCTTCAGGGACGGCACGGTTCTCACACACGCTCTGAAGCCCCTCGGAATGACAAAAGCGTGGGCGAATTCAATGGCGCACCTGAAGGTGCGCCGCTTCAAAGGCAGATGCAACCCACGTCTTCCGCAGACTGTTTAGAGTGTCCGCGGAGGCTGGGGCGACGGGGTGTTGCGCCGCTTGGCCTCTGCCAAGGCCTCGGCCGGGTCGCGGCCCGTGACCGCTTTATACCAGGCAGGATGGTGCGTCCAAGCCCAACCTTCGCTCACGGTGCCGCGCGTCATCGCTTGAATGGTGCCGGGCTCGCCGAAAGTACTGAGATAGACGTGGAAGAAAATCCCAAACAGCATGATGAGCGCAGATATGTCGTGGATGACATACGAGATCGCCACTAGAATGCGCCCAAAGATCTCCGGAAGCCACATGATGACGCCGGTGATCACGTACGCGACGCAGCCGCAAACAATCTCCCAGAACTGCATCTTCTGGCCGGCATTAAAGAAGCCCGTCTCCGGCGATTCCACCGAGTCGCTGCGGGTGACGTACTGTTTAATGTGCTTCATCCAGCGGGAGTCGTCGGGAGTCCAGCGCATCACTTGCAGCCAATTGATCGCCTGCAGCGCAAAGAAGAAAACGAAAGCCAGTCCGAACCAGGGATGCAGAAAGCGCGTCGTAGCTCCGCCCCCGAACAGCGGCGTAAAGAAGCGGAAAATCCACGGCAGATAGATCCCGAAGCCCGACAGCAGCGCCAGGAAGAAGAAGATCCCGACCATCCAGTGGAGAAAGCGGGTGTACACGGGATGGCGCAGCAACTCACCGGTGTAAACCACCGTCCGTCCCAGGCGATCAATCGTGTTGGGGCGATGTACGAAGCGATCGGCCGAAGTCGCCATCTAGTTCTCCTTTCCCGCGGGAGGCGGTGGCGGGTCAATGCGCACGACCGGAGGGGTGGGCTGCTCGCGTCGTGGACCTTCAAATACATAGTGCATAACCACGCCCACGAAGCCCAACATTGCGCCAAACAATCCAATCGGTTTGAAGATGTCCTTCCAAACCGTGAAGCTCAGCGGAATGCGCGGTTTCGCCGGCAAGTTGCCGTAGCGCTCGGGCTTGGTGACGTCGTGCAGCACGTAGATCACGTGCGTGCCGCCAATCGTGTCGGGGTCGTAAACCCCGGCGTTCTGAAAACCGGAGACCTCGCGCAATTGCGAAGCGCGATTTTCCGCCAGGAACTTCATGTCTTCTTTGGTTCCGAAGTGCAGGCACCCGGTGGGACATGCCTTGATGCAGGCGGGCTCCAGGCCAGCTCCCACTCTGTCAGAGCACAGCGTGCACTTGTAAACCTTTTTCGTGTTGGGGTTGAACTTCGGAATATTGAAGGGGCAGCCCGAGACACAGAACTGGCAGCCAATGCAGTTTTCCTGCTGGAAATCGACAATGCCGTTGGAGTACTGCACGATGGCGCCATCGGCCGGACAGGCCCGCAGGCATCCGGGATCCTCGCAGTGCATGCACTGGTGTTTGCGCATGAGCCACGCAAAGCTGCCATTGTCGTGCTGGTCCTCGTTGAACTTGATCAGGTTCCAGTAATTCCAGTCGGTGTCGGGCATCGTCTGGTAGGTGTTGTCGAAGTAGGTAGTCTGGAACGGCATGTCGTTCCATTCCACGCAGGCCACTTCGCAGGCTTTGCAACCGATGCAGGTGGTGGTGTCGATCAGCTTGCACACCTTGTCCTGGCGTTGCGCGCCTTCGCCGGCTACCGGTCCAGGGTGGGCCGAGATTTGCTGGATTCGTAATGTGCCGCGATCGCCCATCCCGTGCCTCCTCTAGACCTTTTCCAGCTTTACCAGAAATCCCTTGAATTCCGGCGTGTAAGCGTTTGGATCGACAACCGTAGGCGTCAGCAAGTTCGCAGGCGTCTTCGCTGTTCTGCCCTCACCTTCGGAAATTCCCAGGAAGCCCCAGTGGATCGGCATTCCGATCTGGTACAACTTTTTGCCGTCCACCATCATGGGCTTGATGCGCTTGGTCACCATCGCCTTGGCGATGTAATCGCTGCGAGCGCTGGTCACCTTCACCTTCTCGCCTCCACGTATGCCCATTTGATCGGCCAGTTCAGCGGGGATTTCCACGAACGGTTCCGGCACCAGTTCCACATTCATCGGATTGTTCTTGGTCCAATAGTGATAGTGCTCGGTCAGGCGATAGGTGGTGCAGACGATGTTGTACCCTTCCTTCGCGGTGCCGTACTTGTCCATCTTGGTTTTGTACTTCTTCACCACCGGATTAGTGGACTGGCTGGGGTGCAAAGGATTCTCGATGGGGCTCTCAATGGGCTCGTAGAATTCCGGGAAGGGACCGTCGGCCAGGGCGCCGAGTGGTACGAAGATGCGGCCCACGCCTTCGGGATTCATGATGAACGGGCCCATGTGCTCTTCCGGCTTGGAATCGGGCTTGAAGTCGGGAACGTCGTTCCCCACCCACTTCTGCGCGGTCTCGTTCCACCAGACTTGACTGCGGCTCGGGTCCCACGGCTTGCCCGCGAGATCACAGGAGGCCCGGTTGTATAGCACCCGCCGATTCGCCGGCCAGGACCATCCCCAGTTCGGATAAATTCCCAGGCCCGAAGGGTCTTCGGTGCCGCGCCGCTGCATCATCGGCCCCGCCTCGGTCCAGGAACCGCAATAGAGCCAGTTGCCGGACGAGGTGGTGCCGTCATCGTGCAGCATGGCGAAGCCCGGCAGTTGCTGGCCGGCCTTGAGCGAGATTGCAGTCTTTTCGTCGCTGATATCGGCCAGCGCCTTACCGTTGATTTCCTTGGCGATCTCCGACAGCGACGGATGCGCGGGAAGCGTGTAGGCCCATGAGGCCTTCAAGATCGGATCGGGGAATTTGCCTCCCTCCTTCTGGTACAGTTCGCGGATCTTCAGGAAGATCTGGGCCAGGATGTCCTGGTCGAGCCGGCAGTCTCCGGGCGGCGGCAGAGCGGCGTTCTTCCATTGCAGCCAGCGGGCCGAATTGACGAAGGTCCCATCCTTTTCGGCGAAGCCAGCTCCGGGCAGGCGATAGACCGTGGTGTTGATCTGCTTCACGTCGTCGGGCGTGGTGCCCGGCGCCTGCCAAAAGGCGCTCGTCTCGTCGGGATAGACCTCGCAGACCACCAGGAAGTCGGCCTTCTTCAAGGCGTCAATGTTCTTTTGCGAATCGGGTCCGATCATCACCCCGTTCATGCCGAAGGCAAACATTCCCTTGACCGTGCCTTCGTACATGTCGTTCCAGATATTGACCCACGAGTAGTTACGGTCAACCTTGGGCAAATACTGGAAAGCAAAATCGTTGTCCTTGGTGGCGGCGTTGCCGTACATGGCCTTCAGGAACGACACCATAAATTTTGGCGTGTTCGACCAGTAGTTGAAGGACTCCCATTCGTTGGGCTTCGCCGGTTTGGGCGTAATGCGATCGAGATAGGTCTTCAGGTCTTTATCGGTAGGGTTGGGCACCTTGAGGTAGCCGGGCAGGATGTCGAAGATGCCGGCCATGTCCGTGGCGCCCTGAATGTTGGAGTGGCCGCGCAAGGCGTTCACGCCGCCGCCGGCGCGCCCCACATTTCCCATCAGCAACTGCAACATGGCGGCCGTCCGGATGATCTGCGTTCCAAAACTATGCTGCGTCCAGCCCACCGCGTAGATGATGGTGGCAACCTTCTTCATGTCTCCGTTTTTACGAACCGAGGTGAACAGGTCCGCAGCTTTCAGGAACTGGTCTTTCGGGATCCCGGTAATGCGCTCGACCATCTCCGGCGTGTAGCGGGAGTACTGCTGTTTCAGCAGTTGATAGACGCAACGCGGGTGCTGCAACGACAAGTCGTAGGCGATATTGGGCGGAAGCGACGGCGGCGGAGGTGGAGTACTCGCCGCGCCTTTCGCAGCCGTGGACACCGGCATGACCGCAGCCTTGGCTTCGTGGCCCTCCGCCGGCGCGGCCAGCACGGCCTTGCCGGTTTCGTTGCCGCCTTCCTGATAGTTCCAGCTGCTCTTGTCGTAGATCTTGGTGGCAGCATCGAAGCCGGAAAACAGTCCATCTTCCGGCAGCTTGAACCCTTCTTTGATGATGAACGCTGCGTTGGTGTAATTGACCAGGTAGTCCTTGGCAATGCGATTGTTCTCCAGAGCGTAGTTGATCATGCCGCCCAGGAAGGCGATGTCGGAGCCGGCACGAATCTGGCAGAACAGATCGGCAACCGCAGCGGTACGCGTGAAACGCGGGTCCACCACGATCATCTTGGCATTGCGATTGCGTTTGGCCTCGACCGGCCACTTGAAGCCGCACGGATGGTTCTCGGCCGGGTTTCCACCCATGATCAACATCATGTCGGTGTTCTTGATGTCGATCCAGCCGTTGGTCATCGCTCCGCGTCCGAAAGTTGGTCCCAAACTTGAGACCGTGGGGCCGTGTCAAACCCGCGCCTGGTTTTCCAGGCGCACCACCCCCAAACTTCGCATCGTTTTGACGACCAGATAATTGAACTCGTTGGTGTCGGTGCAGCCGCCCGTGAATGCGATCGATTCCAAACGGTTCACCGTCTGGCCTTTCGCATCCGTCTCGATGAAAGTCGCGTCGCGGGTCTTCTTGGTCCAGCGGGCGATTTCGTCGATCGCCTGGTTCCACGAAATGTCGTCCCAATGATCGGAGCCCGGCCGCCGCACCTGCGGCTTCAAGATTCGCCGCTCGTTCTGAATGTCCTGCTGCAGCGAGGAACCCTTGGGACAAAGCGTGCCCCGGTTGATGGGATGGTCGGGATCGCCTTCCACGTGGATGACCTGCGGCGTGACGTTCTTGGCCTTGTCACCGATGGTGTGGATGATGACGCCGCAACTCACCGCACAATAGGGGCAGGTGCTGCGCGTTTCCGTGCTACGCGAAATCTTCAGGCTCGAAGCCTGCGCCAGCAGCGGCCGCGCATCGAAACCGAAGACGGTAATCCCCACCGCGCCGGCTATGCCAGTCTTGAAGAATGCTCGTCTAGATACATCCATTACGCAGCCCTCCATGGCGAAGGATTCGAAACCGTGAATTGGGGCAGGGATGGAACGCAAGCGCTGGAGAAGCGCAAAGTCGAGGCAGCGACAAAAGTGTGCGCGGTGTGGTCCACATCTCTACCAAGCCGTTTCCGTTTACGACTAGGGACTAACATCGGGACCCGAACAATGCGAAACAGCGTATACCCGGGAACCCGCGCTGGTCAAATGGATTCACGGTCTTTGGAGAACGATGCCTGGGAGGGATGGAATGCCGGGATATAAGAGCCTGCGTGAGAACCAAACTTGGGATTTGCCAGCCGAACTTACGGGCCGAAAATCCAGCGCCGTAGGCACGGCATAACTTAGCCCAGCACGCAGCCGAAGGCCGAGTGCTGGGTAGAGTGGGAAATAAGTCCGAGTCCCGTAGGGACGGCAGAGGCTCTCACGCGCTCGCTAAAAGCCCATCAGGTTCAAGCTGATTTTCCTAAACCCCTGCTCCATCGCCCACAGGTCGAGGGCCGAAGTGGCGACTTCATCCACAACAGGAACTGCAAGGCCATCAACGGTCATGTCCACAGACTTCAAGTAATACTTGCAGGTATCGCAAGCTTCCACGCGCACCGAAGGCACATCCTCGACCGAGTAGCGCGGAAGTTTTTTGTGGTTCCGCTCGCCGCACACCGGACACAGGATTCGCCGGAACTCCCATTCGGTCGCACAAAAGGAACAGACAAGAAAGCGCTTTCCACCCTCGCCTTCGGGACGAAGCACTGCGACCTGTGGCCTTGCGCCGCAAACAGGACAAACCGAGGCGGAAGAATCTGCGGATTGCGTCTGCTGTGTCGCAGCAAGCTGCTCGGCCTGGGGTTGGAGCAAAACGCGCGCGAAAAAATGATTCGATTCCGGCTCATTGCCGTCCGTGGACAGCAGGAAACTGCGAAGCATCTCGCGTTGCTCTTCCGAAGAGGCATAGCAAGGGGGCGAGGAGAGATGCAGTTTACCAGCACCGATCTCCGCAGCTTCCTGCGCCAGCTTTGCCGGCCCCGTCCGTTGAACCAGCGCGAGCAATGCCGGCAACTGTTGCACCGCTATGTCAAGGTCAAGCTGTTCACGAAAAGCCGCTTTGCCGCCGCCAGCAGGAGAAGACGGAGACGCAACGTCGGCGCACAACGTCTTCTGAAATTCCAGGATGTGCCGATAGAAGGCGAGGACCTCGGCGGCGCTTGGGTAGCGCTGGGCAAGTTCTACTGCCCGCTGGATGCGTTTGTCCCAATCAGTTTTTGTCATCGCAGGAGCGGCCGGCACGCCGGATTTTACTCGTGCCGACGCAACAGATGATAACCCATTGCTCCGCGCTGGCCACAAGTGGACAACCTGGCAGAGACGATGTAAGGTCTGCGTGTGATAAGCCGCACCCGTCATCTTTCTCATGTTCCGCTGATGGCTCAAGCTGAGCGGCACGGCGGACGCACCGCGGTCGTCGATTCGCAGGGCTCCTTCACCTACGACGATTTGCTCGATGCCTCCTCGCGCGTGGCGACTGAGCTGCTCGCAGGCCACGACGACCTTCGAGAACAGCGTGTGGCGTTTCTTCTGGCCCCGGGCTTTCCCTGGGTTGCGGTGCAGTGGGGCATCTGGCGGGCCGGTGGCGTTGCCGTCCCCTTGCCGCTCAACGCTACGAGATCGGAGCTGGAATACTTCATCGACGACACCAATGCATCGATACTGGTGTTCGATGCTTTGGCCGAGCCCCAACTGGCGCCCATCGCGGAGGTACGTGGCATCCGTGCTTTACGGTATGACCGGATTCTCGCTCGCCAACCAGACGAATTGCCCGAGATCGCCAGCGAGCGGCGCGCCATGATTCTCTACACCAGCGGCACGACAAACCAGCCCAAGGGCGTGGTGACAACCCACGCCAATATCACTGCGCAAATCACCTGTCTGATTGAGGCATGGGAGTGGTCAGCCGATGATCGTATCGTGCTGTTTTTGCCGCTGCACCACATACACGGAATCGTCAATGTTGTTTCTTGTGCGCTGTGGTCCGGCGCCACCTGCGAGGTGCTGCCGCGCTTCGACGCGCATGCCGTATGGGAGCGCATCGCCGGCAGCAGCGTAACTCTGTTCATGGCGGTGCCAACCATTTACGTGAAGCTCATCGCCGCCTGGGACGCCTGTCCCCCAGAGCGCCGCGCCGTGCTCAGCCAGGCGTGCGCAAAGTTACGCTTGATGGTGTCCGGCTCGGCAGCGCTGCCGGTGAGCACGCTGGAACGCTGGAAGGAAATCAGCGGCCACACTCTGCTGGAGCGCTACGGCATGACGGAGATTGGCATGGCGCTGTCGAATCCGTTGCGTGGCCAGCGCGTGCCGGGCAGTGTTGGCACGCCACTGCCGAGTGTCGAGGTACAGTTGGTCGGCGAGAACGGCCAGCCGATAGCGCCCGGAATGCCGGGCGAGATCGAGGTTCGCGGCCCCAGCGTGTTCGCGGAATACTGGGGCAAGCCCGAGGCCACGCGCGATGCCTTCCGCGATGGCTGGTTTCGCACTGGCGATACTGCGGTCGTCGAGAACGGTGTCTATCGCATCCTGGGACGGACCAACATTGACATCCTCAAAACGGGCGGGCACAAGGTATCCGCGCTGGAGATTGAAGAAACCCTTCGCGAGCATCCTTCCGTCGCCGAGTGTGCGGTGGTGGGCGTGCCCGATCTGGAGTGGGGCGAGCGCGTCGCCGCGGCGGTGGTGCTAAACGATGGCGATGCACTCGATCTGCCGTCGCTGCGCATTTGGGCGAAAGAATTTCTTGCGGCCCACAAACTTCCGTCGCGACTTCTCGTGCTGGACGCGCTTCCACGCAACGCGATGGGAAAAGTAACGAAGCCGGCGATCAAGGCGATGTTTCAAACTGCAGGCGGCGATTGATCCGCGCCGAGATTCCCTGTTTAGGACTACGTGTAAGAAGGGGTGTTCCCAACATTTATCCCTTGGAAATCAGCTTATTATGAGTTCACAGGTATGACTGCATTCGCAAAGGCGACGGGCGCGGTTGTTCTTCCACTCGCTCTTTTTGTTCTTTGGTACAGGGTTGCTGCTGACTATGGCGACAGTGTCACGTCCGGTACCTACCATTTATCGCAAAATGGCGAAACATCGACCGTGGTTCTGAAACCCGACCACACGTTTCGGCAGGAATTAAGCCGCTCAGGCGAGTTGCGGCGTGCCGAAGGATCTTGGAGTCGCTTTGGAGAAGGGGGCGTTGCGTTTTCGAAGGGGTTCCTAGCGGTATCCGGCCAGGAACTCGCCCCGGATGGAACCGCTATCGCCGACCTGAAAAAGAAATTTGGGTTTCTGGTTTCCCTCGAGATGAGGCAGTATTACGTTTGGTGGTATGAGCGAGTTGATCCTTCTCCCGGTAGGACGGCCTACGGGACATACTCCTCGGACGAGGCTGGAGTGCAGGCGAGCTTGATCCTCAAGCAGGATCACATGTTCGAACAAACCGTCAGCCGTGTCCCCGGCGTGAAACAAGCGAACGGAACTTGGACTACCACACAGAACGGTGACATCGTCTTTTCGAGCGGGTTTCTGAAGACATCCGGCGAACCGCTAAACCAGAACGAAACGGCGTCTGCCATGGACCCCAGAGGCTCCGTTCTTCAGATAGAAATTGCAGCCACTTCCAAGTCGGGTGTGCCGACCTTCCGTAAGGAGCAGTTCCCCTGGTGATCGTGGGAAATGGTTGTCTGGCGATGAGTCCTTGACGCGCCATGCTATGCTGCTTCCGCTCGGCAAGTCTGTGTGAGCGCTTGCGGTTAAGGAGAACACCATGGCCAATGAGGCAGTGGTCCATCATCGACCCACAACTCACACCAAACTCAACCACCAGCAAATCACCGGATTCTGGGGCGCGTGGGCTGGCTGGACGCTCGACGGCATGGATTCGGTGATCTATGCACTCGTCCTCAGTCCAGCCCTGACCGAACTGCTTCCGAAGTCGGGCATCAAAGCCACTCCTGCGACGGTCGGGTACGCCGGATCTGTCCTGTTCGCGCTCTTCCTGGTGGGGTGGGGACTGTCGTTAATCTGGGGTCCGATTGCCGACAGGTTTGGCCGCACCCGAGTGCTGGCCGCAACCATCTTCGTTTACGCAATCTTCACTGGCGCTGCCGCGATGTCGCAAACCGTGTGGCAACTGGGATTGTTTCGCTTGCTGGCGGGCATCGGAATTGGGGGCGAATGGGCGCTGGCGGGCACCTACGTCGCCGAAGCCTGGCCGGAAGACCGCCGCAAGATGGGCGCCGGATATTTGCAGACTGGTTATTACGCGGGCTTCTTTCTGGCCTCGGCGCTCAACTACACGGTGGGCGCGCACTATGGCTGGCGTGCCATGTTCTGGTGCGGACTGACGCCGGTCGTCGTCGCCTTCATGGTCCTGCTGCGCGTGAAGGAGCCCCAGCGCTGGGAACAAAAAGCCAAGGCGAAGGCCACCGGAGGGCTTTCTTCTTTGCGCAGGATCTTCAGTCCTCCCTACACGCGGCGCACGCTGGTCAATACCGTTCTGCTGGCCGCGGCCATCTGCGGCCTGTGGGCGGGCGCGGTTTATGCTCCAACGGCAATTATTGCTCTGGCGAAGAAGGCTGGCATGTTGCAGCCGCAGGCGGTGCGCGTGTCTTCCTTCGGCATGGGCTTGCTGTCGCTGGGGACCATCCTCGGATGCCTGGCAGTCCCGCCGCTGGCCGAACGCTTCGGTCGCAAGCGCACCCTGACCTTTTACTTCATCGGGATGGCGGCCTGCATCCTGTTGAGTTTTGGCTGGACGTTCTACCTGCCGCACGGACTCCATCCCTTCATCGCGGTGCTGTTCTTTCTGGGCTTCTTTGGCGGCAACTTCGCCGTCTTCAGCCTTTGGCTGCCGGAGCAATACGGGACCACGGAGCGGGCCACCGCCTTCGCGTTCACCACTTCGTTCGGACGCTTCATTGCCGCAGGCGCAAACTTTGGAGTGGGTGCGCTGGTCAGAAACATGGGGACTCTCGGCAAGCCGGTTGCGTTCACAGCCATTGCCTTTGGCATCGGACTGCTGGTCATTCCCTTCGCCCTGGAAACCCGAGGCAAAGTGCTGCCCGATTAAGGACCATGTAGCCGCACGGAACAGCATTGGTCAGATCCAAACGTGCGGCCACGTTCTCCGGCAAAAATGTTTTGGGTATTGCATCGGTCAGGGTTAGCACGGATTCTCCTGGAGTCAGTGATCTCCAGAGATTAGTTGCGGTCCGGAGACTGGAACAATAACGGCGTTCTTCAACCCCGTAAAACGAACTGCGTCGGCAGCGTCGATCGAAATGGTGTCTGGTTGTTGGGAAACCCAATCCAGCGGCGTAGCCAATAAACGCAGGTGCGTGATTGGCGGGCGCGGGTCAGTGCGCCAGTGAGTTTCGTCTGCATCGAAGTAGGGCCCGAGGTCAGCGTCGTTCCAGGGGTAAAACCAGACCTCGGATGGGACGTTCGGTTCCACTAAGAACCCCTTCACATCGCGGCTGCCATCGGCGCGGGTGATTTCAAGTTCAAGGTGCTCGGGCTTGCGCAGCCTCCACCAGAAGCTGTAGCGGACCGTGATGCGAAGCCGCAGGAAATCGCTATCTCCGGCGGGCCACGCGGGATCACCCAAATCCACAACCGAGTTGCGTTGCCGGATGGGGAAAAATTGCGCCCCTAGTTTGAGCGGCTGCGTGTGCATCGCCATCTGCACCGCTCGTGAATCGTCACGTTGCAGCTCGATAATTCCTGGGAGCACCTCATCTTCCGCCCGGTAATGGCGAAACAACCAAACCCAGACCTCCGGATTGCGGGTGAAATTGGGGATTCCATCCAGGGGAAAGCTGGCGTCCTTGTTGGTGCCCAGATTTGGGTCATTGTCGAGCCAGTAATATCCAAGCGGAGGCGCTGCCCGATCGAGCCCCGCGATGTCCACTTGCGACAAACGTGAACCACTCGCCAGGTAGGACTGCATCACGCCGCCGGCGACGTTTCGCCGTGAGGCGATCCCAAACATACTTTGATAAGGGAAAACCACTATGGAGTCCTGCGGCCCAGTGCGCTGCTGAATGTGCCGGGCCATGATTTCAAAGTCCGCGGCCCACCCGGCCGGCCAGCAGGCGCCGTCGAATTCGCGGGCGCCGGTTGGGCATGTAGCAACGGGATGACGCAAGTGCGCGTAATCAATGCGCACGAACGAGGGAGGAAAGACTTGGCTACCGAATAGCAGTGAGGTGCCGACTGCCACCACGGCCGCAATAGCGGATAACCACTTCGACCGGAACGAAAACAGGAGGGTCCCGGCGAAGAACACCATGGGGAAGGTAGCGAGAATAATGTGTCGCGCATCGGCGCGGACCAGCCCGCTTTGCATCAGCAATACGGCAAATACGAACACGGCGAGCAGAAACCCAGTGCGGGCAGTGAACGTGGCGGAGCGATTGTCGGGGATGGCGCGGCGCAGAAGAAAAATGATACCTCCAGCGCCCAGCACGGCAAGCAAGCGCACTGCATCGGGCTGGGCCATCCTCGCAGGTTCAAACCAACGGTACCCGGCGATTATCGCCAGCGAGTTTTTCCAGAAGCGAAAATCGAAGGGCCTGGCCACAACGGCGTTGACGGCGACGACGAGCGCGAGCGAAACCACAGCGAAAGCCAACAAAGCCAATCCGTACCGGCCCAAGGATTGCCGTTCGCGCCGGTTTTCCCACACAACTCCACCGAGCGCGAGCAGCAGGGCCGCAATCGCATACACACCGCTGTCTGTGGAACATGAAAATGCCAGAGCGCAGAACGCTGCGGCGCAGCCTCCTGCAACCAGCGGTCTGAGCCGCCGTTGCCCGACTGCGTACCAGCCCCTCCAGAACAATGCGAACAGAAATGTGGGAATCGACGTCTTCAGCGATACACCCAAATCCTGCGGGTCCGCGGGTGACCATAACCCGAAGAGCAGCAGCAGTAGCAGAAAGCGTTTCCACGCCGCCTGTTCGGGGATGAGCAGCCTGAGGGTCAGATAGCCAAGAACAAATGTGCACCATAGCGGCAGCGTGTAATGGGTGGCGTTAACCGATCCCATGGAGACACCCAGGAACCGAGACGGAGCGCTCGAAAGCCATTGAAAGAGAGGGCCATAAGTGAAGGCAATGTCGCGGCCAAACCACACGCCACGCGACGCTTTGAAGCTGGTGTCAAGCAGCCATGAGCCGTCGACCAGGTTGGGATAGCGGATTAAGAGAAGGACCCGCCGAGACAAGAACGGCGGCGGCAGTGATGCGACGATTAGCAGCAAGACCGCCAGGATGTCCCAGTGTCTGCGAAATCGCCCGGCCGGCTGCGACGCGGGCGATGATTGGGCGCGCCGAGTTAGTTGGGCAGCAGCCGGAGGAGCGTTTTCCATCAGGGAGCCATTGTAATCCGGCATTTCTGCCACAGCTCGGGGCCGCCTCCCTATCCGTTTATGCCTTTCGCGGAGAGGCCGCGGCCAAGCGATCACACATAATCAAACAGCGTCATGAAGCCAAAATCCATGTGCAATTGCTGATGGCAGTGAAATAGGGTGAGCCCGGGATTGTCAGCGACAAAGTCCACTGCGGCCTCTTGATATCCGCCGAGCATGACCACGTCTTTCATGATTCCCGCAGTCGGATTCCCTGCCAAGCTCGTCAGCTCGAAACTATGACGGTGCAAGTGAATCGGATGGATGTCGTCACTGGCATTGCGCATGTGAATCCGATAACGCTTGCCTTGTTTCAGGTGGAACGCGGCCGGCGCCATTTCGTTGGACATGGGATAAGCAACACCGTTGATTGTCCAGCGATTGAAATCCATCGCGGCCGCATTGTCCTTTACAAAGGTCATTTCGAAAGTTTCGTCCGGCGGGATTGCGGTGACGCCCGGCTTGGCAAAGTGCGCATAATTCCAGCGGAAAGGCGGTGGCGCGATCCACTGCGGCTTGCCGGCACGTCCTGCGTACTCCACAACGATCCCCATGCCGTGGCGACGGTCATCGTCTGCAAGGTCGCCCAAGATCCAGACTCCCGGATGGTTCATCTCCACCATCGCCGAGACGCGCTCCGCCGTCCCCAGCCAGAGCACCGGAACACTCGCGGGATTCGGCACCGGATTCCCGTCCAATGCGACCACCTTAAAGGTGTGGCCGGGCAGCGCCAGACTGCGAATCTCCGTAGCGCTTCCGTTTAACACATGGAAGAGGACCCGCTCGCCGTGCTTTACGCGGACCGGCTCTCCGTGTCCCAACATGCGGCCGTTAATGGTGAATGCGCCATAGCCAACTTCGTATCCCTTTGGCATGCCTTTGGCCAGCGATGCTTTCATCGCCGACTCGCCCTGCTCTTCGAGGGCCTTCACGCGAGTTGCCGGCGACAGAAAATCCATGGCCATATCTCCGCCGCGGCTGAAGCTCGGCTCGAATTCCTTCAGCACCAGAAAAACCTCGCGGTCATAGTCTCCGGGCCCGTGCGCGGGCTCGATGTACACCGGACCAACCTCGCCGCTGTACTGGCCGGCGGACAGATTCGCTCCCGCTCGATTATGGGTATGGTAGAAACGCAAGCCTGCCGGCCTCGGGGTGAAGACGATTCGGCGTTTTCCATGAGCGGGAATGTAAGGCGTGCCTTCTTCCGCCGCGCCGTCCACATCCACCGGGACCATCTGTCCATGCCAATGCAGTTGCTCCGGCGTGTCGGTGTCGTTGTAGATATCGACCGTGACCTGCCGTCCCTCCTTAAACCGCAGCAGCGGCCCCGGGAATTGACCGTTATAGGTTGTGGTGGAGATGATGCGCTTGGGCGCAATTTCGATTGGGCTGGCGGCAATCTTGATGGTGTAGTCGGCGGAGCCTTCCGTTTGCGGCGTGGCGTTCGTTTGCCGCGAGAGGCCCGTTCCAGCAGCGATGGCTGGAACCAGACTGCTGCCGGCCAGTACGCCCGTCATCTTCAGGAAATTGCGGCGGGAAAAGCTCATGACTTCCTACTCCTTAATCTTCAAAGAGTTCGCCGAACAGTTCACGCACTCTCTCTTTGCCGGAATCCAACGCTCTTCGCCCGCGCGAGGTAGCCGAATACACCCGCCGGATCTTACCGCCAACCCGGTGCTCTTTCGAGCGGAGCAAGCCCTTCTTCTCCAGGGCATGCATAATCGGGTAAAGCGTGCCAGGGCTCAGTCGGTATCCGTGTCGGCCAAGTTCCTCGATCATTCCCAAGCCGAAAATCGGCTCGTGGCATGCGTGATGAAGTATGTGCAGTCGGACCAGCCCTGAGTAGAGACTCTGATCGGCCGATGGCATGTTTCGCGTCATATCGAGGACCGTTATCGAGTCTCGATTATAATACCGTTGCTGCCATGTGGGGGAAGCATGGGACCCGAAACCGATCGATCGCTTTGGTCTATCGTCATGCGTCCAGCGTGGCGTTCCAGGGCAGTATTTTTAATCCGCTTGGCCGTCGGCCTGATTTTTCTCACCCAGGGCGTTCTCAAGTACATCGACCCCAACATGGGAATCAATCGCTTTGCGAGAATCGGATTTCCTCACCCCTACTTCACTGCGCATTTTGTGGGCACTTTCGAGATGGTGTGCGGGTGTCTGGTCCTGATTGGCCTTGTGACTCGCATCGCCGCCATTCCTCTGCTGATCGTCATTTGCACCGCAATTGCCACGACGAAGGTCCCCGAATTGTCGAGGCCCAACCAAGGATTCTGGTTCATGGTCAGCGATGCGCGCACCGATTTCTCCATGTTGTTGTCGTTGCTGTTCCTGATTGTCGCAGGGTCGGGTCTCTGGTCGCTCGACTCACGCCTTGCAAACTCAACTCCCGCCGAAGAACAGAAGCGCTAAATGGAACGTAAGCAAGCCGGCCGAACTGCCACCGCTGCACGGTCGACTGTTGAAGTCTCACTCCGAAAGTTGGCACTCGTATTCCTGAAGCTGGGAACGATTGCATTCGGTGGCCCGGCCGCGCACATCGCGATGATGGAAGACGAATTCGTTACCCGTCGTCAATGGCTTACGCGCGAGCAGTTTCTGGACCGCCTAGGAGCGGCGAACCTCATGCCTGGGCCGAGTTCAACCGAAATGGCCATCTTCATTGGCTATGAGAAGCGAGGCTGGCCTGGTCTCCTGGTTGCGGGCTGCACCTTTATTCTCCCAGCCGCCATCATGGTTGGCGCCATCGCCAGTGCCTACGTTCGCTATGGAACTCTCCCCCAGGTGAATGCAATTCTGTACGCACTGAAAGCAGTGGTAATCGCAGTGATAATCCAGGCGTTCTGGAAGCTGGCGCGCACGGCGTTGAAGTCAATTTGGCTGGGGACCGTGGGCAGTGTTGCTGCTCTCTTATATGTGCTGCGAGTACACGAGGTGCTCATACTGGCGATCGCGGCGGGGTTGGCCGGAGCACCTGTGCTGTATCGGCGTTTGCCGACTGCCAGTCGCCTTCCCGCCCTTCTCTTAACCCAGATAACGCCGCTGCGCCTCCCCGCTGTCTTGGCTGTGACGGCGGCGCCATTTGGTCTGTGGCGGCTGTTCCTGGTTTTCGCAAAAATTGGCGCTGTGCTCTTTGGTAGCGGCTACGTCCTGCTGGCCTTCCTTCGATCCGACCTGGTCGACCGCCTGCACTGGCTGACGGAACGGCAGTTACTGGATGCGGTCGCCGTCGGTCAGATCACACCCGGGCCGGTGTTCACAACGGCCACGTTCGTCGGGTACATCATCGGCGGCATCCCTGGCGCGGTCATCGCCACGGTGGGAATTTTTGCCCCAGCTTTCCTGTTCGTCGCAATAAGCGGACTGGTGATCCCGAAAATTCGGAGGTCGCGCGTGGCCGCCTCCATGCTCGACGGTGTGGTGGTCGGTTCGCTTGCGTTGATGGGCGTAGTCGCCTGGCAGCTTGGACGGGCGGCAATCATCGATGTGCCGACGCTAGTGATTGCAATCGTGAGCACGGCGCTGTTGGTGAGGTTCCGTGTCAATTCGGCATGGCTCATCGTGGCGGCCGGCGCCTTCGGATGGCTCTATCGCGGGTGAATGCGGAAAGCTGAGATGACCGCTTAACTGTCGTCCTACTTCTTTTTGCCGAACAGCCCGCCCAAGTTAGGTACCTTTCCCGGCACGACGCCTTGCAGCGCGCCTTTGGCAAGGCTTCCAGCCACTCCTCCGATATCCGGAATGAATTTCGGGTCCGAGGTCGTGCCCTGAATTGCGAACGGAATACCATTCTTGCCGCTGCCCATCGAGGCCACCTGGCTGAAGCCGCCCACCATACCTCCACTCAGGTTCGCCAGCATCTTGAAGTTGGAATCAACTAACCCTTTCCCCGCAGCGTAGAATAGTGGCCCATACGTAGTGTAAAAACATAGTTAGTAGCCAGTAGTCAGAACTGGAATAATGAAACTGGCAACTGGCAACTGGCCACTGATAACTGCTCATAAGGAGCCGCACCGGATGAGGCCGCAATGGATTGGTACTTTCTTCGTCACTTTAGCCGTGCTCACTGGAGCTCTCACGTTGGCGAGTCGGCCGGTGGCGAACCCGCAGCAGGGGCGCGACGCGGACGCCTCGTCCAGTGTGTGGGGCGGGAATGATGTCAGCATGGAAGTCACCCCGCAAGGCGCCAAGCTGGAATTCGATTGCGCTCACGGTGAGATTTTGCAAGCCATCCAGCCGAATGCCAAAGGCGAGTTCACGGCGCGCGGGACCTATACGCCCGAGCGGGGCGGGCCCGTCTTCAAAGACAATCCACCGCGCGACCTGGAAGCCGTTTACAAAGGCGGCATTGATGGCGACACCATGCGGCTGGAGATCTTGCTGACCGACAAGGAGCAGGCGCCGGAACCCTTCCTGCTGGCGCGGGGCCGCGCCGGACGCGTCAGAAAGTGCCGATAGAAACCTTCAATAAATTGGCTGCCCCCCAGGGATTCGAACCCCGATATGCTGATCCAGAGTCTTTGTCCCTGCCTTCCTTGGCGACCCGGCAGCAAAGCACTTAGCAGTTATCCTGTTTATTATAATTGACATACACTGACGGTTAGCTGACAATAATAGACATGAACAGTCACTGGCTCGCGCAATTTGGCGACCCAGTGGCGACCCGGAGGGTTTATGGCCGAGCGAATTGTGCAGAAAACGATTGCGAATCTTAGGAGGCCCAAGGCAGGCAATCAGGTCTGCTGGGATGACGAGGTCGCCGGGTTTGGGGTTCGCATCAGTCACACGGGTGTAATTTCTTTCGTTTTGGAGTACAGGATCCACGGCAGGAAGCGGCGCTTTAACATCGGGCGGCATCCCGAGCTATCGGCGACAGCAGCCCGTGACCGTGCTTTGAAATTGCGAGTTCGTATTCTGGACGGCCACGATCCCCTCGAAGAGCGGGAGCAGGATCGCTCAGAGCCAACGATGCTCGAACTGTGTGACGACTACCTTGAACGTCACGCGCTGCCGCACAAGCGCCCCTCCAGTGTGCGCAATGACCGCCAGATGATTGACAACATCATCCGGCCCCGGCTGGGATCGCTGCGCGTCGTAGCCGTCAGCCAGAGAGATATTGAATCGCTGCTCACGGCATTCAAGGCAACGCCCTACCGTGCGAATCGCGTGCGCAGTCTGTTGAGCAAAATGTTCTCGTTGGCGCGCGAGTGGAAATGGGTGACCGGGAATCCGGTTCGCGACGTTAAGAAATTCCATGAGGATCGGCGTGAGGCGTGGCTGTCCGTCGAACAACTCCAACGGTTCACGCAAGCCTTGGACGGATACCCGGATCAAGGTACTGCCAACGCGCTGCGCTTGTTGTTGCTGACTGGCAGCCGTGAGATGGAGGTCGTGAAATCGGACTGGTCGGAGTTCGATTTGCCACGTGGAGTCTGGACAAAACCATCCCATTCCACCAAGGAAAGAAAGATTGAGCACATTCCCTTGAGCGCCGGAGCCTTGGGACTGTTGCGCCAGATGAATGTGGACGCGGGCAAGCCTAAGAGCGGGCCGCTGTTCCCCGGCAGGAAGAACGGATGCAGCCGGGTAACAATTCGGCGTCCCTGGGAGCAGGTATGCCGGGCTGCTGGATTGGCTGAGTCGTACCAGGTGAAGGGCAAGCGCGGCATGATCGAGCGCTGGCGGCCAGCGGTTCGCATCCACGATTTGCGCCACACATTCGCGTCTTATTTGGTGTCGAAAGGCCAATCCCTTCACATCGTTGGGCGACTCTTGGGACACGTGCGAAGCGAAACCACGCAGCGATACAGTCACATTCAGGATGAAGCACTGCGCGATGCTGCGGACGTTTTCAGTGGTATTTTCGAGGCCGCACGAAGCGGCGAGAGGAAGCAAACAACATGAAGCCTCGCGGTGATTCAGTGAAACCGACAGACCAGGTCACCGCTTATCATGAAGCCGGACACTTCGTTGCCGCATTGTTCTTACACGTTCCGGCGAAGCACGTCACCATCATCCCCGACTCGGACTCAGTAGGCCATTGCAAGGCCGGATTCCGGTTTCGCGAGGGGCAGATCTATGACCTGTCGGATCCCACCATCGTCAAGTTCGAGAAGAGCATGATGGTGAGCCTTGCTGGTTATGAGGCACAACGCAAGTTCCGTCCGTCATCCGTTAGGTCGCACCACGGAGCGGGTGACCGCAAGAAGGTAGCAGAGTTTGTCTTTCGCATGGCAGCGCCAAACGAAGCACCATTGCTGATTAAATTACTCACCGTCCGCACCAGAAACCTGATTGCGGTGCGATGGAACGAAGTGGAGAGAATCGCCGCCGCTCTGCTGGAGCGTAAGTGGCTGTCGCTTGAGGATGGGCAGCGAGTCATCTTCGGTGATGAGCTTATGGACAGCATGAAAGCCGTAGCCGAGAGGACGAGAAATCGCGCTGCAAAGACTACCCAAAAATAAATAATTCACCATTTCCCGCACATCCGCGTTGCGCTTCCTGCACACCCGCGTTGCAACACGCATCTATGTTTTAGCCTTTGTTTTAGCCATCGCTGGGAGCCTTTGTTTATGCGGCTTGACAAAAGCCACCCCTGCCTTTCCTGTTTGTTTTCAATAACTTAGCTGGAGATGCTTCTTGACATGCTTGAGGTGTCTGGCTTATTGTCTGTTTTGTCCGGTAAGAGGCCGAAGAGGAGAAACCATGGCGACTCAAGAGCAGATACCCACAGAAGACCACGTGCTGGCTGGCTACCTTACACTCGCTCAGTTAGCAAAGCAGATCCGAAGAAGTGAGCGTACCTTGGCGCGCTGGCATCTGATGCGCGTCGGCCCGCCGAGAGTGCTCGTTGGAAACACTCCGTATTACTCCGTTCAATCGGTGCGTGAGTGGCTTCATGCGCGTGAGCAGAAGCCGCAGAAGATTAGAGCGCGGCAAGCCAGTCGGCGTACGCCTGTCCGGAAAACGGCTCGCGTTGCTTAACGGAAGTGAACTGTTGCCTTCTCTTTGAAACAAGAAAGCGCGCCGGGCGGGCGCGCTAAGGATCACTTCCAATGGGCGAAGCAACTATACCGCCAGCAGAGGCGGCAAGGCAACTTGGATCTCGGATCTCGGCGGCGGTGCAGCCGTGAAGAGCTGGGAGATCACGCGCGCCGTCAGGGACTACGGCCCGGAGGATCCGGTGCAACGCCTTGTGCTTCACACCCTCGCCACCTATGCCGATGACAACGGCTGTTGCTGGCCCAAGGAAGAAGCCATCGCCAAGAACTCCTGCATATCGGAGCGGCGCGCAAGGTATCGTCTGGCAGAGCTGAAACGTGATGGCTGGATCATCGTCAATCCGAAGGCCGCCAAGGATCACAAGGGCAACACCTATCAGATCGTGCTCGAAAAACTGAGTCAGAGGCCGCTGGCGGCCTATGACGATGATAGTGAACAGGCAGAGTCACAGGCCGCTGGCGGTACGAGTCACAGGCCGCTGGGAGCAGAGTCACAGGCTGCTGGCGGTATGCCTATAAGGAAGAACGATCATGAACGACCATTGAACAGTCCAGAGGGAAAGGAGCCCGAAACTGACGTTTCGGGGGACTCCCCTTCTGAGGAGGAGGAACCAATGAAGAAACTCGAACCCAAGCTCGATGAAGCAACGCTCCGTCGAATCCTCGATGAACAGTACCTCGCTGGGCAGCTCAGCCTGGAGGACTACGACCAGAACATCGCGTTGCTCGAAGCCCAGAAAGCCGGGGTGCCTGCTGCTTGGCCCCACTACGTGGACAAAGTGCAAGTTCCGGTCGCTGCCAGCAGTACGGTTCACTAATGCTGGTGCAGGCAAGAGGTAGAACGTCGTGCCGCTAGCAACTCGCCAGCAGCGAGCAGCACAGCATCACGGCGGGCCATCGAGGCGTCGATGACGACCATGGGGGGGATATACGTCGCGGTTCGGATGGGAATCGTTGCCTGCGACCGCCCACCAGCCCGAAATTTTGTTTTTGGGGTAACGGATTCGCAGGAAATAGGGCTTAAACGCAACGAAAGAGGGTGCAAATGGAGCTGATTCGACGCGGAAACAAACCAAGGATCCCGAAGCCACCAAACTACCTCAGCGATACCATGCAGCACTGGTGGAAAACGGTTCTCAAAAACTGGGAACTCGAATCGCATCACATCCGACTGCTGGAAACGGCGTGTGCGGCGTGGGATCGAGCAGAGCAGGCGCGAGTTGCTATCGCATCCGAAGGGCTGACGATCAGTGACGCCAAAGGGAACACGCGCGCGAATCCCTTGTGCAGTGTAGAGCTGCAATCACGAAAACTTTTCACGGCAACGCTACGTGAGCTGGGACTGGACGTGCGCGCACCTGAGCCAGCGAGAGCGCCCTTGTTGCCGAGCTACTACCGCAAGGCGGGAGGAAGCTGATGCCACGAGTCAAGAGAAAAACTGCGAAGCGCCGTCTGCCGGAGTGTGCGCCCGAGCTGCTCGCGTGGTGGCAGGACGAGGCCAACGAAACGCAGACGCGAGAAAGCATCGCGGCCACTTTTTTTGAGCCGGACGAAGTACAAACCCAGTGGGCCGAAGTGCGCGACGTGATCTTGCGGTTGTGGCTGGCGAACCCGGCGCGGTTCGCCGAGCAAATCTACCAGATGCGGATCTGCTCGATCCTGTCTGACGAAGACAGGGAAAAACTTGGACTAGGTGGTGACCAATGAGAGTGAATTTCGATTTGACCAAACTGCCGGACGCCATGCTCGACTTATTTCTCAGCTCGGTGCTGAAGAACGCGCCCGCCCACAAATTGCACCAAGCCGTTGACAATGCACTGCTCAGTGAGAAGTTCCGTCGCTCACGAATGCGCGCCGGAAAGCCGGAAGAGCCGGAGGTCACTCTGACCATACCGATCTTGCCACTGGTGGAACTGGAACAAGCGAGCGTAGGCCTCGCATTGAGCATCGCGGCGCTCGAAATTAAGACGGTGGAGGCTGAAGGTGACACTACTCGGCAATCTGAGCTGGCGGTTGCGTTGGAATTTCTCCACGCCGTCCTCGCCAGCGTGAAGGCCGAGCACGCCATGCTCGGGGACATGGGAAGCTCACAGGTCAACTGAGCGCTCACCCGGCGCGCAGCGGCTCGCTGCGGCTCCGCGCGGGGCATTCTGCGAGGCGCTGGCAACGCGGCCCCGACTCAAGATCGTAACGTGCGCATCATCGCGCGCGTTTGACGGCAGCGGCTTCCCGCGCTACGGTGAAAGCAGGCTCGCACCTTTCGAAGCCCGTCACGATGCGCCGTCTCAAATTGAGACGCCGTTACAGACGCAGGACGAAAGCTGACGAGTGCTTGTGAAGCAAGCGGCCTGGGTCGCTTGGCACTGCTGATGCCTCCTGCCGTCCCGGATGCGGGTAAGCCTTAGATGGCAGCGGTTGCAGGATTGTAGAGCAGCGGAAAACGAATTGTGACCACGAGGAGAACCTGCCCGTGGCCGTACTCACACAATTTTCCGTGGCGCTCTATTTTTTTTGCGCTCACACACAGGAGACTCAGCCGTGATCCGTACCCAGCAAGAAGCCATCGCGCGCCGTAAGCAACTTTCCGAGTCAATGTCCCGGATGGCGCAGCGTTCCACCCTCACCCCGGAAGACCAAGTCGCGTTCGACCATCTGGAAATCGAGTTCCGCTCGCTTGCGAGCCTCGCCGCTGACAGCTCGCGAGCGAGTACGAGGCCACCAGAAAATCCCATCGGCGGCGAGGATCGTTCGACAGCCGAGATCTGGCGCGACAGCCAAGGCCGGGAGGTAAGAGTACTCGGGCCGAAGGACTCGCTCCGCTCAGCAGTTCATGGAGATCGCCCGCGTCCCGGCTATGACTTCGGCGATTTTCTGCAATGCCTCGTTCGCGGCAAAACCGAAAACCAAGAGCTGCGGGCCGACATGGGCGAAAGCTCTGGCAACATCGGCGGGTTCATGGTGCCAACACCGTTGGCCGTCGAGATCATTGACAGGCTGAGGGCGAAAAGCACCGTCATTCAGGCGGGCTGCCGAACTGTACCGTTCACTGCGCAGACTCTGTGGATCGCCCGCATCGCTACGGATCCGACGATTGTGCAGCACGCGGAGAACACGGCGGATCTCGAAACCGATGGCCCGAGCATCGAACGAGTCCAATTCACGGCGCACGCGCTGGGCTGCGTCATCAAGTGCTCCCGCGAGCTGGTGGAGGATACTACCTCGGGCGGCGGGCTGGGCGAGGTCTTGACCCAGATCTTCGCGAAAGCGATGGCTGTCGAGATTGACCGGGAATGCCTGCTGGGAACCATCGGAGGCGGCAATCAGATCGTTGGGCTACGAAACTATCCCAGCGTGCCCACCACGGCGTTCGATGCGACTCCGATTGATTACACCGTGATCCTGAACGGGATCTCCGCTCTGCTTACCCGCAATGCGGCGTTCCCGACAGCGGCGATCATGAGCACGCGGAGCTACATGAAGTTCGCGGGCCTGCAAAACACCTTGCACGATGCGTTACGCAAGCCGGACATCTTGGCGGATCTCCCGTTCCTCGAAACCTCCAAGATCCCGGTGAACGACAACGCAGGCAGCCCCGTGACGCCCAATGGATCGGCAGTCTTCATCGGCGACTACACGCAGGCAATGCTGGGCACGAGAATGGATTTGCGGATCGAAGTTTTGAAGGAAAGATATGCCGAGGCCGGGCAGCTCGCGTTCACCGCATGGTGGCGCGGAGACTTCCAGCTACGGCATCCGGAGAGCTTCGACATCCAGACCGGGTTGTTGCCGTAAGAGATCTCGCGCAGGCTCGGGTAATGTCCGCGATACTTTTCCCGAGCCAGGCGCGCGGGTATCGGGGCGTTCGCTTCGCCGCCTGCGCCCCGCATAAGGTTCCGAGGGCTAGGGTTGACTCTCGGAAAAGCAGGGGCGATCCACCCCTGCGGCGGTTGCACACGAAGGTCGCGCGAGGTCGAGTCATACGGCTTCGCGCGGCCCTCCGTTAAAGGCGGCGGCTCGCGCCCTGCGACTGAAGCAAGAGCGTGCTGACCCAACCTCTTTCAAGATTGGCTCTGGTGTCACTGCTCAAGGTGTTACTGTGGCTTAGTTGGTTGTGTTGTGGCTGGTGCTTGCTCCCTTTTCTTAAGCTCATCACAATATACCTGTGGATAGGGAGTGTGGAACATTCCCGAATTGTCACAGAGCAAACGCAAGGACTCAGTTGGTAGAAAGGGCAAGGTTGCTTTCAGCCTTTGTACTATGAAGTCCTGAGTACTACCACCAGTAGGTGCTGGTACCACGTCATTGGGGTTGCTCAAGCCAAGGTCGTACTTGTGTTCCTTCCCATTAGGCAATACCAGAAATAGATATGTCTCTACGTTCTGACTCGTATCGGGATATGGGACAAGTGGCCTATTCTGTAACTGTGCAAGCGTTAGCTCCTTCTTATGGACGACCTTCTCTAGCCTGAATTGGACACTATCACCAGCCTTGAATTGCCGGATAGGGTCATTCGCCTTGGGAACTGGCACAGTGTACTCTAGCCCCTTATCATCCTTGATAGTGGCTGCTGCTTCAATTAGTTGATCGGTGATACAGCCATCAGGAGCTAGGCACGTCAGCAAGCGAGTGGATGAGAAGGCTACATAGGTATGTAAACCTTCATAGGTTGCGCGTTGATAGGCTTGGTTGCCAGCGGGAGCTTTGTCTTTAGCAATCATGCAAATGCTGGTGACCAGCACCAGCATCATTAGTAAGAAAGCTTGTTTCATGGTTCCCTTTCCGTGGGAAGTCTGTGGGTGAATGGGGCTGGTGTCTGGCGAGTGTTGTACTCAATGTCTATCAAGAGAGTAATCAACTCGCCAAACGCAAACGCAAAGACACCAGCCACTATCACGCCAAGAAAAGGAAGCAGTGCAAGTGGTTCATGTGTGGGTATGGATAACCAGCCCCATACACCACCTAGAATTAGCAGTCCGCCTAGAATCCTATGCAGCGCTGCAACGATTCTCAAAGCTCCATACTTTTGTTTCATTGCGTCCCTTCCTGTGGGAAGAATGAGTTGTATCACCCTGGTGGGTTGTTAGTACCTATTTTGTCCCCGCCATTATCTGTAGCAAAGTCATCCGTTGTTGAATAAGCGCGGTCATATCTGTCCCAGATTTGTTAGCACAACGCGAATTCCACACACTGGATGATTGGCTGAGGTTTGCTGCGTTTGGAAGTAAAACAGCATGTTCTTGGTTTACACCACCAAAGCCATTTTGTGCCCGCCACATGTAACAGGCTGTGCCATTACTCAGGACAGTTACAAGATAAAACTTAACACTATCGGGGTTGCGGGCAGCAGCTATGATGCTTGCCGCACCCACGGCAGCACGTTCCAGTTGTGGGTCACTCTTTTCAGGTTCGCTTGCTTTCTGGTTTGCTACGTCTGCCATGTAATTATGTGGTGTGGGGTCCCGTGTAAACACCACCATGACAAGGAAGCCTAACACTATGCACAACAAGAGGAAAGCAAGAGGGTGCTCGTTAAAACGTCCTTTTAACCACGCCAACATATTGTCCCTTTCTCTGGGAAGGGGAAGCGTAACACTCCCCTTGTGCAGCTCACAAGGGGCGTTGAATATCTACCGTTCGGGCATGGCCAAGCTCCGGGAGATCGCCACAACCGGAGCAGCGCTCACTCTTCAGCGAAAGCACGCCCGGACGCCGTGAGCGGGATCCCGATCTGGCGACCGACGCGCGCCTTGATACCGCTCACGCCTAACTGCCGAGCCATGCTCCAACCGCCGTAGTTCCGGCGCACGTGATGATGGGCGTGCGATCCGCCCGCACCGAGCAGGATCCCGAGGAGAAGCCAAAGAATAATCGTGGTCATTTCTTTGCTTCTGAGTCCGGCTTCTTTTCCCGCTCTCGATACGCAACCCACGCTTCGTATGCCTCAACGGCCTCATGCAACAGCTTGCCAAATTGCGGCTTGGCCATTTCCTCTTCGTTCGTGTACTTGTCCGCATAAGACTCGAACGCTGTGACTGCGCGCCGCCAGCGTTCCCAAAGCTGCTGTTTGTTCTCTTCGGCCATCGCTTCTCCTTATGTCTCGCAGTGTAGTGGATTTTGCCGGGAGTGGCTGTCAAATTCCGTTTGCATCCCGCCTTGTGGTGGAACACGCGCACGGAACACACACCCTTGGGAATGGCGACCCAGTGGCGACCCAGCATCTTCAACTTTGGGGAGATTGCAGGAAACCAGCATGTTTATTGGCTGCCCCCCAGGGATTCGAACCCCGATATGCTGATCCAGAGTCAGCTGTCCTGCCATTGAACGAGGGGGCAGCGATGCGGCGGCAATGAAGCGCTTAGGATGCGCCGCGCGCTACTCGGATTGTATTGGGTGCGTGAATGGAGCGTCAACTTCGCGGCACATGGGGTGCTGTCTCATTGAGACAAGACATTACCGCACATGCAAGCCAGCCGCGAAATTCCTGCGTCGCGCGCCCGCTGCCGATTTGCAACGCGCTAGAATGAACATCAGTGCATTGCGGAGGAAGTTCTATGTCATCGGTGATGGGCACTGTCGCATTCTCGAGTGACTCAACGGAAGTCGCGCGCCGCCCGCTCGAAGCCGAGCAGTGCGCCTTGATTGTAGTCGACATCCAGCAGAAACTATTGCCTCCCATCTTCAATAAAGAAATGCTGGTCAGGAACTCGCAGCTGCTGGTCCGCCTGGCAAAGATTCTGTCCATTCCTATCATGATGACCACGCAATACAGCAAGGGGCTGGGTGCAACCGTTCCGGAAGTCGCTTCCCTGCTGCCCGACGTTACAGCCATCGACAAACTTGAGTTCGGTTGCTTCGGCAGCGATGCCTTCCGCGCCGGACTCAAATCCTTTCCCGGCAGCCGCAACACCCTTCTGCTATGCGGCATGGAGACGCACATCTGCGTCATGCAAACCGCGCTGGGAGCGCTCAACGACGGATACCTGGTGCACGTAGCCTCCGATGCCGCCAGCTCGCGCTCGGAATGGAACTGGCGCATCGGGCTTGACCGCATGAGGGAGGCGGGCGCAGTCATCTCCTCCACCGAGATGATGATGTATGAACTGCTGCGTTGTTCGGGGACCGCGCAATTCAAAGAAATGCTGTCCTATCTGAAAGACTAAAGGCGATTCGCGTACTCCAGTTTCGTGGTCTTGTCCGGGGAATTGGCTGAAATTTGAAGGGCAAACACGAAAAACAGTAGGAGCATGATCATCGGAATATTTTACGTGCCACCGGCGGAACAATTGAAGTGCAGCGTCGACCCGCCTAAACCCGAGGAAACATGAGCGCGACCAACCAAGCGCAGTTCGTCGGTTCGCGCAAGCCCGACTATGGTATCGATGCGCCCGGCGTGATCCGCAACCTTGCAATCATCAGCTTGATTTTTGCCGTGTTGAGTGTTGCCAAGGTCAATCTCAGCCTGGGCCCGGTGACGATCCTCTACCGCAGCTGGTACGGCTTCGCCATTTCGTTTGGGGTGGCGGCCGCACTCATGCTGCTGTATGCGAAGGTTGGCAAGTTCTGGCATCGCGATCACATGTTGCGGCTTGTTTCCTGGCGTGGCGACGAGCGCGTCCTCGATGTCGGGACCGGGCGCGGCTTGCTGTTGATTGGCGCGGCCCGACGCCTTACCACCGGTCGGGCAGTCGGCATCGACATCTGGAATCCCGTGGACCTGAGCGGTAATTCGCGGCATCGCACCGAGGAAAACGTGCGCCTGGAAGGTGTGGAGGACCGCTGCGAGTTGCACGATGACCCGGCGCAGAAGATGAGTTTTCCCGACGCCAGCTTCGACGTGGTGTTATCCAACCTTTGCATCCACAACATTTCCAAGGAGAGCGTCCGCGACCAGGCGTGTGCGGAAATCGTGCGCGTGTTGAAGCCGCGTGGAAGGGCGGTGATTTCGGATTTTCTGCACACAGCTCACTACGCCGCGGAATTCCGCAAGCACGGTCTGGTGGCGGCCATGCGCTGGTCGTGGGGAACCTTTCCGCCCCTGCGCATCATTGACGCCACCAAGCCTGCTGAATAAGACCACCGCTGACCCTTGTGTAACAAAGCCGCAAAACCTTGGACGCTGCCCTTCTTCTTTCAAACGCGAACCGCCTTTGCGCTAATCACTCGATCCCTTATGTTCGTGCTTCGAGTGAGAATGCAAATGCGGATGGGTGTGCGTAATCGTCCCATGCGAATGCCGGTGGGCATGCACGAGATTGGCCCGCAACAATAATTCATAGTTGGCCAAAATCTCGGCAGACGTGCCCGTTGCGCCGACTCGTCCCTCCTCCAGCACAAGAACCCGGCTTGCAATGTCGTCCACAATTTCCAACTGATGAGTCGCCGTGATGACCGTTTTCGACGAGCCTTTCCACCCCTGAATCAAATCAATGACCTGGCTTTGACTGCGTGGATCGAGGGTCGAGGTCGGTTCATCCAGCAGCAGCACATCAGGATCGAGGACGATCACCGACGCTAGGGCGACTCGCTTCTTCTCCCCTCCGGAGAGCCGGTAGGGCGGACGATCGCGAAGATGTGCGATACCCATGAGTTCCATGGTTGCACCGACCCGTGACAGCACCTCTTGCTTCGACCATTGCATTTGCAGCGGACCGAATGCGACCTCGTCGAACACCGTGGGATTAAATAGCTGCACATCAGGGTTCTGGAAGACAAGTGCCACCCTTCTGCGAAACGAGAAGGCGAACTTCTCTTGTCGCAGCGCTTCCCCGGTAAGCGGCTGACCGTTGAAACTAACTTGACCGCGCGAAGGAAAATACAAGGCGTCGAGGATCCTCAAGAGCGTGGACTTGCCTGAGCCATTCGCGCCCAGCAGCGCGACGCTTTCTCCTTCTGCGATCTGCACCGAGAGGCCGTGGAGCGCTGGAATGCCGTCGTATTCGAAGCAGACGTCGCGCAATTCGAACATCGGCGGCATAGCCATCTACCTTCCTATCTTCCTATCCAGGCGGACAGGCTGCCCGCGGCCAGGAACGCCGCCAGTCCGAGATAATCCCACGAACGCATGTGGAAGTCAGACAGGATTCGAATCTCGCCGCGGAATCCTCGCGACTGCATCGCCAGATACACCTCGTTGCTCAACTCGATGCTTTTGCTGAGCAGCACGCCGGCACTCCGGGCGGCAATGCGGCGACCGGCGGCGCCCTTCACAAGGCCCACCGTTCGGCTCTGGCGCGATTCAAACATCTGCCCTGCCGTTTCCACCAGAAGGAAGATATACCGATGCGTCATGGCCAGCATCATGACCGCCTCTTGCGGCAGGCGAAAGGCCCGCAGCGCTTTAAGCACATGCGTCCATGGAGTGCATAGGACCAGCAAAGACGTGAACGTTACCGCAGTTTCCACGCGCGCGATCAGTAGCGTAGCGGTTTCCACACCTTGCACGGTGATGCGGAGCGGTCCGCCCGCAAAAGCAGCAACCGGATCGCCGGGAGTAAGAAAGATCGCCGGGAGCGCAATCACTCCCGTGAAGCCCAGGACGACGAGCCACACCCGCTTCACCAACATGCCGACACCCACCTTCGACAGGATCGCGATAGTCACCGCGACGAAGAACAAGGCGCCGACCACGGCAATCTTCCGCGACAGCACGGCTGCCAGAACCATGGTGAAAAGCCCGATGACGCGAACTCGTGGGTCGAGCGATTGCAAGAGGCCGGCTTGGCGGGCGATCTGTTCGGACACCATCGCACGAGCCAGCGCACGCGTGAACCCGATCATTGTGGAAGCAAGGAACCCACCGCGCGCCATCAGGAATGCCTCACTTCCCGTCGTCGCTGAACCAAATTCTGCGCCATAAGAGAAACCAGCAGCAAAATGCCGACTGCAAACATTGCGGAAAGAAAATAGCCGAAGCGTGCGCTCTTTACGAACGTGGGCGCATAGGCCGGAAACGGTGCGGTCCAAAGCTTGGCGAGCCGCTGCATTCCGGCAGGAACTGCCGACGGCGCGACGGAATTGCTGGCTGCGGAGGCGGCCTGGCCCGCGCTTTGCCGCATAGCAAGCTCGGAGGGAGACCACTCGCCCCAGGCTTTTCCCGCCGCCAAGATTCCAAGCGGAGTGAGCACCATCAGCAGTGCTACCGCGATCCATAGTCTTCGCAGCGAGTTCGTAGCGGCAGGCGTGATTGCTGACGCTTCTTCCGTGGCTGGCAGCGCTCCCGCCGTATTGCACAAGAGAGCAGGATCGGCGGCCTGCAAATAGGCGACGAGCCCTGCGGAGATTGCCGCTTCGGCCACCCCAGCGAAGGTCAGGTGGCCGATCATCATTGCGGGTACTGCGATGCTCAGCGGATAAGGCGCGTACAGCGGCATTCCTCGGGCATCGTGGAAGAGCGCCGGCTGAATGCCAAACTCAATGGCGGCCATCAATGCTGCGGCATTTACCGCAAGGTACCCGGCGATGGCGGCCGCGGCAACTCTCCGCTTGGAGCCGATGGCGGCGCCGGTGGCAATCAATCGGTAGCTTGCATAGGCGACCAGCGAAGCGATGATCGCCATGTTGAAGCAGTTAGCTCCAAGTGTGCTGATACCGCCATCGCCAAAGAACAGGGCTTGGATCGCCAGCGCGATGGAGATGGCGAGTACGGCCCCTGACGGGCCCACTACGATAGCGGAGATGGTAACGCCCAACGCGTGGCCAGTGGTGCCTCCGGGCAGCGGCAGGTTGAACATCATGACCACGAACGAGAATGCGGCAAAGACCGAGATGAGCGGAACCACGCGACTGAGCAACACGCGTTTCAGTCGCTTCAGCGCGGAGTACCACCCTGCGATCGCGGCCGCATACAACACCGCGCAGGTGGATGGACTCAAGTAGCCGTCAGGTATATGCATGGCGAGGTACGCCTTGGCTCGGCGTATCTCATCCTAACGTATAGGGGACCCATCCTGGCTGCGAAGGCAAGCGGTGGATAGCGTGACCGGCGAATCCGCGTCACCACGCTCCTCAGAAGTGCGCGGCTGTCGAGGAGTGTAAGCCGTCGCTGGGCAAGAATAGAAAAGGCGCGATCACTCGCGCCTTGTTCCTGAAACCGTTGCGAAATAACCGGACCGGACTACTTCTGCGGCCGGCTTGCCGGAGGAATGATGTTGTTCATCCGCAGATATTCCACCATCTGGCCGTAATGATCGAAGGGATGGCTGATCGCGCCAACAGCAAGTCCGAGCCGTGAGACCTTGTTGGGTCCAAATGGGCTCTGAACCAGTCCGAGAACATTGTTCTCGTCGATGCTGTTCATTGCCTTGTGCAGGTAGGTGAACGAGTCTTTCAAGTATTGAATCACCTCCGCCTTGGAGGTGATCTTGGCCGGCCCGTTTTCGCCCTCTAAGTCCAAAGGCGGTTTCTCCGCGAGGATACCGGCGCCGAGCGCGTAGTTGGCAGTCGCAATATGCTTTACTTGCTGGGCGAACGTCCGCACAGTTTTAAACTCGCCCTGAGTGGGCGCGAAATTGAACTTGTCCTCGGGCATGGCTTCAGCGGCCGGAACCACTTCCTGCTCGACATTGCTCAGTGAACGGTCGAGCACCATCGCAAAGGTGCGCTTCTCGTCGGGTTTCGCTTGCGGGGCGGCTTGCGGATTTGACGCAACTGCATTTCCTATTGGGCCGAGTACGAGCAACAAAATTGCCATCGCAACTTGCTTGTTCATCAAGAAATCCTCCACTGTATTCGCAGGTATTTAAAGTCGTGGCCGAAGTGCGTGTTGACGATTCTAATTCATTGCCAGGGCGTTGGGGTGGGTTTCGACAGAACCGAGCCGGAACCAGAAGGTCGCCAGCATCCCAACTGCCAGGCCAATGGCGGCGTAGGACAGGGAACGGCCCATGCCCACGCGTTCGGCAATCTCTCCCCAGAGCGCAGCGCCACCCGCCAGTCCGCCCTGCAAAACCAGCAGGTACATCGAAATCGCCCGGGCGCGCATGTGGCCCGGCGACATGGTTTGCGCGGACACGTTCAGGCTGGCGAGGATCTGAATCCACGCGACCCCGGCAATCAGCATGATTACCGACAACACCGCGAACGTCTGCCATCTACCCGCGGCGAACGTGGCAAAAGCAAAGAGTGCAGTGGCGAGTGAAACCAATGCATCCGCCGAAAGTCTGCGCCGGAAATACGCCAGCCCCGTGGCGCCCATCAGAGCGCCCAATCCAAAGAAGCCCAGCAACAGACCGTAACCTTGCGATCCGAAGGGATGCGCCAGCAGCGGCAACAGAGCGGGTAACGCGCCCGCCGAAATGCTGAAGACTGCGCTACGCACCAGCACCGACTTCATTGGCGACGAAGTCCGCAGGTGTCGGAACCCTTCGAACATGGCGAGGAACATGTGGCCCAGTCGCAGCGACGTGCGTCCGGGCTTGCGCTTCCATTGGTACAGGAAATAGATAACGCCGAAGAAGGAAAGCGCATTCAGCAGGAACGCGATGCCCGAACCCGCCGCGGCAATTACCAGGCCGCCGAGCGCGGGACCAATCGCGCGGGCTACGTTAAATCCAGCCGAATTCAGAGCAATCCCGGCGGCAAAGTTGTGGTGCGAAACAATCTCAGGTGTGATGGCCTGCCACGCGGGATCGTTCAGCACCGCGCCGAAACCCATCAGCAGCGTAAACAGCAAGAGCAGCGATGGAGTTACTTTGCCCGCGATGGTGAGAACGCCGAGTCCGACCGCGGCCACCACCATCCATGTCTGCGTAAAGAGCAGAAGTTTGCGGCGATCGACCACATCGGCGATCGCACCAGCGGGAAGGCCCACCAGGAAGACGGCGATGCTGCCGGTCGCTTGCACCAGACCGACCATCAGCGGCGACATGGTCAACGAGGTCATCAGCCATCCGGCGCCAACGTTCTGCATCCAGGTGCCGGTGTAGCTTACGACCGCCGCAATCCACAGAGTTCGGAACAGAGGTTCCTGCAAGGGACCAAGCACGCTGCGCCCTCGCGGCGGAGCGACAGGTATCGGTGGAATGGCCCCGAGCTCCGACATGAGATCAGACCCCTCGACCGTCTCCGGCGCGGCAACTGGGGACACAATTTGTTCCTGCCATGCTCCGCTCGTGACCATCGAGAATCTGACCGCACGGCGGCAGAAAGGTAAGCCGGTCGCGTCCAGATTCGAACGCAGACGTTGCGAGTGGCTGGCAAAGCGTGACCAGTTGCGCTGGCGCGGCTGCCCTCATCCCGCGGCCTCCGCGTCTGCCGGGTGGGCCGCGAAAGGCCACTCGCCGCGTCGCCACGAGCGCACAAAGTAAATCGCCAAGCCAACGACAAGAATGACGACTGCATAGCGTATTTCGCGCAGAAAGTTTTTTCGCGCCACCAGAATGAAAAGGAATCCCGCGATCGCCAGCAGCGCGGGCAGTGGATAAAGCCACATGCGAAAGGGCCGCGCCAGATCGGGTTGGCGCTTGCGCAACACTATCAAACCGACCGCCTGCACAATAAACTGCAACAGAATCCGAATGACCACCAGGGCGGCAATCACGTCGGCCAAGCGCAACAAGCAAAACAGCATTGCGACTCCGCCAAGGGCAAGCAGTGAAACGGTGGGAAAGCGATGCTGCGGGTGGACCCGCGCAAAAGCGCGGAAGTAGTTGCCGTCGAGCGCCGCCGCGTAGGGCACCCGCGAATATCCAAGCAACAGGGAGAACACCGAGGCGAACGCGGTCCACATGATCAATCCAGTTACCGCCCGCCCGGCCCAGCTTCCGTAGATGCGCTGCATGAACACCGACATGACGTAGTTGCTTTGATCGCCGGAATGCTGCGCCAGTTCCCTCCACGGGATTACGCCCAGCACAGCCAGGTTCATCAGGATGTAGAGCGCAGCCACCGCCAGGATGGAAAGAATCAGCGCACGCGGAATCGCGCGTCCCGGGTCCTTCACTTCCCCGCCCAGAAAACAGACGTTGTAATAGCCCCAATAATCGTAGGTAGTGAGCAGCATCGCCGCACCCAGGCCGGTAAAGAATTCATGCGACAGTCGAAAGGCGCCGGGTGGGAAATCAAACGCCAGGGCCGGGCGGAAATGCATGAATCCGGCAACGATGATCCACGTCATTGCCAGAGCACCGCCTACCCAAAGCAATTCGGCGATTTTGGCAACCGCCGTGATCCGCCGGTATAGGAGGAAAACCACCAAGGCGCAAGTCGCGATCGCGACGAATGTACCTGGCATCAGGATCACGCGTGCCTCAAGCGCACCCAACCCGGGCAGGCCGACATGCAGCGTGCGTTCCACCAGCGCATGGTCAAGTCCGGGCCACAGATATCCTGCATAGTGCGACAGTCCGATGCAGCCTGAGGCAACCGACAATGGCGCGCTGAACGAGAGCTGCCAGATGAAAAGGAACGACAGCAGCCGCCCCATGGTTCGCGGCCCGTAGATTTCTTTGAGGTACCGATAGGAGCCGCCGGCACCCGGCATCGCTGCGCCCAACTCGGCCCACACCAGGCCATCGCACAGGGCGAAGACTGCGCCCAAGATCCAGCCGAGCATGGCTTGCGGTCCGCCCGCTGCACTTACGATCAGCGGGATGGTGATGAATGGCCCCACGCCGATCATGTCAATCATGTTCAGCGTGGTTGCACCCGCCAGCCCTACGCCGCGAATCAGTTCGGGCTGGTCAGGCGGACTATTTGGGCTCATGTCCCACGCTCAGCAGGTTCACGTAGAGACGGATGGCCCCCGGCACGCCGAACGGCAACTGGCGGAAGAAGGCATATCCGGTGTACAGGTAGTAGCCCTTTCCATACTGCGCCAGCAACAGCCCGCCTTTTTGCGGCGATTCGCCGGGATCGTTGCAAGCCAAGAGTGGCGTGAAGTGCGGGTCCCACTGGTCCATGAAGTACAAGCCACGCTCCTGTACCCAGCCGTCAAAATCGCGCGCCGCAATTTGGTTGGGGTAATGAAACGCCGGGCTTTGCTGATCAAGCATGGTGACCGGTGCCTGTTCCACGGTTACACGCTCGCGGCTCAGTTGCGCTGGAAATGGAGTGTAGTGGCCAGCGTTGAAGTCGCTTGGCGAAGTGTTGTATTGCACCAGCAGCGTGCCGCCGTTCTGCGCATACTCCAAGAGCCGCTGATTGTACTTTTTCACGTCATCGCGAGTGTCGTAGGCCCGGATGCCGAGCACGATCGTCCCAAAGCGTGTCAGATCGCCTTGTTGAATGTCATTTTCAGCCAGTAATGTCACATCCAGGCCAAGCTGTCTCAAAATGACCGGAATGTCATCTCCCGCTCCCATGACATAGCCGATCTTCAGCCCCTGCGGCACCTTCACTTCCACGACGCTGGCGCGCTGCAATGCGGGTTGGTAGTAGAAGAAGCCACCGAGATCGGGCCGCGCGACCAGGCTGTAGCCTTCGCTGTAATCGCGCGCATTGGCATTAAGCAGTGCGCGCACTTGGTACCGGGACTCTTTGGCTCCGTCCGGCAGAACCTGGAATTCTGCGGCCTGTTCGCCGGTCTTGCTGAACTCGACAGTCGCCGACTGCGGTTCGACCTTCCATCCCGGGGGCACTTCGGGACGAACCGTGCCGTTTGCCCGAGCGACGGTTGAGCGCACCATTACGCTCAGCTGCGCGGAAGGATTCGAACCAGCCGGGATGACCTGTGTGCTGGGCGCGGTTTCCACGGAGAACGGGGGCACCACCGCCAGCGGCATGAACCAAGCCTGGCCGTGGGTGTCATGCACCGGAGTGCGCGCGAAGCTGCGAATTTCGCCTTCTTCGCCGTTGACGCTGTACACCGCGTGCGCCGCCACAGGAGGCGGAGGCAGGGCGAGGGTTACATACTCGGGATTATCGATCTGATAGATGGCATCCGTCTCGGGGTTATCGCGGTGGAAATAAGCCTTGGTGAGCTGGGCATTCGCGGGCGGCGTTACGCGAAACGTAATCGCGCAACCGTCGCCGGGCGCGATTCGCTTGGGCACGTGGTCCAGGAACAGTTCAGCTTTCCAGCCCGGCGGAACGTCGAGTGTCATCTGCTTTAGATCCAGAGGAAGCGTGCTGCCGTTGTGCAGCTTGGCTAGCAGCAGGAACGACTTGCCTGCCGTGATGACTGCCGCTAACACGTCGCCGTTGGCGGTGGGAAGGGTTTCCGCCATGGGACGTCCGTCGGGAGTGCCCGGACCCACGCCTAGATCGAGGCCCAACGCCAGATTGGCGGCCTGTTCGAACTGCTCTTGCTTGGTACGCAGAGAGGCAAGCAAATTGTTTTTTTCCGCAGCCGGCAAATCCGATTGCTCGACTTTGGCGATCAGTTCTCGCGTCAGGCTGAGGCCACGAAGCAACGGCTTTGCCGCCGCCTGATCGTTTGTCTGTGCCGCTGTGGTGGCCGCATCCACCGTTCTTGCGATCGCCTCAAGCTGCGGGCTCAGCCAGGAGGCTTTGGCTTGATCAGCACCAAGCCTTGACGCCAGGCCGGGCAATGAGGTGTCGATTCCGTCGAAGAAATCCTTCTCGTGCACACCTGATGCCGGCGGGTTGGGCAATACGGAGTCAATCAGCTTGTAATAGCTGGTACGGCGGCCCTCGGGAAGAGTCCATCCGCCCGCGCCCTGCGAGAGTTGGTGTTTCAGGCCCTTCCAAGCGAACTGCACGTAGGTTTCGCCCAGTAGCGGGTCGAACTGCGAAGTTTGCAGCTCGATGGTCCAGTCTTCTGTACCGCGGACATTGTCCATGTACAGCTTCTTCGCTTGCCAGGGTTGCAGGCCCTCGCGAAGCTGCTCGGGAAAGCGCGCCGGATCAGCAGCCGCGCGAAACGCTTCACGGGTGAGGATTCCGGAGGCCTGATGATGGCCATGCCCGTCGCGGCTGTCGCCCCGGAAACGAGTGCAGATCACGTCCGGACGGAAGGTGCGAATCACGCGCACCATGTCGCCGAGGGCGACGTCGTGGCCATGCCACATCTGGAAGGTTTCTTCCGGCGTCTTGGAGAATCCGAAATCGGCAACGCGGGTGAAACGCTGTTCCACTCCGTAATACCGGTCGGCCGCAAGCAACTCCAAGGTGCGAACGATACCGAGTTCATCCAGCAGATTGCTTCCAATTTTGTTCTGGCCGCCTTCGCCGCGATTCAGGGTGAGCTGCAAGGCGGTCACGCCGTGCCCGCGAGATTCCAGCGTGAGCATTCCGCCGTCTTCGTCGTCAGGATGCGCCACGGTATGCATCAGGCGCGCCGTGGTATGCAGACGGCGCAACATCTCTTTCAGCCCGGCGTCGCCGGTATCGACTGGGAGCGGCTTGGTATCGACCCAAGGCGATGGGACTTGCGCCAAGGCTGTCGTCGCCAGGAGCGCTATGAGCAGGCACAGCTTGATGCGCGCACCTAAACGACGCAGTGGACTGGTTCGGTTAAGGAATGCCATCGGTTGTCCGCACAGAATTAGCAGTTCAACGGCTGACGTACAGAGTACACAAACATGCGGCCCGGCGCGAAGTGCAAGCCGGGCCAGTCAGGCGGTCGTCCCCGAATCAGACGTACGCCTCGTCTACATAGCACCACTTCCAATCGCCGGACTTGAAGGCCTGCATCACAGGATGTCCCGTCTCCTTGAAGTGCTTGTTGGCATGCTGACCGGGAGAGGAATCGCAGCAGCCGACATGTCCACAGCTCAGGCATTTACGCAGTTGCACCCAACGCTGACCAGTCTCGAGACATTCTTTACAGCCCTCGCCGCTGGGCGCGACATTGGGATTGGCTTGCTTTGCGTGCTCACATTTCGTCGCCATGAGGTCTCCTCGCAAGAAATACCTTTGTTGGATGAACCGGCCCGTGGGTCAGATTCCTGTAATCCAGCGCGCACGATCGCGACAGCGAATCACACCAGCAGCGCAACCGCGTGTCTATAATGGACTTTCGCGACGCATCGCCACCGTGGGAGCGGCAAATTAGCTCCGATGACACGTATTTGGCGACCGTCGCGCCGGATTCCTTCATGATTCAAACCCTGTTTGGCAGCACCGAAGAAAAGCCCAGTTTCCTCCAACGCATGAAAGAGGCGGTCACGCGGACGCGCGAGACCCTCAGCGAGCGGATTGAAGAGGTAGTTGCGATCCGCAAGGAGATTGACCGCGACACTCTCGACGATCTGGAGGCGACCCTGCTCACCGCCGATCTCGGCATGGCTACGACCTCGACCGTGCTGGCGGCCTTGCGCGAGAAAGTCGATCGCAAGCAGGTGGGCAACGTCGAAGAACTGAAGCGCGTGTTGAAAGACGAATTGTTGGCCATCCTGAATACCACCAACAACAAGCCGGTTCAGAAAGTTGATGGCGAGCCGGAAGTAATTCTGGTGGTCGGGGTCAACGGGGTGGGCAAGACCACCACTATCGGCAAGCTGGCGCACACCTTGCGCGGCCAGGGTAAAACCGTGCTGCTGGCGGCGGCGGACACGTTTCGCGCCGCGGCCATCGAGCAGCTCGAGATCTGGGGCGACCGCACCGGAACCGAAGTCATCAAGAACAAGCCCGGCGGCGATCCGGCGGCCGTGCTCTTTGACGCGATGCAAGCCGCCAAAGCGCGCAACATTGACTACGTCATCGTGGACACCGCTGGCCGCCTGCATACCAAAACCAGCCTGATGGAAGAGCTGGCGAAGATGCGCCGCACGGCGCAACGCCTCAGCGCCAACGCTCCCCACGAGACTTTGCTGGTGATGGACGCAACCACCGGCCAGAACGGTTTGCAACAAGCGCGTCTGTTCACGCAATCCGCGGGCGTGACCGGCATTGTGCTCACCAAACTCGACGGCACCGCCAAGGGCGGCGTGGTGGTGGCCATCTCGAAGGAACTTGGCTTGCCGGTGCGCTACGTTGGAGTGGGCGAAAAAGTTGGCGATCTTCTGCCCTTTAACCCGCAGGACTTCGTGAATTCGCTGTTCAATTGAAATGAGTAAGCCCTCAAGCGACGAAACCTTCATGCAGCAAGCCCTGGAACTGGCGCGCAAAGGCGTGGCCCTGGCTTCTCCGAACCCGTGCGTTGGCGCGGTGCTTGTCGACGGACAGGGCAAGGTTATCGGTCGCGGTACGCATACTTACGAGGGCCGCAAACATGCCGAACTGCTGGCGTTGGAAGAAGCCGGGGACCGCACCCGTGGCGCCACCCTCTATGTGAATCTCGAACCCTGCTCCCATGTGGGACGCACGGGTCCATGCGCCGACGCTCTCATCGCCGCCAGGGTGAAGCGCGTCTTCGTGGCTATGCGCGATCCTAATCCGGCGGTCGGCGGACAAGGATTGGCGAGGTTGCGCAACGCCGGGATCGAAGTGCAGGAGGGCCTTGGTGAAGCCGAAGCCAGGAAGCTGAATGAGTCTTTCGCGAAATATGTGCGCCAGAAGACCCCGTTTGTCACTCTCAAGACGGCGATGACGCTCGACGGAAAGATTGCTCCGCCTCCGGGAGAAAGCGCAACTTTTGGGGCCCTGGGGTCCTTGACGGCGAGTGGCGGCTGGATCACCAGTGAAGAAGCACGGGCGCACGTGCACCAATTGCGCCACGCCAACGATGCCATCATGGTCGGCGTGGGGACCATAATCGCCGACGATCCACTACTGACCGATCGCACTGGGCTTCCCCGCCGCAAGCCGCTGCTGCGCGTGATCCTCGATTCGCGTTTGCGTTTACCCCTCGACTCACGCGTGGTTAAGACAGCGCGGGAAGATTTGATCGTATTCTGTTGTTTCGCGGAGGAGAACAAGCGACGTGAACTGGAGGCGCGCGGCGTGACTGTGGAGCAGGTTCCGATGCGCCATCTCGTGGAAGATGGCACCATTCCCTTTCCCGGCGGTTCCCCGGCCATCGACGGCCGGCCTGATCTCGAAGGAGTGTTGGCCAATCTTGGCGGGCGTGAAATTACCAGCCTGATTATCGAAGGCGGGGCCATGGTGAATTGGGCTGCCTTGTCGGCAGGCGTGGTCGATAAGATTTTCTTTTACTATGCTCCGAAGATCCTTGCGGGCACGGGATCCATTCCGTTTGCGTTGGGCGCGGGATATCGCCGCATCAGCGAAGCGGCTCACGTAAAATCGCTGGTGCTGCATCGCTTTGGCGAAGACTTTGCCGTGGAAGGCTATCTGCGCGATCCTTACGAAGGAAGCATTTAGCGTTTAGCAATTAGCTGCGGCTAATGATGAGAAGGCTTTCACCGTTTGACCTGTAAATGACAGGCTAAAGGCCAAGTGCCAATTGCTAATTGCCAATTGCTAGTTGCTGCATTTCGAGGTCATCATCATGTTTACAGGACTCGTTGAAGAAGTCGGAACCATTGCCAGCATTGTCGAACGCGGCGGCAATCACCGCATCACCATCTACGCCCCGACCAGCGCGAAGGAGTTACAGCAGGGGAACAGCGTGGCCGTCAGCGGCGTCTGCCTGACCGCGCTCGATATCACGCCGCAATCCTTTTGCGCCGATCTGGCCGCCGAAACCTGGAGGCTGACCTCGCTCTCTCGCATCACCGAGGGGGCGCTGGTAAACCTGGAGTTGCCGCTGAAGGCGGACGGACGCATGGGCGGTCATATGGTACAAGGACACGTCGATGGCACGGGCCGCCTCGTGGGGCTGGAGCCAATTGCCAACGCGGACGACTTCTGGCTGCTCATCGATATCCCGGAGGAGCTGGAAAAGTATGTCGTGTTCAAGGGCTCCATCGCCATTGAAGGCATCAGCCTCACGGTGGCGAAGCTGGAAGGTTTGCGGCTGACCATTGCCATCATCCCGCACACCGTGAAGATGACGAACCTAGCTTCGCTGAAGCCTGGCGATCCAGTGAACATCGAGACCGACATTATCGCCAAGTATCTGGAGAAATGGACGAGACGCGATGAGCAGAGCGGAGCGCTGACCGTAGAGCGGTTGGTCGCGCAAGGTTTCTGAAGCCGGCTGGAACGCCCGTATCGTTTATGCCCTCGGTTCGTGCGGCGGACGTTGCGCCCCGAAGTAGTGCTCAAAGTCCAGCGAGTCGAGTTCGAGGAATTCCTGCACGATGGGCTCCTTGCAGTTAGCCATTTCCGCAAACGTCCCAAAGAAGATGGCGCGCGCCTCGTGCAGAAACAGCAGGCGGTCAGACAGTTTCTTGGCCAGAGCCATGTCGTGGGTGACTACGATGCTGGTGAGCTTCAACTGCTTCTTGAGTTTCTTGATCAAGTCGCCCAGCAGATGCGCCATCAGCGGATCGACCATGGTGGTGGGCTCATCGTAGAGCACCGCGTCAGGCTGCGCCGCCAGCGCGCGGGCAATGGCTACGGAACGCTTCATGCCGGTCGACAGGTCGGAGGGTAGCATGTCGCGGAATTCCCGCACGCCCACCATTTCAAGCAAGCCGTCGATGATCTGATAGATCTGCTCCTCCTGCAAACCACCTCGTTCGCGCAGAGGAAACGCAATATTCTCGCCTATCGTCAGGGAATCGAAGAGCGCTCCATTCTGAAACACCATGGTCACCTTCTTGCGAATGCGCTCCATGTCCTCTTCGCCATAATTGGTAATGTCTTCATAAGCTACCAAAACCCGCCCCTTGTCGGGCTTAAGGAAGCCCATGATCTCGTGCAGCGCCACCGACTTCCCTACCCCGCTTCGCCCCAGGATGCAAACCGTCTCGCCGGGCATAACGTCGAAACTCACGCCATTGAGTACGACGTTGCTGCCGAATGCTTTGTGCACATCCTGGAATTCGATATAGGGCTTTCCTTCGTTCATTCGGCGTTGCCTCTCACGCGCAGGGCATCTTCCTTCTGTACCAGATCTTCATATTCTCCAAAAGTATTCACATTGCGAAAGAGCATCGGCGAGAAACCCGCCGCATGGATTTCAGCTTCGGAGATATACCGCGTAGGCGCAAGCGAAAACAAATGTCCGATTTTATAATCACCCCTCCTCAGCGCCTGTTCAGCCACGGCTCGCAACGAGCGATGATAAACCGCGGCCAGCGGTTGCAGCCCGCCCAGTGCCTCGGGAACCACGACAAGCTCACTGCTGGCGCGCGCCTGCTCCAGTAGCCAGGAGAGAAAATCCGGACCTACCGAAGGCGTATCCACCGCAAGCATCAGGTTGAGCTCCGTCCTGGTAATACATAAGGCAGCGTGGATTCCGCCAAGCGGGCCGCAATCGGGGAAGACATCCTCTACCACATCGCCGTATTGTGCATAACGATCGCGCTGACCGGCGATAAAAACCGTGTTGGCGACGGCGGCAGCAGTGTGCAATGCGCGCTCCAGCAGCGTCTGGTTGCCGACGGTGAGCAGCGCTTTGTCTGACCCCATGCGTGAGCTGTGCCCGCCCGCCAGGATGAATGCAGTTACATCGTCCACGCCGACATCATACCGGACTTCGGCTGTTCTCCATTCGCTTTTCGCCAAGAGAACTCGGATGTGACCCTTGGGGGCCGGCCTAGTCTCGTCCCGTATATGCTCCTGCCAAACCCTCTAGTTCTAAATCCGCGGTAGATTTGCGACTTCGCGAACAAGCGAGAAGCGGCGTTATGCGTGGCCGGGGCGAAATGTGCTGGTCTTGGGAATGCAGCCGTTGATTTCGATGGCGACAATACGTCCGGCGTGGTCCAGTTCGAGGGTGGCTGGAGCGTTGAACACCGCATCGCCGTTCAGTCCCGGCAAGGCAATAAACACGCGGTTCTCCACGCATGCTGCCGTCGGATCGCGTTTCAGAAAGGAAAGGGCGTGATCGTTGCGGCACATCTTGGGCAGCATAAAGCTGATATCGGCCACGTCCCCAGTTTCCGACACGGAGAGTGCCGCCTCGACGGAAATCCGCGACTCTACTTCGTCACCCTCGACCTCGGTCGGAGGTTTGAAGCAAATGTAATACTCAAAACCTGACTCCGGATCGAACGGACTTCGATCAACCTGAAACGCCATACGGCCGCCTCCTGGCGTGCCAATCCATCGCTAGGCATTGCATAGTAAATGAATGCGCTGCGACGCGCAAAGTGTCGAATTGGGTCCCCTTTCGCTCAATGAAATCAGCCTACTAGAGGCTGCGGAAAAAGGCGACGTTCGGCCGCCAGCTTCCCCTTTGCTTGGGGCAGTTCGGGCCCCACAAACCTCGGAAACCCAGACCCGCCTTGCCGCTCTGATATATTTTCGTTCGTATCGTTTTTCCGGATTAAGCATGCCAATTTTCTCGCCGACGGAAATCGCTAAGGAGCAAGTGGAGGCGGTGCAGGATTACTCCCTGCTCGCCGGCCGCTCGCTTACAAATATCTTCGGGCATCCTCGCTACTTTGCCGACACCCTGTTGCAGGCCGACTCCATCGGGGTCGGATCACTGCCCATCGTGATCTTGACGGGTTTCTTCACCGGTGCGGTGCTGGCCTTGCAAACTTCCAGCACGTTGCAGCAGTTCGGTTCGTTGTCGCTAACCGGCAAACTGGTTTCCCTGTCGATGGTGCGCGAGCTGGGCCCGGTGCTGACGGGACTGATGGTGGCAGGCCGCAACTCCAGCGGTATGGCCAGCGAACTGGGCTCCATGAAAGTCACCGAGCAGATTGACGCCATGCGCGCCATGGGAGTTGACCCATCCAAGAAACTGGTCACGCCACGCGTCGTCGCCAGCGTGGTGATGCTGTTCTTCCTCAGCATCATCTCTGACTTGGTGGGGCTGACCGGCGGATTCATGATCTCGTACCTGCTGTTGGGGCTGGATCCCAACCAGTACTGGACCACCGCTTACCAGGCGCTGCGCTTTGGAGACGTGTTCATGGGGTTATGCAAACCAGTGTTGTTCGGCTTTATCATCGCCAGCATCGGCTGTTACTACGGCCTCTCCGCCAAGGGCGGCACGCAAGGCGTGGGACGAGCTACCACGCAAGCGGTGGTCGCAGCGTCGGTGCTCATCCTGGTCAGCGATTTTTTCGTCACCCGGTTGCTTATGGGGATCTTCCAGTACTAATGTCCAGCCTCGCACCGCCGGCCGAGCAGCGCCAACCCACAGCCACATCCAAGGCTGACGCCGCCATTCGCTTCGAAAAAGTCGAAATTGCTTTCGATCACCCGGTGCTGGAGGGTATTTCCTTTCAACTGCCGCATGGTGAAACCAAGATCCTGATGGGTGCGGCGGGCACAGGAAAAACCTTGGTCTTGAAACTGGCCCTCGGGTTACTGAAGCCTGACGCTGGGCGCATCACGGTCCTGGGCGAAGAGATTACGCAAATGCGCGAGGAGGACCTGTTTGCGCTGCGGCGCAAGATCGGTATGGTGTTCCAGGAGAGCGCGCTCTTCGATTCGTTGACGGTCGAAGAGAACGTAGCCTATCGCCTGATGGAAGAGACGGGCAGGCTGACCGATGAAATCCACGCGCGGGTGCTGGAGGCCTTGCGCTTCGTCGAACTGGAGCACACCGTCGATCTGTTCCCCTCGGAGCTCTCCGGCGGCATGCGGCGCCGGGTGGCAATTGCGCGCGCTATCATCACCCGGCCGGAAGTCATCCTTTACGATTCTCCCACCGGCGGCCTCGACCCGGTGACCTCGGATACGATCATCGAGCTCATTGTCAAGCAGCGCGACGTGTATGGGACAAGCTCCCTGCTGGTGACCAGCCGTCTGCAAGACGCGTTCACCATGGCGAGCCACTGCTTCGACCAGAAGCAGAACAAGATGGTGCCGGTCGCTGACGGTGGCGTCCGCGACCTCCACACCAGGTTCCTGATGCTGCGGGATGGACAGATCATCTTCGAAGGAACCGCCGCCGATATGCTGCGCAGCAACGATCCCTACATCCGCGAATATCTAAGCTAGGCGCGCTATCGGGTCGCTGCCGCAGCCATCTCCGCCTGCCGCTTCTGCACGCGCGCCAGCCGCTCGCGTCCCTCGGCAGAACCCTCAACCACTTTCTGCAGGTTAGAAAGGAAGTCTGGCATTCCCGACTTCCGCCGAAATTCCTCCAGGAACGGCTGAATTTTGCCATACGCGAAGTACATTTCCTGACAGGTATCGTAGACGAGCAGCGCGTTCAGGGTCCCATGGACAACCAAGGCAGCGGCCATCTCCCAATAACCGTACACCTGGCGAAGATATGCATTTTCCTTGCTGCCAAACGCATTGGTGAGGGCGAGAATTTCATCCACGGACTTGGGCGCAAAGCCCACTACGAAACTGCGGGCTTCGCGCATGACCGGCTCCCGGCGCAGATCATAGAGCTTCAGGATAAGTTCGGCGTCTTGATGTGTGGCTTGCGAGGTGCTCATAGATTCTCCCTATGGTTAGGTTCGAAGGCGTTCATCGCCAGCATTAACAGCGTGGGGGCGCGATGTTGGTGGCCCCCAAGACGACTGAGTCTGCTGGCATCTATTCTTGGCCGCCAGGTTTCGCCATCTGAGCAAAGGCCTCTTTGGCCCGGCGCTCCATTTCCTCCGGTGCAACGTCTTCCACATGTTGTCCCAATGCCCAGAGATGGCCAAAGGGGTCCTTGATCTGGCCGTAGCGATCACCCCAGAACTGGTTAGCCAGCGGCATCACCACGGTTCCCCCTGCGTCAACGGCTTGGTTGAACAGGCCGTCGACGTCTTCCTGTACGTACAGATTCAGCACCACCGGGCTGCCACCCAGCGTTTTGGCCGAGCCAGAGCCCATGCCGGGAAATTCGTCAGCCAACATAAGCCTGGCGCCTCCGACGCTCAACTCCGCGTGCATCACCTTTCCGTCCGGCGTTTTGTGCACGCCCAGGATTTCTGCCCCAAATGCCTTCTTGTAGAAGTCCACCGCCTTGGGACCATCATTGACGATTAGGTGGGCAATGATCGTCGCGCCCTTCAATTGTCCTGCCATGTTTCACCCTTTCTCGAAGGAATGCCCGGCTTATAGCCGGGCGGTGTTGGATTGACAAACATTTCATTATGCAACAGCTTCCGGCTGGATTTCCCGCGAGTAGTCACATTTAACCGTACTTTCATCCCCGGCTTTCTTCTTTCCACGGCCCTTGCCTGAGCTCTTAGGCTCGTCGCTCTCGGTGCGCTTGTTGTTAGGACACACCAGGAAGCTGCCCGACTTCAGGTTCTTCTCCAGCAGATACGGGCTGCCACACTCCGGACAGGGCTCAGCCACCGGCCTGTAGGCCGAGGTGAACCGGCACTTCGGATAGTTGGAGCATCCGTAAAAGAAGTTGCCGCGGCGGGCTTTTTTCTCCGCCAACTCGCCCGTCCCACACTGGGGACACTTCACCCCGATGTAGTTCTGTTTCACCCACTTGCATTCCGGATAGCCGCTGCAAGAAATAAACTCTCCATAGCGGCCATGCCGCAGCAGAAGGTTGCGACCGCACTGCGGGCACTTTTCATCGAGCGGGATGTCGGGGACCTTCTTGGCCTGGTCGAGCCGGCGCGTGGTCTTGCAATCGGGATATCCGGTGCAGGCCATGAACTGCCCAAAGCGCCCGCGTTTCAGCACCATCGGCCGGCCGCAATTCTCGCAGTATTCCTCCTGCGTGGTTTCCTGCACATCGGCCGAATCGAGGTCGGGCAGGTCGATGGGATTTTCCTTGGTGAACGTACAACTGTTGGGGTCGGCCTTGTCGTACGCGCTGCACGCATAAAACGACCCGTGCTTGCCCCATTTGATAACCAGCGGCGAGCCGCACCGCTCACACTTTTCGTCGGTGGGCTTCTCCATCCGCTTCACGTTCTCCATGTGCTTTTCGGCGTAATGGAGTTCCTTCTCGAACTTCTTGTAGAACTCGGCCAGAGCGTCGGTCCAGCGTTCCTTGCCGTCCTCAATCTCGTCGAGTTCCTCTTCCAGCCGTGCGGTGTATTGCAAATCGAAAATGTCCTTGAAGTTGGCCACCAGCAGATCGGTGACCACAAATCCAATTTCGGTGGGAATGAACTTTCCCCCGATCTTCTGCACGTATTGCCGCTCCTGGATGGTGCTGATGATAGCCGCGTAGGTGGACGGACGTCCGATGCCGCGCTCCTCCAGTTCCTTCACCAGCGAAGCCTCGTTGAAGCGCGGCGGAGGCTCCGTAAAGTGCTGTTCGGCATCGACCCCCTTCAGGGTCAGCTTCTGTCCTTCGGTCAGCACCGGCAGCTTATGCTTTAGCGCTTCGTCCTCTTCGTCTTTGGAATCCTTCGACTCTTCGTATACCTTCAGGAAGCCTTCGAACTTGAGCACCGAGCCGGTAACCCGGAAGCGGTAAACGTCGTTGCCGTTCTTCGCGTCGATCTCCACCGTAGTCTGGTCGAAGACGGCGGGGTTCATCTGCGAAGCGACAAAACGCTGCCAGATGAGCTTGTAAACCTTGTACTCGTCTTCGTGCAGATACTTCTTGATCCGGTCGGGATGCCGCGAAGCAGCCGTCGGGCGAATCGCTTCGTGTGCCTCCTGGGCACTTTTCTTCGACTTGTACGTGTTCGGCGCCTCAGGCAAGAACTCCTTGCCATACTCCTTGCCGATCAGCGCGCGCACCTCGGCCACGGCGTCGTTCGACACCTGGGGTGAGTCGGTACGCATGTAGGTAATGAGTCCGACCGTGCCTTCCTCGCCCAAGTCGACGCCTTCATACAGGCGCTGGGCGATCATCATGGCGCGTTTCACGCTGAAGCGCAGCTTGCGCGAGGCATCCTGCTGGAACTTGCTGGTGGTAAACGGGGCGGCCGGACTGCGCCGGCGCTCGCGCTTGTCAACCGAGCGAACACTCCAGTCGGCGGTCTCGATCGCAGCCTTGATTTTGGCGGCATCTTCGCCGTTCGTCACAGGCGTTTTTTCGTCGCCGATGCCAATGAACCGCGCCGCGAAGTTCGGCGGCTTGTTGCCGTGCAGATGGGCGTCAATGGTCCAGTACTCTTCCTTGACGAACGCCTTGATATCGCGCTCGCGCTCAACGATCAGGCGCAAGGCCACGGTTTGCACGCGTCCGGCGGAAATCCCCCGGCGCACTTTGTCCCACAACAGCGGCGACACCTGGTACCCCACCAGCCGGTCGAGCACGCGGCGGGTCTGCTGCGCATCCACCAGATTGCTATCGATATCGCGCGGATGGAGGAATGCCTCCTGCACGGCGCGCTTGGTAATTTCGTTGAACGTCACGCGGCGGATCGCAATCCCGCCCTTCTTGCTCTTCTTCCTGCCATCAATCGAGTCACCGCCAAGTTCTTCGGCCAGGTGAGCGGCGATGGCTTCCCCTTCGCGGTCGGGGTCGGGCGCCAGATAGATGGCATTGGCTGTTTTCGCCAGCTTCTTCAGCCGGGCGACGACCTTCTCCTTGCCCGGAATGATTACGTACTCGGTCGCGAAATTATCGTCAAGATCGACCCCCAGCGACTTCTTGGGCAGGTCCTTGATGTGCCCGAGTGAGGCTTCGACCTCATAGCCCGAGCCGAGATATTTTTGGATCGTCTTGGCTTTGGTGGGCGACTCGACGATGACTAAACCTTTTGACAATGGGACCTCAAATATTGCGAATTACGTTTAGAAGCTAGCACGGTTTCGCCCTTCGGCGAAACTGCGCCATCAGCAGTCAGCCGTCAGCTGTCAGCTAAAGCCCCGGTCTTCAATATCTTGGTGGGACACGACGCACTACACCGCCCCCCGCAGCGGTCGCCGCGTCCCGTTGGATTCGCTTCAGCAGAGAGTTGAGCATACGCTTCACCTCGATCACATCGGCGTTTATAGATTCGTAGCTCTGGGAAGGAAGAAATCCAATATCTCGCGCCAACAGAAGCTGGTATTCCACTTCGCACGCCGAGCCGAATGCGATTTGAACGAACCTTCCAAATTCCGGTTGGGTACGCCCACATCCTTCCGCCAGATTCGTAGGAATTGATGAGGCCGCACGCCGAACTTGACTCGACAGACCAAACACCTCTGATTTCGGAAAGCTTTCAGTCAGCCGATATATTTCCAGCGTGATCTTGTGTGCCTTATTCCATACGTCGAGGTTCCTGAAGTCCTGCACAATTTTCCTCTTTTGCGGCTTTACGGCTTGGGCCGATAGCTGATAGCTGATGGCTGACGGCTGACAGCTACATGCTTCTCACAAAGTACTTCCCCGGCAGTTGCCGGATGCGGCCGCTCAGCTCCAGTTCGAACAAGGCGCTGAATATTTCAGAAGACGAAAGGTATGAAGCCAGGCGCTCGACCAGTTGGTCGATGTGAATGGATTCGTCCGCTCGCATCAGGGCATAAACCCTTTTCTCGCTCGGCGGCAACTGCTCCCCTTCAAACAGTGATGACGCAGCACCCTCCTCCGATGCAGGCGGCTCCGGCGGAGTGAGGGCCAAGCGGACATCGGCGGGCAGCGCTTCCCACACATCCTCCCAGGTCGCTACGAGCGCGGCACCCTGCTTAATCAACGTGTTAGGACCCCAGGAAAGCTTGTTGGTGACGTTGCCCGGCACGGCAAAAACCTCCCGTCCCTGCTCTAATGCACAACGGGCCGTCACGCGGGTCCCGCTGAACTCCCCCGCCTCGAGTACCAAAACCCCAATGGCAATGCCGCTAATCAGCCGATTACGGATGGGAAAATTCTGCGGCGCCGGAAAAGTCCCCAGCGGAAATTCGCTCAGAATGGCACCGCCTTCAGCCAATATCTGATCGGTGATTTTGCGGTTCTCCGCCGGGTAAACCACGTCGATTCCGGTACCCCAGATCGCCACGGTGTGGCCGTGTGCCTGCAAAGCGCCACGATGGGCGGCGGTGTCCACACCTCGAGCCATCCCACTGAATATGATGAGTCCGCGGGCCGCAAGGTCGCAGGCGAGCCGCTCCGCCATGCCCGTTCCGTAGGGCGTTGGATGCCTGGTGCCTACGATAGCAATTCCTGGCTTATCTATAGCTTCTGGGTTTCCTTTAAGATAAAGCACGAGTGGCGGATCATAAATTTCCAGCAGGCGTCTGGGGAACTCGGCGTCTCCGGGAACGATTACTTCAGCGCCCAGTTCCCGGGCATGGTCAAATTCGGCGTTGGCCAATTCCATCGACTTACCTAACGCCAGACTCTGGGCCGCCGCGCTGGCGAGGCCGGCCGCTTCCAGTTCAGTCAGCGACGCAGTGAACAGCCGGTCAATGTCCCCGTACATTTCAACCAGCTTGCGGCCGCGTCCGACGCCCACTCCGGGAGTCAACGACAAAGCCAGCCATTGCAGTTTGCGGGTCACTGCGTAATCGTGAGCTCTCACCAGTGCTTCAGCGTGCATAGCAACTCCCCAAAGCGGCAAATGTCTTCCCCTGCTCGGACAGTAACCATCAACCTGGTTACCGTCAAGGGAGCGTGTCACCAGTGCAGGTGAGGTCTTGTTAATTTGAAAGCAGACTTAATGGGCGTCGGATCTCATGGTGAGGTGAGATTACTTTGGCATCCTCGAGGCTACATGCACACGTTCCAGACTGAATGGTTGCGGCGTAACGCTTGCCACCCCCGAATAGGGACTATCCAGCGACCATACTAGAAACAGGCTGAAGGCCAGAACCCCCGCCAGCGCCGCCGTCATGGCGGCCTGTGCCCAGGCGCTCTCGTGCCCGACAAAATAGGTGAAGACAACCAGCAGCACCGCGCCAGAAAGCAACAGGTACCATAGCGTGGAGGGGACCGTGCCACGGCTGGCGAACAGCCGGGTCCGGCGATAGTCCGAGAGTTGAGTCACGTGCTTCAGCGATTCCGCGAGATAGATTTGCAACCGTGGTGTTTCGGGCTGGATCGCCCCATACACATCCCACAGGTTTTGCACCGCGGTCCAGGTCCGCTGGCTCTCGCGACCTTGCTCCATACCCGGAAACTCATCTTCCACTACGGCGTTGAGATACTCCATGAGGGCTAGGGTGATCTTGCTGCGCTGTGGGTCAGGCATTGCCATCGACAGACGAGACAGGTCGGCTACCTCGGTCGCTTCGTGTTCAAGGTTGGTGCCCGCCTCCTTGGACGCGCTCCAGACTACGTAGATGGCAAAGGCGATCAGCACGGCATAGAGCGTTCCAATCATCAGGAAGAAATAGCTGGCAACTTCGTGATGCCGCTTCAGCCAGTCGACGTTGGCGTAGCGGCGCACCACCAGCAATCCTGCAATAGACAGCAGCATTGAGGTGCCAATGACAATCACAGCTCCCATCGGAGTGTCCATCAAGTCTTCTCCCGCACGGCATTCACTCGCATTCAATGATGAGGCTTGGACTGGGCAATGAAGAAGTTTAGCTGTCACACATCGACGTGATTGCGCCGCCGCGGTGCAGATTAAAACAGAGGGAAGCGACTCACGGCGCCGACGCGACCACGCTAGCTTTGCTAGACTCGACTGTTTATGGCCCCCCTACGCATCTCTGCCATTTCCTTTCTGAATACTGCGCCGCTCATGTGGGACTTCGAGCACGGAGAGGCGGGCCGCGATTTTGCCATTGAATACACTATTCCCTCCGCATGTGCGGCTGCCCTGGCGGCAAATCAGGCCGACATTGGCATCATCCCGGCTTTCACGTACGCGGAGATACCGGGGTTAGTGATCCTGCCAAACATTGCCATCGCTACCCGGGATTTTGTCCGATCGATCCTGCTGGTCAGCAGGAAACCCATGGAGCAGGTAGAGACGGTTGCTACCGACACTTCATCCCGCACTTCGGTGGCGCTGTTGCAGGTGCTGTTTGCTAAGTTTTTCGGGGGTCCCCGGCAGCTCACACCGCACGCCCCGCAGCTTGACCACATGCTGCACAGCCATGACGCAGCGCTGCTGATCGGCGACGCAGCTCTGGAGATAGCCGTCGGCAAAGAGTACTTCGTGTATGACCTGGCCCATCTGTGGCACGAACGGACGGGCCAGCCGTTTGTGTTTGCCTTCTGGGCGGTACGACTCGACTCGCTGGATCGAGCGCCCCGCGATCTTGACCTGGTGAAAGTGTTTCAGCAGTCGCGAGACCACGGGCTGGAGCCGGCGAACCTCCGTGTTATCGCTCAACAGTGGTCGTCCAAGCTTAGGCTGAGCGAAGCCGACATTCTTACCTATCTCACCGAGAACGTTCATTACTATCTCGACCGCCAAAACCATGCCGGTCTGCAACTCTTCCTGCGGTATGCGCAAGAGATTGGACTGGTTCCGGCAGCCCCTGAGCTGCGCTTCCTGGGGCCCGTGGCATTCGGAAGTTCGCGCAAGTAGCGTGCGCTATGCTGCGTGACAGGTGGCCACCCAGCGCGTAGCATTCGACTGACAGCCAAATGGAGGCGCGCCCATGAAACTCCGCAATCTCGCGCGTTACCTAGCCTTAATGCTCGCGTTGACTACTTTACCGTTGCTCGCGCAGAGCACGGCCTCCAGCGCTATGGCTGGCGGCAAAGCCGCGCAGACCAGCAAGCCGACGAGTTCGGCCACCTCACCGTCGGAGAAACTCGACATCAACAGCGCCACGAAAGATCAACTAGAAGCACTGCTGGGCATTGGCAGCGCCTACTCGCAGAAGATTGTTGACGGCCGCCCCTACCATTCGAAGCGCGACCTATTGACTCGCAAGATTGTTCCGCAGAAGACTTACGATGGCATACAGGACAAGATCATCGCCCATCGGGCAACGGCCGCAAAAAGTAAGAGCAGCGCAGGTACGCCTCCAAAGACGAAGTGAGGCCTTCATTCAGGCCGGCGCTCCGCCGGTCTTTTCTCCTTGTTGGCCGCTTGCGGTCCGCTGTCCGGCTGTCACAACTTGGATACCGGTAATGGAACGCGCTCTATGGGATCACGTTCCGTCAGTAGGCAAAGTACGGTCCGGGGCCTACTCCGGGAGTGTTCGTGTTGTCGATAGCCGTGAAAACATTTCGTCCATAGAAGAACGATAGCCCCCAATCGAATTCCACCGGTGGTGTGCTTCCATACGGTCCAGCTAGCGTGCTGAAGGCAGTGTTGGGAGTGTTGAAAAGATTGTCCGCGTTCTCGATGCTGAAGCTGACCGATACGGGAGAACTCATGTTCGTTCCCTGGTTTTGGGCGCTGAGACTGAGGGGCGAGGTGGTTGGGCAAAACCAGTACTGATTAGGACTGGGACAGGTTGAGATGCTGGAATCGTTGAAGAAAAACCCGTTCGAGCCGCTGTCGATGAAACTGCTGGTATAGGTGTTTCCATTGAAGATGGTGGTGAAGCCGCCAGCATCGGGTCCGGAGTCCGGAACGTCGTAAACTTGTGTGCCATTCAACTGATTGTTGGATTGCGTGTTTATACCGAAGATCAACGAGCCGGTTAAATATGGTCCGCCCACAGGCGACGAACCGCCGTCAGGAACGGAAGGCAGTTCGATGATTACCCCGTTATCGTCACCCGTCGAGGTGAACGCCGTCACCGGGTTAGGTATCTGCTCCGCGAGAGCAATGTTGGCAGGACTGCAGCCCGAGAGTGGGCAATCATAGTAGACACACGGATTGTCGTTGCTACTATTACAGGTCGAGCCCTGGGACACGCAGTATCCTCCGCAATCCTGCTGGAACAGTCCCACACCGATAATCCCATTAGCGCCGAAAGTGGCAACGCTATTGGAATTGCTGCTGCCCCCCTCGTTACCAGCCCCTCCTGCCGGATTCTGAACGGAACAACTACTTGGGACCGCCGGTGAGCTCGATGATGGGATGATGACCTGTACCGGCACTGATGAAGCCGTTTCCCCGGACATAGTGACGTCTGCCGTTGCGACCGGTCCCCAGATGTAGCCATCCAAGAACACCAAACACTCGTCAAAGGCGTCGTTGTTGTTATTGGGGTCAGTTTCTGGAGGCAGCGCGATACTCAAGACACCCGAGATGAGGCGCAAGCCAGAAGAGCCGGTGTCCACCATAACGTGGTCGATGCTCTGACAGGTGGTCGTACCTGGCACGCAAACCGTGACGGTAGTGAAGGCCACATTCGTGGAGGTGAAGGTCTGCGGCTCAGGGCCGGCATCTACAACGATCGGCTGAACATTGTTCGTCTGCTGCGTCGGATTTACCGTCACCGTGGCTGTCCCCGACTTGCTGGTGTCCTGCGTCGAGGTTGCCGTAATGGTGACCTGCAGTGACGTAACTCCTCCTGACGGCGCGGTGAACAAGCCCGAGGCCGAGATCGTGCCGGCGCTCGCCGCCCACGTCACGCCCGAACTGAAGCTTCCCGTTCCTGTCACCGTTGCCGAGCATTGACTGGTTCCGCCGTATTGGATGGGGGACGGGCAGGTCACGGTTACCGACGTGATCGTCGATGATCCGCTGCCACCTCCACCGCAAGCCGCCATCAGCGCCAGGTTTGCCAGCACGAGCAACAGCCATAGTTTTTGCACGATAGTTCTCCCTTAGCGGATATCGCTGGCTTCGACGCCTTGCGGCAGTAGTTGTGGAATGTAGGCTTGTCCGTGAAAGCTGCGCATGTGTCCGCCTTGAGAGAACACGATGCCAGGCGTTTCGATCATGACCGGACCGCGGCGCCGGCGGGTCGGTTGTTCGCTGGCCTGTTTTGCAATCGCTTGCTGGACCTGTTGGTAGTAAGGGCCGAGCAACTGCTGAAAGTTGGGGGGGAATTGGCCTTCCCAGGCGACGCCGAAAACCGCTCCGCCAGGAGTTACGAACTCTCGCACAGCGCCAGTCGTTGTGGTGATTTCATGCATGACATAGGCGCCCCGGTCCACGCTGCGCAGCGTTCCCTTCATGCGGGCCTGGTCGCTAAGGACCGAGGCGGCAGTGTCGCCCAGAACAGCTCGGGCGGGAAACGGCATGGCCAATAGCAGCGCAGCCGCCAGAATTCTTGTGCATGTTCTTAGATGGCATTCAGGCAACATCATTCAGCTCACCGCCTCCAGAGCTGGTTTGAGAAGCACCCTGCTATAAACGCCATTTGCGCAGGATTGTTGCGGACCCAGTATCGCTAAGGTTGGATGTGCCAGCCTGCGATCAAGGTTTCCCGCTACCCGTAAATAAATGGCCGGCTTCCCTGCGCGCTCTGGGCCCGGTTAGAATGTCACTGTGGGTTGTGAGTCCTTATGTCTCTGACCAAAGCTGAAGCGCTGGAAATGTATCGCTCCGATGACCTCATCGGCATCGGGATGGAAGCCGATGCGCTGCGCCGCAGATTGCACCCCGACGGCGTAGTGACCTACATCATCGACCGCAATATCAACTACACCAACTTCTGCACCGAGTACTGCACCTTCTGCGCCTTCTACCGCCCGCTCAAGGGAAAGATGGCGAAGGAAGGTTACCTTCTCGATTTCGACACCATTTACGACAAGGTGCGCGAGACGGTGGAGTTGGGCGGAACGGGCGTGCTGCTGCAGGGCGGTCTGCATCCCGATCTGAAGATCGAGTGGTACGAAGCTCTGTTGAGCGGCATGAAGCAGCGCTTTCCGCAGGTGCACCTGCATTGTTTCTCGGCGTCCGAGATCATCTGCATTGCCGAAGTCAGCGGCCTCACCATTGAAGACACCATCAAGCGCCTGCGCGATGCCGGGCTCGATTCCATCCCCGGCGGCGGCGCCGAGATCCTGGACGACGAAGTGCGCTACAAGATCGCGCGCTTGAAGTGCCTCACCAACGACTGGCTCAACGTACACCGCACCGCGCATAAACTGGGCATGAGAACGACGGCGACCATGATGTTTGGCGTCGGCGAAGCCTACGAGCACCGCATCAATCATTTCCAGCACGTCTACGATCTACAAGAAGAGACGGGCGGCTTCACCGCATTTATTCCCTGGTCATTTCAGCCGCAAAATACCGCGCTCGGCGGGCGCGGCTGGGACGAAGCCACGGCGGTCGAATACCTGAAGACGCTGGCTATCGCGCGCCTTTTCCTCAGCAACTTCGAGAACGTGCAATCGAGTTGGGTAACGCAGGGCCTGAAGGTCTGCCAAACCGGCTTGCGCTTCGGCGGCAACGACGTCGGCTCGGTAATGATCGAGGAAAATGTGGTGCGCGCCGCTGGCGTTCGCAACTGCACCACCGAAGAGGAACTGCGCCGCATCATTCGCGATGCTGGCTTCCGTCCTGCACAGCGGGATACGTTGTATACCAAGTTCTTCTTGAACTAACAGCCACCCATCCGCGCTAAGTCAATGCTTCCGGACGGGCGGCCCGTTTCCTTGCTGGCTTTCTATGGTCTCGCCGGGACGAAGCAAGGTTGGGCGCGTCGCTTGCGGAGTACTGGAAGAATCATTCTGCGGCTGCGAAGTGCCACCGGGAGCTGTTCCGCTCGAATTCGAGGCGCCATTCTGGCCACCCGCAGTTGTCGAAGCCGGGCCATCCACAGTCGAGCCACCACCTGGCAGGCTTGCGCTGGTTCCGGAGGCGGAACCGGCGGCCGCTTGCGAGTTTGAACCTGGCGCAGAGTTTGCACCTGCAGCCCCAGCCGGGGCATCGCCCTTAGGGGGCGCTTCCCCGCTTTCTGCTTTCGCAGCAGCGGCTTCACTGGTCGTCGGCTCCGGATCGAATTGGACTCTCTCCTTTAGCAATGGTTCCAACTCGCTGTCGTGAGGAGCAGCAAAAAACCAGGTCAGCAGCTCACCTCGCCGTTCGGTGATAGCCATCGCCACCGATAAGCGCCGCGAGAGTTCGTCATTGGGTACCTTGAATGCGCTGCTTCCGTGGAGCAAGAGAAAGACCATGCCTTGGGAGGTGAAAAATTCTCCGTCGCGCATGTCGTGCAGGATGGGATGGGTGCGCCCGAGCCGCAGCAAAAACTCCCGCAGCACTCGCTGGTCGGCCGAACTTGCCGGAAACTTCACGCCAGGAAGACACTCTGCCGATATTGCCGACAGCGTTACCTCAGCAAAATCATCGTAGGGGATCTGGCCGTCCGCTCCCGGTTGCTTTGCCCACACCGAAAACAGGGTCCGGCTGCACGCTTTCATTAGTTGGCGTTCCGCAGCACCCCCATTGGGTGTACCGCCGTCGAACAGCGCCGCCCACGAATCCGTTGCGCGTGCGCGTTCGATGGCCGGCAATACCGCTCCTTGCGATTCCACAAACCATCCGGGCGGAAGCTGGTAGCTAAATCCGAGCGCTGGATTGCGATAGACGCTGCCCTCGAGTTTGCCAGGGTCAATGTGGCTTTCCGGCGGATCGGCTTGCAACAGGGCCAGGCGATGAGACGAGATCGCCGGGCCTTCATACGGCTGAGCGTCCGCCATTATGTACTGCCGAACCTGCGGAGGCGCAAAAAACACGACGCGCTGAAAGCACGACTCCAGCTCTTTCACCATCTTCTCGTTGTGGGCGCCCAACTCCACCAGCACCACATAGCCATTGAGATTGGCGGCAGCCAGCATATGCTGGTCGATCCCGCGGCGGGTTTCGTAGAAGTAGAACTGGCGGCCCGCAAGCATGGTCTTCGACAGGGCGCGAAGTTCTTCCACTCCCCTGAACAGTTCCTGGTCGAGCGCATTGCGGAGCAGAGCTTTCGTCTCCTGAGTCTGCTGCGACTGTGGCGGAAAAGCGACAATCGAAACCGCTGCATCAGCGGGCGAAGGACCGCCCAATTTCAGCAGTTGAATCCGCCCATCGGCGGCGACTGGCTGCGAAATCGCCTCCAGATGCGCGTCCGCCGGAAGCTCGAAGGAAAAGCCGAAAAAGCCATTGGTGTAACGCGTCGAAGACAAAAACGCCTCTTCGGGATAATGTTGCTCGGCGGAGGCGGCCCTGGATGCTGACCCAGGGGAAGAGGGGGTCACTTGCCCGTTTGAGAACAACGGGCAGCTCAGGAAGCATCCGAGTACTGCCGCAACTAGGGCTTGCCAGCTCATCGCGTTCCGCGTGGTTTTATTGTTAGCCGTTCGCGGTTAAGAGTCAATGCAGCCGGACTGTTCATCGCGAAATGAGTCACGTTTATTTCGCCCGCCGTACCGGTTTCACGAATAAGCGCGGCCGAGTTCCCGCTGTTTCCCGCCGTCCCGTCGAGTACAATCAATCGGTAAAGGCGCGCGCCTCGTCCGCGACTGCCGACGTGGCCTACCGTCTGCAAACTTTCTTCCGGAGAGTACATTCCTGAGCGCCGCTTTCAGTCTGATGTGCAGTCTGCTGGTGGAACCGCATGGGGTGCGCCACTACCTGAGATCGCATTTTCTCGATCCGACGTTTAAAGGTCTTTATCACGCCAACGCCTTCGACATGGCGTTGCTGATTCCTTACTTCGTCGTGCTGGTGCTGCTGGCGTTTTATGGCATGCACCGCTATCAACTGGTTTACCTGTACTACAAATACCGCAAGAACAAAGTGACCGAACCGGAGTCGCACTTTGCCGAATTGCCCCGGGTCACCATCCAACTGCCGATTTTCAACGAGCAGTACGTCATCGACCGGCTGGTGGAGTGCGTCTGCAAGATGGAATATCCGCGCGAAAAGCTGGAAATCCAGGTGCTCGACGATTCCACCGACGAAACCGTCGAAGTCGCGCGAGCTGTGGTGGAGCGCTACGCCGCCATGGGCCATAACATCAGCTATCACCACCGCGACAACCGCGAAGGCTTCAAGGCCGGCGCTCTCGATGCCGGCCTGAAGCTATCCACCACCGAGTTCGTCGCCATCTTTGACGCCGATTTCACGCCGCAACCCGAGTGGCTGATGAAAGTGATCCACCACTTCGCCGATCCGGCAATCGGGATGGTGCAGACGCGCTGGACGCACCTGAACCGTAACTATTCCTATCTGACGCAGGTCGAGGCCATCCTGCTCGATGGGCATTTCGTGCTGGAGCATGGTGGCCGTTCGCGCGCGGGAGTGTTCTTCAACTTTAACGGTACGGCCGGCATGTGGCGACGCCAGGCGATCGACGATGCCGGGGGCTGGGAGCATGACACCCTCACCGAAGATACTGACCTGAGCTACCGCTCGCAACTGAAGGGATGGAAGTTTCGCTATCTGCAGGACGTGGGATGCCCGGCGGAACTGCCCATCGAGATGACCGCGTTCAAGACGCAGCAGGCGCGCTGGGCCAAGGGCCTGATCCAATGCGCCAAGAAGGACTTGCCGAAGGTGCTGCGGGCGAATGTTTCGCGGCGGGAGAAGATGGAAGCCTGGTATCACCTGACCGCCAATATCAGCTATCCGCTGATGATCGTGCTCAGCACGCTGCTGCTGCCGGCCATGATTATTCGCTTCTATCAGGGCTGGTTTCAGATGGTGTACATCGATCTGCCGCTGTTTCTGGCTTCCACGTTTTCGATCTCGAGCTTTTATCTGGTCTCGCAAAGAGAGCTGTTTCCCCGAACCTGGTATCGCACGATTTGGTATCTGCCGCCCCTGATGGCGCTGGGTATTGGATTGACCATCACCAACAGCAAAGCCGTGCTGGAAGCGCTCGCTGGCCATCAGAGCGCTTTTGCGCGCACTCCGAAATACCGCGTCGTCAACAAAAAAGACAGAGCTATCGCGGCCAAAAAGTATCGCAAGCGTCTGGGCTGGGTCCCATATATCGAGTTGTTGATTGGCACATATTTTGCCTTGACGGTCTGGTACGCCATCGCAAATGAAAACTACATCACGGTGCCGTTCTTGTTCCTGTTCGTCTTCGGATACTGGTACACCGGCCTGATGTCGTTGCTTCAGGGCCGCTTTGACAGCCTGGTGCGCGAGCGCGGCGAAGAGCACAGCGCCAAGCCATTTCCCGTCGGTGTGTAGCCGCTGGCAGTCGAAACCGTCAGAGGAAGCCACCTGCCGCCCAATCTGGAGTTCCGCTATTCCCGATCTGATATTCTGAGGTTCGGTGATTAGACTATTTTTTGCACTTCTGGTTCTGTGCACCGCAGCGCTCGTCATCGTGGCACTGGCGATTCATTTTCGCGTAAAGCGGCATCTCCGGCAGGAGCAGATGGATGCCCAGGTTCGAGCCGTAATCGAAGACGCTGCGGATAGCACCACCGAAGAGAAAACTTCATAAGAACGTTGTCCGATTCACGAGGAAGAAATGTTAAGAGCTGCACTACATACCGACACAAATATCTCCGAATCATCTTCCAGCTTGATTAAGCAGGCGGGCATCGTGATTGGAGCCAGCGCCGTCATCGCCGTCTGTGCCCGGCTGGTTTTGCCTCTACCCTTTACCCCTGTACCTTTGACCCTGGCGAACTTTGGAGTGTTGTTGATCGGTCTCACGCTGGGAAGCCGGCGCGGTTTTGCCGCCGCCGCGCTGTACCTGGCGTGGGGCGCCATGGGCTTGCCGGTGTTTAGTCCGGTAGGTCCGGGAGGCTTGGCCCAGTTGTTCGGTCCTACGGCGGGTTACTTGTGGGCATACCCGGTTGTCGCCTTCGTGGCAGGGTGGATCGTGGAGCGCGGGCCATTCGGATTTGTGCGCGACGTGATGGCTGGTGCGATTGCCGAGGTGGTACTGTTCGCGGGAGGTCTTAGTTGGCTGGCGATAATGACGCACAGTTGGCAGCGCGCTGCATTTTTCGGTTTGTATCCGTTCCTGGTTGCGGAGCTCCTGAAGGTGACCGTGGCCGCCGCAGCCGCTCTTCGTTTGCGTCGCAGTTTGTAAATAAGAAGCTTGGACGCGGACCCTTCGGCGCTCAGAACAGGCTGTAAGGTCCGCTCACGAATGCATCCCAGCGTCACTATTTCTATGAGCCTCAATTCCGTCGAGAACGTTCGCGAAATCACGGTTGCGCATAGTCCCGACTCCGACGATGCCTTTATGTTTTACGGCATGGCGACCAACAAAATTCGTGTCCCGGGGGTGAAGTTTGCCCACACGCTTTGCGACATCGAAACTCTCAATCGCAAAGCCATGGACGGCTTCTACGACATCACCGCCATTTCCTTTCATGCCTATCCGTACATCCAGGACAAGTACGCCATCATGCCCAGCGGCGGCAGCGTCGGTGACGGCTACGGTCCCATGATCGTGGCTGCGCACAATATTCCGCTCGATGAGATTACGCATTGCAAAATCGCCGTGCCGGGCACGATGACCACCGCGTATCTGACGCTCAAGTTGTTCGCGCCCGATATCGCCACCGAAACCGTTCCCTTCGACGAGATCATTCCCAAAGTGCTGGAGGGCAGGTACGAAGCTGGACTGATCATTCACGAGGGCCAGCTCACCTTCAACCGCGAAGGACTGCACCGCATCCTGGACATGGGCAAGTGGTGGCGCGATGAAACCGGCCTTCCGCTGCCTTTGGGTGGCAATGCTATTCGCCGGTCGCTCGGCCCCGAACTGATCGACGCCTGCTGTACTGCTCTGCGCGACAGCATTCAATACGCGCTCGATAACCGCGAAGAAGCTCTGCAATACGCCATGCAGTTTGCTCGCGACCTGGATCCCCAAATGGCGGATAAGTTCGTGGGCATGTACGTCAACGAGCGCACCCTCGATTACGGCAAGGATGGCCGCGCAGCAATCACCAAGCTGCTGGAGATGGGCCACCAGGCGGGCATCATTCCGCAGAAACCCAATGTGGAGTTTGCCGGAGATGCCGCAGTTACGGCCCAGAACTAGGTTCCGCACGAGCAGTCAGCATTCAGCATTCAGCATCCACTCAGCCGTCTCTCACCGTAATCATCTGTCCTCCTGGGCGCAGCACGAGTCCTCCGTGGCGGACTTCATGAGGAATCGAAGGACCCCTATAGCCGCGACAAACAGTGCTTCAACTCTGCAAGCCGCATCCCCGTTGACTTCTATGCGCCCCGGAGTTAGCATTCAGTTAAGCGAACAAAAGGCGAATCTAAGTATTCCCATGCACCCTTCCCTACTCCAGGCCGACGAAAGCAAACCTGCCCCGCTGGTCGGCATCGCCAAGCTCGCTGCACAAGGCGAATCGATCCGCCAGGGCCACCTGGTGGAGTACTTCACGCTCCCCTCGCGGGGCCTGCTGAATCGCTGCACCTCCAGTCGCATGCCGTTTACCTGGACGATCAATCCCTACCGGGGATGCGAGTTCGCCTGCAAATATTGCTATGCGCGCTACACCCACGAGTTCATGGAGATGCGTGATGGAGTGGACTTCGAGCGCAAGATTTACGTCAAACAGCAGGCAGCGTGGCTGCTGCGGCAAGAACTGAAGAAGGTGAAGCGCGGCGAAGAGATCGCCATCGGCACGGCCACCGATCCTTACCAGCCAGCAGAAAAGCGGTTCCAGGTCACGCTCGGCATTCTGGAAGAACTGGCTCTGCACCATGGGCTCGAAATCGGCATTGTCACCAAATCGGACCTGGTTCTGCGCGACGTTGACCTGTTGCAGCGGGTTGCGGAGCACAATTCGCTATTCGTCAACATCACCATCACCACCATGGACGCCAATCTGGCACGCATTCTTGAGCCTCGCGCGCCGCGTCCCGACTTGCGCTTGGCCGCTGTGCGCGGCCTAAACGCCGCCGGAGTCAACGCAGGTGTCATCTGCGCACCTGTGCTGCCCGGCATTACCGATTCGCCCTCGGCGCTGGATGCCCTCGTAGAGGCAACCAGGCTGGCGGGTGGAAAATATATTTACGCCAATCCGTTGTTCCTGAAACCATGCTCCGCCAGCGTCTTCCTTCCATTTCTGGAGAAAGAATTCCCCCAACTGGTTCAGGATTATCGTAAGCGCTTCGCCGACCGCGCCTTCGTAAGCAAGGCCTACAGCAAACGCATTTCGGATCTGATGGCGCGCCTACGCAAGAGGCACGGCATCAGCCGAGAGTTCAGCTCGCGCAGCCAAAAGGCGCATCCACCCCAACAAGAGACTGAGCAGATGACCTTGTTCGGCGGCGCGTAACGGACCGAGGTCACCCCCTGCTGGTGTCGCCCGTCACAGACAGGCGATGAAATTTGCGCTAGCTTGATCTGTAATGGGGAGGTGTGTATGGCCGCGCCTTGGGCTCATCGCTACGCGCAACGCACAAAAACAGCCAAGAGTTCCATCATCCGCGAGCTTCTGAAGCTCACCCAGCGTCCGGAGGTGATTTCCTTCGCCGGCGGCCTGCCCGCACCCGAGATTTTTCCGGTGGAGCGCTTCCGCGAGGCTTGCCAGAAGGTCCTGACAACCAACCCCTCCGTCGCCCTGCAATATGGACCAACCGAGGGCTATCTTCCGCTGCGCGAACTGATCGTTGCGCACATGGCCCGGTACGGCATTCTCGCCACCGTCGATAACATCCTTATCACCTCGGGCTCGCAGCAGGCGCTGGACTTGATCGCCAAGCTGCTCATCAACCGAGGCGATCGCATCCTGGTGGAGTCACCGACCTACCTGGGCGCGTTGCAGGCCTTCGACCTGATGGGCGCGGAATACGTGACCGTTCCCATCGATGAAGACGGGTTGCAGACCAGCGAAATGGAACGCGCTCTCCGTTCCGGACCGAAGTTCATGTACATCCTGCCGAACTTTCAGAATCCCGGCGGTACAACGCTGTCGCGTTCCCGGCGTGACGAACTGGTACTGCTCTCCGACAAGTACGGTATCCCGATCATCGAAGACGATCCCTACGGGCAATTGCGTTACGAAGGCGAGCACATTCCGCCGCTGGTGGTGCTCGATCGCACCAACTTGCTGCGCGATAACGGATATTTGCTGGGGAATGTGATCTACCTCAGCACCTTTTCCAAGGTGTTGGCGCCGGGGTTGCGCTTGGGCTGGATCGTCGCCCCGCCCGACGTGATAACCCACCTGGTGCAGTTGAAACAGAGTACCGACCTTCATACCAGCAGCTTCACGCAAATGGTGGCTTACGAGGTGGCGCGCGATGGCTTCATGGAGGAGCACGTGAAGCTGATTCGCAAGGTGTACAAAGAGCGTCGTGATGCCATGCTCCAGGCTTTGCATGACTACTTCCCGCCTGAGGTGTCGTGGACCCACCCACTCGGCGGTCTGTTCCTGTGGGTCACGCTACCACCTGGAATCGACACCATGAAGCTGCTGGACACGGCTTTGCGCCAGGACGTTGCGTTTGTGCCCGGTGAGCCATTCTTCCCGGCGGGACAAGAAACCGGCTCGCACATGCGGCTGAATTTCTCCAACGCGCGTCCCGAACAGATTCGCGAGGGTATCCGCCGTCTGTCCATAGCGGTAGCGCATGAACTGGAACACTGCGCAGTTGGCGTGAATGCCTGATGCACTTTTGTCACGCCACGCTGTACCGCCGGTCACTGCCACGCCGTCCGGTTGAGGTGGAAACTGTAGATAGCCGTTGAGTCGCCCTCGAGTCTCCAGGGCCGTACGCAGTTCTTTCCCTAATCAGGAGGCAGCTTATGTTCGCCGTCAGGCTGGTTCAGCTCATCGAAACACACGCTGATAAGCTTTCTGAAGCCTTAATCCACAAACTGAAGAATGCGGATGAGTGTCGCGAGTTCCTGGACAAGGTCCCGGCTCACGAACTGAAGCACAGGACCTATGAAATCTATCGCCATGTCGGCGACTGGCTGCTGTCCAAGACGTTGTCGGAGGTCGAGGAGAGATACATCGGTCTAGGGGCGCGGCGTGCCCGGCAGGGTGTGCCGTTCAGCCAGGTCATGTTTGCCTTCCAGACCACCAAGCACGTCTTGTGGGACTATCTGTTGCTGGAGGGCCTACTCGAACCGGAAGACCTCATTGGTGAAATGGAACTGGTGCGCTCTCTGGGGCAGTTCTTTGACCGCGCCCTTTACTACGCTGCGGTCGGTTACGAACAGGCATGGAAGAGCGAGCTAGCCGCGGAGTCATCGCCCGCTGTTGCTGTGCACCGTTGATCGGCAGAAACCGTGTTGCCTCGCCATGGGGATGATCAGGGCCCTCAGTTCGCCAAGCGGCTTCTTCCGCTCCCTAATCTCTAGCCCTAATCCCTAGCCCCTGATCTCCAGCTCCCGTTCTAAAACGAGAACAGCATCTGCAGATCGATGCGACGGTTGGCTGATCCTGACGAAAACGGCGGTCCGGCGAGCGCATTCGATGTGCCGAAGAATCCCGAGTTAAGATTGCCGATCGGAGGCGCATAGTTGACGTTGTTTAGCAGGTTGCGCGCGCTGACGCTGAAGGTCAGGTTGTAGCGGTGCGAGGTTTCGTTTCCAAAGTTGAACGGGCTGCCACCCCCGCCGCCAAGTCCGCGACCGCCCAGTCCACCGCCTCCTCCTCCACGCGGACCACCCCCACCTCCTCCTCCACGCTGACCACCGGCACTATGACTTTCCGTCTTGGGTCCCAGTCCAAAGGTCTTGCTCAGCCGCAGATTCAAGGTAAACAGGCTCTGGCCTGTAGCGTAGTTGATAGGGACTATGGGCTGGCCCGGAATCGGCACGGTATTGAATGTGCCGTAGGGCGTGACCTTAATGCCGGGACCCGGCGTGCTGACAAGCGCCGGACGATCGTTGAAGATCGAGTCGCCGTTTAGATCCTGCCCCACGATGATGTTAAAGGGCGCACCGGAGTTCGCGAGGATAAACGGACTGAGGCGAAAGGCGTAGGGCAGAGAAATAGTGCCGCCAATGACCGCGCGATTGCGAACGTCGAACGCCGCGCGGCCGTAGTCCTGCATGGGATCGTACGAGTTCATGATGAACTCCGCCGAACTGGAGCCACCGCCAAAGAAGCCGCCGCCGCCTCCACCCCCGCTGCTAGCTCCCAGGTCGCTGTTGGAGAAATTGAGCGAATAGAAGCCAAACAGCGAGAGCTTGGTTCCGACGCTCACCCGGCCGTTGACGATCATTTGGTTCTGCAGGAAAACCCCCTCCGAGTTGTACTGGTAAATATTGGTGGTCCCGCCGAACGGGCGAATGCCGCTGGTGGGGTCTGAGGGATTGTACGTTCCAGGCAATGGCGCATTGGCGTTGCGCAGGAAAAGCTGATGTTCTCCCCGCGAATTCAGATAGGTGACCGACACTGTCGCATTCTTGGTGACCTGCCGCTCCACGCTGAAGCCCGCTTCCATGGTGTAGGGTATGCGTAGATTGGGGGAAACCTGGTAAACCGTGGGCGAGTTTGTCGCCAACTTGCTCAATTCGCTGGGCGGCGGAATCCGGGGATAGAAATCTGGTTGGCTGACGGTGTACTGCTGTTGCGTGACCCCATTCAGTCGCTCCGCCTGCAGCAAATAGTTGTAGGAAAAACGGTCGTAGAAGATCCCATATCCCCCGCGTAGCACCGTCTTCGGCGCCTTGGAGTGGCCAAGTCCCCACGCCAGGCTCACGCGTGGCGCCCAATCCCCCTGGTACGGGATGCCGGTCTGGGTTTCATAACGCAAACCGTAGCTGAGCGAAATATTCGGTCGGATTCGCCATTCGTCTTCGGCATACAGACCGACGTCAATCATGGAGACGTCCGACAGCGGCTGGCCGGTAATGATGGAAAACTGGCTGGCGCCCCCGCCTAGCGCGCGGATTTTTGCCGGCGTCCAAGGCGGATTCTGTTGCAGACCGATTTGCGTGATCTGATACGCGTTCAGCGACGGAAAAGTAAATTGCCCGTTGAAGTTCGAGTCCTCGTTGCTGGAGTACAGCGTCCCTCGCAGCCGTCCGCCAACTTTGATGAAGTGACGGCCATGCGCGATGGAGGTGTAGTTCTGCAGTTCGTAGTGATCCTGGTTGTTGTAAACCGTGCCTTGAGGGCTGCCTCCGCCGTTGAAGGCCAACACATTCAGCGTTGGTTGGTCGCTGATGGGAAGCTGGTCGCTGCTATCGCGGATGTACTGAAAGCGCGTCTCATTCACCATCGTTGGGCTTAAGACCTGGGTGTCGCTGATTTGCACCGTCTGTTCCGTACTGTGGGAGTTGAAGCCCTGCGAGGGCAGCGAGAACTGACCAATGCCTTCGTTGTCCTGGGTATTCCGTACATACTGATAGCGCACCGTCAAGGTATTGTTCTTCGAAAGCTGGAAATCGGCGCGCGGGCTGATATTCAACCGCGTCGAGGGGCTGGGAACCGTCGTGTTGTACGGAACGATCTGGTTATTGGGATTAAGTACTTGCGCTACAACCACGCTGACATTGTCGATGTTGCGTTGTTGCACGGTGAAGAAAAATGATGCTTTCTTACCCAGCGGCCCGCTGATGTTGCCGTTAAAGATCTCCGAGTAGTAGCCCGGTTCTTCGGTTACAAACGGACTCAGCGCATTGAAGGCCGAGGAATTTCCGTTGATCATGACCTGGCCATGAAACTGGTCCGTCCCTGGCTTGGTGAAAATCTCGATTCGTCCATAGCCGAGCTTGTCGTATTCCGCTGAGAACGGATTCTGGTTGATGCGAATTTCGCGGATCGCAGACTTTGGAGGCAGCTCCCCAGCAGTAAATCCATCGACATAAATCTGTCCGCCATTCGGCCCCGCCGACGGCCCGGCGAGCGCCTGTAACTCCGACGCCAGCTCGTCAGGATCGTCAGAGAGGGCATCGAGGTCCTGGCCTTTTAAGATCAGCGTGCCCGCGCTATTTTGCGGGCTGACATCGACCGTAGGAGTCTCTTCCTGAACTTCGACATTCTGCTTTTCCACGGCGATGGAGAGCGCGATGTCAAACTGCTGGACCTGTCCCGCGGCAACTTTGACCGCTTCTTCCTGGTCAACTGCAAACCCATTCGCCGTAGCGGTGACCGTGTAATCGCCGGGCGCCAGCGCCCTGAATTCATAGACGCCTTGAGAGTTCGTGGTTACCGTGACCGACTTTCCGTCGGCACTAGTCGCTGCCACCGACGCGTTGGGAATAACGGCTCCCGAAGGATCGGTGATCCGGCCGCGCAGAGTGCCCGACGCAGTTTGCGCCGGCAGGTTAGCCGTAAGAGTGGCGAACAGAAGAACACCGAGGATGGCACACGTGCGCATTGGGAACATTCGTACTCTCATGGACCGCGGATCTATGGAGTATCCCCCATCGCACTCGCTACGCCTCCGGTGGACAGGTTCCATGGCGAAAGAATGGTTCCCGCCTGGCTGGGCGAGGCGGTGAGAATCGGCTCGACACCGCTCAACAAAATGATTGCCGTCGAGGGCGAATTGGCACTCCCCTCGGTGGCCACAATCAGCAGCGCATCGCCTTTCTGCAAGTCGGCGAGCGTCACCGCTGGCATGCGACTCAACATTTGCTGGAAGTCTGGCGCGCCGCCCGGGCGCTGTCCCGGCCCATTCCCGGGCGATGGGCGCTCGGCGTTCGCCATCCTCGGCGATCCGCCTGCCGCGCCGCCACCCACGCCGCCTGGCGCGATGCCTTTCAAGCGCATGGCAATGCGCTGCGCCACCATGGGCGGCAACTTGTGAAGTTGCGAATCGGCAGTTATTTTCAGCGTCACCTGACGCTTGGTTGCCAGGTCCATCACGGTGACCGAATTATTTCCCTGATCGGTTGAAATCACTGTGCCTGCGATACTGTTGAAGCCAGAAACGATTTCATCGGCAGCCAGCTCGCTACCGTCAGCGCTGCGCGTCCCGCGCGCGTGCAGTTCGTTCCCGGGTTTGATCTGGTCGAGCGTACCCGGCTTGGCGTCATCAAAATTGGTCGAGTCCGGCGCGTAGCGGTGGATGATGGTGCTCTTCGAGACATGAATCGTAAGATCCTTAGCTGGCAGCATGCCAGCAGGAATCTTGATCGTTCCCGCTTGCGCATCGACTGCTTTCACCACGCCTGCAACCCCGTGCTTCTGCCATTCCTCGCGGTCCTGCTCCTGCTTCTCGGCGATGTCGGCCTTCTTCATGACAATCGCTGTGGTGGCCAGAACCGCCTTGCCATCCTCTGCGGCTGTTCCTCCCGCCAAAAGGCGGTCGCCGACTTGCAAATCTTGCATCTGGATTGGGGATGCGCTCTTCAGGTCAGTTTGACCGGGGACACTTCGAACTAATCGCGTGGACGTTTCGATAACGACGTTGACCTCTGCTCCCGTATCGGTTGTGACAGCGACGGTATTGCCAGTGATTGAGTTGATCGTCCCCACTGCCTTAACTCTTGATTTCGGCGCTCCCGTCGGTTGGGTTCCCTCTTTTTGTGCGACGGCGGCAGGTTGGGACGCGGCGAACATAGCGACACAGACCACTACTACGAACACTTTCATAGTCGCAATGGGGCTTCGCATTGGAGTCATGCCGGATATTCGCGCCAATAACAACCTAAACACACCCGTGGTGGCACGGTTGTTAAGAAAACATAAGTTTTGTAAACCGCTTGTGGGTAAGCAGAATCGCGGTGTGCTATCGATCCGGAGGACTGGTTCAATACGGCATAAGCTGCGCGCGCACAGGCGGTTTGAACCCGGAATCGGCGCAATGAATCAACGCGCAGCTCTACGCCGCAGGGATGGCGCGACAATTTCCCATCTCAGAATAGGCGGTAAGCGGTTTTGCAACTCTACTTTTCACTCACTAGTTGCTGCGACAAATACGCGCCGATTCCGATTTCCTTGATGGTATGAATCTGGGCGTCCAGGAAGTCGGCGTGGCTCTCTTCATCCTGGATCATCCGCTCGAACAGGTCCTTGGTGCCGGCGTCACCGGCGTCGCGGCAGATCTTTGCCGCCGTGTTGTACTGGCGCACAGCATCGGCTTCGTCGGCATAGTCAAATTTCAGTTGCTGCTCGACGGTGGCGCCCACCTTGGGCGTTAAGGGAACGTTGATGGCCGGAGTCCCGTCGAGGAAAATGATGCGCTCGATCAGTCCTTCGGCATGGTGCATCTCTTTGATGGCCCGCGCCTTGGTGAGTCCGGCCAGCCGGCGATAGCCCCAGCTCTCGCACATTTCCGCCTGCACCATGTACTGCGCAATGGCCGTCAACTCCGCGCTGAGGGCCGCATTCAACTGCTCGATGACTTTCTCGTTGCCTCGCATCTGCACGCTCCTTCCACTTCCAAAGGTCGTCTTATTCTACGGGAAACTCTGCGAGATGCGTCACAGCCAAGCGTGACAAGCATCAAGCACACAACACCGTCACTTGAGTTGGGCTAGTGCGTTCTTCACCTTCTCTGCATCGGGACCATTGGGATTCAGCTTCAGATATGCTTCATAGTTCTGCCGAGCATCATTGCGTTTGCCAAGCTTCTGCTGCGCTTGCGCCAGCCCTATTAGCGCCTCCGGAGAGTCAGGCCTGATCTCCACCCCTTCTTTTAAGCGCGACTCGGCGGCCATATAGTTTTTCTCACGAAGGTAGTAATACCCTACCTCGATGTCCTTCGCCGCCTGTCGTTCGTCCTCGGACATTGGCTTCTGAGGAGCGGCTGCGGGCGAAGACCAGCAGGTATGGAAGATGGCGTCAATGCAATGGGGATCGAGCTTGTTGATGACGCGCTTGGCTCCCGATTTAGCTGGAGGTGTCGTCAGGGTTCCTTGATCGGGGATAGGGGCGTCAGGCGGTGACGGCGGCGCATCCGGTTGAGGACGCGATGTACTCTGTCCGTTGGAAGTTTGGCCGCTCTGGGCGAACCCTCCAGTAGCAGCCAACACCAGAATCAGGAGCGTCCGGCAGAATCGAGTCATGAGAACTTCCACATGATTCTAACGCCAACGTCCGTGCGCGAAAACACCCCTTCAAGGCCGCTACTGCGACGTCAGGTACTCCATCTCGCGCTCGATTTGCGATATCTGGATTGGCGAGACGCCGCCCTTCTGCAAGGCGTTGTTGAGCCGCGGTAGCTCCGTGCTCTTCAACTTCGTCCACTCCGCGATGCGCGCTTTGGCGGCCTCGTGGGACTGCCTGTACACCTCGATGGCTTGCGATGGCGCCGTCCGGTTGCCGCTTTCCACCACGCGAAGCGCCGAAGCCAGGCCACTGTTTGCAGCCTCGAGTCCCATCATCGAAGGGCCACTTCCCTTCTCGATCTTCGCAATCGCCGCCTGCAGCTCTGAAATTTGCTTGAGCAGGTCCGGCTGATGGTCGCCAAGCTTCTGCTGCACCTGTTCGAGACGTTTCTTCACCGCGGCGATTTCAGCCATGGCCCTGCGGCTGCTATGCACCTCTCCAAAGATTTCCAGCCCGAGGCGAAGCTGCTCGTCCAACCCGGCCGCCGTCGCGGAAGAGCGAGGATCCATTTCTACCTTCAAGTTCTTGGCGAAGTTATCGCCATCAACTATAAGTTTAATTTGATAGATGCCTGGCGTGATTCGTGGGCCGCGGGGAGCCCGATAGCCTTCATCTTCCTCAATCTCTTCGGAGCTTCCCGAGTTGCTCCACCTGAGGTCCCAAACAAACCGATGCATACCGGCGGCGTTATCCAGCACCGCGGGTTTCGGCAGCCAGCGTGGGTGAATAGGCAGGGGAGGATACGTTGGCGGTTTTGCACCGCTTGCAAAGCGGCGAACTAATTTCCCGCTGGGATCGTAAATTTCGAGCGTCACCTGCTTGGCTGGCGACTTCAGATAATAATCGAGCACGGCCCCGTCGGGCGGGTTCTTCGCCGCAGGCTCTTCCGGAGGCAGCGGTGAGCCTAGGAAGACATCGTTGTCAACGCGAATGGCCGTGGCCGGCTGATAGAGCCGGACAGTCCCCCTCTGCGGCTGGCCCGCAATCTGCCGCAGTGGCGTGATGTCGTCGAGAATCCAGAAGGCGCGTCCGTGCGTGGCCACGATCAGGTCATCGCCGTGAATGGTGATGTCGCGGATGGAGGCGGCAGGCAGATTCAGTTGCAGCGGCCGCCAGTGGTCACCGTCATCGAACGAAACGTAGATACCCAGCTCTGTTCCTGCGAAGAGTAAGCCCTTCTTCTCCGTGTCCTCGCGAATCGCGTTGACGAAAGATTGCGCGCCGATTCCCGCCGCGATCGCCTGCCAGGTTTTACCATAATCCCGAGTGCGATATATGTAAGGAGTGAGATCGTCGAGCCGATGCCGATCGACAGCCACATAGGCCACGCCGGGATCGAAGCGTGACGCCTCGATCATGGCGATCTTGCTCCAGTCGCCGACCCCGTTCGGCGTCACGTTCTGCCATGTCTTCCCGCCGTCCAGAGTGAGATGGAGCAGGCCGGTGTCGCTGCCCGCCCATATCTCATCGGCTTTCAGCGGCGAAGGCGCAATGCTGTACACCACGCCAAAGCCTCGCTCCTTCGCGTTCTGCACCGTGGCAGCTCCGGCGGGCTTTTGGCCGGCGGAGTTCGGCGCAGCACCGGTAAGGTCGGGACTGATCTTCTCCCAGTGCAGGCCGCCGTCGGTGGTCTTCATCACGTACTGCGTTCCCAGGTAAAGCGCGTTCTTCTCCAGCGGCGAGAAGACCAGCATCGGCGTCCATGGATCGCGATACTTGCGCTCGTTGATCTCGCTCCCGAAATTGGAAGCAGGCCACGGTGTGATGTCCTGGCTCAACGAGGTGCGGCGGTCCCAACGCACCACGCTGCCGTAAACACCGGTAGCGTAAACGATGTTCGCATCGCTGGGATCGGGGGCCAGCCATCCGCTTTCGCCTCCACCGACCATAAACCAGTCGCGCGCCGTGATCAGTCCATGATCGGTCCGGCTCAAGACGGCCGCGCTGCCGCTGTCTTGTTCCGCGCCGTAAACGTGGTACGGAAATTCGTTGTCGGTGATCACGTGATAGAACTGCCCGATCGGCTGGTTGAACCAGGAGGACCAGGTCTTGCCATCGTTAAGACTAAGGGATGTTCCCTGGTCGGTGCCGACAATCATGCGCGAAGAATCCTTGGGATCGACCCAAAGCTGATGGTAGTCGTCGCCGCCCGGCGCGCCACGCACGATGGAAATGGTGTTGCCACCATCGTCGGAACGGTAGAGGGCAATATTCGGAATGTAGATAACATCGGGATGGCTGGGGTCGACGGTGATCCAGTTGAAATACCACGCCCGGCTGGTGAGGCGTTCATCGCTGTTGGCGAGGACCCAGGTGTCGCCGCCGTCGTCAGAGCAGTAGAGCCCCGACTTCTTGCCAGCATCCAGCAAGGTATACACGCGCTTGCCGTCCGGGGCCACCGCAACGCCCACCCGCCCCCAATCTCCATCCGGCAATCCGTGGCCGGTCAGTTGTGTCCAGGTCGCTCCGCTGTCGGTGGAGCGATACAGCCCTCCGCCCGGCCCTTGCAGCGGCGCATAGGTGCTCCACGGCGGACGGTGCGCGTTCCAGGTTCCGGCAAACAACATGTTCGGAGCAGCCGTCGCCATGGCGAGGTCGGAGACGCCAATGGCCGGCCCTTTGTCGAGCACGTGAGTCCAGGTATTTCCTCCGTCGATCGACTTGTAAACGCCGCGCTCTTGATTGGGGCCGTAGGCATGGCCCAGCACTCCGACATAAACAGTGTCGGCGTTGTGAGGATCAACCACGATGCGACTGATCTGGCGGGAATCGCGGAGACCGACGTTTTTCCACGTCGCGCCGCCGTCCTGCGACTTGTACACACCGTCGCCGGAAGACAGATCGGCGCGGATGTCCGACTCGCCGGTGCCGGCATACATGACATGCGGATTGGAAGGCGCCACGACGAGCGCCCCAATCGAGGCGATGGGCTGTCCATCGAAGATCGGCGTCCACGTCACGCCAGCATCGGTCGTTTTCCAGATGCCGCCGCCGACGGAGCCAAAGTAAAAGGTCGTGCCATCCCCCGGCACTCCGGCGACGGCCACCACGCGGCCACCGCGGAATGGGCCAATCATCCGCCATTGCAGGCCGCCGAAGAGATCGGCAGAGACGGATTGCGCAGCGATGGGAAAGCTCGCGGTAATAGCGGCGACGAACAACAGCAGCAATTGACAAAGACGGCTGACGGAAAGTCTCAACTCAATTGTCCCCGGCACGAATGTGTTCAAATAGATTACACTTTCGCGTGAAGTCGTGGGAAAGAGTAGGCGGACAAGCGTCGTCAAACCGGGCTGCGAAAAGCGAATTGACGGGATCCGTGCGTCAACGGTCCCAACGCTCCGGAGCGACGCCGTGCACCTCTACTTTCTACTTCTGTGTTCTTGTTCAGTTCTAATCTGGCGAGGCTGGGTGATCGAGTAATGGAAACTTTGTTCTTAACATCTGCAGTCCTGTTGTTCTCATTTCTACCGTTCGTTCCTCCGGCATACTCGCAACCGATCGATACCAAGCTTCTGGGCGAAATGCATTGGCGAAACGTCGGGCCTTTTCGCGGAGGCCGTACCCGCGCGGTCTCGGGCGTACCCGGACAGCCGAATATCTTCTACATCGGAGCGGTGAATGGCGGGGTGTGGAAGACAACCGATTTCGGCCGAATGTGGACGCCGATCTTCGATCGCGAAGCCACCGGCTCGATCGGGGCCCTGGAAGTTGCACCGTCCGACCCCAACGTTATCTATGTCGCTAGCGGTGAAGGGCTGCATCGTCCCGACCTGTCGGTTGGCGACGGAATCTATAAATCCACCGACGCTGGCGCGACCTGGACGCACCTCGGGTTGCGCGATGGTCAACAGATTTCGCAGATGGCCATTGATCCCCACGATCCTAACCGGCTCTTTGTCGCCGTTGCAGGGCACCCGTACGGCCCCAACCCGGAGCGCGGGATCTATCGTTCGACCGATGGCGGCCAGACCTTCGAGAAGGTGCTCTACAAGGACGAGAACATAGGCGCTGGCGACGTAAAGATCGACCCATCGGACCCGAATATCGTATATGCCACATTGTGGGAGGCGCGGGAGGGACCATGGGAGAATGGCGAATTTAGCGGCACGAACGGAGGTGTGTTCAAGTCAACCGACGGCGGACAAACTTGGCGTCCTCTGACGGGAGGACTGCCGAACGGCATCGTGCAAGCCTATGTTGCCATAGCGCGTAGCGATCCTAAGCGACTCTTCGCTGTGGTTGCGACCAAGGACAAGGTTGAACTCTATCGCTCCGCCGACGCAGGCGACACCTGGACAATCGCGACCACCGATTCGCGTCCCAGAGACCGCATCGGCGGTGGAGATTTACCTGTCCCGATGATCGATCCGAAGAATCCGGACGTGGTTTACATGGTCAGCACTGTCACCTGGAAATCGGTCGATGGCGGCAAGACCTGGATTGGATTTCGCGGCGCTCCCGGCGGCGACGATTATCAGAACATCTGGATCAATCCTAACGATTCCAACACGATTATCCTGACGAGTGACCAGGGCGCCATCGTTACGGTAAACGGTGGCGAGACCTGGAGCTCGTGGTACAACCAGCCCACGGCGCAGATGTATCACGTGAACGCCGACAACGCTTTTCCCTATCGCTTATGCAGCGGACAGCAAGAGAGCGGCTCGGCTTGCATTTCCAGCCGGGGCAACGATGGCGAGATCACGTTTCGCGATTGGCATCCGGTGGCGGCGGAAGAGTACGGCTATGTTGTGCCCGATCCGCTCGACCCCGACATTGTGTTCGGCGGCAAGCTGTCGCGCTATGACCGGCGCACGACACAGGCGCAGAACGTGATTCCGCAGTTGGTCCCCGGACCGAACTTCCGCGTGATTCGCACCCAGCCAATTGTGTTCTCGCCAATCGATCCGCATCTTCTCTACTTCGCGTCGAACACTTTGTGGACTACCCGCGACAGCGGACAGACTTGGAAGCAGATCAGTCCTGACCTCACCCGCAAAACCTGGGAAGTACCCGCAACCGTGGGCATCTTTCGCAGCGACCCGTCGGCCCAACCGAAGCAGCGCGGAGTAATCTATGCGGTCGCGCCGTCGCCGCTCGACATCAACCGCATCTGGGCGGGTACGGACGATGGCTTGATCTGGCTGACCACCGATGGCGGCGCCCATTGGAACAACATCACACCGCCTCAGCTATCGGCATGGCAGAAGGTTTCGGTCCTTGAAGCCAGCCACTTCGACCCGCAAACCGCGTACGCAGCGGTCAACACCTTGCGTCTCGACGATCTGCGGCCTCACATCTATCGCACCCGTGATTCCGGTAAGACCTGGACCGAGATCACCAACGGCATCCCAGAAAACGAGAACGTGAATTCCGTCCGCGAAGATCCCAAACGCAAGGGTCTGCTGTTTGCCGGCAGCGAGCGCGCGGTGTACGTCTCTTTTGATGATGGCGACCGCTGGCAGTCGTTGAGGCTGAACATGCCCGCAACCTCGGTCCGCGACTTGACGATCAAGGACAACGATCTGGCGGTGGGAACCCATGGCCGCGGCTTCTGGATCCTCGACGACATCACGCCGCTACGCCAGTTCGACGACAAGGTTGTCGCCAGTAATGCCTTCTTGTTCGCGCCCGAGCTGGCCTATCGGGTTCGCTGGAACACCAACAGCGACACGCCATTGCCACCGGACGAGCCCGCGGGCCAGAATCCTCCCGATGGAACCATCTTCAACTATTACTTGAAGTCTGCCGCGACTGGCCCGGTTACGCTTGAAATCCTCGATAACGCGAGCACTGTGGTGCGGCGATATTCCAGTGCCGACCCTGTTCCTCCACCTGACCCTGAGCTGGCTATCCCCGCGTACTGGCTGCGACCGCCGCAAACGTTGTCCAGTGCGGCGGGAATGCATCGGTTTGTCTGGGACATGCACTACGCGCCGGTGCCAGGGATGAAGCCTTACTATCCGATGACCGCGATCCGTCGGAACACGGCGCCAGCGCCGACTTCGCCATGGGTCATGCCGGGCAAGTACAGCGTCGTTCTCACGGTTGATGGACAGCGGTACACGCAGCCGTTGGCGATCGAGATGGACCCTCGCGTCAAGACCTCGGCCGCCGATTTGCAAAAGCAGTTCGAGTTGTCAAAGGAAATCTATGACGATTCGGTGGTCCTGCAGCCGGTGGTGGAAAGGGCGGCGTCGGTGCTGACCAAGTTGAAGTCGATGCGCGAAAAGGCAAACGGACCGGAGGCTGTCAAGACTGACGCCGCCATTCAGGAATTGCAATCCCTGGAAGGAGCGGGCGGACGCCGCAGACGGGGGCCGCAAACTGAGAGCCTCTCTGGAGTGCGCGGCTCCCTTATGGAATTGTTGTCCATGCTGCAGGAAGTGGACGCAGCGCCAACCATGCAGGCGACGCAGGCCGTTTCCAAAGTGCATCAGTCGGCGACATCGCTAGTGGAACGCTGGCAGCAGTTCGCGAGCCAACAGTTGGCGCCGCTGAAGGTGCAGCCCTGAAAGGCTATTCCGCCAGCAGCGCCTTCGTGATTTCACGCCATTCGTGCTCCAGCGAGCTCTGAGGAGGTTCTTTGCCGGCGCGACCGTACCAATACGAGGCATTGGAGGAGTCGCCTTCCTTGCGATGCAGATAGGCGTGGACCCACGCGGCGCGGGGACTTTCGTCCTGCTGCGCCGATTCGTGGGCCGTCTTCCAATCCCCCTTTGCGTCCCACCATAACGCCGTGAGCGCATGATCCAGCGCACGTGGCGGACCATCGCGCTGCAACGATTCGCGAAAGTCATCGAAGGTCATGTCTCGATTCACGTTCACACCGTAGAGTATCGCAGATCGCGAAAAGAAAGTTGGCTTTCACAACATCCTGCGCGTTTCCCGCGCAGGTTGATTGCAAACCCTTGCGCCTCGTCGCCGTCCAATGAAAGGCAAGAAAATTATCGGAGACGAAGAATGGCTAACCACAAATATGTTGTAGATGCACTAGAAGACTTAATTCAAGTTGCCCGCGATGGGCAGAGCGGTTACCGTGACGGCGCGGAACATGCGAAAGACCCGCAGCTACGCAGGTTCCTGGAGTCGGTGAGCCTGGCGCGGGCAAAGTTCGCGGGAGATTTGGAGGGCTACGCAGTGCGGCTGGGGAAGGGAGACGTCGACCGGTCCGGAAGCATGAAGGGCGCGATTCAGCGTGGCTGGACCGACCTGAAGGCGAACCTGGGCGGTGGCGACGATTCCATTCTCTCGTCCATGGAAACCGGCGACAGCTATGCCAAACACCGCTACGAGAAGTACGCCAATGATAATAAACTTCCCGACGACATTCTCGAGACCATAAGGATCCAGCAGCAGACCATTGCCGCAACGCTCGATCGCGTTCGCGCCATGCGACAGACTCGAAAAGCAGCGTAAGGAAATCCATCTATGAATCACGCGGATGGCGATTTACCCGTCATCCGCGTTGTCCGTGGTCAGTTCGAATCAGTGTGTTTAATCCGGCGGGGCAGGCCAACCATGACCACAGCGCTCAAAATCCCACCAGAACCGGCTCGGGTTGTAGCTCTATTCCAAACTCATTCAGGACGCCGGCTTGAATTTCGTCCTTCAGGGCGATGATATCGGCGGCGGTGGCGCCGCCGCGATTGACGATGGCCAATGCGTGCCGCCGCGAGATACCCGCTGCACCCTTGCGGTAGCCCTTGGAGAATCCGGCGTGCTCGACCAGCCAGGCGGCGGGCAGCTTGCAAAAGCCGTCGTTGGCGGGATAGCTGGGCAGTTGCAGGCCGCGTGACTCCAGACGCGCCGATAGCTCCTCGAAGAAAGACTGCGACACGATGGGATTCTTGAAGAACGATCCGGCGCTGCGCGCATCCTCATCGCCGGGAACGATGAGCATGGCCTTGCGGTGGCGGATTTCCCGTACCGCTGCTCTGACTTCCACCAGAGTCGGATCGCCGGTGCGCGATGCGAAGAATTTCTGCAGGTCGGCGTAACGAACATTCGGCTTACCACCCTGACGCAACGCGAACGATACTTGCAGGATGATGTAACGACCGCGGTCCGTCGTATTGAAGATGCTGGCGCGATAGGTGAAACCGCACTCCGCGTTAGAGAGTATCCGAAGCTGGAGAGTCTGCAGGTCAAGAACTCTCACCTCGCGAATGGTCTCCGAGACCTCCTGGCCATAGGCGCCGACATTCTGCACCGGCGTGCCGCCCACCATGCCGGGAATACCGCTCAAGCACTCCAGCCCGGCGCAGTTGGCATCTACTGTTTGCGCCACCAGCGTGTCCCAATCCACGCCCGCACCGGAGGTGAAAATCACGTTTTCATGCGGTGGCGTGAAACTCGACGAGCCGGAGATCGCGACCTTGAGCACTAAGCCGGCGAAGCCTTTATCGGCGACGACCAGGTTGCTGCCACCGCCAAGCACGAACAATGGCAACTGGTGCGAATGGGCAAACTCTACCGCTTCGATCACCTCGGCTTCACTGTGGGCTTCGACGAAATAGCGCGCCGGGCCACCCACGCCGAGCGTGGTGAAGGGAGCCAGAGCAATATGTTCGCGAATGAGCATGGCCGCAAAGCCAATATATATGCTTGGGCAAGTACCGGACGTCAGTCCTTCAGGATCTGGCGGGCGATAACCAGCCGCTGAATTTCGCTGGTGCCTTCGCCGATGGTGCAGAGCTTGACATCGCGGTAAAACTTCTCGGCGGGATAGTCCTTGATAAATCCGTAGCCGCCGTGAATCTGCACTCCTTCGTTGGCGCACTTCACCGCGACCTCGCTGGCATATAGTTTCGCCATGGAGGACTCCAGCGTGGTCTTCATGCCGGCATCTTTCATCGTGGCCGCGCGATAAGTCAGCAGGCGGGCGGCATCGATTTCCGTTGCCAGGTCGGCAAGCTTGAACGCGATTGCCTGGAATTCGCTGATCGGCTGGCCGAACTGCTTGCGTTCCTTGGAATACTTCAGCGCCGCTTCATAAGCGCCTTGCGCCATGCCCAGTCCCAGCGCAGCGATGGAGATGCGGCCTCCATCCAAGACTTTCATCGCGTCAACGAATCCCTGGCCTTTCTGACCCAGCAGATTTTCGGCAGGAATTTCGCAGTCTTCGAAGATCAACTCGGAGGTGTCGCTGGCCCGCAGGCCCAGTTTGTTTTCCTTCTTGCCGGAGCGGAATCCCTTGGTGCCTTTCTCCACCACGAACGCCGAGAGTCCGTGGGTGAGCGCCGTTTTATCTGTCACCGCAACCACAACCGCTACGTCAGCGTAGCGGCCATTGGTGATGAAGGTCTTGGTGCCGTTCAGAACCCAGCTGTTACCCCGACGGACAGCAGAGCAACGCGCGCCTCCCGCATCCGAACCCGCGCCTGGCTCCGTCAAGCCCCACGCGCCGATGAATTCGCCGGTCGCGAGCTTGGGAACGTATTTCCGCTTCTGCGCCTCGTTGCCGGCCAGGAAGATGTGATTCGAGCACAGCGAAGTATGCGCGGCCACAATGATACCTACGGAGCCGTCCACGCGCGACAGTTCTTCAACGGCGGTCACGTACTCGACGTAGCCCATGCCGGCGCCGCCGTACTCCGTGGGAAAAATGGTGCCCATCAGGCCCAGCTTGCCCAGTTCCTTGACGGTCTCCAGCGGGAAGGTGCCCGGTTCGTCCCACTTCATCACGTTGGGTGCAATCTCGCGCTCGGCAAAATCGCGCACCATTTTCTTTAATTGCAGTTGTTCGTCCGAGAGCTGGAAATCCAAACCGTTCCTCCAAATCGTGACACGCGCTGGCGTCTTCGGGAGCCGATGCTATAGGTGACCTTCACGTATAAAGGTGAAACAGGCGGTTATAACAGGACGGGGAGTGAGATGCAATCGCGCAGAGCCCGGTGATGCCTAAGTCAATTCTCGAACATTGGAGCCGTCGTGAATTATCTGGCTGACGAATTGTTCGGCTCGTGGAGGCGTCACCTCATCGCAACATCCTCGCCATGTGTTGCGTGCCCTGCACCAATCCCAGCGACCAGTTCGTAACATCGATAAAGAAGTTCGGGAAGAGCCCGATAACTACTGTGCCGGCTGCGGTGATGGTCAACGCCAAACGCATCGCGGGGCGCGTATGTACCGGCTCGGCATCGATGGGCTGGCGCATGAGCATCGAGTTGGCAATGCGCATGTAATAGTAGAGGCCCACCACCGAATAAAGTACGCCGATGGACGCCAGCGTGTAGTGCCCCGTTTCGATCAGGCTGAGGAAGATGAAGTACTTGCCCCAGAAGCCCGCCAGGGGCGGAATCCCAGCCAGTGAGAGCAGAAAGATCAGCATCAGGATGGCTTCCGTCGGCGCCTTGAAGTACAGCCCGGCGATGTCATCGACCGTGTCGCCGATAATGTTGCGCCGCCGCAGCGACGTAATCACCGCAAACGCGCCCAGGTTCATGAAGGTGTACACCAGCAGGTAAATCATGATCGCCATGATGCCGGTGGAATTGGTCTGACCATCGCTGGCGATCAGCCCCAGCAGCATGTACCCGACGTGGGCGATGGAGGAATACGCCAGCAGCCGCTTCAGATTGTCCTGCGTGATCGCGGCCAGGTTGCCGCCGGTCATGGTCGCAATCGCAACGAAGATCAGCAGCGGGACATACATCGAGCGCAGCGGATAAAGTCCGAAGAGGAAGATGCGCAGCAGCATCGCCCATCCAGCGGACTTCACCGCCACCGACATGAACCCGGTAATGCTCGTAGGCGCGCCTTCGTATGCATCGGGAGCCCATTGGTGAAAGGGCACCGCCGCAATCTTGAACAGCAGCCCGGTGGTGGTTGCCAGCAGCGCAAAGATGACCACGGGATCGTTCGGCCGGGTCGCAATCACTTCCTGCAACTTCTGCGCAATCTGTCCCAGGTTGGTGCTGCCGGTCAAACCGTAGAACAGCGATAGGCCGTACGCGAAGATTCCCGACGAGAATGCGCCGAGCAGCAGGTACTTCAGCGCGGCTTCATTCGACCGCTTATCCCGTCGCAGGAAACCGACCAGCACGTAGGTTGAGATGGCCATCAGCTCCAGGCCAATGAAGATCAGCACAATGTCATAGCCGGCGGCCATGCACATCATTCCGACTACCGAGAGCAGCATGAGCGCGTAGAATTCGCCGTGGTTCTCGCGCTCGATCTCGAGATAATGCATCGACATCAGGATGGCAACGGCCGCGCCCATCAGGAACAGATAGAAGAAATAAATGGCGAAGCGATCGACGACCAGCGAGCCCATGAAGCCGGTAAAGGGAGCGACTGCGATGCCTTGCTTTTCCGCGGCGTGATAGAGGAGGTGAAGTTTGACCGCCGCGACCGACGAAAATGCCACGCCGATCAATGCAGTGATGGCGTTCAGGCGCTTCCGATGCGCCGGCAGCATCAGGTCAATCATCAGGATGCCGAGCGCGAACACCGTCAGCAGCAGCATCGGTAAGGCGAGCCGGTAGTCGGCCCATGAGTAGGACAAGGAGAACGTTGTCAGCGAGGTGGTCACTAGTTCATCCTCACTTGGCGAGCGCGGCCGGAGCCGCCGCTAAATTGGCTTTCGCCGTATTCACGGGAGCGGGCTTCTGCTTCGTCGCCGCTCCGGGTTTCTGCCCGTCTCCGGTGGTTGCAGGCTTCTGCGTCTCCGGCGCTTTAGGCGCTTCGGGCAGCGGAGTCGCGGGATTCGGATTCACCGGCTGGGCCGCAAGCACGGGCTTCGTCAGTCCGGGATAATCAGGCCGCACGGTTGCGACCAGGTTGTTGACCGGAGTGGAGAGAATCTGGAAGAACGGCTTGGGATACAACCCAATCCAGAACGCGACGATCACCAGCGGAATGAATGTCGCCAGTTCCCTTCCCGAAAGATCCAGCAGCTTCTCGTTCTTGGGATTGTTCACCGAGCCGAAGAACACCCGCTGGTACAGCCACAGCAAGTACGCCGCGGCCAGGATCATTCCCGGCACCGCCCATGCCGCCCAAGCCTTGTTCTCCATGAACGTGCCCTGCAGGATGGTGAATTCGCCGACGAACCCGTTGAGCAGCGGCAGTCCCATCGAAGACATGAACATGATGAGCGTAATCGTCGCGTAAACCGGCATGACGTTGGAGATGCCGCCGTACTCGGAAATCTCGCGCGTGTGTCGCCGTTCGTACAGGATGCCCACAATCAAGAACAGCGCGCCGGTGGAGATGCCGTGGTTGATCTGTTGCAGCACCGAGCCGCTCAGACCCAGCGGGCTGAGAGCGAAGATGCCCAGAGTGCAGAAGCCAAGGTGGCTAACCGACGAGTACGCCACCAGCTTCTTCATGTCCTTCTGCATCAGCGAGACCAGCGCGCCGTAGATGATGGCGATCAGCGAAAGCACAATCACGAATTGGCGCACCCACGGAGTCATCGCGACTGCCGGGAAGAACGGCAGCGAGAAGCGGATCAGGCCGTACGTCCCCATCTTCAGCAGAACGCCCGCCAGGATGACGGAGCCGGCGGTTGGCGCTTCCACGTGCGCGTCGGGCAGCCAGGTGTGGAACGGGAACATCGGCACCTTGATGGCGAAGCCGACAAAAAACGCGAAGAACAGCCAGATGGCCGCGTGCCCGCCGATCTTCGGCGCCGTGGCGTAAAGATCGGGCAGGTAGAAGGTGTACACACCGGTCAGGGTGTGGTGATGGAAGTACAGGAACAGGATGCCGAGCAGCATCAGCACCGAGCCGAACAGGGTGTACAGGAAAAACTTGATCGCGGCGTAGAGCTTGCGCGGACCACCCCAGATGCCGATCAGCAAATACATCGGCACCAGCATGGCCTCCCAGAAGACGAAGAACAGGAACATGTCGTTGGCCATGAAGACGCCCAGCATGCCCGTCTGCAATACCAGGAACCAAACGTAGTATTCCTTCACCCGGTCCTGGATGGCGTTCCACGATGACAGGATCGAGATGGCCCCCAGCAGGGTGGTCAGCATGATCAGCAGGAACGAGATGCCGTCGATGCCAATGACATAGCCGGAGCCGATGGACGGGATCCAGTTGTTGGGTGCGCCCTCGACGAACTGGAATCCGGCGCGGTCCTTCAGCGCCCAGAACCACGGAATAAGCGGCAACGAGACCGCAAATCCCAGGAATCCGAAGATGTTGCCGATCCAGCGGATGGCATCCTTGTTCTCCTTCGGCACCAGCATCAGGAGAACTGCGCCCACCAGCGGCGTGAATAAAATTATCGAAAGAATGTGGTTGTACATTTATTTAGCTCTCAGCTCCGCCGGGTACCCCATCCTTGTCGCCGTCTTGGGCGACAGGGTGGGCACTACCACCTGACTACGTAATAAAAAACAAATCCCACTAATCCGGCGACCATCACCAGCGCGTACCACTGCACCAGGCCCCACTGCACCAGGCGCACCGGATACGAAGCCAGCCGCGTCACGATGGCCACCCCGTTTACGAACAGGCCGTCAATAATCCACTTGTCCCAAAGCACCGACAGTGTGCCACTCATGCGCGTGGACCAGCCTGCGCCGTTGACCGCGCCGTCAATCACTTCGGCGTCGAACTTCCACATGGCATCACCCAGACCCATCGCACCCAGGCGCACTGGTCCCACCTTCTTGCGCCCGGTGAATACCCAGTCGTAGATCTCGTCCACGTACCACTTGCGGAAAAGCGTCTTATAGAAGCGCGGTGAAATCTCTTGAATCGGCTCTTTGTAGCCTTTGTCGGCCTTCTTGTAGGCGCGCTGCGCCAGGAACCAGCCCACCACCGCCGCGCCCACCGAGGCGAACATCAGCGTGTACTCCATCGGATCGGTGTGTTCGACCTGCTGCTCGCCGGCGGCCACTTGCGCTGCTTTCCCACCATCTTCCAGTACCACTGCTTCTTTGGCGAACACCGGCTCGAGGAACTTCTCGAAGCGATTCGATCCGCCGAGGCTATGTGGCATGCCAAGGTAACCAGCCCCGATCGAGCAGATCGCCAAAATCACCAGCGGCACAGTCATCGTCTTGGGCGATTCGTGGATGTGGTGCTCCACCTCGTGATTCATGCGGGGCTTGCCGAAGAACGTCAGGTAAATCAGCCGGAACATGTAGAACGAGGTCATCAGCGCCGTCAAAAATGCGATGTACCACAAATACCGATACGCGCCCGCCTCGCGCGACCACGTCTCCCACAGGATTGCGTCCTTGGAAAAGAAGCCCGCGAAGCCAGGAATGCCGGCGATGGCCAGCGTCGCGATCAGCATGGTGCCGAAGGTGGTCTTGATCTTCCCGCCGAGCGCGCCCATGTGCTGCATTTCCTGTTGACCGCTCATGGCGTGAATCACCGAGCCCGCGCCGAGGAACAGCAGCGCCTTGAAAAACGCATGGGTGAAGACGTGGAACACGCCCGCGGCAAATGCGCCCACGCCGAGCGCCAGGAACATGTATCCCAACTGCGACACCGTGGAGTACGCCAGCACGCGCTTGATGTCGTTCTGCACCAGGGCGATGGTCGCGGCGAAAATCGCCGTCAGCGCGCCGATGATGGCGACTGTCTTCATCGCATTCGGCGCCAGCACGAACAGTGCGTTGGAACGCGCCACCATGTACACGCCAGCAGTCACCATGGTCGCGGCATGGATCAGGGCCGAGACCGGCGTTGGACCTTCCATCGCGTCCGGCAGCCATACATACAGCGGAAACTGCGCCGACTTGCCGCAGGCGCCGACGAACAGCAGCAGGCACGCGGCGGTGATCACTGGATCGCCGATGTGAAATTGTCCACTGCGCGCCAGCAGGTTGACCTTGGTGTACTGCATCGAGCCGAAGTACCAGGCGATGGTGAACATGCCCAGGATGAATCCCGCGTCGCCGATGCGATTCACGATGAATGCCTTGTTGGCAGCCGTCGATGCGGAGTGGCGCTGGAAATAGAAGCCGATCAGCAGGTACGAGCACAGCCCCACGCCCTCCCAGCCGACGAACATCACGGCGTAGTTGTTGGCCAGGATCAGCGTCAGCATGGAGAACATGAACAGGTTCATGTATCCGAAGAAGCGGTAGTAGCCGCCTTCATGCCCCATGTAGCCGATCGAGTAGATATGGATCAGCATGCCCACGCCGGTCACGAACAGCAGCCAGATACAGGACAGCGGATCGAGCAGGAAGCCGGCATCGGCGCGGAATTCGGCGGTGTGGCCGCCATGCGCGACGTAGCTCAACGAGCTGTCGCCGGTGCCCATCCAGGTGTACAGCACCTTCTCGAAGGGCTTGCCGGGACTGGCGGCGCTGTATCCCGTGTACTGCCAGACGGCGACACACGCCCACGCGAACGCCAGCACAACCAAGCCGACGCAAATGCCGTTCACCGCCTGCTTCGACAGCTTGCGTCCAAACAAGAACATGCAAACCGCGCCGATGGCGGGAAACAGCGGAATCAACCAGATGTGGTCAAGAAAGAACATAGCAATTAGCCGTTAGCAATTAGCAATTAGCAATTAGCAAAACCCAAAGCCTGCCGCTCTACCATTTCAATAAGTCCACTTCGTCAACGTTCACCGTCTCCTTGTTGCGGAAGAAGGCGATAATGATGCCGAGGCCGACTGCGGCTTCGGCGGCCGCATCGGTGATCACGAAAATAGCGAACACCTGCCCATGCAATCCCCACAACCGCGAGAACGCCACCAGGTTCAGGTTCACGGCATTCAGGATCAACTCAATCGACATCAGGATGATGACCACGTTGCGCCGCGTCAGCACGCCGATGGTGCCAATGATGAACAACGCCGCCGCAACTACGAGGTAATGCATGGTGGTGATTTCAGCCATAAATCAACTCCCCGCACGAACGACAGCAGCAGCAGCAGAGGTTATCTTCGCTCGCCGTTCCATTGCTTCTTTCATGATCGATCTGACGTTCTCTTGGTCCTCATCGCCCTTGACCGGAAATGGCTTCCACTCGTCTTCGGCATTGTAGGTAGCGATAACATAATGTTTTCGTGCCGCCCAGAAGTAAGCAAAGACCCGGTTGTTGACCTTAATTGAAATAGCCTCTTTGATCGGGTCAACCGATATACTGCCCGGTTTCCAGTTCTTGACTTCCTCAAGGAAAGACGCAGCTTTGGCCCGCACTGCCGGGTCGGTAATGTAAGCCAGTATGTCCTCGGGCGGACGATATTGCGGCGGTTCCGTGAGGGTAGGGATCTCGCGCTCTATAAATATCGGTATCAACTCCTCGTCATTCTCGAACTTTAGACAGCTGAACGTGAATAGTGAAATCGGAAGATCCAGCCACTTGCATCTGTTGACGAGTGTCTGAGAAAAATCTGGTGCGATAAGCAGCAGGCGCACTGGTTGTGTTGGGTCAATCTCAGTCGAGTGGGTCTTCAATTGACGATTGTAGAGTCTGGCATAGGACTCTAAATTCGTTGAAACATAGTCATAGTAGTCGAGTCCTTGAACCAACATTCCGTCGTCTTCCACTACCTTGAGTTCAGCGACAACCAGCGACTTTCCACTGTCCACAAGTAAAACGTCGAGACGGCCACCCGCCGCCCGCTGCTGGTGGTCAACGTACAGGAGCCCACCTTCAATTAGCCCCGGATTCCGGCGCACGAGTTCCTCAAGCTGCTGTTCCGGAATGTTGACCTTCGTGTAGGACTTCATCTATCAGATCCTCTTCTTGGCCATGACCACTGCGCCTACGATGGCCACTAGCAGCAGCAGCGACGCAATCTCGAACGGCAGCATGTAATTGCCGTACAGCCAGACGCCAATCTGCTGCGTGTTGTCGCCCTCAAGCCCGCGATAACTCTGGTAAAACGCCGACGGAAACACGCCGCGCCCCGTGCGATAGACGAACGCCAGCAATCCGCCGAGGGCGAGGGCGGCAATCGTCGCCACGATCCACTGCTTGTTGAACTGGTACTCGCGGATGTTCTGCTCCAGGTTGACCAGCATTATGACGAACAGAAACAGCACCATGATTCCGCCGGCGTAGAGCACGATCTGCACCGCAGCCACAAACGGCGCGTACAGCATCAAGTAAAAACCGGCCAGCGAGAGCAGGGTCACGATCAGCGACAACGCCGCGTGCACCGGATTGCGCCGCGTGATCACCGCAATGGCGGATACGATGGCAGTGATCGCCAGAAAGTAGAAGAAGAACGGTGTCGCGACCGGATTCATATTGTGTGCTTCTCTCTCATTGTTGACCTAACCTCTGTCATCCTGAGCGCAGGCGCGCTTCTCTTGCGGGCCGGAGTTGAAGGATCTGCGTTTCTACCGTCCCCGAGGGACTCTAATTTCTTATCCACGCCTACCCAACGCTGAAGCGCTGGGCTATCTTCTTTCGTCCCGCTCCGCGGGACTGGAGCATTGTTCGTGTTAAAGATCGCTTCAACCCTCGGCATTCATGTCGCGCCAACTGAACTCGAAACCAACAACGATTCTCAAATAAACCATCGCAGCCATACGGCCTACCAAACTGACAACTGACTACTGGCAACTGCCTCACTTCGCGTACCTCTCCGGCTCCTGGCCGCGCTCCAGCGCCGCCTGGTCCAGCACCATGCCCTCGCGGCTGTAGAGCGCCATCTCGTAATCCTGAGTCAGCTCCAGCGCATCGGTCGAGCAAGCCTCCTCGCACAGGCCGCAGAACATGCAGCGGCTCAGGTCGTAGGTCCACGAGACAACTTCTTTGCGCTTGGTCGCCGGGTTGCGTTCGCCCTTCACCACGATGAGTTGCTCAGGACAGGCCAGCGCACACAGGTTGCAAACGATGCACAGCGATTCGCCGGTATCGGGATTCGAGTTCAAGCGCGGCTGCCCGCGAAAGCGCTCGAAGATCACCGGCCGTTCCAGCGGATACTGCTCAGTGATCGCCTCGCTGGGTGGCTGATAGTGGAACGTCACCTTGAGGCCCTTTACCAGGTCAACCAATAAGATTTTGCGCACCAGCGAAGTCAGTTTCATTGCAGCACCCCCGTGATCGCGGCCGACAGTTGCGGCATCAGGCCCCAAAGTGCGGTGGCAATTAGCACGCCCAAGCCCGTCGGCAGCAGTACCTTCCAGCCCACCTTCATAAGCTGGTCGAAGCGGTAGCGCGGGAAGGTTCCGCGGTACCAGATGTACAAGTACATGAAGAAAGCAACCTTGACGACGAACCAGTAAATGTCTTGTACGCGGACGCTCACCGCCGGCACCAACAGCACCAAGCCGACAAGTCCCAGCAGCGCGCCGAATGTTCCCAAGCCGATTGTCTGAACGCGAAACTGCGGGATCTTCGGCATGCGAATGGTTCCCAGGAAGCACCCGGCCGCGAGCACGAAGAATGTCAGTGCCGGAAGAAACGAGAACGCCATGTCCCAAGCCGGGCCGCCCAACAGGCTTGGGAAGGGCCGCATCCACCCGCCCAGCCATAGCGTCACCGCAATCGACGACACGGCAAGCATGGCCGAGTACTCGGCCAGAAAGAACAGTGACCAGCGAAAGCCGCTGTACTCGGTGTGGAATCCCGCGACCAGCTCCGACTCCGCTTCCGGCAGATCGAAAGGAGCGCGGTTGGTCTCCGCCACCATGGCAATCGCGAACACCGCAAAGGCGAGGAAGCCGAGCGGGAAAAACTTGAAGATGAACCAGGTGTGCTGGCTCGCCTGGGCTTCGACGATGCCGATCATGCTCAGCGTCCCGGTGCCGGTCTGCAGACTTGTCATCAGCACGGCCGAAACAATCGCCAGACCCATGGCAATTTCGTACGAGACCATCTGCGCGCTCGAGCGCAGCGAGCCCATCAGCGGGTAATGCGAATTCGACGACCAGCCCGCCATGATGATGCCCAGCACGCCCAGTGACGACACGCCCAGCATGAACAGGACGCCGATGTTCATGTCGGTGACGGCGTGGGTGCGGCCAAACGGCACCACCAGAAACGTGGTGAACGCGGTCATCGTGACCACCACCGGCGCGCTCCAGAACACCAACTTGTCGGCATCTTGCGGAATGATGTCTTCCTTGATCAGCAGCTTGAGCGCGTCCGCGAAGGGCTGCAGCAGCCCGTGCGGGCCCACACGCATGGGTCCGAGACGAATCTGCATGTGCGCCAGAATCTTGCGTTCCAGCCAATTCATGCAGAGCACAGCCACCGAAACCCCGACGATCACCAGCAGGATATAAATCGTGGCCCAGAACAGGTTGCCCGCTTCACCCGGGGTCGTGCCCGTACTCAGATAGCCTTTGATGTACTCGATCATTAGCGGTCCACCTCCCCGAGCACGATGTCGAGTGTGCCGATGACCGCAACCACGTCGGCCACCAGCAAGCCGCGTACCATTTTGTCGAGGGCTTGCAGATTGACGAACGACGGAGGACGCACGCGCACGCGATAGGGCTGCGTGGAAGCGTCGCTCACGATGAAATATCCCAGCTCGCCTTTGGGCGCTTCGATGGAGTGATAAACCTCGCCCACCGGCGGCTTGATCACCTTGGGCACCTTGGCCATGATCGGCCCTTGCGGCAGCCCATCCACGGCTTGGCGAATAATGCGCACCGCCTGGCGCATCTCCTCGATGCGCACCAGGTACCGGTCGTAGGTGTCGCCGTTCAGTCCCGTGGGAATCTCGAAGTCGAAGTCTTTGTACGACTCGTACGGCTGGGCTTTGCGCAGGTCCCACTTCACGCCGCTGGCGCGCAGCACCGGCCCAGTGACGCCCAACGCGATGCAATCTTCCGGATTCAGAATGCCGACACCCTTGGTGCGCTCGCCCCAGATGCGGTTGGTGGTCAGCAACTCTTCGTATTCGTCGAGCTTGGGCAGGAAGGCATCGCAGAACTTCTTGCAATCCTGCTCGAAGCCTTCGTAGGCCTCGTAAATGCAGCCGCCGATGCGAAACGCATGAGTCGTGAGGCGAGCTCCGCAATACTTTTCAAAAATCTTCAGGACTTCTTCACGGTCGCGGAAGCAGTAGAACAGCGGCGTAATCGCTCCGATATCGAGTGCGTGCGTGCCCAGCCATACCTGGTGGCTGGCGATGCGGCACAATTCAGTCAGGATGACGCGAAGGTATTGCGCCCGCGGCGGGGCCTCGACGTTGAGCAGCTTCTCCACGGCCTCGCAGTAGCCGAGCCCGTTGGAGACCGCGGCGACATAATCCATGCGGTCCACATAGGGATTGAACATCGCGTAGGTGCGGTTCTCGGCAATTTTCTCGACGCCGCGATGCAGGTAGCCAATGACGCACTCGGTGCCCAGGACCTTTTCGCCGTCCAGCTTAAGGATGACGCGCAACACGCCGTGCGTGGACGGATGCTGCGGCCCCATGTTGAGGACGAGTTCTGTCGCGTCAAGAAAAGTTTCGTCTTTGGTATCGAGGTCTAGGTAATCGGTGCGTTCGCTCATTGTCCACTCTCGATGCCGAGGTTGATGTGCACCCATTCCTGGTCCTGCTGAAGGATGGGGTAATCCTTGCGTAGCGGGTGGCCCTTCCATCCGTCCGGCATAAGAATGCGCTTCAGGTCAGGATGCCCGTCGAACTCGATGCCGAACATGTCGAAGACCTCGCGCTCCAGCCAGTTGGCCGTCTCCCAAATTTCCACCGCCGTGCGAAGACGCTCGCCGTCCTTGATCTGCGTCTTCACTCGCACGCGCTGGTTATGATGGAAGGAATACAGGATGTAAACGATGTCGAACTGCGCCTCGCGCTTGGGATGGTGCACTGCGGTGATGTCCACGCAGTAGTCGAACAGCTCGTCCTGGCGCATGCGCAGCAGGATCTCGTAAGCGATGGAGCTGTCCACCACCAGATAGTTCTGTCCCACGTACGTGCTGGCCTCTTTGATTCCGGAGCCGTATTGGCTGCGCAGAGACGTGACCAGATCGGCCTCCCAAGGCTCCGGCTTGGGCCCTTCAGGCTTTGGCGCAGGCTTAGCAGCAGCCGGTGCAGCCGGCTTGGCGGCAGCGGGTGCTGTTGGCTTTTCGCCGGTCGCAGGAGCGGCTGGTTTTGCCGGCTGAGCAGGATTGGCAGCGGTTGTAACCGCAGCGGCGGGCTTGACGGGCTCAGCGGGCTTGGCCGCTGGCGGCGCCTCAGCCTTGGCAGCAGGCGCGCTCGGTGCCGGAACTGTTGGCGCAGCAGAACTTGGAGATGTTTCGGTGGACGCCTTGGCGCCCGATCCCGCTCCCTCACCGGACGCAACAGATGCGCCCGCCGGGGAGGCTGGTTCAGGAGAGACGGGGCTGGTTTCTTTGGTTTCTTCGGGCACTGCTATGCCTCTCTAAGGTACCCTTGCGCCGTTGTCAGCAACCTTCAATTTGTAACAGCTTCCGGGTCTTATCATCTCGTGCGAAGGTCACGCCACACTGTGACGATGATCACATTGTTTCGCGAGTCCGACAGATTGGCGTCCGAGTGCGGGTCTGTGTCGATGCGCCTAGTGGTTCTCCAGGCTTGGGCCGCGAGTATTCTGCTTCGATTCGCACTCAAGCTCGCTTAGGATAACTCCAATGGGGCCGCATCCCGGGCCATCGAGCGCCGCAAATTCGTGTGTTAAACTTAGCTGTTTCTCTACCTGATTCCAACAATCATGCTCTTCTCCAAAGAATATGTGGGCTATCTGGCGCGCGAAGTCACCAATAAGCTGATCGCGGGCGAGTTCATCGAAACCTCCGAGAAGCCCGCGGTGACCGCCCGCGTCAACGCCGCCCTGCTCGAGGAACTGACCCTGGAAGACCGCATCAACGACGAAGTCCGCATTATCCTTGAGACTTACGCCGACGAAATGAACCGCAGCGGCGCCAATTACCAGGAGATGTTTAAGAAGATCAAGAATGAGCTGGTGCGGAAGTACAAGGCGGTGCTATGAGGCTCAGCCGCGAGAAGATCAACAAGCTGGCGCACGCCGTGGCCGACACCCTCGCCGAGATGGACAACGTGGACTTCATCGAAGACCGCAATAGCATCCGCCTGGAGGCGCGCCGCGTGCTGGAACTGCTGATGGCGCAGGAAGCCAAGATCGACGCTGCCGCCCGGCAGAAGATCGAAAGCCAGCGCCGCACCATCCTGGAAGGCTCCCAGGAATGGGACATCCTCTACCGCAAGTACTACAACGAAGAAGTGAAGAAGCTGGGAATCTGAATTCAGTAGCCAGTAGCCAGTTGTCAGCCACCAGCACTCAGCGACAACCCGTGTACCTCAGGCGACCAGCGGATGCACATCACGCTCAATAATGCGTTGCAGTGCGTCTTGTGCGACTTCAAGATCGTAGCTGGACTGCGCATTCAGCCAGAAGCGCGCACTGGTGTTGAAGTAGCGGCCCAGCCGCAGCGCGGTATCAGGAGTTATCCCCCGCCGCTGGTGCACAATCTCTGCAATACGTGTCACCGGAACATGCAGATCGAGCGCCAGCCGGCTCATGCTGATGCGCAGCGGCGCCATAAAATCCTCCCGCAGAATTTCCCCGGGGTGAATGGGCGGGAGTTTTTCGGCCTTAGCCATGGTCCCTCCTAATGATAATCCACGATTTCGACATCGTAGGCATCGCCATTGCGCCAGATAAAGCAGATGCGCCACTGGTCGTTGATGCGAATGCTGTGCTGCCCTTCCCGATCACCTCGCAGCGCTTCCAGGTGATTGCCAGGCGGCGACCTCAAATCGCGAAGTTCCGCGGCGATGTCCAACTGCCGCAGCTTTCGCTGGGCCACCCGTTCGCAAGCCCGAAAGCGTTTGACTCGTTGCCGGCGGTGAAGCTGTTCGGTCTCCCATGATCGGAAAGACTTAATCACCTTTTCAGCGTATCACGGGCTACGTTAAACGTATAGCGGGAAACGACGGGGACACCGCTCCGTCGTTTTTGGCGGGCGAACGGATACGGGTGGAACGACGTGGCAGGGAAATGGCGACGTCAGGTCACGTACGATAACTCTGCCCGGACCCTTCCGTTCGTATAATCAACACGAGTCCCACCTGTGTCAGTCATCTGCAATCTGGCCGCCGACATCAAACACCTCGCCACCGAGGCTGGCTTCGATCGCGCCGGCATAACCGGAGTGGCCGACACGGCGGAGCACCACTTTTTCCCCGGATGGATCGCCGACGGCCGCGCGGGGGAGATGAAATACCTCGAAGCACGCAACGAAGGTGGCGGGTTGAAGCGCGCGTCGCTGTCCAACGCCGCTCCCTGGGCGCGTTCGGTGGTGGTGTGCGCCCTCAACTACAACACCGGCGACCCCTACTCGACGCACGCCGGCACGACCACGCAGGGGTGGATCTCGCGCTACGCGTGGTCGCAACGCGATTATCACGAGGTGGTACTCGGAAAGCTTCGCGCGCTGGAAGCCGGGCTACTGCAAATGTGCGAGCGGCAAAAGATGCCAGCGCCGCGTACCCGGTGTTACGTGGACACTGGTCCGGTCATCGAGCGGATCTTTGCCCAGTACGCTGGGATCGGCTGGATTGGCAAGAACACTTGCATCCTGAATGAACACTTGGGGTCGTGGCTCTTTCTCGGCGTCATGTTGACGTCGCTGGAGCTGACGCCCGATCTGCCTCCACCCGACCGCTGCGGCTCGTGCACGCGCTGCCTCGACGCTTGTCCGACCAACGCCTTCCCTGCTCCGTATCAACTGGACGCGACCCGGTGCATCTCGTATCTCACCATCGAAAAACGCGGTGCCATTCCTGAAGACCTGCGCTCCGATATGGGCCGACAGGTGTTCGGCTGCGATATTTGTCAGGACGTTTGCCCGTGGAACCGTGAGGCCCCACTAACCAAGGCGCCGGAGCTTCAGCCGCGGGCTGCACTCGTGAATCCTGATCTGGGGTGGTTGGCGGGCTTGAGCGTGGAAGAGTTTCGCGAAATATTCCGTGGGTCGCCGGTGAAGCGCGCGCGTTTTAACGGCCTGCGGCGAAATGTCGCGCTCGCGCTCGGCAACAGCGGTGAAGAGCGGTTTGTGCCCGTACTCGACGAACTGAGCCGCGATGAAGACGGGATGGTTGCGGAACACGCGCACTGGGCCCTGCGGCGCTTGCGCGGTGAACTCGGGCGAGCTTCCGCGAAATGACAACCGCACAATTTCTGGCTATAAAGAAGGGATGAACGAAGCCCTCAGCCGGCGCCTTAGCCAGCCGCAGTTTGCCGACCCCATGCAAGAAGCTCTGCTGGGCCTGCTGGTCGCAGCCACTACCCTGAATGACCTGATGGATGAACTTTGCGAGATGCACCGCATTACGCGCCCGCAGTACAACGTGTTGCGCATTCTACGAGGCGTTCATCCCCAAGGGCACGCGCGTTGCGAGATCGCCCGGCGCATGATCGACCGCGCTCCCGATGTCACTCGTCTGGTGGACCGGCTGCAGGCCCGTGGCCTGGTGAGACGGTCGCGTGGAAAGGAGGACCAGCGCCAAACCCTGACCAGCATTACCGCCAAAGGATTGAAGCTGCTCGCCAGAATGCAGCCCCAGATTGACGCCGTCGTGGGCGCCCGCCTTGGCAGGCTGAATGACGCCGACTACCGCGAATTGAGCCGCCTGTGCGGCCTGATTCTAGGACCCGATTCGGCGGAATGATTCAGCGGCCCTTAGGCCGTGCGGGAGCTGCTATCTTCCCGGGATGCTTGCCGGCGCAAACAACAGCAGATTCCTCGCTTCGCTCGTAATGACAATTCCAACGTAATGGCAATTCCATCCGGCTTGAATCTTCTTCTTCCCGGCCACATCCAATACTATGTGTTGTAACACAGTTATACTGTTGCAACACGGTTAGGGCACGTCGCCCCGAGGTGCGATTTATGGACAACATGCTCATCGTCAATTCGAGTCCCCGCAGCAATTCGGTCTCGCGGCGCTTGACTGGGCACTTCGCCGAAGAGTGGAAGGCGAAGCACCCGAATACCCGCGTGATCGAGCGCGATCTGGCCGTGGACTCGCCGCCCTTCGTGAGCGAAGCCTGGATTCAAGCGTCCTACACTCCGCCAGCCCAGCGAACGCCGGCGCAACAACAGGCACTGCAGCTTTCCGATGCGCTTATCGAGGAACTAATGGCCGCCGACGTGATCGTGCTCGGAGTGCCCATGCACAACTTCTCGATTCCGGCTTCCTTAAAGGCATGGTTCGATCTGGTGACCCGCGTGGGCAAGACCTTCAGCTACAGCGACAAAGGGCCAAAGGGACTGCTACCGGCGGGAAAACAGGTGGTGGCAATTGTCTCCCGCGGCGGAGTATTCGACGAGGGGCCAGCCCCGACATCCTCCGACTTCCAAGTTCCCTACTTGCGGCATATGCTGCGCTTCTTGGGCTTGGAAGAGGTGACCGTTATCGCCGCCGATCGGCAGGGATTTGGAGCGGAAGTGGCGCAGCAATCAGTGGATAATGCAGTCCAGAAACTGTCAGCGCTGGCCGCCCATTTGCCTTCGACGGCCGCTCTGGCGGCTTAAGGCTGGGTTGCACATCCCGCCGCCAAAAAGAAAACCCTCCCTGGCGGGAGGGTTCGGTGGTTTTGGCCGCGCTCGGAAGCCCTGCAAAGCGACGCCAATGTGAAGCTGCTTCCGCGTGGCGCAGACTTCTTATACGCGCTGCACGTTAGCGGCCTGGAAGCCCTTCGGACCCTTGGTGAGGTCGAACTCCACAGTCTCGCCCTCGTTCAGGCTCCGGTATCCGTTCTCCTGGATAGCTGAGAAATGCACGAAGACATCCTCGCCCGTAGATCTTTGGATGAATCCGTATCCTTTGGCTCCGTTAAACCACTTGACTGTACCTTTCTCTCTCACAACTTACTCCTTTCACCTGATGACCTTGGAATAACCCCTGCTGCGCGGACGTTCCGAACAGAACCCTGAGGAAGAGTGATCGGAAGACGTCACAACGTCGCCGGGAAACAAGGGTTGCGGCTCAGCGCGCAGCTTTTCGGCAAGGAAAAAGCCCCCTGGATCGTCCTGGGCGGACTAATGCATCCGCGACAGAGCCAATCCCTGGAGCCAGTACAATGCGTGAAATTCGACTGCTGACAGAAACATCAACCCAAATCCGCGTTTCGGTTCGACCGAAAGCTGCTCTCTCGCCCATTCGAGAGGGGAGCAGGAGATGATTACAGGAAGTCGGGCTTCTGGCAAGTCTTTTCATCACAGTGCGTTGGTTGAGGCCGAGCTGCTGGATGTTGGACCTCCCGTGAACTTCCTGTCGGTTGCGCCGATTTCGCCCTTGGCACGATACGATAACTGGGACCGGTGGAGGTCAGGAGATTGGGTACTGTCCTAATTTGCCGTGACTCCTGCATCGGTTTGGCGTGCAAATTGCCTTGCGTTTACATTTCAGATGCGGTTCAATTCAGGCTATGAACGATATGCTAACACCGGCCTGGATAAAACAGGTGGCAGCGGAGGAAGCCGCTGAAAAACTGGAATCGGAAGTCGAGAGAGAGCGGATTTCGGCTGCATCGCTGCGCGTGGTTTCCAAGGGACCGGAGTTCTTTCAAGAACTGCTTCGGGAACTAGCGATTACTGCTGAGGCGGTAAAGACTATCAACGCTATTGGTTCAATCTCGCCTCTTGGTAATCCAGAGTTCGAGTCAGGCTGCCGCATTTCCGTTAGGCTGCGATCCGTACTCCCGAAGCAAACCTACACTGACGTGCTTTACCAGAAAGGCAGCAAGGTTATCCGGTGCTACACGCTGGAGGGAGAGGCGTTTATCCTGTCATTCTGCGTCTGCGATGATCTTCAGGAGATTGCGGTTATGTCTGATGAGTTTCCTGTTCCCATGAACTACAAGCGAGTTGCACAGTTCATTGTGCAACGCATGATTAGCCGCCTGTAATGACTCAGCGCGGCTCGCTGAAACTGCTTTGCGTTGTCAGGACATAACAAGCATCTCCTGAGCAGGAAAGGGATACTGGGGAGCCATACAGAGTTCCCATGCTCGCAGGGGTGGCTCCAGTGGGAGGAGCCACGCGCACGACATACGACAGTCCTGCTGCCCTTGCGTGGATCGGGTTAGAAAATCGACCGACAGAAAATCCAACAACAAGGGAAAGACAGATTGCGCCGAGATACTTGAATGGTTTCATATTGAACTGCCTCCGTTTTTGGGGCGATAATTACTGTGTGCTGCCGAAGAAGCCGACGACGTATTACGCGATTGCCTTAGTTCTGGTCGGATTCTGCGTTGGTGACTTTGTATTTTCCAGTTACGAGTATAAAGCTTTCGTGGCAGCAATCATTTTCATTTTGGCGATGCTATCGCTGATGATGGGCACGTCAATTGTGTTGACGCGGGACGGGTTTCTGCGTAAGAAGTAACAAAAAAGCCACGGTGCTAGCCGTGGCTTTTTGATTCTTCAAATTCAAACGCTGCTTGGCGCGTCTGGAGGCATTATGCCACAGAAACGCGCTCAAAATACACATCACATCACTGAACCTTGCGGCACGCGTAGCTCGTACAAGAAGATCAATACCCCTTCTGGCAACTCGACACTAAACGATGACACAACTTCCAAAGTCGCTCGTCCTCGTAGTGATTCCGGTGCCTCGGATGGGCTTTGCTCGCGCACTATGCTGTTTTCCGTATCGAAGCGGAAGACGCAGCGATTACCAGCGACGGATACATTATTGCCCCGTATCTCTGCAATCCCGCCATCGAATTCACAGCTCCAGCGCAGATCGGTGACGACTAATTTTATAACTGCGGAAGAGGTCTTCCAGTGCTTCATCTTGCGTAACAGGTTTTCAAGGGGGGAGATGTCGTTCATTCAGACCGCCAATCTTCTTGGGATTGAGGAAGCGATTCGTCAGGCTTCTGGATTCGGTTTGTCGTACAAGAAACCCTTAAGCTACTTACGCTCCCTCATTCGCAAACGCAGAGATTCTGTTCCTAATTCAGCAATCGCTGTAACGGCCATATCTCAGCAGACAACCCAGCAGCCATCGCCGGTGTCACGCGCAGCGAGGAATGAACGCGCACGAAATTATAGTGCGCGAAGTGCAAAGCGCAAGCCGCTTTCAGGTTCTCCAGCTTCTTCGAGAAAGCGTTCGTCAAACGGGTAAAACGGCGCATCGCCA
>JBEKPR010000014.1:0-112456 GCA_049520555.1 Candidatus Korobacteraceae bacterium
TTGGAATTGAACTCGAGGCAAAGCGAAACGCAGCGAATGAGGCCGTCATTTCCGCGGCTGCAAGCCGGGTTGCGGTCCGCGTCATTCGCACGGACGAAGAACGCATGATAGCCAAGACGGTCTGCCGTGTTCTCAGCCTTGGCTGAAAAAAGGGGATGGTATGCGTACACCAAATCCTTCAGCACTCGGCAGACAACGCTGGGCGCCAGGAAAGCCACGGTTGGGCAGAAAATCGAAGCAAGAGTTATGCAAGACGTTTCGCTGTCTTCACTGATGCGAGTTCGAGCTGCGCCAAGCTGGTTGGACACGTCGTCGAGCCGGGTAAATCCATTAGATTCCCTGCAGTCTTGGCTGGAGGTGCTCAAGCAGGACTCTCGGCTGGTGCTGGTTGCTGCCGGGCAGGCCCAGAAGGCTGCGGACTTGGTTCTGAATCAGCCACCTTCAACATCGGGCGCGTAATCGGATATCGCATCTAATCTGTGACGAAAGAGGCCAGCAGCTATAATCGCGAAAACTGTGAAGTTCCTCCCCATCACTTCCTTGCTAGTCGGCATTGCTCTGTTCCTGCCCCTGGTCTGGGCGCAGAACCCGGGGCAGGAATTGACGTCGGCATCCTCCGCTGCGCAACCGAACAGTCGGCCTCAGCCTGCGGCGCCACAACCCGCAGGTTCTCAGCCCGAAGCTTTTTCTCCGCCGAAGATAATCAGCGCTCATGCATCGGTTATCAAGCCGGCCCAGAGTGGAGCGACCAGGGTGGCTTCGGCTCAAACAGAGCAATCACAGAATGCGGCTGCAAAGAGCCCTGGCTCCGGCGCGCCAGCAGAACCGGATGGATCGGTCTTCACGGTGCGCAAGACGGTGAACGAAGTCGACCTGGTTTTCACCGTCACCGACAAGCACGGCCACTACATCAAGGACCTGAAGAAAAACGATTTCAAAATTCTGGACGACAGCAAGCCGCCGGAAGAGATCCTCAGCTTCAGCAGCGAGACGGATCTGCCCCTTCAAGTCGGCCTGTTGATCGACGCCAGCGAATCGGTGAGCGTTCGCTTCAAGTTCGAGCAGGAAGCAGCCATCGAGTTTCTGAAACAGACGATCCGGCGGGAGTACGACCAGGCCCTTGTCATCGGCTTTGACCTAACTCCCAAGGTCACGCAGGACTTCACCGACGACACCGAGAAGCTTTCGGTCGGCATTCGCACGCTGCGACCGAGCAGCCTCACGGCAATGTACGATGCTCTCTACTATGCATGTCGGGACAAGCTGCTGAAGCAACCACAGGCTGGCCCCGTCCGGCGCGCCATCATCCTGTTGAGCGACGGCAATGACAACGCAAGCTCCGTGACCCGCGAAAAAGCCATCGAGATGGCACAACGGGCCGAGGTCTCCGTGTATACCATCAGCACCAACCCGACGGGCTCCGGCGGACACGGCAACAAGACCTTGGAACGCATTGCCGAAGCAACCGGCGGGAGATCGTACGTGCCCTCCCAGATCACCGAAGTAGCCAACGCGTTCACCGCCATTCAGGAAGAGTTGCGCAGCCAGTACGCGGTGTCTTACAAGCCGGCGGCGTTCAGGACCGATGGGCATTACCGCACCATCAAAGTTCAAGCGCAGAACCAGAAAGGCCTGCGCATCTGCAGCCGTAAAGGGTACCGCAGCCCTGCAGAATACGACGCGCCCAACCAGTAGCGCTGGTTTGCTCCCGCCCGTGTACTGCGATTCTCGTACTATTGCTAGTGGGCTTTTACGGTGCGCCGCTGCAGGCCCAGAACGCCACGCAAGGTTCCGGCATGGACATGAAGAGCATGAAATCGCAGATGGAGCAGATGACTGCGCAGATGGAACAGATACAGACCCTGATGAAGGACACCATGACAAAGATGGCTGCCGCCGATGCCGCCATGAAGAGCCACATGGAAACCGAACAAGCCAGCATGAAGAGCCAGATGAACTGCCGCAGGCGATAGTCATGCTGGCAAAATCCCGAGGTCTGCGGGTGCGCGCCATCACGCTTTTCGCTCTCGGAAGAGTTTCGCAAATCGAGTCCGAGGCCCCCGACGCGAAGTCTGAGTTCTGGATCGCCATCGTCGGCCCACTAGCAAGCCTTGTCACTAGGAGCGGGCCCGTTCACCGCTACCCACGGTCCTCTCATCGCTCAACAGCTTCTGTCGTTTCTTCATGACAGAAGCTCACCAGCTAACCTGCCTCGCGCATAAGTACCTGATGTGGGGCCGAACCTATTTTTGAAACACGCTCTACTTAGACCACGACTGGGAAAGGCTTATGAGGTTCTGAGGAACTACGTGAATGAGGCCGCCACGGGGGCTGTCAATGTCTGCTATCAGAAAAAATGATATGGAGACCACCAGGGGCACAATAAAAAGCAGGCCAGAATTTACTCCAGCGCTGCGCGCACCATAGCCGACCAACAGGTTGCAAAAGACGGCGATCATTATCATTAAACCCCACGCGGAAACTGGGATACGATTCCACCATGCCGCCTGGGTATATCCCTGCGAGTTCAACACGTCGTTCATGCCCGCAACGGCGAGGGCGATCACCGGGCTCGGTTGCGCCACGGCCGGAACATGTACCGCCGACCACATCTCCCTCTGCAGTTGCGCGGTATCCGCATTAATCTGCTGAAGCTCGCGCTGATCGCGGGTTCGGTAGAACAAGACCCGCATCTCCAGATATTTTCTAAGCTGGGCACGCACCCCTGCTGCATCCGCCGCAGGCAGCAGTCCTGCCCGGACATATTCCGTGCCAATCGCATTGGCCTCTGCTTCCTCGTAATTCTTGCGTAGATCGTAGCGGGTGGTGGCCATCGAGAAACTGAATCCGATAATGAGGCCGAGCAGGGTCAGAGTAGCGGCCTCCACAATATTGAAATCGTTCCTCTCGTCGTCTTTCAAGGGCCGACGCCGCCGCAAGTAAGCTCCCATCTGCGCCGAGAGCCACAGCACCAGAAACGAGAACAGAAAGAAAATGCCTGGATAGCTCAACATGCGTTCTGCTCCTCCGTTGGTCCCGGCTCAGCCAAGGGAACGCGCCCTTTGCAGGCGTGCTCCACCCTGGGCAGCTAAATGCGCGCGTGAGTTCTGAACGGTCCACGACGTTTCCCAAGGCTTGACTCAGGCTTCAGTTCTCAGGGCCTGCGGCCTCTAACACTATGTCCTAATGCGGACGTGCCAGCCCGATCTGGGGTGCGCGCACACTGGCTGCCCATTTTGACTGGGATTCGTTTCCCATCGCGCTCCACCGTTCAACTCAGTGATGATTGCGTGGCCATCAGGCCAGCTGCTTTGCTCAGTCCAGTTCACTACGATCACGGCTGTTGGGGAACTGTCACCTGCGACAGGTGGGTCTAAAAAGCCGGGAGGCGTGCGGTACTGGATCGCAGCGATCGATTTCGATCCACGAAGTGAAGTAAACTTGTCGTGCAAATTGTCGAGCAAAACCCCTCAGGCATAGCGGTTATGCCCCCCTTGAACCGCTAGAAAAGCCTTGAGAATCAATTAGCAGCTTGCGTACTTCCCGGCTGTTAACCGGTTGTGGATGCGACTTCTTGGTCTAGTGATGTCGGTGCCTCACTCGGTACGCCTACGCAGGTCCAATACAGGTCCAATAGCGCTGCCTTTCGCTTCCCTAGGGTGTTTTGCGGTGCCATCCGTGTTCCCCTAAGTCCTTGAAAATACCGTTCTCTGTGGGCTCATAACCCAAAGGTCGGTGGTTCAAATCCACCCCCCGCAACCAAATCTATCAATAGGTTACGGGCAATTGGGCACTTGTAGCGACTGTCCAAACTGTCCAATGAGGGAAACTGGCACACAGTTTCCCTTATTTATTGAATGAAAGCTGGCGCGTTGCCAGCCGTTTTTTTCAATGCTGGGTAATCAGGCCACTTTCCGGGCGGATTTCATACCGTTACGCCCGTTCGTCTACTACCGCCGGCCCAGACCGCCATACGATGGCGAGCACCGGCGGCAGATTGCGCAAGGCCGACATGCGCTCCTGCCACGCCTTTCCAAAGTCCTTTTGCCCCTGAGTCATTCGTCCAGCTTGAGTCGTGCCAGCTTTCGTTTGCTCGGTGTTCCAGGTAGAGGACTGCTCATCAAGCCCAGACTTACTCTCAGGAGAGATGCGAAAAACGAAGGCATAGTTTTATCAGGCACTTGGAAACGCAATGTTCAAATAAATGGCGCGAATCGGATAGCGGGCGATATGATAGGGCTTTTAGGAGTCTTACGGGTCATCCCGGAGGTACTAATGCGCCGCCTTATCCCACTCTCACTTGTTATTATCTCTGCATTCTTTACCTGTGCCGCTCTGGGCCAGAACACACCTTCAACTGGAACCGTTAGCTGCAGCTTCGACGCCGACAGACAAGTGACCGCGGAGTATCAGAGGATTTCGTTCAACTTGAAAAAGCCGGTATTCGGAGGCGAAATCCCCTACGGCAAAGCTTGGGCCCCGGGTGGAAAACCGCTGACCCTATTCACCAACTCGAACGTGGAAATCGGGGGAAAGATGCTTCCCGTGGGCGCCTACACCATGTTTTTGCTCCCCACGCAAAAGCGCTGGACACTGATTATCTCCAAAAGCACAGACCTTACGGGCAGGTATGACGAACACCAGGACCTGGTGCGTGTGGCGATGGAATCAGGGGAAGTCCCCATGCCCGAACCTCAGTTCAACGTATCGTTTGCCCATGTTGCACCCAACCAGTGCAGTCTTCGTCTTGAAATGGCTAGCAGTGGCAATTGGGTCACGTTTGAGAGGAAATAAGTTATGGTTGGGTCGGTGGCGTCGCCACCCGCTGATGCATAACACGGTTTGCAGCGGCTGTTAATCCGCGAAAATCGGGACTTCTTCCTTCTTGGCTTTTGTGTGCTTTCCGGGAAGATGGCGTACCACCCAATCCTTGAAGTAGTCCATGTAGAGGTAGACGACGGGCGTGGTATACAAGGTCAGCGCCTGGCTGACGATGAGGCCGCCAACGATGGCGATGCCGAGCGGGCGGCGGATCTCCGAACCGACCCCTCTGCCAAACGCCAGCGGGACCGCGCCCAGCATGGCTGCCGCTGTAGTCATCATGATGGGACGGAAGCGGATTAGGGCCGCTTCGTGGATCGCGTCCTCCGCGGTCTTGCCGGTGCGCTCCACCTCCAACGCAAAATCAATCATCATAATGGCGTTCTTCTTCACGATGCCAATGAGCAGAATGATGCCAATCAGGGCGATCACATCGAGCTGCATGTGGAAGAGCAATAGCGCCAGCAGCGCGCCCGTCCCCGCCGAAGGCAGCGTGGAGAGAATCGTAATGGGATGGATGTAGCTCTCGTAAAGCATCCCGAGCACGATGTAAACCGCAACCAGGGCCGCCAGAATCAAGATGGGTTCCGACGACAGCGAATCTTGGAAGGCGGCGGCCGTTCCCTGGAAGCTGCCGTGAATGGTCGCCGGTATGCGCATTTCCAGTTCTGCATTGGAGATGGCGCGAGTAGCCGTTCCCAGATCCCCGCCGGGCGCCAGGTTGAACGAGATGGTCACCGCCGGAAACTGTCCCTGGTGGTTGACGGCGAGCGCGGTGTTAGCGGGCGCAAAGTGCGCGAAAGCCGACAGCGGCACTTGCGCACCCGTGCTGGTAATGACGTACACGCTCTGCAACGCATCGGGTGTCTTTTGATATTTGGGATCGACCTCCATCACGACGTGATACTGATTCAGTGTCTGATAGATGGTCGAGATTTGCTCCTGCCCGAAGGCGTCATAAAGCACAGCGTCGATTTGCTGCGGGGTAACTCCCAGCCGAGCAGCGGTGGCGCGATCGATGACGACATTCGCTTCCAAGCCTTGCACCTGCTGGTCGCTATTGACGTCCTTGAGTTGAGGGAACGTTCGCAGCTTCTGCAACAACTTGGGCGCCCACTCGTAGAGTTCGTCCAGGTTTTCGCCCGACAAAGTGTACTGATACTGAGCGTTAGCCATGCGCCCGCCGATCTGCAAGTCCTGCACCGCCTGAAAATACAATGTGGCTCCGGGTACGTGAGCAAGCTTGGGGCGCAACCGCGCGATCACCCGGTCGGCGGTATCCTTGCGCTGCGACAGAGGCTTAAGTGTTACGAACATGCGTCCCTGGTTCTGGGCAGTGTTGCCGCCGACAAAAGCCAGCACATCCTGTACCGCCGGATCTTTCTTGACGATGCGGATGAATTCGTTCGTCTTGTCTCTCATCGCTGGGAACGATACATCCTGATCGCCTATAATCGTTCCTGAAATACGCCCTGTGTCCTGCTGCGGGAAGAAACCTTTAGGCACGATGATGTACAAAAAGACGTTCACAAAAAGCATGAGTACGGCGAGGGCAAAGATCAGCCTCCGATGACGCAGTACCCATCCCAGAGAGGTTTTGTAGCCCTGGTTTAACCAGTAAAATCCACGTTCGCTCATGCGGTACAGGGCACCGTGCCTGCCGGGATCGTGGGCCTTGAGAAAGCGGGCGCACAGCATCGGCGTGGTGGTGAGCGAAACCACCATCGAGACGGCAATGGCCGCGCTCAAGGTCACGGCGAATTCGTGGAAGAGCCGTCCAATCAGGCCGCCCATCAACAAAATCGGAATGAACACGGCCATCAACGAAGTGCTCATGGAAACCACCGTGAAGCCGATTTCGCGGGCTCCCAATAGCGCGGCAGCGTAAGGCTTCATACCCGCTTCGACGTGCCGCATCACGTTTTCCAGCACCACGATGGCATCGTCCACTACGAAGCCGGTGCAGATGGTGAGCGCCATCAACGACAGGTTGTCCAGCGAGTAGCTGAACAGGTACATGATGCCGAAAGTGCCCACGATGGCCAGCGGCACAGCCACGCTGGGAATCATGGTGGCACGTACCTCACGCAGAAAGATGAACACCACCAGCGTCACCAGGATGACGGAAATAATCAGGGTACGCTCGACATCCGCCACCGAAGCGCGGACGGTCGTAGTCCGATCCAGGCCGACAACCATATCGATGGCCTGCGGCAGCGAAGCCTTGAGGAAGGGCATGGCTGCGATGACACGATCCACCGTGGCGATAATATTTGCGCCCGGCTGCCGGAAAATGACCACCAGAACACTGGGCTTTCCGTTGAAGCTGCCCATGTTGTTGATGTTGGAGTAGGAGTCCTCCACGTCGGCAACGTCGCTCAACCGGACCGGATTGCCATTTTTGTAGGCGACGATGATGGGGCGGTAGTCCTTCGCCTTTTTCAGTTGGTCGTTGGTCTTCACCATCCAACTGGTGCTGCCGTTCTGCAGCGATCCCTTGGCCTGGTTTACATTCTGGGCCGCCACAGCCTTGCGCACCGCCTCCAAGCCGAGACCCATGTTGTTCAGTGCGGAGGGGTTGGCCTCGATGCGGACCGCGGGCTGCGAAGAACCGCCGACGAAGACCTGGCCGACGCCGTCGATTTGTGCCAGCCTCTGGCCCATGATCGAGTCGGCTGCGTCGTACATCTGGTCCTGCGTCATGGCGTCGGAGGTCAGCGCCAGAATCAGGATCGGCGCGTCGGCCGGATTGACCTTGCGGTAGGTCGGATTGCTGGGCAGATTGGCGGGCAGGTATCCGCGGGCCGCGTTGATGGCCGCTTGCACGTCGCGCGCCGCCGCATCGATGTTGCGGTCAAGGTCGAACTGCATCGTGATGCCGGTGGTCCCAAGCTGGCTCACCGACGTCATTTGGTTAATGCCGGATATGCGGCCGAACTGCCGTTCTAGCGGAGTGGCGACGGCGGAAGCCATGGTCTCCGGACTGGCGCCCGGCAGCGAAGCTCCCACTGAGATCACCGGAAAGTCCACCTGCGGCAAGGGCGAAACCGGCAGTTGCGTGTAAGCCAACCCGCCCGCCAAAAGCAGGGCAAACGTCAGTAGCGCGGTGGCAACGGGCCGCTCGATGGCTGGCTTGGAGACGTTCATTGCCTAATCTCCGACTGCCTCCGCAGGTTTGGGTGAGCGCAGGTGACCCAGCGCTGCCCCGAGCCGGTCGAACCAGAGATACACCACCGGAGTCGTGTAGAGAGTCAGCAACTGGCTGACCAAGAGACCGCCGATGATGGTGATACCCAGCGGACGGCGCAGTTCGGAGCCAGTGCCCGAGCCGAGCGCCAGCGGCACCGCGCCGAACAGCGCGGCGAAGGTCGTCATCATGATGGGACGGAAACGCAACAGACAGGCTTCGTAAATCGCGTCCAACGGCTTCTTGCCTTCCTTGCGCTCCGCTTCCAGGGCGAAGTCGATCATCATAATGGCGTTCTTCTTCACAATACCGATCAGCAGGATAATGCCAATCAAGGCCATCACGCTCAGATCCATATGGAAGAGAAATAACGCAAGAATGGCGCCGACACCCGCTGAGGGCAACGTGGACAGAATCGTGATGGGATGGATGTAGCTTTCGTACAGCACCCCCAGCACGATGTACACCGTGACGATGGCCGCCAGAAGCAGCCAGCCCTCGTTGGCCAGCGATGCCTCGAACGCTCGCGCTGTGCCTTGGAACGCCAGTTGGATACTCGGCGGTAATCCAATTTCAGCCGCGGTCCGGTCAATCGCCTTTACTGCTTCACCCAGCGAAGCATTGTTGCCAAGATTGAAAGAAATGGTGACTGCCGGAAACTGTCCCTGGTGATTGATGGTCAGAGGTCCGGTTGTGGTTTCGAAGTGCGCGATTGCGCTGAGTGGCACCTGCCCGGCAGTCGCGCTCAGAACGTTGACGCTTGGGGTGTTTGCAGTCGGAGCGTTTCCACCTTGCGCTGCGGGGCTTTGTCCGCCGCCGGCGGGAACGTAAATGTTTTTCAGCGAATCTGGGTCGGCACGAAAGCTGGGATCTACTTCGAGCACGACGTGGTACTGATTCAACTGCGTGAACATGATGGACACCAACCGCTGGCCGAAGGCGTCGTACAAAGTGTTGTCAATCGCGCTGGCGGTTACGCCCAATCGAGATGCCGTGGCGCGATCGATCACCAGATTGGCTTGCGCGGCCAGGTTCTGCTGGTCGGTGGCGATGTCGCGTAGCTCCGGCAGGGTCTTCAGCTTAGCGACCATCTTTGTCGTCCACGATGCCAACTCAACGGGATCGGCGTCTTCCAGACTGAACTGGTATTGGGTGCGGCTGACGCGGTCTTCCACCGTCAAGTCCTGCACCGGTTGCATGTAGAGCGTGATGCCCTCGACTCCGGCGACCTCTTGCTGCAACCGCTTCATGATGGCGGTGATGTCATCGCTGCGTTCGTCGCGCGAGGTGAGATTGATCTGGAAGCGACCGCTGTTGGGCGTGGTGTTGGTGCCATCCACTCCGATAAACGAGGAGAGGCTCACGACGTCCTTGTCTTTTAGGATCGCCGTCGCTAATTCGCGCTGCCGTTCCGACATGGCGGAAAAGGAAATACTCTCCGGCGCGTCGGTAATGCCCACGATCACGCCCGTGTCCTGCACCGGGAAGAAGCCCTTCGGAACGGTAATGTAGAGAAAGATGGTGGCGACTAACGTACCGATGGTAATCAGGAGTGTCACCGTTTGATGCTTCAGGACGAACTTTACAGTGCGCCCGTAAAACGCGATTGTGTTATTGAAGGCGCGCTCCGACCACTCGTACAAGCGTCCGTGCTTCGCCTGGTCCCTCTGGCGAAGCAGCAGCGAGCACATCATCGGGGTCAGCGTCAGCGAAATGATCGCCGAGAAGAGAATGGTGACGCTGAGGGTCACCGCGAACTCGCGGAACAGGCGGCCCACGATGTCGCCCATGAAGAGCAGCGGAATGAGCACGGCGATCAGCGAGACGGTCAACGACACAATCGTGAACCCGATCTGGGCCGAACCTCGCAGCGCCGCTTCCAGCGGAGTGTGGCCTTCCTCGATGTAGCGCTCGATGTTCTCGATCATCACAATGGCGTCATCCACTACGAAGCCGGTGGAAATGGTCAAGGCCATCAAGGAAAGGTTGTCGAGGGAATAGCCCAGCAGGTACATCACCCCAAAGGTGCCCACCAGCGACAGCGGCAAGGCGATGCTAGGGATAACGGTGGCCGACAAAGTACGCAAAAAGACAAAAATGACCAACACCACCAGCACAATGGTGAGCATCATTTCGTACTGCACATCTTTGACGCTGGCGCGGATGGTGTTGGTGCGGTCCGTGAGGACGGTGACTTTCACCGAGGCCGGCAAGTTCGACTGCAACTGTTTCAGCCGCAGCTTGATGCTATCGACCACCTTGATGATGTTGGCGCCCGGCTGCCGCTGAATGTTCAGGATGACGGCCGGCGTGTTGTTCATCCAGGCCGCCTGGTTCACATTCTCCGGCCCCGTGATCACTGTGGCGACGTCGGACAAGCGCACCGGATTACCGTTCTTGTAGGCGACGATGGTATCGGCGTAACCCTGCGGACTCAGCAACTGGTCGTTGGCGCCGATGGTGAAGGCCTGCCGGTTGTCTTGCAGCTGTCCCTTGGCCTGATCGACGTTGACCTGGGCGATCACACTGCGCAGTTGCTCCAGGCTCATACCGTACGAAGCCAGCTCCGTTGGGTTTGCCATGATGCGGACGGCAGGCTTTTGCCCGCCGCTGATGCTCACCAGGCCGACGCCAGGCAACTGCGAAATCTTTTGTGCGAAGGTCGTGTCCGCCAGATCTTCCACCTGCGGAAGCGGCATGCTGTCGGACGTCATCGCCAGGGTCAGGATGGGCGCGTCGGCCGGATTCACTTTGCTGTAAATCGGTGGAGTCGGCAGATCGGCGGGCAGGTAGGTCTGCGCAGAATTGATGGCCGCCTGTACCTCCTGCTCGGCGACGTCAATGTTCTCTTCCAGGGTGAATTGCAAGGTGATGACCGACGCTCCGAACGAGCTGCTCGAAGTCATCTGGCTGAGACCGGGAAGTTCACCGAACTGGCGTTCCAGCGGCGCCGTGATCGAAGACGCGGTCACATCGGGGCTGGCGCCCGGATAAAAGGTCACCACCTGAATGGTCGGATAGTCCACCTGCGGGAGGGCGGAGATGGGTAGTTGCCGGTAGGCGACGATGCCCACCAGCAACAGCCCCGTCATCAGCAGCGACGTAGCGATGGGCCGAAGAATAAATGGCCGCGAAATACTCATGTTTGCGATCCGATGTTGCCGCTGCTCTGATTCTGACGGGCGGGGGCTTGCGGAGCCACGCGGCTTCCCACTTGCAGCTTCTCTTGCCCATCGGTTACGACTTTGTCGCCAGCTTGCAGGCCCGAGGTGACCACCGCCGTGCTCCCTTGGGTGAGAGCGACCTGCAGCGGCTTCATCTGCACAGTATTGTTGGTGTCCACCACGTAGGCGAACGTGCCTTCGGGACCGCGTTGCAGAGCAGCGGCCGGCACCGTGATGGCGTTTTTGCGGGTCTCCAGCAACAGATGAGCATTGACGAATTGATTGGGCCAAAGATTGTTGTCGGGATTGTCGAAGACCGCCTTCAACTTAACCGTACCGGTGGTCGCGTCAATCTGGTTGTCGATGGTCTGCAGTTTTCCCACGGACAGTTTGGTCTGGTCGTCGCTGCTATAGGCGTCCACTTCCAATGTGCCCTGGCGCATGTGGTCGCGGACTTGCTGCAACTGGTCTTCGGGAAGCGTGAATATCACGGCGATGGGATGAAGCTGCGTGATCACAAGCAATGCGGTTCCACCCGCTCCCGTGACGTAATTTCCGGGATCGACTTGGCGCAGCCCGACTCGTCCGTCAATGGGAGACTTGATGTAGCAATAGGTCAGGTTCAGCTCGGCATTCTTAATGGCGGCTTTGTCGGAGGCGATGGTGCCTTCGTAGGTTCCGAACGATGCCTGTAGGGTGTCCAAGTCCTGCTTGGCGATGACCCCTTGCTCGTAGAGGACCTTGTTGCGGTCGTATTGCGCTTGGGCGTTCGTTAACTGGGCTTCGTCTTTCTGCAAGTTGGCCTGCGCCTGCGCCAAAGCCACCTCATAGGGACGCGGATCGATGACGAGCAGTGTTTCGCCTTTGTTCACGTCCTGGCCCTCGCGAAAGTTCACCTGCATGATCTGCCCGTCAATGCGGGTCTTCAGCGAAACCGTGTAGAAGGCTTCGACCGAACCCAATCCGTTGAGATAGACATTAAAATCGCCCTGCTTGACGGTAGCCACCCCAACCGGAATTGCCTGCGACGGGCCATTGGCTTTTGCGCTCTTCGCCTGCGGTGAACTGCAACCGGCAAGTGCGGCGCAAATCGCCAGTATCACCCCGAGTCCCCAGAATGCCCGTGTCTTCACTAACTCCTCCTGAATTACGCCAACCCATGCCTATAAGAGATGCAATCACGCTCGCCCTTGCCCCGTAGAGGCAACCCGGCCCATGCCTTGCAGTACTATTAACTCATATTATTAGACCGGATGGGGGCAGCAGCAGCCGTTAAGAGAGGGTGAAGGAAAGTTAAGTTTTGTGAAGGATACAAATACATCCCGAAACAATTCTTCACCGCACGCGCGCGCCGGGAAGGGCAGAATGAATCCGGTGAATCGCCTGCTCATCATCGATGACGACCACGGGCTGGTAAATCTGCTGAAGCGCTTTCTGGAAGGCGAAGGCTTTCAGGTGGATGCAGCCTACGATCAAGCCTCGGGCTTGAGCGCCGCTTTGTCCAACGATCATGAGTTGATCATCCTCGACGTGATGCTGCCGGGCGGCACGGGATTTGAGTTGCTCAAGGCGCTGCGCCTGCAGTCCTCGGTCCCCGTGCTTCTGTTGACCGCCCGGGGAGAAGCGGTCGACCGGATTCTGGGCCTTGAAATCGGCGCCGATGATTACCTGGCCAAGCCTTTCGATCCTCGCGAGCTGGTGGCCAGGATACGCGCCATATTCCGCCGCACGCGCGAAACCGCGCCCGCCTCGGCTGCGCGCAACGATCACGAGGAAGTCCTCAGCGTGGGTGAAATCAGGATGTCGCTGGGGACTCGCACCGTCACCTGTTCGCATACGCCGGTCGATCTTACCTCGGTGGAGTTCAACGTTTTGGAATTGCTGCTGCGCAACGCCGGCAACGTCGTCACCCGAGAGCAAATCGCCGAAGTAGCGCTGGGCCGCCCTTTGAACATATTCGATCGCAGCGTCGACGTTCACGTCAGCCGGCTGCGCAAGAAGCTGGGCGCCTGTCCTGGCACCGAGGAGTTGATCCGGCCGATTCGCGGAACCGGCTATTTCCTGGCGGCCAGAACGCCCGAGAAGAGCAGGATATGAACCGCCGCCTGTTCTGGAAAATTTTTCTGCCCTTCTGGCTTGCGCAAGCGGCGCTGCTGGGAGCCCTGTATCTCCGCATTCATTACCGCATTTCTTCCGAGCATCCATGGTGGATCCAGCCTGAACGCCGCGAAATGCCGGTGCTGGCCGACTATGCCGCGAAAGTGTACGAGCAGCAAGGCCAGGCGGGACTGTCGCAGTTACTCGATAGTCTGTCCTTGCAGAACCGCTCGAAATTCTGGTTGGTGGATGGCAACGATCGTGAGCTTTCGGGGCAGCCGATTCCCGAACGCGTCCTTCGCGACGCCACCGCCGCGGAGAAATCGGAAGGCCTTCATCATTCCTTTGAAGCCAACGTGCTGGCGGCTTCGACGGACACGACCCAGGGACACTACGTTCTGATCGCCGAGCTTGTCCCTCCAAAGCTGTCGGAACGTGTCCCCGGAGACATCCTGTGGACCTTAAAGCTCGGCACCCTTCCGTCGGCCCTCATTTGTTTCCTGATCGCACATTATTTGAGCAAGCCCATCGAACGCTTGCGCGACGCGACTCACGAACTGGCCCGCGGGAACCTCGATATCCGGGCGGGAGACAACCTGGGCAACCGCCGTGACGAAATTGCCGACCTGGTGCGCGATTTCGACACCATGGCGGGCGAGTTGCGCACCCTGATCCAAAGCGAACGGAACCTGCTCAGCGGTGTCTCGCACGAACTGCGGTCACCCATTGCACGCATCCGGCTGGCTCTGACTTTGGCGCGCGATGCCGGGGACGTGGAGCGCTCGGAGATGCTCGATCGCATCGAGCAGGACGCCATCCAACTGGATTCCATGCTGGAGCAGATTCTCACCGTGGCCCGGCTGGAAAGTGGACAGCACAAGCCTCGATTCGAACGCCTTTCGCTGAACGACATCATTGACGACGTGCTCCACGATGCCAACTTTGAGGCCGCCGCCACCGATGCGACCATAGCCTTCCAGGGCAAGACTGACATCCAGGTAAGTGGCGATGCCGGACTGTTGCGCAGCGCTGTGGAGAATGTCGTGCGCAATGCAATCTTCTATTCCGGCCACGGCGGCAAGGTCGAGGTCCGACTGAGCCAGGAGGATGGTACAGCGCTGGTTTCCGTCCGCGACAATGGTCCTGGAGTTCCTGAAAATGTCCTTCCCCTGTTGTTCAAGCCGTTTTATCGGGTGGACGATTCGCGCGGAACCACCACCGGAGGGATGGGACTGGGGCTTGCCATCGTACGCAACGCGGTGCTGGCGCATGGTGGGAGCGTCTCCGCGAAAAACGTAGCCCCGCATGGGCTTGAGGTGGAACTGCGCCTGCCGATCCCACCGCCTTCACAATCCCCGCACAGCGATGCCTTCCGCCCTCGGCAAGACTCGCGGCAACCCATGCGGCCTTAGCTTCGCACGAATTCTAATCGCCGTTTATGTACCTCGGATGATGCCGGAGGTTATGAGGCTAACAAAGGGTGGCGTACTTAGCCGTCTCATTTTGGAACTCGGCCAAAGTTTTGTTGCGCGCACGCTGGAAAGCCGTTAACATAGTTTCCGTAAAGTAATTGTTACTACTATGTCTGGTAGTAGCGATGACCGCTGATTAGTCTCCGTGTTAGCAGCCACCTACTGTCTCAGAGTTGGTCACCGCATTATCAGCTTTGTGCTTCGCGCATGTTATCTGACTTCCACGCTCCTCGTTGCGCAAACCGACTTAGGTGCTCCAAGGAGCATGTCCAGGACCAACAGGGAAATGCTATCAGCAGCGCGTCGGTGATGCTGCGGAATCCCGCTAACGCAGTTGGGAGTACCGGTGACTTCTCCAAAAGGCGAAGCAGAAGCCTTTTGAACGGGTGGACATCATCCGGCAAGCAACCACATGCCGAAGAAGCCTACACATCAGTCATCTGGCATTCCGTGGTTCTAACCTCGAAGACTGGCATCTGCGCCCGGCCGTCGCGTCCTTCGCACCAATCCGCGAAATAGGGAGATGCAAATGAAGAAATTTCTTCTGTTGTTGCTTGGCATGACATTTATTTTTGCCGTGACTGCGCCGATCCTTGCTCAGCAGTCCGGAACAGGCACCCATATCTTTACCTCGCCAATCCGCATCTTGGAGCCGCGTGGCGATAACACCCATCCATCAGGCTACCCACCTGTTCAAATGAGGGCAGCGTACCGATACAATGTGATCCCGAATCAGGGCCAAGGCATGACCATCGGCATCGTGGATGCCTGCGACTATCCCAGCGCCGAAGCTGATTTGGGCGTTTTTTCAACGTATTACTACCTGCCGGCTTGCACCACGGCCAACGGCTGCTTCACCAAAATCCAGTACGGCGGCACCTTGTGCAGCGGTCACAGCGGGAATTGGGCCATTGAGCAGGCGTTAGACATCCAGTGGGCACATGCCATGGCGCCGGCAGCCAAAATCGTGTTAGTGGAAAATGCGCAGGCGGACGATACCCTGTTCTTGGCGGTGGACCAAGCCGTTGCGGCCGGCTCCAACGTGGTTAGCATGAGCTGGGGTTATGGCGGTGGATTTAACGGTGAGACAGCCGAGGATTTCCACTTTCAGGTCCCGGGAGTTACCTTCTTTTCTGCTACCGGCGATAGCGGATGCTTGACCAACTATCCCGCGGAGTCGCCTTATGTAGTCGCCGTGGGCGGGACCGTGCTGACTCTGCTGAGTGCGCTTCCACCTCCCAATCCGTTTAGCAATAACTACGGCCATGAAATCGCCTGGAGCGGCAGCGGCGGCGGTATCAGCATTTACGAGTCTGAACCGACATGGCAGATGGGCGTGCAGCATAGCGGATTCCGCAGCATTCCCGACGTTGCGCTGGATGCTTCCCCCAGCAGTGGCGTTCCGGTGTACGACAGCTACGACGGCTACCAGTGGCTCGAGGTGGGCGGAACTAGCCTGTCTTCACCGGTTTGGGCGGCCTTTATGGCGATTGAGAACTCTCTCCGCGTTGCGGGCGGTGGGACCACCATCCATCAGTTCTTACCGGATCTGTATCAGACGATCTACCCTTCCGGGAATTACGCGTTGGACTTCCATGACGTCACCACCGGCAGCAGCGGAGGAATTTGCGTGGCTGGATCGGGTTATGACTACGTGACCGGGGTCGGTACCCCGATTGCCAACCACCTGGCCAACGACTTAGTTCCCTTGCCGTAAATCGAATCTCATCTCTCACAAGGCGCGCTCCGGGAGCGCGCCTTTTTTGCGCTCCGACCGGGCATCCCGTACGGAGCACCCCATTAAAAAGCTCGGACACAGAGGAAGAGGGAAGACCCTGCCGCGCGCCATGCGATTTCTCCGGTTGCTTTACTACTGGCGTTTTGCGAAATCAGCGATTCCGCAAGCCACCGCGGTGGCTAGCTAAGTGATTTATTATGAAGGGGTGGCGGAGAGACAGGGATTCGAACCCTGGATACCCTTTCGAGTATACACGCTTTCCAAGCGTGCGCCTTCAGCCACTCGGCCATCTCTCCGTGGGGAAAAAGCGTCTCGCGGTAACGCCAGAACCAAGGCGTCGTCTCATTGTAACGTATTGCAAGGGACAGGAAATCCTACGTCACCAGTGGTCAGTTGCCAGTAGTCAGAACCGGACACTGACAACTGGCCACTGACAACTGCTTTTTGCTTACTCGCCTTCCTTCAGTTGCTGCGCCAGGTAGTTCGCGATCCCCATCTCGCTGATGGCGTGCAATTGGCCTTCGAGCCAATCGATGTGGTGTTCTTCGTCGCTGAGGATCTTTTCTGCCAGTTCGCGCGAGCCGGCGTCGTTAGCGGCGGTGCAGAGCTTGATTCCGTCATTCAGGCGCTTGACCGCGTCGTATTCGAGTTGCAAATCGTTCTTGAGCTGGGCCTCGACCGTAGCTCCAATGTTGATTTTGAAGTAGTCGGACATGTTGGGCGTGCCGTCGAGGTACAGAATTCGCTCTATGCACTTTTCGGCATGCACCATCTCTTCGATGGATTCCTTTTTCGCCAGCTTGGCGAGCCGCTTGTAGCCCCAGTTCTCGCACATCTCGGCGTGCAGGAAGTACTGATTAATGGCCGTCAACTCCGCCTTTAATACCTGGTTTAAGAAAGCAATAACTTTTTGATCACCCTTCATTTCGCCTCGCTGAACTGCATAAGTGGACACCATTCGGCTCAGTCACGCTGGACAAAAAAGCGCCTCGCCGAAACGCTTCATTGTAGTCCGTCAACAACGATATCGCTATAAGCAACTTCACGGACCGCCTTGGTGAAACTCATTTTTGGGCAATCATATACTGCTCGAATTTACCGTCGGGCATTTCGTAAATGATGATGACCAAATTCTTGCTGGAATAGTTCACGTTGTAGATCCGTTCCGTCATCCCGCCACGCGCGGAAACATTGCTCTGCGTGAAGCTCTGGGGAGCACCCAAGGGACCAAGGCTGCCGGCATAGTCTTTTAATGCCTGGTCGGTGAAATATGCATTGGCATTGTCGGTAAACAGCGAACGGTCGATCTTGCCCTGCTGCAATCCGTCATACACCTGGCGGACGAGCGCATCCTGCTTCGGGTCTTGGGGGTGCTCGGCCTGGAGTATCGCCACCCTCACTTGGCCCCCGATCTCGGAAGCGGCTTCGGAGGCGTCCTGATTGGTGAGCACCACCACCGCAATCCCATCCTCCGGCATAACGATGTTCTCGGCGGTGAATCCTGATACTTCCCCGCCGTGCTCCAGCACGCGATGACTGCCTATGCTCATCACTTGCACGCCCAGGCCGTAGTGTGTGCCGACTCCGTTCTTCAGCAATGTCTCGGTTTCCATTTCATGATAAGAAGCTGGTTTGAGGACCGTCTCCTGGATCATCGAGATGTCCCACTTCGCCAGGTCCTCGGCGGTCATCGCCAGTTCGCCGGCGGCGAACATCCAACCTTTGGCTTCCTTGGGCGCGGGATGCAGCGGCCCGATCGCATAACGAAAATAGCCGCTTGGATCGCTGGCCGGGAGCTTGTTCTCGTTGGTATCGGCCACGCTCCTGATTCCCAGCGGAGAAAAGATACGCTGGCCGAGAAACTGCAGCAGCGGCATCCCGGAAACCTTCTCCACAATCACGCCGGCAATCACATAGTTCGTATTGCTGTACTGCCACTTGGTGCCAGGATCAAAATCCAATGGCTTGCGCGCCCAGCGATCCATGATTGCGTCCGCCGTGATGGGTTGCAGCATCAGCGGCGGAACGTAATCTTGCGGCCAAAAATCCTGATAACCGGAGGTGTGCGACAGCAGTTCACGAATCGTGACTTCCTTCCCCCGCGTCAAGCCCGGAACGTAGTTGGCGACGGGATCGTCGAGCGACAACTTGCCTTCCTCGGCCAGCAGGAGGACCGCCGCGGCCGTGAACTGCTTACTGATCGAGCCAATGCTGTACCGCATTTGCGGCTGCGACAGAGTGCGCGGATCGAGGCGCGCTTCACCATAGGCTTGTAGGTAGGCAATCTTGCCATCCTTCACCACCGCCAGCGAAGCGCTGGGAACACCGGTCGTCTGCAGCACATGGTGCGCGATGCCGTCGATTTGGTTGCGCAAATCCGGAGCAAGCAGCGGCGCCGTTTGGGCAAACGACGGGACCCTCGCAAGCACAAGAAGAAAGACACACGCTATCGAACATTTTCGCCAGGTGGAATTGCAACGGTCCATGGTTGCCTCGGAATGAGAGTAGAGAACAAAGATAAGCTACCGCAATGCCCTCACGGCCACAACTCGGGCGCGTTGCATCCCCGCTCGCACGAACCAGGATTGGCGTTGCCTGTTGCTGTTCTAGCGATCGTTCGCATTGGACTCAGATCTTTGCGGTTTCGGTAGAGAAGGCCGTACCCGACTGCCTGGGGAAGCTGCCACCATTGCCGCCTGAGCTAGCTCTGCCGTTTCCCCCGGGCCCGCAGCTGCCTGCCGCGGCTCGCGCGCCGGACGCGGGACGTAGCCATCCAATAAACGATGATGCATGCTGTAGAGGGCCAATTCCAGGCGGTCGCTGACCTGGAGCTTGTCGTAAATTTTGCGCAAGTAGTTCTTCACTACCTGCTCCGTGGTGCCAACTTCGCGCGCGATGTCTTTGTTCTTCAGCCCTTGCGTGACCCCGCTGATGATCAGCATTTCTTTCTCGCTGAGACGCAACTGTTGTTTGGGGGCGTTGCCTTGGAGAGCTTGCGAACGATAGGCTTGGATTACCCAGTTCACGCCCTGCTTGTCGAGCCAGGTCTCGCCGGCCGCGACCTTGCGCACACAGCGCACCAGCAATTCGGGCGAGACGGTGCGAGTGAGAATGCCGCGAACTCCGCGACGCAGGTAGTCCACGGTTTCCTGCTCGCCAGCCGGCTGCGTAACCAGAATCAATTTCGCCGCGGGAAGAGCGGCCCTCCGGGCCACCTCGCTGACCGCTTCCGCCGGCGTGGGAGACAACCCCGCCTCGAACAGAATCACGTCAGCCGGCGTTTCAGCCACTACGCTAAGGGTTTGTGCCAGGGTATCCGTCTGCGCCACCACATCCAGATCGCTCTCCCCCGAGAAAATTCTGGCCATCCCCATCCGGAAGATCGCTTCCGAGTCGGCGAGGATAATTCGGATCCGAGTTGTTTCCGGTTCCAGGGAATATTCCGGAGACGAAGAGGGAGGGGAAGCATCCTCCCCGCCGTTGCGGGCGCCGCGAAGGGCCGTGCTGCCGCCTTGGGTTGCCGGTTTAGTGACGTTGGAAGTGGTATTCATCGATGACTACTGCTACGCTCCGTCCTGAGGTTTCTTCTGCGAATCGCACCACGCGGCCCTGGCATTTCACTAACACCGGATGCTTCGTTCCCAGGACGTCGCCCGGCATTTCAATTGTGAACTCGACTTCCGAGCCCACAGCGATCTCGGATTCGGTGTGAAACAAGATCCCGCCGGCTGAAATATCGGTCGTCTTGGCGCGGTATTCCGCAGTCGGGGTCCTCAAAGTTACCTGTAAGTGAAGCGGAAACCGTATCGAATTACGAAGCTCAGACTCGTGGCGCATACTCATAACTGGATTATTGACAAGAATACATCGAGTAACGGCGAGCTGCTTGTTACTAAAGTACCATTGCAGGTAACTAACCTGGAAAAATCATGGGAATCCGCTAGAAGTCGCGGTTTCGGAACATAAGCTAGACTGGATGAGGCGACAACTGCAGCCAGATCGCGCTTGACCAAGGGAAAAGCAAGATGATTTTCTTCTAAGTTAATGTATTTAAGTTACTTATAGGGTTGCTGGAGCGATCCCGCCGAATTCGGTGCCACTCACCTTAGAACTTTGTGGTCTCGGTGAAATTGAACTCGCGCACTTTCATGGGAGGGACCACCATGTCGAATGACTCTTCTCCACAGGAGCGGGTTGGGAGCCCCATTACCTCAACGTTTTGCAGCATGTGCAAGAGACTCTCATTAAATCGAAAGTTTCGGACGCCGCAGACCACCTTGCCATTTTCGACCAGGAATGTGCCGTCGCGGGTCATGCCAGTGAGGATTTTCTCGTAGGGATCAACTTCGCGGATGTACCACAACCGGGTGACCAGAATGCCGCGCTCAGTGGAGGCGAGCATCTGCTCCACGGTTCGCGACTCGCCTTCCAGCGGACCAGCAAACACGATATTGAGCGGGGCTTCGCCGATCTCGCTGGGCAGCGCAAAGCCATGGCCGGTGGGTCGCACCGGACCAACCTTGCCGTCCATCTCCGACGCTTGCATGCGTTTTGCGCTGGAGCGCGAGTAAGTTACGGCACGGACGACGCCATTCTCGATCAGCTTCAAGCGTTGTCTCCTCATCCCTTCGCCGTCGAAAGGAACGCCTGCCTGCAAGGGGTGATACACGTCGTCCCAGACCGTGATGTTCTCGCCGAATAGCCGCATCCCGATGCGATCGTTCAAAAAAGATCTCTGATCGAGCAGCGCCGAGCCGCCAAAATCCCAGAACATGAAGCCCACAATGTCGAGCACCGCGGCCGGTTCAAGAATGACCGTGTATTTCCCCGGAGGCAGATCGCGAGGATTTTTCGAGTCGATTGCTTTTACGGCAGCGACTTCCGCCAGGCGCGCGGGCTCGAGTCGCGCCATGTCGGGTGCGTTCGCCTTCTGCCATCCTGACGAGGAGCTGCCGATCATGCTGACCGAAACTTCGGCTAGAGTCTGCTCGTACCAGGCGTTCACGCCTTTCGAGTTGAAGATGCCTTCGACAATCTCCGCAGAGGAGAAGATGCCGGCAGCGGCTAGATTGTTCTTCTTGGCGACATCGACCATGGCGGCGACGCCCTGGGCACGGTTTTGCGGAGTCAGCCGGGCCGTGGCCTCGAAGTAGCGGCTGACCATCCCATCACCGCAATCCACATTCGCAGCGGCCACTTCTTCCTTCGTTGGCATCGGCAACAAGTCGGGATCGGGATGCTGCACCTTGGCCAGCGCTTCGGATGACTGCACCACGCGACGCAGGCTGTCGTCGTCGTGCTTGTTGGTGCTGGCTCGGGCGGTGCGGTTCCCAAAGGCAGAGCGCACCGAGATGTGGTACTCCTCTTCCGCGACGTTCTGATGAATCGTATTGTTGGCAAAGCGCGTAAGCGCGCTACGGCCGCCAGAGATGAGCAACTCGATCTCGTCAGCCTGCGATAGGCGGCGCAGTTTGTCGAAGATGTCGTTCGCCTGATCGCGATCAAGCATCGCTATTCGTTCCCCTTGTAGGCAGTGCCGACCATGATATTGCGAAAGCGCGCAGGCGCTGCGCCGTGGCCGGTTCCCATCACCTGTTGTGGCTGGCCCTTGCCGCAGTTCGGAGTGCCCCACAACGTCCATTCCTCGCGTGAGCAGATGGCGTCCATCGAGTTCCAAAATTCGGTCGTAATGCCCGAGTAGGAGGGGTTCTTCAGCATCCGTCCGCGCTTGCCGCCGACGATCTCCCAGCCGATCTCGCAACCGAACTGGAAGTTGTACCGCTTGTCGTCGATGGACCAGGAGCGATTGGTCTCCATCAGGATGCCGCGCTCGGTGGATGCGATCAGTTGCTCCAGCGTCAGCGGCGACTGGCCGGGAAGGATGCTCACATTGGTCATGCGCACGATCGGTAGGCGGTTCCAGTTTTCGGCGCGCAAGCAGCCTCCGCTGCGGGTAGCGCCAATCGCGGCTGCCGTATCGCGAGAGGTGAGATATCCGGTGAACAGGCCGTTGGTGATGATCGGAGTGCATTGCGCCGCCACGCCTTCGTCGTCGTAAGCAAACGTGCCGAGCCCCGGCCCGTGCGCTGGCGTGGCATCGGCCACAACGTTGACGATCTCACTGCCATATTGCAAGGTGCGTAGTTTGTCGAGTGTGAGAAACGACGTGCCCGCAAAATTGGCCTCCATGCCCAAGACGCGATCGAGTTCGATGGGATGACCGATGGACTCGTGGATTTGCAGGGCGAGTTGCGACGAGTCGAGAATGGCGCTGAACTGGCCTTCCGGACACTGCGCAGCTGAATGCAACGCGACCGCCTGCTCGGCAACTTCGCCGGCATGTTCCAGCAGCCTCAGCTCCTCGATCAGTTCATACCCTCGGCCCTGAAACTGCCCGCCATACGAGTTGGGATACGAGCGCTTCTGGATCTGTGTACCCTGAAACGAATACGCTGCGTAGCCCGCCCCGGAAGTGACGATCGTCTGGTGTATCTCGGAACCCTCCGACGAGTAGAACCACTGCTCATAGCGGCGGAAATTCATGTTGGTCTCGGCCAGGGTCACGCCCTTCACTGCCAGCAGGGCGGCGTCAATGGCGAACAGCAGATCCAGATTTTTTTCGATGGCGATGCTGAACGGATCAATCTTGCAGGGCGAAGCCCAGTCAGCTTTGGCGGCTGGCTCGGGCACCAGATATAACTCTTGCGACTTGACGCTTGACGACGCCCGCGCAATCTCAACCGCTCTGGCGGCGCAGCCTTCCACCCCTTCGCGCGAGAGGTCATCGGTGGCGGCAAAGCCAAATCCTCCATTGGCGATGACGCGAATGCCGATGCCCAGCGATTCGGAGTCGGATGCGCCGGCGATTCTGCCGTTCTTGGTGGCGAGCGCGCGGCTGCGTTCGTCCACAATGCGGGCCTCCGCGTGCGAAGCGCCGCGCAGCTTAGCTGTTTCCAGCGCCCATGAAGCGATATCTTTCATCTACGATCACCGAGTTAGAGATGATATCGTGTTCCTGATTAAGGTGCCGAGGAGAGTACGGCGATGGCGGCTGGCATCAAGACCGTGAACCTCGAAGCGGGAATGCCGAGCGTACCGCAGGCGCGCTCACGGCTGAGTTCCGAGATTCGCCTCGCGCAACAGAGTGGCGTGCGGGTGCTGAAGCTGGTGCACGGCTATGGCTCCAGCGGCGTCGGCGGAGACTTGCGCATCGCGTTGCAATCGACCTTGCGGCAAATGGCGCAGGCGAAAGAAATCCGCGATTGCATCTACGGCGAGAACTGGCGCACCAGCGATGAACGCAGTTGGGAGCTGCTCAAGCGCATGCCCGAACTGAAGAGCGACAGCGACTTGGGCAGGGGCAATCGCGGCATCACGCTCGTGGTGTTGTAAGCGTCACCATCGGCGGTAGCTATTTCCCCTATAATCCTGAGTTGGACTATCCGCTTCCTAATGCGATGACGTCCATCAGCCAGGCGCGTCTCGCGCTCGTTTACGATGGATCTCACCTCACCCAATTCAGGTTCCAGTGTCGAAACAAGTGGCTCGCCGCCGCGGGTGGTTATCGTGGCCTGCATGCTGGCGGGCATGTGCACGTTTCTAAACGTGTACGACACGCAGCCGCTGCTTCCTTACCTGCAGCAGATCTTCCATGCCTCGGAAATTGCGGTGTCGCTGACGGTGAGCGCCACCATTCTGGCGATGGCGCTGACCGCGCCTTTCATCGGCCTGCTGGCCGAATCCATCGGCCGCAAGAAGGTGATCGTGCCCTCGCTCTATGCGCTCACCGTTCCTACGCTGCTGGCGGCCACCTCGCACACCCTGCATCAACTTGTCTTTTGGCGATTCATGCAAGGAGTGTTCGCGTCCGGCGTGATTGTCGTCATCATGGCGTACATCAACGAAGAATTCCCGCGACGGCACGTGGGCAAGGCCATGTCCGCGTACGTTTCAGGGACGGTGCTGGGCGGATTTCTGGGGCGGTACATCTCCGGTGTGGTCGCCCACAATTTTGCGTGGCGCGAGGCCTTCGTTGCGATCGGACTGGTGAATTTGGCGGGGGCGATCCTCGTCCAGCGTTCTCTGCCGCTGGCGAAGAACTTTGCCCGCGCCCCCAGTATTGCGCATTCCATCTCTGAGGGCTGGCAGCACCGGCGGAATCCCCGGCTACTCGTGGTCTTCGGAATGGGATCTTCGGCGCTGTTCTGCCTGGTCGGTGCATTCACGTACGCCAACTTCTATCTCGCCGCTCCGCCGTATCGTCTGAACTCGGAACAATTGGGCAGCATTTTCTTCGTGTACCTGCTGGGGTTCATTGTGACGCCGCTGTCGGGCCGTTGCCTTGACCGCTACGGGCTCCGGCTGACCTCGGTGGTTGCTGTTTGCTTGACGATAGCGGGCTTGCTGCTGACCCTGTTGCACTCGCTGCCAGTGATCGTTGCTGGACTGGCGGCTGGCCTCGTCCGGTGTTTTCATCTATCAGGCTGTGGGCACGGTGCAAACCGGGATCGTCGCCGACAGAGCGCGGTCTTCAGCCGCGGGATTGTACGTGACGTTTTATTACATTGGCGGCGGTTTGGGAGCTACCGTCACGGGCTGGGCGTGGGTGGCCGGCGGCTGGCCTGCCTGCGTATTCCTGCTGATGGCGGTTGCTGGGTTGGCTATGGTTTTGGCGCTTGTCAGCAGCGGCAAGGGAGCCGTGAGCCTTCAGCCGTCGGCCATCAGCTAGGGCGCGCCTGCACCGCCGACTTGAAGTAATCCAGCGACAGGCGCAAGCCGCTCCGCAGATCGATGGTTGGCTCCCATCCCAGCAGGCGCTTGGCCTTGCTGATGTCGGGCCGTCGCTGCCGGGGATCGTCCTGCGGGAGCGGCTCATATCGCAGCTTGCTGCTCGACCCGGTCACTTCCAGCACCGCCTGCGCGCACTCCAGGATCGTGAATTCGACCGGATTGCCGATGTTGGTCGGCTCGTGTTCGTCCGACTTCGACAACGCCAGAATCCCAGCCACTTCGTCGCTCACATAACAAAAGCTGCGCGTCTGCGAACCATTGCCGTACACCGTGAGAGCCTCGCCGCGCAGCGCCTGTTTCATGAAGTTCGAGATCACTCGCCCATCGTTGATCTGCAGCCGCGGACCATAGGTGTTGAAGATGCGAACAATGCGAGTGTCAACCCGGCGGTGGCGATAGTAGGCCATAGTGGCGGCTTCGGCGAAGCGTTTGGATTCGTCATACACCGATCGCGGGCCGATGGGATTCACGTGTCCCCAGTAGGTCTCTTTTTGCGGATGCTCCAAAGGATCGCCATAACACTCCGAGGTGGAAGCCAATAGAAACCTGGCGCCGTATTTCCTCGCCAGCTCTAGGCAGTTCAGGGAACCGAGGGAGCCGACTTGCAAGGTTTCGATGGCATGTTCGAGATAGTCCACCGGGCTGGCAGGCGACGCGAAGTGGAAAATGTAGTCAACCTTGCCGGCATCGAACGGCTGGCTGACATCCTGTTCGAGAAACGTGAATCGAGACTCGTGCTGCAGATGCGCGAGGTTCTCCATCCGTCCGGTCAACAAGTTGTCGGCGCAGACCACGGAGTGGCCCTCCGCCAGCAGGGCATCGCACAAATGCGAACCCAGAAAACCCGCACCGCCGGTCACCAGCACATGCATGATTGCGATTCCTCGATGCTTGTACGGTAGTGCGGCGCTTCAGCTGGACTATTCATGACCGTCCGTAGTTTTTGGGGTGTCATCCTGAGCGACGAGCGCAGCGAGGAGTCGAAGGACCCCTATGGTCGCCAGCAATCTCAAACTTGCTGCTGTGCCGCGCGGCCGCACTGTGATTTCTCGCAGCTATAGGGGTCCTTCGACTGCGCGCCCGCCCGACCCGCAACAGCAGCGGGTCGGAAATTCTTTGCGGCCGCTCCGCTCAGGATGACACCTCAGTCCTCATGAATAATCCAGCTTCAGCGCCGCGTTCGGTGCGGGCCTGAAGGCCCGCACTACCCGTACGGCGGATACACCAATCCCGAAACGCTCTAGCGGGCCCCGACACCTACCCCATGCTCCCGCAAACGGGCGCGCTGCTCCGCGATGATGCTCTCCAGGGTCTCTTCCAGGGACACACGCGGACGATAGTCGATGAGCTTTGCCACCTTACTGATGTCGGGAACCCGCCGCCGCACATCTTCGAAGCCCTCCTCATAGGCCTTCCCGTACGGCACGAAGACAATCTTCGAGTCCGAACCGGTCATGCGTTTGATGCGTGTCGCCAAGTCGATGATGGTGATTTCGTGATCGCTGCCCACGTTATAGACTCCGCCGTTGGCGCCGGGATGGGCCATGATGCCGACCAGCGCATCCACCGTATCGCTGACGTGGGTGAAGCAACGGCTTTGCGCGCCATCGCCGAAGACAGTGATGTCGCTGCCGGTCAAGGCCTGCACCACCAGGCTGGGGACCACCATGCCATAACGGCCGATCTGTCGCGGGCCTACGGTGTTGAACAGGCGGGCAATCACCGTCGGAACTCGCCTCTCTTTCCAGTACGCGATGGCAAGAAATTCGTCGAGGGCCTTCGAGCAGGCATAACTCCAGCGGCCCTTGTTGGGCGGGCCCATCAGCAGATCATCATCTTCGCGAAACGGGAACCGGTCGCCCTTGCCGTACACCTCCGACGTGGAGGTGATGAGCACGCGTTTCAGTTTCTTCGCCGCCAGGCTAAGTACGATTTCCGTGCCCCGGATGTTGGTCTCGATGGTGCGCACGGGACTGTCCACAATCAAGCGCACTCCGACGGCAGCCGCCAGATGATAAACGACATCGCAGAGGTCCACGAGTTCAGTCATCAACCGTGTGTTGGTGACCGTGTCAATGTGGTAGGTAAATTCAGGATGAATCTTGAGATGTTGAATATTGGAGATCGAGCCAGTCGAGAGGTCATCAACGACGCAAACCGCGTCGCCTAAGTGGAGGTGTCGCTCGGCAAGGTGCGACCCGATGAAGCCAGCCCCGCCCGTGATGAGCACCTTCATGGTCGCCCCTAGAGTAATGTTCCTGAGCCAGCAGCGCAACGTTTGTGACGTGCGTCCTAGCACAGTAGCCGCCCGGCCCTTATAATCGCGGGTTTGCAAGGACAGTTGCAGCGGCTTATGGCTGACCACGAAACCGATCTCCTAATCATTGGCGCGGGGATTGTCGGACTGGCGACAGCTCTGGAGACTACGCTTCGCTTTCCAGACATGAACCCGGTCGTGGTGGAGAAGGAAGATCGCGTGGCCGCTCACCAGACCGGACACAATAGCGGAGTCATCCACTCCGGCCTCTACTACAAGACCGGGTCGCTGAAGGCGCGCAACTGCGTCGCCGGGGCCGCGTCCATGAAGCGCTTCTGCCAGCAGCATGGCGTTCCCTTCGAAGAGTGCGGCAAACTCGTGGTCGCAACCAGCGCCGAGGAAGTTCCGCGGCTCGAGCAACTGCATCAGCGCGGGATTGCCAACGGCGTCCCGGGTTTGCGAATGCTGAGCCGCGAGCAGTTTCGCGAGATCGAACCTCATAGCGACGGAATCAGCTCTCTGGACGTGCCCTCCACCGGCATCGTGGATTACACGGTGGTGGCGCAGAGATACGCCGAGTTGATCGCGAGAGCTGGAGGCGAGATCGTGTTTCGCGCCAAAGTGCTCGGCCTGCGGCAAGACGGAAACTTCAATATCGTGGAGACCAGCGCCGGCAGTTTCAGGGCGCGATACGTGATCAATTGCGCCGGCCTGTATAGCGATACGATCACTCGCATGGCTGGGGTGCAGACCGACCTCGAAATTATCCCGTTCCGCGGAGAGTACTACGAAGTGAAACCCGAGCGGCGCAGCCTGGTAAAGGCGCTTATTTACCCGGTTCCCGATCCGCGCTTCCCATTCCTCGGAGTGCATTTTACGCGCCGGGTCAATGGCAGCGTCGAGGCCGGCCCCAATGCTTTGCTGGCCTTCCGCCGCGAGGGGTACACCGGCACGTCGCCCGATCTCGACGAGGCGGTGCAGATGCTGCTGTTCCCCGGCTTCTACAAGATGGCGTGGAGGTATTGGCGCATGGGACTGGCGGAACAATACCGCTCGTGGGTCAAGGCGGCCTTCGTGAAATCGCTACAGAAGATGGTGCCGGAGCTAATGGAATCCGACCTGGTCCCCGGCGGCTCTGGGGTGCGGGCCCAGGCGGTGAACAGCAAGGGCAACCTGGTGGACGATTTTCATTTCGTCCACAGCCAAGGGATGATCCATGTCTGCAACGTACCGTCCCCGGCGGCCACAGCCTCGCTGGAGATCGGCAAGGAAATTGCCGATATGCTGGCCAAGCGATTCGACCTGACTTCGAACAGCCCTCAACCGCGAGCCGGCCCGTCTGTGGTGGCGTGGTAGGATTCCCGGGACGGAGGGAGCAATGGTCCAAACACCAGAAGCAATCGCCATGATGCGAACGCTGTGGCCTAAAATGGTTGGCCTACTACTACTGCCGCACATTCAGGATACTTTGCGACTACAGCAGCAGGTTGTGAATTGGGACGAGATCAACGCGATTGAACGCGAATGCGGCCTACCCGAAACCCCTTGCCCCGACACTGATGTCACACTCCGCCTTGGCCTAGGTAAAGCCAAAACATAGGCGTGTTGGGGGCAGTCGTGTTCACCGCAGAGGTTAAATCTGATGGCCGATTCTTCATGGCGTCCAATCAGTCACTGCTTATTGAGATTCGCAGCCCTAACAGCGGTGCGGATTTGAAAAAATGATACTGGGATGAGGAGAAAGTCCCGTGGATAGCAATGAAGTGCTCAACTCTGCGCTTGCGGTTCACGAGTCCATGAGTTCGTGGATTCCAACCCTTTTGTCAGTCCTAGAGGAGAAGGGGGTGAGCCGGGAAGAAGCATCGTTACAAATGTATGGGCTATTTGCAAAAATGGAAGAGATCACGCGGGAGTTTGCGCCTGCCATCTCATCCCTCGCGGTTACGGGTATGCTAAGCAAGGACGTGGAGCATATGCGTTCACCACTGGCCACAGCCCTGAGTGAGGCTGTCCAGCGGTTGGGTAAGGGCCTCGTCGAGGTTCTCAAAGAAGAGGGATATACCAAAGAACGGGTGACCCAAGAAATGTCCAGTCTTGCTGGCAAGATAGACGCGCTTGAGTCGAGTTCCCTGGTAAAGTCATTGACCCTCTCTGTCGCTCTAGACAACTATGCAAAATATCTCATCAAAGAGACAATGCTCCCACCCCAAGCCTGATTTCCAGTTACTCAGAGTTGCTTCGCAGCGGCGAGCTTGGCTCTTTCGAGGGCGTCGATGGCCGCTTTTCGCAGTTGCTGTGCTTTTGCTCGACATTTCTGTCGAGTTTCTGGCGAGCGCGCCCCGTCGGCCCGTTTCTCCAACTTCGCGAGTTGGCTCATGAGTTCGGTTGCTTCTCTGTCGCACTGGGCGGCAATGTTGTTTTCAGCGCATCGGGCTGCCATTGGAGGATACCCCCGGAATTTCCGTTGTTTTGGCTCACAACAGCCCCAAACTATATACCCGCTGAGCAGACGAACGCATCAACGCACTTTTCAGACAGCCCCCATCATCACGAGCGACCTCTTTCGTCCACGGATGTGCCACTATGATTTAGGATCCTCCGTAGCGTGCTAATCTTGAGATCATGGCGCAATATTTAGTGACCGGCGCGGCCGGATTCATCGGCTCGGCCCTGGTTCGCGGGCTGCTGGAACGCGGCGAACGAGTGCGCGGCTTCGACAATTTCGAGACCGGCAAGCGCGAGCATATTCGCGAGGTGGCCGGACAGATTGATTTCCGGGAAGCCGACCTGCTGGATCTGAAGGCCGTGCATTCCGCCTGCCAGGGAGTGGACTATGTGCTGCACCAGGCAGCCATTCCCTCAGTGCCGCGATCGCTGGAAGATCCGGCGCGAAGCAACGCGGTCAACATCGACGGCACGCTGAACGTGCTGATCGCCGCGCGCGACGCCCGCGTGAAACGCGTAGTTTATGCCGCTTCCTCTTCCGCGTACGGCGACACGCCGACGATGCCCAAGCGGGAAGACATGCCGGCCAATCCGATCTCGCCCTATGCGGTATCCAAGCTGGCGGGCGAGCTTTATATGACTTCGTTTTATCGCGTGTATGGTTTGCCAACGGTCAGCCTGCGCTACTTCAATATCTTCGGACTGCGGCAGGACGCGAACTCACAATATTCCGCGGTACTGGCGAAATTCATCACCAGCATGTTGCAAGGCGAGAAGCCGACGATCTATGGCGACGGCGAGCAATCGCGCGACTTCACCTATATCGACAACGTCGTTGCCGCCAACCTCCTGGCCGCGACCCAACCTGAACCGCAGGTCGCCGGCCAGACCTTCAACATCGCCACCGGCCATCGCTACAGCCTGAATGAGACATTCGCCATCCTGAAGGAATTGACGGAGTACGCGGGTGATGTGGAATATGCACCGGCGCGAACGGGAGATGTCAAACACTCGCTGGCCGACATCTCGCGCGCCCAAGCGCAACTGGGCTATCGGCCGCTGGTGGACTTCCGCGAAGGCTTGAGGCGCACCGTCGCCTGGTATCGCAGCCTGGCTGCAGTGACGGCAAGAGCCACGAGCCAGTGAAGGGTTGCCGGCTCGGATGACGGACCAAGAAAGGGAGTTGCCCATGTCTTTGCCATCGAAAGCTGCAAGCTCCGAATTGTCTGAAGTGCTCAAACACAAGATCGAATCCCGCACCGCCAAAGTTGGCGTGATTGGAATGGGCTACGTCGGTCTGCCGCTGGCGCTGCTGTTCAGCGAACAGAGGTTCCCCGTGACCGGCTTCGACGTCGACAAGAAGAAGATCGACGTGCTCCAGTCTGGCGGGTCCTACATTTACCGGATTGCGCCCACCGAGATCCAGGCGGCGCGCGCCCAGGGCTTCACCGCGACTGCGGATTACGCCAACATCGGACACATGGACGCCATCATCATCTGCGTTCCCACTCCGCTGGACGAGTACCACGAGCCCGATCTCAGCTACATCACTGCCACGGCCGAATCGATTGCCCCGCATCTGCGCGCCGGCCAGTTGGTTATCCTCGAGAGCACGACTTATCCCGGGACCACCGAGGAAATTCTGGTGCCGATTCTCGAGCGCTTGAATAATCAGGGGCTACGGGCTGCTCGCGCTGGCGTCGAAGGCGCCAATCTGTTCCACGTGGTCTTCTCTCCCGAACGCGAAGACCCGGGCAACGACACGGTTGCGCGCCGCGATATTCCCAAGGTCATCGGCGGGCTCGATCCGCTGGCCGGCGAACTCGGAGCGAAGCTGTACGGCAGCATCTTCAACCGCACGGTTCCGGTCTCGACGCCCGCCGCCGCGGAGATGACCAAGCTGCTGGAGAACATCTACCGCTGCGTGAATATCGCGATGGTGAATGAGTTGAAGATGCTCTGCCTGCGCATGGGCATCGACATCTGGGAGGTCATCGACGCGGCCAAAAGCAAGCCGTTCGGCTTCCAGGCGTTTTATCCTGGCCCCGGACTCGGCGGCCATTGCATTCCCATCGATCCGTTTTATCTGTCGTGGAAGGCCAAGCAGTTCGACTTTCGCACGCGCTTCATCGAACTGGCCGGCGAAGTGAACACCAATATGCCGTACTTCTCGGTGGAAGCCGTCGCCCACGCGCTGAACAAGGAGAAGAAGGCGCTCAACGGCGCGAAGATTCTGGTGCTGGGACTTTCCTACAAGCGCGACATTGACGATCTGCGCGAGTCACCATCGCTCACCATTATCGAGCTGCTGCAGAAGCGTGGCGCAATCGTCAGCTACAACGATCCCTACTTCCCGACCGTCGGGCAGGGACGCCGCTATGCCCTGAACATGACCTGCTCGCCGCTGGAGAATCTGGAGCAATATGACTGCGTGATGATCGTCACCGACCACAGCGACTACGACTATCCGCGAATTGTGCGGGAGGCGAAGCTGGTGGTGGATACCCGCAACGCCACAAAGGGGATCGACTCGCCTAAGATTGTGCGCTGCTAGGGTTGCTCCAGGATGGCGGTGGCTCGGGTAGTGCGGGCCTTCAGGCCCGCGTTAAGTCAGCCCGCACGATTCGTAGCTTCAGCCGCTGCGGTCGACGACCGCAGCGGCTGAAGCTTTTTTCTACGCGTTCTCGGAGGCGGGCCTGAAGGCCCGCACTACCCGTACGAGCGGATACACCAATCCAGAAACCGCCATAAGCCCGCGGAATCCTATCGCCGGTAGGTCCCCATATACTCCGCCTGGCCTACGATGTGGCCCCTCATGGCCGCTTGAAGATCTGCGCTGCTGGCGCCCGGCGCGACCTCAAGCTTTTCATCCAGGGCATACAAGCGGAAAAAATAGCGGTGCGGCTTGCCCGGCGGCGGACATGGCCCGTTATAGCCAATCTTTCGGAAGCTGTTGCGCCCCTGCCGCGTGCCGTCGCCTAACTGGTCCTGCTTGGCGACTGCCTCGGGAAGCCCATGCGCGCTGGCCGGCAAGTTCCACAGGACCCAGTGCACCCAGGTCCCGGCAGGCGCGTCGGGGTCATCCATGATCAGCGCGAAGCTGACGGTGCGCGCCGGAGTACCGCTCCACTCCAGCGCCGGCGAAACATCCGCGGCCTCGCAGGTATGTTTCTTCGGAATCTCTGCTCCGGGTGCGAATGCGGTGCTCTTGAGCACAAGTGTCATAGACGAACGACCTCCTGCCGAGGGATGTGATTGCGAGGCGAGCGTCCCTCCGCCAGCCGTGCCCACCACGAGCACCAAGGCGGCGAGTTTTGCCACGGAATGCTTCAGAAGTACAGGTGCGGAGAAGTTGCTCGCCGAGGCCATCGGCATCATTGTAAGCGAAGCGAGTCATCCCTGGTCGAGACTGGGATCACACGAAGAACGATGCGCACAGCAACGCACCGAAGATCACGGCCTGAGTCAGTTCGCTGAAGCCGAGCTTGTGCACATCGAGAGGACGATGTCGCCGCACGAACCATAGAGTCCCGCGAACCAATATGGGCACGAAAGCCAACGCGATGGCGGCCGGGAAGAGTCCGAAGCGGCAGGCGGCGAGGATTACGCCGATGAGGCCGACTTGGCCCAAGAGGAAGGGCAATCCCTGTTTCATCTTCTCGTCCAGGTTGGCGGCGCGGCTGGAGCGGATGCGCACCTGAACAAAGTGAATTTGGTCTGCGGCGAACAACCAGTTGGCCAGCCACAACGCGGCCGCAATGCGGTCGAGTTTGCCGGCGGCAACGTAATACGCGCCCGCCGCAGTGGAAGTAAGGCCGATGGCCCCTATGATCTGCGCCGGCATCCTCCCTTTGCGCCCCAGCTTCTTGACGCCAGCTTGCATCGCGAAAGCGAAGGCTGCAATCGCGCCGATGGTCAGCAGTCCGAGGTAATGTCCGTTCCACAGCAGCGCCACAATGCTGACAACAGCCAGCACGCCGATGGCGGCAATCACCTTCAGCACGAAGGCGCGTTCGTCTTTCGTCTGTGCCTTGATCGCCGAAGTGCCCAGCCAACTCTCGACCGGCGTGCGCAACCAGAAAAGCGACATCGCCGCAACTATGAAGAGCGCAAGCGCACCGCCGCCATTTAGGTTCGAGCGCAGAGACACCCCTGCGCCGGTCGCGAGCGGCACCAACAGCATGCCCCACGCTCCATGCTCGCGGGGGATGGTCATTGTCTTGACGCGAAGTCTGCTTAGAGTGGCGGTATGTGCAGCCATGCTTTGATCGTAACCAGCGGACCGGAGGATCTGCTATGACAGAAGTCTCAGCCACAGCGAGAAAGTGGGCACTGAGCAAACATTTCCGGGGCGCCAGTATTGGAACCCGCTCTACGCTATCGCTTGATCGCGGCGGCGCGAATCATTTGATTCGAGGTGCCCGGCTCATAGACGCAGAACGGCTCTTCCGCCAGGAAGTCGCCGGTGGCAGCGTACGCCCGAGCGCGACAACCCATGCAAACGTGGCGAAACTCGCAGCAGCCGCACTTGCCTTTCAGGTTGTCGTCGTCGCGCAACTGGGCGAACACGTCGGAGTCGTTCCAGATTTCCGCGAAGCTCTGCTTCCGCAAATCACCCGCGATGGCCGGCAGATATCCGCAAGGGAAGACTTCGCCCTCATGCGAGATAAAACAGACACCGGTTCCCGCCAGGCAGCCCTTTGTCATGGCATTCATGTCGCCGGGGTGGCCGCCGGGATGGCCGGTGTGTCCGACCGGCGGCCCGCCAGCCGGCTTCAGGTTGATCCCTGTCGAGCCTGGCATGGTCATATCCGTCGGTCCAATTTCGTGGGCGCTGGGCGCAGGGGCGACAACCTGCTCGCGGCCCGCTAAGCGGTCAGCAGCCTTACGCTGCCGCGCCACCCGAAAATAATGTGGCGCGCAGGTTGCCTTCAGTTCGATCCCACCTTGCAGCGACTGATCGTAGAACCAATTCAACATGCGCTCATACTCTTCTGGAGCGACCATCTGTTCGGCGGCGATATCCACTCCGCATCCTACGGGCACCAGCAGAAAGGTGTGCAGCGCATCGGCGCCCAGGCTGCGGGCCAGGTCGAGCACGGCCGGCAACTGGTGGGCGTTGTGGCGCGCAATGGTGGTGTTGATCTGCACCGAAACTCCCAGCGCCTGAAGGTTGCGCATGCCATAGACAGCGGCGTCGAACGCGCCAGGGATGCCGCGGAACGAATCGTGGGTGTGCGCATCCGATCCATCCAGCGAGATCGAGACCCGCTTGATTCCGGATTGCTTGATCTTTTGCGCGACACCTTTGGTCACCAACGTTCCGTTGGTGGCCAGGGCGACGCGAAGACCGCGGCTGGTCGCGTACTCCGCCAGTTGGAAAATGTCGTGCCGGTACAGAGGTTCTCCGCCGCTGAGGACGAGGATGGGATTGCCGAAGTCGGCAATCTGGGAAATGATGTCAAGCGCTTTGTCGGTCGGCAGGTCGGCAGGCGACATCAGTTCGGTCGCGGTGGCGCGGCAATGGATGCACCTCAGGTTGCAACCCTTGGTAACCTCCCAGAAGATCAAGCGCGGCGTGTATTGTTTGATGGCCGCCGGATGAGTATCTCCATTGCTTTGGCTCATGCTGTTGTCCTCCCCGCTCTTGCGGAATTCGGCTCGTTGTATATATCCACGATAGGATTTTCACGACCCGGAGGGCCGTGAGTCTTATCACCGGGCCCTGTGATGTGTGTCACTTGGGGGGATTTGGGCAAACCCTGACCGGCCGCAAAAAAAGTAGGAACAGCAGTGCTGTTTCGTAGGAGCCCCCGCATTCATGCGGGGGAAGGAGCGCTTTAGCGCTCCGAAAAACTCTCCAGTTTGATCATGCGCTTTAGCGCTGTCCTTGGGGAAATCCCGCGGCTAAAGCCCATTTCCAGAGTGAACTCTTTTTCCGCTGGACTGAAGTCCAGCTTCCCCCTGCTGAAGCAGGGGGCTTCCACCAACATCTGGTTCCTTTTCAACTTCGTTGTAATCTGTAGGAAGGTGGGAGAAAAAGATCGTCTTCCGCAGGCACTTGGGTGTTGCGGTCCCAAAAAACCATGCTCAAACTTCTCTGTGTAACCGCTCATCCCGACGACGAGGCCGGCGCCTTTGGAGGCACGCTGCTGCTGTACCACGACCGCGGCGTCGAGACCCACGTCGTCTGCATCACCGCCGGGACTGCGGCGCGTAATCGCGGCACAGCGCGCTCGAACGAGGAGCTTGCCACCATGCGCCGCGCCGAGTTGGCGGCATCCTGCAAGCTGCTCAAGGTGAGCCAATACGAAGTGCTCGACTATCCCGACGGAAAGCTCAACCGCGCCGATCTTTATCAGGTTGTGGGGGACCTGACACTTCGCATGCGCCAGATTCGTCCGCACGTGGTGCTCACCTTTGGGCCCGACGGCGGACTCACCGGGCACGTCGATCACGCTATGGCAGGCGTTTTTGCGACCCTGGCATTCGAATGGGCGGGCCGTCCCGATCGTTATCCCGAGCAACTGGAGCGAGGACTAACGCCGCATCGCGCACAAAAGCTGTATTACCTTGCCGCTGACTTCGTGCTGCCCGATCGCCAGATCATTGCACCGCCCACGGTGACCACGCGCATTGAAGTGGGCGCCGAGCGCTTCGAGAAGAAGGACGAAGCCTTTCGACAGCACATCACGCAGGCGCCGTTATTTGAGAAGGTCAAGAAGAACCTGGGTCGGCATGGCGGCGGAGTGGAGATGTACCATCTCGCAGTGACGCGTGATCCGCGCGAGGCGAAGCCAGAGACGGACTTGTTCGAGGGGGTCGTGGAGGAGTAGTTGCTCCGAACACCGGTTCTCCTCACGACCCACGTCGGAGCCGTGTAACCAGGCGCGCATCGGAGTATGATGATTTTCGCGGCTGCCACTTTTTTGAGGCGCGGCCCGCGAGACATTGTTATGTCAGACGATTTATCCAACCTCAAAGACGACATGAACGCCTTCATCCTGGGACACGGGCTGAGCCGCTTCCAGGGATACGTCACCGAAGACGTACACAGCGTCATGTGGAACCCGCGCGACAATCCCGAAAGCTGGAAGGATTTTGTCGAGCTGGCGAAGAAAGCCGGTTCCGAGTTCCTCTCCATGGATGAGGAGGTGCTGCAGCGCGACGAACTCGATTACCTCGTCCAGCGCCTGCAGCACGCCAACTATCCCAGCGATGAAGACATGGACGAGGCCCGCTGGTTGCGCAACCACGTAGGCAAGACCGGCTTCATCCAGCTCGGCTGGCCGCATCAGGGCATCATGTTTCTGTACGAGGTCTCCACCGAGTGGTACGAGCGGTATCAGCATCTGCTGGACTTGGTGGAAGATTTCGGCAGCATGGCGATCGACGAGACCGACTCGGACGACGAACGCTGACGTGCGCTGGGCCCTCCGCAATGCCGAATCGCAAGACGTACAGCGGCTCGCGCTGGAGACCGGGCTACCCATCTCCACCGCCCGGCTACTGGCGGTCCGCGGCATACAGACAGCCGAGCAGGCGCATAAATTTCTGACTCCTTCCCTGCAAGACCTGCATTCACCCAACCTGATGGCCGGCCTCCGCGTTGCCGTGGAGCGATTGCGCGCCGCCATCGAGCACGGCGAAACCGTCCTGATCTACGGCGACTACGACGTGGACGGCACCACCGCGATCGTGATTCTCAAGACCGCCATCGAACTCTGCGGAGGACGGACGGAGCACCACGTGCCGCATCGCATCCGTGAAGGCTACGGGATGCGCGATGAGGTCATCGAGCAGGCCGCCGATCGCGGCATTCGCGTCATCATCAGCGTGGACACCGGAATCCGGGCGTTTGCGGCCGGCGAAACCGCGCAGCGCCGGGGCATCGATCTCATCGTCACCGACCACCACCTGCCCCAGGCGAACGGCGTCCCGAAAGCGCTGGCGGTCGTGAACCCGAATCAGGAGGGTTGCGACTATCCCTGCAAATCGCTGTGCGGCGCGGGAGTGGCATTCAAAATCGCGCAAGCCCTGCTGGAGGAGACCGGACGCGAGCGACTGCTGCCGTCATTTCTGAAGATGGTCGCCATCGCGACCATCGCCGACGCGGTGCCGCTGATTGGCGAGAACCGCGTCTTCGCCAAACTAGGCTTGGAGGGGCTGAGAAAACCAGTCAATGCCGGCCTGCGTGCCTTGTTGGCGAATTGCCAACTGGACGGCTCGCGCCCTCTGAGCGCCGGCGACATCGCTTTCCGTGTGGCGCCGCGCTTAAACGCCGCCGGGCGCATGGATGTGGCCGAGCACGTCATTCAGTTGTTCACCGAGAAGGACGCAACCAAGGCGGCCGACATAGCCATTCGGCTCAATCAGCTCAACGGCGACCGGCAACTGGAAGAGCAGCGCATCCTGGACGAAATTCAAGTTAAGATTGAAGCGTCACCCGAGATGAGGGAGGCTTACTGCCTGGTGCTGGAGGGCGAAGGTTGGCATCGCGGTGTGATCGGCATTTGCGCTACGCGGGTCGTGGAGCGGTATCGGCGTCCGACCCTCATCTTCTCCTGCGAGGATGGCGAAGCGCATGGCTCAGGCCGCTCCATCGAGGCGTTTCATTTGCTGCAAGCGCTGGAATCGTGTCCTGAGTTGTTCACCCGTTTTGGCGGACACGCGCACGCGGTGGGTTGTTCGCTTCCGGTGGAGAAGATTCCCGAGTTGCGGTCGCGGCTGGATACTTTCGCCCGCGAACGGCTGACGCCGCAGGACTTCATTCCCATCCTCCACTACGACGCCGAGATCGCGCTCGACGATGTCAAGCACGACTTCTGGCTGCTGTTGCAGAAGCTGGAGCCATTCGGCTCGGGTAATCCCGTGCCAGTTTTCGTTGCCCGGAACGCGAAGCTGGTCCAGCCACCCAGGGTGTTGAAAGAGAAACATCTGAAGCTACGCGTCGTGGCCAGTGAGCGAAATTCCGGCGGCAGTAAATTTCAACGTGGCTTCGATGCCTTGGGTTGGCGCATGGCCGAGCGCGCGACAGAAGAGTCGCTGCTGCTGGGCAGTTTGCTCGATTTGGCCTTCACCGTGGATTACAACGAGCATCCCGAATTCGGGGGAGTGCAGCTCAACCTGCTGGATTTTGCGCCCGCCGCAGCCGCCAGCGCGGCAAGTGCCGCGGAAGGATAAGAGCGATTCGGGGCTTGAGGCGTGAGTGGTTCGGCATGGGTGCAAGAGTTTGCACAGGAAATCGCCCAGAGTCCGGGTTTCGAGCACCGCTTCCCCCGCGGAAGAACTAGCTAGTGGTGGAGTTTTCAACCTTTACGATCACGGCTGATTTCAGAACTGCATTGCTGCCCCGTCGCCGCCGTCACAGACAGCGATCAAATGTGCAATCTTGCTCAGACAGCGATAGGCGGCCCATGGATACTAGCCTTGCAGTTCCTTCAATGTGGTAGGTATAGAGCCCGCAGGGATTTCTCAGAGGGATGACACGAGTGCATCCGGCGCAAACTCTGTTCCTGCGGGTTTTACTCCGCGACCCAATTTCAAACTGCACCACTACCAAGAACCCGGGTCACTTTACAGGGACAACGGGTCGAGCGTAGTATTCCCATCCGAATGGAGATGGTGCTGAACCAGGTCTGTTCCACCTGCGGCAATGTGCGATTGCCAGATGGACGGTTTTGTCTCTTTTGCGGAGACTTGCTTTCGGAGCCCACCTCCAGAGGTCTAGTGTCTTCTCAACCTGCCAAGCCGCCAGCATTTCCAGCGCCAACCGAGCTGGCTCCCCTTGCCTACGCCGGATTCTGGCTTCGTGTCTGGGCCGGTGCCATCGACGTAACCTTGGAGATTGGCGGCGCGCTGGTGCTTACGTTCGCCATCGATCTTGTGCTCCGCCGCTTTGGTCGCCTGCTGGGAGTTTCCCCCTTCGTGTCCAAGGTGGCCACGGGGATGGCCTTCATCCTGATCCTGTCCGTCGGTGGATGGCTGTACTCTGCCTTCACCGAGAGTTCATCGTGGCGCGCCACCGTCGGTAAGCGTGCTTTAGGTTTGCAGGTAGTCACCGCGGAGGGCGACAGAATAGGGTTCGGTCAAGCGACAGTTCGCCACTTCATGAAGTTTCTGTCCCTGTTCTTCCTGACCATCGGATTCATGATGGCAGGCTGGACCAAGCGCCGCCAGGCGCTGCACGACATGCCTACCGACTGTCTGGTCATCCGGGTGCCGCGGGAAAGAGGGCATTCTTTGCCGCGCGGCGTCGACGGATTGTACATGGGACCTAAAAAGCAGGTGTGAGAACCGGGCGGCTGAGCAGGTTTTGCTTTAGATGATGCGGGCGGGTAGTGCGGCGCTTTAGCGCCGCGTTAAAACGGCTTCCTGGTGTTCAGGCTTTAGCCTCTCGGGTACTTCGTCAAGGCGAATCGAGGTTCGCGCGGACGAATACGGGTACTCCCCAGCTGTTATTACCAACGCACGCCGCACCGGATTGTCGTGAATGTACGCCCGCATTCGTCCATATTCATCCATGTCGCGCACCCGATGTTCGTAATAGCTTGGCTGCCATGCGGCCTTCAATTTCAGGCCAGCCTTCCCCATCGCGAACGAAAAGCCTCCCTTGATCATCTGCACGGCCCGGCCAATCGCATGGTCGTCATCGACTGACAACAGCAGGTGGAGGTGGTTCGGCATGACGACGAATTCGTGGACCAGAAATTCGCCGGCGTCGCGATACCGAAACAGCGTGACCAGCAGTAAATCGGCTGTTTCCGTTCGTTGGAACAGGTTCTGGTGCATGTAGGCCGACGCAGTGATGAAATATGTCTTGGTCACAAGTACCCCGAGGCTAAAGCCTCTCGTAATAGGGGCATTGTCACGCGGCGCTGAAGCGCCGCACTACCCGAGCCTGACAGGCCCCAAAAAACAAGCCCATCCATTCTCGCGACGTGGATGGGCGGTAACATTTTGGCGCGCGGCAACCCCTACACCCACTCCAGCGCACCCTTCTTCCAGATCCAGATGTATCCCACGATCAGGATGCCGAGAAAGATCAGCATCTCCAGCAGACCAAACAGGCCTAACAGCTTGAACTGCACCGCCCAGGGAAACAGGAAGATGGTCTCCACGTCGAAGACTACAAACAGAATGGCCACGATATAAAAACGGACGGTATAGCGGCCACGCGCGCTATCGAAGGGCGTGATGCCGCATTCGTAGGGCATCAGCTTGGTTTTGAATGGGTTACGGGGACGGACGATGTAGAAGAGGGCAAGCGTTCCGGCCGCCACCAGAAACGCCAGGAAGGCGAAAATGAACATCGGTACATAGTTCTGCGGCATAAAGTGCTTTCTCGATGGACGCGCCGAAGCGCGATCCGGATATGAACGAACGCGTCACTATACCGCGCTTCGGGACGCGATTCAATGACACAGATCACAAATTGAATTTTTCAGCGTCAGGGTAATCATCAGTTGCCTAAAATCATCTTCTGACTGCTGCCCGGTAGGAAGTCGGACTTGCTGGGTCACAACAACCGAGAATAGAGTTGTTTCGTCAATGAAACACAGTTTCCGTTGGTTCTGGCTAATACTTCTGGCACCCGTTCTCTTCTCGCACGTTCTCGCCCTGTCGGGAAACGATATACATGCAATACAGTTGACGGAGGACTCTGATTGGTGGTCAGAGAAAAACCCAAATTTTGAGAGTCCGCCCGACGAGTGGTCCAACGAGTGGTCCAAACGGGTCATACCCGCCACAAACTTCAAAATCCTCGGCACCTCTCTATTGGGTAAGCCACCACATAACTGGCTGGAGTCAAAATTCGGCAAGGCACAAGCCATAGTGCGCGGGGACGCTGGGGATTTCCGCGACCAGCGTTGCTACACGTCCGTTAAGCCGGGAAATGTTTATCTGATCTCCGAGGCGGGCGAGGTTGACTTGGGCTTCTATTTGTTTGCTGACGGCCGAGCTTGGCGTGGCCAGGAATTCTGCCGCCCCAACCCACTTGTTGATAGGCATCTGGCAACTGATAGCGGCCTACGACTCGGTTCGACAAAAGCACAGGTGAAAACTGTTCTCGGCGCCCCTCTTTATGAAAAGGGCAATCTCTTGTACTACCTTTTCGAGATAAAGATCCCAACCACCCCTGAGGCGGTCGGCACCTTTCTTCATCAAAACCCGAGTTATCTGAAGAGCGATATCTTCGGAGGATTTCCAGCGGAGGTATCGGATTACACTCTTTCGGCGAGTTTTAGATTGGAGTTCAAGAACAATCGGCTTGTCTACCTCTCTATTAGCAAGAGCGAGATCAACTGAGCGGACGAGGTGGCGTTCCGTTCCTGCAACGGACATCGACCATGCTGTGCTTCCAGCCAGCAGCTTCATAGCGATTGCAGAAACGCCAGTAGCGCCTCTCGGTCCTTGGCCGGCAACATCTTGAATCTGTTGGCGGCTTTCTCGGCTTCCCGCTGGTGACGGACAATGGCGTCGCGCGGAGTCAACGAGGCTCCGTCGTGCATAAGGCGGGTCCTCATGCGCACCCCCCGAAGTGGCGCGGTACGAACGCGGTAGCGGGTCGGCTGAAAGTTGTTGGGCGGCATCTCCTTCCACGCGTACTTGGCAAAGGCGCGCCCATAGTGCTCGGGGGGGATTACAATGCCGTCGCCGGTCAGGATGTCAAGACTCATTCTTGTAAGCGGTACCAGGCCCTTCCCATCACCAATCGCCGCATACACAATCTATAATCGGATTTCCTTACCTTTCGGCCTGCGGGAAGCCAGGCAGCAGGGACCACCGTGGCACTTGACCAGAAAATCTACGAGCTCAGACGAGAAAAGCTCAAGCAGATTGAAGCGCTAGGGCAGCTTGCCTATCCCTATCGCTACGAAACCACGCACACCATTCCGCAAATTCTCGAAGAGTACCTGCCCAAGACCGGGCCGGAGCTTGAGGCACCACGCGTGAACGTCAGCGTTGCCGGACGCCTGATGTCCATCCGCGTGCAGGGAAAGGCGGGCTTCGCCCACCTGCAACAGGGCGGCCGGCGGTTGCAGATTTACGTTCGCCTCGACAACGTCGGCGAAAAAGCCTTTCAGCTTTACAAGCTGCTCGACCTCGGCGATTACATCGGGGTCAAGGGTTATCTCTTCCGCACTCGCACTAACGAGCTGACCGTCCACGTGGAGGAGATCACCTTCCTGGTGAAGGACCTGCTTCCCCTGCCCGAAAAATGGCACGGCTTGCAGGACGTGGAGACGCGCTATCGCCGGCGCTATGTTGACCTGACGATGAACCCCGACGTGCGCGAGGTCTTCCTGAAGCGCGCCAAGGTGGTGCAGTCAATGCGGCGATTCCTCGACAACAACGGCTTCGTCGAGGTCGAGACGCCGATGATGCATCCCATCGCCGGCGGCGCGGTGGCCAAGCCCTTCATCACCCACCACAACGCGCTCGACGTCGATCTCTATTTGCGCATCGCGCCTGAGCTTTACCTGAAGCGGCTGGTGGTCGGCGGCATGGACCGGGTGTACGAGATCAATCGCAACTTCCGCAACGAAGGCATCTCAACCCAGCACAATCCCGAGTTCACCATGCTGGAGTTCTACATGGCCTACGCCGACTACCGCGATATGATGGACTTCACCGCCGAGATGCTGGCCCAGGTGGCGCGCGACGTGAATGGCACAACCATCGCACACTTCAACGGGCACGAGATTGACTTCGGCAACTTCCAGCGCCTCTCCATGCGCGAAGCCATCATCAAGTTCTGGCCCGAGAACGATGGCGAGAAGCCGGAAATGGCTGACTTCTCTAGCGCCGAGCAGATTGCCGCCATGGTGCATCGCTACAACGCGGCCAATCCGCACATCCCATACGATCCGGTCGCACCCATGGGCAAGACGATCGCCGAGATTTTCGAGTTTGTCGCCGAGCCGCACCTGATTCAGCCGACGTTCATCTACGACTTTCCTCTTGCCATTTCGCCGCTCTCGAAGAACAAGCGCGAGCCGGAAGAGAACGCCGAATGGGTCGAGCGTTTCGAGATCTTCGCTGGCGGACTGGAGATCGGCAACGCCTTCAGCGAGCTGAACGATCCTGAGGAGCAGCGCCGCCGCTTCGAGGGGCAGCGCGGCGAACGCGAGCGCGGTGACGAAGAGGCCCACCAGATGGATGAGGACTACCTCCGCGCTCTGTCGTACGGATTGCCGCCGACCGCAGGCGAAGGCGTCGGTATCGATCGCCTGACCATGCTGCTGACCGATTCGCGCTCCATTCGCGACGTGATTCTGTTCCCGCTGCTGCGTCCCCTGAAGCGCGAAGAGGAAGAGGAACTGGACAGCACCGAGGACGAGGCGGCGAAGAGCTAGGCAAGCCGATAAAAATGTCCCTCTTGCGAGAGGCGCCAGTGTTTCAGGAGAAGAGCGGTTGAGAGTACGGGGAAACTTATTTCGCCAGCAGCTCGCGCATGCGCAGCCGAGCCTGGTGGAGTCCGAGGCGCGATTCCTCGTCGCTGAGGCCCAGGGTGCGGGCGATGCGCGCGTGATCGTAGCTTTCCACGTCGTGCATTAGGAAGATCATCTTTTCCGTAGGGGGCAACTGGACCACGGCGCGTTCCAGGTCGACGCGCAACGTATTACGGCGCACTGACAAAACTTTCTCACAGGGAGCGCAGCTCAAGGTCAGCGTTCCCAGCGGCATATATTCGCGCAGCTCGCTAATCAAGCAGCGATCAATTTCTTCCGCGGTTGGGGTACCGACCTTGGCAAAGGCGCGGCAGAAGGTGTGAGTCATTAACTGGGCCGCGTCCAACTCGTTGTCCGTCATCCAAAATGCCAGCGCATACACGCGATGCCGGTTCAGCTCGTAGGTTTCGTTGTAGCTGTCTACGCTGCGCGGCAACACCGCCGGCATGTAGGTTGCAAACCCGAGCATTTTTGCTTCCTGGACAGTGTTCATGGTTTCTACCTCAGCGAATTCTGGCCCGTCGCGGACCAGCCCTGGTTTCGAATGCTTCCGATGACCCGAAAGCGTCAAGTTGCTCGCTTCGCTTACTCTGCTGCTCGCCAACACCTTAATACTGAGCAATCGTGGTGCCCAAAGCCTTGGAGCAGGGAATATTCTGTTCAAAAATATGGCTAACATGTTGATAACGTTTGACTAACAGGCTTCGCTGCTGGGCGACGCGCAACCCATGACGCGGGTGATATGGGGGAGTGTTGTTTTTGCTCCTGCTAGGTAATTTTGGAGTCCATCTTCCCTAGATTGGCATCACAATGCCAACTAATCTGGGGCGCGGAATGTAACTTTTTCAAGTTTGTAGCCCAACCTTGCCCCGAGGGCCCCCATAAACCGATAGGGTGCGCCATGCATTATTTTTCTGGCCATGCGAGGCGAAGTAGATAAGAATCGAACCAATGACCGTCAGCACCATGGCCGAGCAAGGGCTTCCCAGTATGGCCGATGAACGCATTCTGGTAGTGGACGACGAGAATTCCATCCGGGAAGTGGTGTGCTCCATTCTGAACCAGGCGGGGTTCGACTGTCATCCGGTCACCTCGGGGGAGGAGGCGCTGGCGCTGTTGCATTCCGATGCCGGTTACTCGATGGTGTTGTCGGACCTGATCATGGAAGGGATGGACGGGTTGTCGTTGCTGGCGCGGATTCGTTTGGAACATCCCGACATTCCGGTGGTAATGGTTACCGCCGTCCACGACATTTCCGTCGCCCTGACTGCCATTCGAAACGGCGCCTACGATTATTTGCCGAAGCCCTTCGAGCGCGAACAACTGCTGGCCATTGTTCGCCGGGCCATGGAAAATCGCCGTCTGAAACAGGAAAACCTGGCGTATCAGACCAAGCTGGAATCTCTGGTTGCGGCCCGCACAGAGATGCTGCGCAGGGCGCTGGCCGACCTGGAGCGCTCCTATGACATCACCTTGGAAGCATTGGGTGACGCGCTCGATCTGAAAGATGCCGAAACCGAAGGTCATTCCAAGCGCGTGACCGCCTTCACTATCGCCATTGCCCGAGCCATGGAATTGCCGCACGACAACATTCGCGTTATCGCCCGCGGAGCGTTTCTTCACGATGTCGGCAAAATGGCGATTCCGGACGCGATCTTGCGCAAACCCGGCAGGCTAAGTGCCGAAGAACAGGAAATCATGCGCCACCATGCCCAGTTGGGATACCAGATTTTGCACCGGATCCCCTTCCTGCGTGAGGCGGCCGACATTGTTTACTCACACCAGGAGTGCTTCGACGGCAGCGGCTATCCTCGCGGCCTAAAGGGCGATCAGATCCCCCTGGGGGCGCGCATATTCGCCATCGCTGACACCTTCGACGCCATTACTTCCGATCGGCCCTATCGCGCCGCGCAATCCATTCCCGCCGGCCGGCGAGAGATTGAACGTCATTCGGGGCGCCAGTTCGATCCCGAGATTGTGCAAGTCTTCCTCTCCATTCCAGATCACATATGGCAGGAGTTGCGCAATGAAATTGGGGTCCCAACCGCGCGGTAAGGTGTGGCAGCAGTGGATTTCGCCGCCACCCGGAGGACTTGTTACGCTAATGCTGGCTGCCCGTCCAGGTCTATGGCCGGTCCATAAAGGAGGCAAGAGATGAGTGGAGTTCTAGCGGATGCCGAGATCCAGCAAGCCCTGCAGAAGCTGCCCGGCTGGAAGAAGAATGGAAATGCGATTGAGCGCAATTTCCAGTTTGCCAACTTCGTGCAAGCCATGGATTTCGTGAATCAGATCGCCGAAGCGGCCGAAGCCGTGAACCATCATCCTGACATCCACATCAGCTACAACCAGGTGACCATGGTCCTGGTCTCGCACGACGCTGGCGGGGTTACGCAACGCGATATCCGCATGGCAGGAAAAATCAACGAACTGGCGCCTCTCCCAGCGTCCAGCTAAGGAAAGCCACCAGAATCACCAGGAACCTCGACCTCCGCCCGTCATTCCGCCCTGCGACCGCTCATGGCCCGAGTTAGGTTTGTGGCTCCAACGATTCCGCAATGCGACTTAAGGCGGCCTGGATGCGATCCAGTTCGCTCTGCGCGCTCGCATTCCATTCCAGACAGCGCTCGTCGCAATTTTCAGATGGGGCGCTCAAGCTGTTCCGTTCACGCTCGCTCAGCAAAAATGCCCCAACACTTCCGAGCCCCAACATTGTAAGTGGCACATACCATCTGCTCATCGGCCGCTCCTTGTCCGACCTGCCGTGGATTACAACTAACCGCAACTTACTTGGTCAGATTCGCTTTTTCAACATTGGGATGACAGACTCGCCACGAAAGTACATAGCAAGTTTGATTCTGGGGAATCGGGAGCATAACCTGACTTTCTTCTGCAAACGCGAGTGTCGCGCAAGAATGGCAAGTTCCAGCGTTCTTTCCAGGAAGGCATTTGGCGGACCGCGGTTGGTTAAACGCAGTCCGCCAGACTATGATTTTGAAGGGAAAGGAGCCACGCCCACCGCAGCTCCGGCCGCTCTGCGGTCGCCTTGCGCTGGAGAACCGTGGCGCCCAGGTACTCTTATGCGACTCAGAAGTTGGCAGTTCATCGCGTTTTCACTCCTCGCTTTCACTGCAATGCTGTTCACCGTAGCTCCCCTGGGAGCGCAAGACCGCTCCTCGGCAACTCCCATACCCAACACGGTATGGGTGGGCGCTGATGGCAAGTACGAAGCCGAGCCGGATACCGTGCTGGTGCAATTTAGTATCTCGGCGCAAGAAGAGAAGCAGCAGGATGCGAACCAGAAGGCCAGTCGCGCCGCCGATCACGTTCGCCAGCTCCTGCGCTCTAACGGGCTCGATCCCAAGGACGCCCAGGTCGGGCAGTTTTCGGTGCAGCCGGTGTACGACTACAAGAACCCGAAACGTAAGCTGGTTGGCTATCGGGTGGACACCAATATCAGCATTAAGCTGAAAGACTTCTCCAAAGTGGGGCCGCTTACCCAGGGACTCTCCGACATGGAGGACGTGACCGGCAATCAGTCGCTCAGCTATCTTCTCGACGATATGGAGGCGGCTAAAATCAAAGCTGTGGAAGATGCCTTGGCGCGCGCGCGTGGCGAGGCCAATTCGGTCGCGCGATTCAGCGGCCGCACCCTGGGCGAACTCTCCTATGCGTCGGTTGACACCTATGAGCCCAGCCCAGTCCGGCCGATGATGCTCGCCAGAGAAGCAGGTCCGGCGGCAATAAATTCCCCTGCGCCTCCCACGGCTGAGTTCGGGGCGCAGAAGATCACGATTACTGCGCACGTGAACGCCTTGTATATGCTGAAATAGGCGAGCGCGACTTTCCTCGCGATGAGGCGTTCAACGTACTACGTGGAAAACTTGTTGTCAGGGGAGGACACATGAGAGCAGCAGCAGTTCTGCTTGCTGTTTTTCTCGGCGCCGCGACCATCCTTGTCTCAGCGCAGAACTGGGATGGTGCGCCGCAACTCACATCGCGCGCGGCTCCGGTCGCACAGCAGGACAGCTCCGCCCCTCCTGCCGACTCAATCACCGTCCCCTCGGGCACACGAATTCCCCTCGTCATGAAGCAGGGCCTTACCACCAAGAACGCCCGCCCGGGCGATCCGGTTTACGCCCAAACCTCGTTTCCCATCGTGATGAATGACCGCATCGTGATTCCACCCGGTACCTTCGTGCAGGGAGAAATCCGGCGGGTGCTGCGTCCGGGCAAGGTCAAGGGCCACGCCGAATTGCAGATGAGCTTTACCTCCATGATCTTCCCCAATGGTTATACCTTGCTGCTGCCGGGCGCGGTGCAGGGAACCCCCGGGGATCAAAACAGCGCCGGCGTCAAAGGCAAGGAAGGAACCATCGAGGGGGAAGGCAGTAAGGGAAAGGACGTCGGGACCGTCGTCGGCACGGCCATTCCAGGCGCGGGAATTGGGGCGATCGCCGGAGGGGCCAAAGGTGCAGGCATTGGGGCCCTCAGCGGTGGCGCGCTCGGATTGGCCACTGTCCTGTTCACGCGCGGGCCCGAAATTAATCTCGCGGTGGGCGACTCGATCGAAATGGTGCTGGAGCGCAGCATAACGATTGACCAAGCCAAGGTGCGCAGAGCGGCACAATAGAGTTGTCATCCTGAGCGTCACATGGGTCTGCGGCCCACCCATAGGGATCAAAGGACTCCTCCACATCACCCCTCAACCGCTGTCATCCTGAGCGCAGGCGGCGCCGGGTTTGCGCCGCCGGAGTCGAAGGATCTGCGGTCACTCGCCCGGGCCGCGAAGAATGTCGTTCAACCCGATCGGCTTGCCCCACTCTTCCGACAAGTCCTGCCATGTCGGATTCTCCGATTCAATCAAGCGAATCTTCTTCTCCCGCCGCCAGCCCTTGAGTTGTTTCTCGCGCGCGATCGCGTCGCGAATATCGCCGAAGATGTGGTACCACACCAGGCGGTCGACGTTATACCGCGCAGTGAAGCTCCCGAACGCGTGTTCCCTGTGTTGACGCATCCGCCTCTCAAGATTGTTGGTCACTCCCACGTAGAATTGGTGCGACCGGCTGGCGAGAATGTAGGTCGCATATCGATGTTCTCTCACGTGCTGATCGTGCCACACACCGGCCAGGTTGTGATGTGAGTGTGGTCACCTGTCGTGGTAACCGCAGATCCTTCGACTCCGGCGGCGAAGCGCCGCCTCCGCTCAGGATGACACCCGAAACCGCGGTGCTCAATAGATCAAGTACTTCTTCCTGACCTGCATGAACTGCTCGACGCCATCGCGCCAGTCGTCGGCGATGCGCCGCGGGTCCTGCCCCGCTTGCAGCGCCGTGAACACCGCCTGATTCGCCAGCAACAGTTTCATATGGGCGACGTCAAATCCCGTCGGGGCCGCATCATGCAGGGCCGTCGCCAACTCCAGCCCCAATTCAGGGGCGTCCAGAACTTCCCGATTGGTGACGATGATGTTAACTCCTTCACATTCCCGACGAGCATAGGGTCCACTGGCGGGCGTGAACGTAATAGGCACGAAGCGCACCCCGGCGATGTTGCGCGCATTCAGGTACGCAGCCATCCTCTTCCCGCCCACCCAGGGCGCCCCCACCACTTCAAAGGGAGTATCGGTGCCCCGCCCGACCGAAATATTTGTTTGTTCAATCAATGCCACGGCGGGATACAGCGTCGCCTGGTTCAGGTCGCGCAAGTTGGGCGATGGACTCACCCATAGCTGCGATGTCGAGTCGAACCAATCGCCGCGCATCCAGCCCTTCATCGGAACCACCGTGAGATTGGCGTTGATGTTCCGCTCGGTGTTGTATAGCTTCGCCAACTCGCCAATCGTCATGCCGTGGCGCACGGGCACGGGGTAATAATTCACAAAGCTCTCCTGGGCTTTATCGGAGACCGGACCCTGAACGTAAGCTCCGGTGATGGGGTTGGGACGGTCGAGCACCACGATCGGCTTTGCCAGGGTGGCCGCGGCTTCCAGAAAATATCCCAGCGTCGTCTCGTAGGTGTAGAAGCGAACGCCCGCGTCCTGAAGATCGAATACCAGCACGTCGAGCTTGCGCAGCACATCGAGCGGCGGGCGGCGCTTGGCATCCGTGTCGCCGTACACGCTGTAAACCGTAACTCCGGTCGCTCCATCTTTCGTGTCAGCGATGTCAGTTTTGTCGGAGGTCCCCTGCACACCATGCTCCGGGCTGAAGATGGCGCTCAATTGCAAACCGCGGGCGTGGGCAAGGATGTCAATGGTGCGGTTGCCACGACTATCGACCCCGGTTTGGTTAGTGATCAATCCTACCTTCGGCGTCCCAGCACCGGGAACTCGCAAGGCGTCGAAGTTGTTGGCCTCCAGTTCGTCAATCCCGTTGGACACCTGGCCGTTGCGAACCATCACGCGGCGGCTGGCGGCTGCGGCTTCGTTGTAGCCGGTAATCCGCGACAGCCGCACCTTCTGCTCTTCGCTGGGCTGAAGTTGCAACGCGGCGGCGACCGCAGTGGCCACTTCGGTGCGCAACGCAATCACGTTGCCGTCCTTGATATGCACCGCGTTGGTGAGCAGGATGATGTAGCTATTGGTGGTCGGATCGATCCAGACCGAAGTGCCGGTGAAACCGGTGTGCCCGAAGGAGCCAACCGGGAGCAGTTCACCACGATTGGAAGAGAACGGTGAATCGATGTCCCAGCCCAGTCCGCGCACGTCGGTCAGGTTAGGCGGCTGTTGCGGGGTCGTCATCTTCTCGACAATCGATGGCGAGAACACGGGCGCGCCCCCGTTCAGCAGCGCTTGGGCGAACCTGGCCACGTCATCGGCGGTCGAGAACAGCCCGGCGTCGCCGGCGACTCCTCCCATCCGGCGCGCAGTAGGATCGTGGACCACGCCGCGCAGCATCTGGCCTGTGCGCTCGTCGCGTTCGGTGGGCGCAATGCGAGGCTTCCAATCCGCGGGCGGAAGAAAACGCGTCGAGGTCATGCCCAGCGGACCAAAAATATAGGTTTGCGCATACTGATCGAGCGGCATACCGCCAACGCGCTGCACCAGTTCGCCCAGCACCACAAAATTGATGTCGCTGTACAGGAACACCGAGCCGGGCGGATTGATCAACTTCTCGCCATTGGCGCGCGTATAACCCTCCTCCGACCCGCTCCAATACTGCTTCAAGTCAAGGTCAGGCCGCAGGCCGGAGTAGTTCGTCAGCAACTGGCGAACGGTCACGTCGTCCTTGCCGTTCTGCGCGAATTCGGGAATATATTTGGCAACCGGGTCGTTCAGCTTCACCTGCCCCAACTGCACCAGGCGCATCACGCAACTGGTGGTCGCCATCACCTTGGTCAGCGATGCCATGTCGAAAATGGTGTCGACGGTCATCGGCTCCTTGCTGGGATCGAGTGCGCGATAGCCGAATGCCTTGCGATAAACGAAATTTCCGTTGTGACCGACCAGCAGGACCGCCCCGGGCGCGCGCCCTTTCTCGATCGCATCTTTGAGCAGCGCGTCGAGCGGGGCAAAGCGGTCTGCCTCGTTGACGGCGGTTGACGGCGTGACGGCGGGAGCGGGCGCCTTCTGGGCCACAAGAAGCGCGCCCCTGGTTAGTAGAAGACCGAAGAGAAGAAGCGCAATGACGGGCCAACTACGAAGCCTCAATGGGTCCGAAACCTTTCCTGATCTGAGAATTGCCGCGCCATTGCGTCGGCAAGCTATTATAAGTTGCGCCTGCATCCGATCTCATCCCGAGGTGCTTCTGAATCTACCGCCGCAACAACTCGCAGACCTGCCGCCTGCTTGCGAGCTCCAGGACAAGCAATTCGCGCGGGCTTTTGCCGTGGTTCGCGACGCCATCGAGCAACGCGCCTTCCCCGCCGCGGCGCTGGCCGTCACTCATCGCGGGTCTCTGATCGCGCTGCGCGGATTTGGCCGCTTCACCTACGCTGACGACGCTGCTCTGGTTCAGCCCGACACCGTTTTCGATTTGGCGTCCCTGACCAAGGTCGTGGCGACCACGGCTGTGGCCATGCTGCTGCACGAGCGCGGCCAATTGCCACTGGATATTCCGGTCGGTCACTTTCTCCCCGATTTTGTGGCGCGAGCGCCCCGGCATCAGCAGGCGACGCGGGAGGCGGTCACGCTGCGCATGCTGCTCGTCCACTCCAGCGGGCTGCCAGCTTACGAGAAGTTATTCGAAGTTACCGGCTCCCGCGAGGAACTGGTTCGGGCGGCTTTTACTACGCGGCTGGTTGCCGAGCCCGGCACACGCGCCGAGTACAGCGACATGGGCTTCATCCTGCTGGGAGAAGTGCTGAGCCGCCAAGCTGGCCTGGCACTCGACCGGTTCGCGCGGCAGGAGATCTTCACTCCGCTCGGCATGACACAAACGCGATTCAATCCACCGGCGGAATGGAAGTCTCAGATTCCGCCCACGGAGGACGATCGCACCTTTCGCAGGCGCATCATTCAGGGTGAAGTGAATGACGAGAACGCCTTCGTGATGGGAGGCGTCGCCGGACACGCCGGGGTCTTCGCTCCGGCAATCGATATCGCGCGCTTCGCTGAGTGCATGTTGCGCGGCGGAGCCCCGATCCTCAAGCCGGAAACGGTGCAGCTCTTCACGCGTCGCGTCGATTCTCCTGCCGGTTCGTCGCGGGCGCTGGGATGGGACACTCCGTCGCCGCCGGCATCGTCGGGCGCTCATTTTTCGGCTGCGTCCTTTGGTCATCTCGGATTCACCGGCACGTCCCTATGGATCGATCCCACGCGCCAGCTGTCGGTGACGTTGCTGACCAACCGCACCTGGCCCAACCGCATGTCGCAGGCCATCCGCCAAGTCCGGCCTCTAATGCATGATGCCATCGTCGAGGCGTTGGAGGAGTGAGCAATAAGGCCGCCTTCGTGGCCAAGAATTCTCCTTCAAACTCGACTCATTTTCGCCAGTTGCCTGTTGCCCCTCGGCAAGCGGGAGAGTAAAGTCTCGAAGGTATTCAGGTAAGCGGCCCTTCCGGTCGGCATCCAAGCTGTTCACAATGACCTGGGGCATTTAAGCCCCATCTGAGTTTGCGTACAGGCTCCCAGCGACTCCGGGCCCCCAATCCTCGTAGAATGAGGTCTGCGCTGTGATTCACAAATTTGGCGTTCGCAGCGTCGGTTTAGGACATCCCTACATGGACAAGTTTGTCATTCGCGGCGGCAATCCGCTGTTGGGCACGGTGCGAATCAGTGGCGCAAAGAATGCCGCCCTTCCGGCGATGGCCGCGGCGCTGCTGACCGACGAACCCGTCATCCTGGAAAACGTTCCGCAGGTGCGCGACATCGAGACCGAGCGCAAACTGCTGGCGGCGATGGGCGCCGAGGTGGAACTGGGCTATGGCCGCGCCCAGCACCGCACCACCATCTGCTGTCGCAACCTGGTGAATCCCGAGGCTTCCTACGAACTGGTGAAAACCATGCGCGCGTCCACCCTGGTTCTGGGCCCGCTGGTCGCCCGCATGAGACAAGCTCGAGTTTCTTTACCCGGCGGATGCGCCATCGGCGCCCGGCCAATTGACCTTCACCTCAAAGGGCTGGAGAGACTTGGGGCACGAATTTCGCAGGAGCATGGCTACATCGAAGCGCGGGCCGAGCGCCTGAAAGGGGCGCGCGTCGTCTTCGAGAAGATCACGGTGACGGGAACCGAAGATTTGATGATGGCGGCGGCGCTGGCTGAAGGCGAGTCCATTCTGGAGAATTGTGCGCGCGAGCCGGAAGTCGGCGACCTGGCGGCGCTGTTGAACAAGATGGGTGCAAACATCGAAGGCGCAGGCACGCATGCCATCCGCGTGCAAGGTGTGGAAAGGCTGCATGGCGCGCGTCACCGCATTATTCCTGATCGAATTGAAGCCGGCACTTTCATCGTCGCGGGCGCGCTCACCGGCGGGGACTTGCTGGTGTCGGGTTGCGATCCGCGTCATCTCGATGCGCTACTCCAAAAGTTGGAGGAGTGCGGGGTGCAGGTGCGGACCAACGGCGACAGCGTTCGCGTCAGCGGTGACGGCCCCTTGCGGGCTGCCGACATGGTCACCGAAGAATATCCCGGCTTTCCCACCGACATGCAAGCGCAGTTTATGGCGCTGGCGACCCAGGCCGAGGGCGTCAGCATCGTCACCGAAAATATTTTTGAGAACCGCTTCATGCACGCCCAGGAACTGGTGCGCATGGGGGCCAACATCCGGATCGAAGGAACGCGCGCGGTGGTCCGGGGCCAAACGCCGCTCAGTGGCGCGGCCGTGCAGGCCAGCGATCTGCGCGCTTCCGCCTCGCTGGTGTTGGCTGCCCTTGTCGCCGATGGCGAAACCATCATCGACCGCGTTTACCATATCGACCGCGGCTACGAGCGGATCGAAGAAAAGCTGCGGGGAGTGGGCGCGCAGATCCGCCGCATCGGAGAATTTCTCCCCAAGCGCGTTGCCACGCCTGTGGCTGCGGGATGACGCGGGAGATCGCTCCGCCCTTGAAAATTATTTACCACGGAGACACAGCTGGCACGGAGGGTTGATTTCCATAGTTTTCTTGGTGGTCTCCGTGCCTCCGTGGTTGCGCGCCGCAGGCCTCACTACCATGCCCATCTTCGTAGCAAAGACATAATGAGAGACATGATAATGAACATGATAAAATATATGATAAATAAATGATAAAATATTATGATAAGAAATATGTCTACTATCGCTCCAGAAGCCGCTCCAAATCGGCAAAGAAACTGGGGTAGGAAATGGCCACGCATTCCGAATTGCGGATCAGGGTGTCTCCCTGCGCCCGAAGGGCTGCGATAGCGAAAGCCATGGCAATGCGGTGGTCGCCAAAGGACTCGATTTCCGCGCCGTGTAGTTGCTGACCACCGGGAATACGCCATCCGTCGTCGGTTTGCTCAACCTGCGCACCCATTGCCCGCAGGTTCTGGGTGACCGCGCCCAGGCGGTCCGACTCTTTGACGCGCAACTCGCCGGCATCCCGGACTTCCAGACCAGCCGTGTACGGGGCTATGGCCGCCAATACCGGCAGCTCGTCGATCAGCAGCGCAGTCTGCGCTCCCGCAATCGTCACCGGCTTGGTCGCGCCGGGAACCAAGGTAATGGTGCCCAGTAGCTCTCCATGCTGCTCCTCCACGCGTACCATCGAGATGCGGCTGCCCATGGCGGTCAGCACGTCGAGCAGGGCAGAGCGTGTGGGGTTCAACAACACGCCGTCGATCACCAGGTTGGACTCGGGGAAAACAGCAGCGGCACACAGAAAAAAAGCGGCAGACGAGATGTCTCCCGGAATGTAGGCTTCCAGCGGATGCAGCGCCTGACCGCCTTCGATGGTCACCCTATTTCGCACCCGGTCGACTTTGGCGCCGAAGGCGCGCAGTGCAAGCTCTCCGTGATCGCGGGTGCGCATCGGCTCGGTTACGGTGGTGTGGCCCTCAGCAAGCAATCCGGCGAACAGCAACGAAGTCTTGACCTGCGCGCTGGCGACGGGGACTAGATACTCGATACCGTGCAACCGGGCGCCCGTGATGCGCAGCGGCGCGCAACCGCTTTCGGTCGAATGAATCTGGGCGCCCATTCTGGTTAGCGGCTCGATGATGCGGCGCATGGGCCGGCGCGAAAGCGAATCATCTCCGATCAGTTCCGTGGTGAACCGCTGGCTGGCGACGATGCCCGACAGCATGCGCATGGTCGAACCGGAATTGCCGCAATCGAGGGGCGCGTCGGGGGACCGCAGTTGCGGGCCGAGTCCTTCAATTACCACCGCTCCCTGGTCGTCGCGTTCGACGTTGCACCCCAGAGCGCGAACGCATCCCAGAGTGCTGGCGCAATCGGCGCCGGGCGAGAAATTCTGAAACCGCGACCGCCCCGCGGCGACAGCGGCCAGCATGGCGTAGCGGTGCGAAATAGATTTGTCGCCGGGGACTCCCACACTTCCCAGAATGTTGCGCGCGGGATGTACGGTGACCGATCTGGTGTCGTGCATGGGTTGTCTAGCTAGACTACCGGCGGGTGCTCGCCTCAGACTTGGCTTCCAGTAGCGCTTCCGGCGTCACCTCGCGAATACGCACGCCACATACAAATCTGGGCGTGTTCGCGCCGCGGCCCCAGCGATTCACGTCCCAGTGCACGCGCACAAACTTTGCGTTGGCAGTGGCGGTCAAATTCACCAGCAACGGATATTCACCAACATAAAATTTCTGCGGCAACGTTGCCGCGGGTTTCGCTTCCCAGGTCGTGCCGTCAGCCGAGGTGAACAGGTTGATCTCGATGGACTCCTGTTCGATCACCTCGTCGATGGTGAGGGTCACGAGAAAAACGGAGTTCGCAGCGCCACTGACGTCCAGCACCGCACTGTCACCCTTGGCGGTGACGACAGTCTTTTCCGGTACAAGAAAGGCATCCAACATAGCGAACCTATTCTACCGAAAGGGCGAATTGGATCATGGTGACAAAGGTCACAAGCGCGATTGAGCCGAGCGCGCCCCACCGTCGTGACAGTACAGGTCTCCGGGGATGTAACGGGAGAGCCTGGAGATACTAGGTCCTCTGTTCGTGAGAGGTGATGCGGTCTTGCTCCAGCCGCTTCACGCGCTCTTCCAGCTGTAGAGCGATAAGCAGGGCGGTGTGCCGGCGTTCAGCCCGGGCCTCGGTATCGGCCATCTCTTGTTTCAGATCGGCGCGCCCGGCGTCGGTCTTTTTCTCGAGCGCGATGAAACCGGCATCAACTTTTTTCTCAAGGGCGTCGACGCGCACATCAATTTTTTTCTCAAGGGCATCGACGCGCACACTCAGGGCCCTGAATTCCGGCGTGACCAGATCCTGTAAAAGCTGGCGGAGGTCATCAATCACCGACATGGTGGCCCGATTATAGCGCCCGAAATGTAGCCCCCGCAATGCCGCGCAGTCGGGCACCGGGGTCGTTGGTGGAAGGCTAACGCCGCAGAAGTCCGTCAAAGAATGTTCGCAGCAGCGGGCCGAATTCCGCCGGCTTCTCAAGAGCGGCATAATGGCCCGCCTGGGAGATGACCTGCAACCGGCTGCCAGGGATCCGTTGCCGCATTAGCTCGAATTCATTGAGCGGGATACTGTCTTCATCGCCTGCAATGAGGAGAGTGGGCACATTGATAGTCGCCAGCGTCATCACCGAATCGGGGCGCTCCGCCATCCCGCGTTGCACGCCCGCGATGTCATCAGCCGACATGCTTTGCATCATCATGAGCGCCGCATCAACGATGTCTGGGCGGTTTGTGCGTGTAGTTCGCGACACGACCCGGCGGTTCGACAGCATCTCTCCGAGAAAGCCGGCCGTGCCCTCGCGCAGCACTCTGTCGGCAAGCTGCAACCGGTTTGCTTTGCCCTCGGACGTCTCGGCTCCGGGACGCGTGTTGGCCAGCACCAGCGCTGCGACCTGGTCGCGGTATCGGCGCCAGAACTCAAAGAGGAGATAACCACCGATGGACACACCAACGAAGAAAGCCTTGCTGATTCTTTCCTCCCGACACAGCCTCGACAGGTCGTCGGCCAACTTCTGCATGGTGGCCGGCCCTTCGCCGAGTTCGGAGTCGCCATGAGCGCGCAGGTCGGGCAGGATCACCCGATATCGCGTACTGAGTTGTGGTGTTACTGAGTCCCAGAAGTGGCGGTTTAGCGGAAACGGGTGCAGCAGCACGACGTCGGGTCCGTCGCCGGTGACTTCGTAGGAGAGACGGGCGTCGCCGCTGCGAATAATGGGCATAGCAAGAAGCAATCAGCAACGAGCAACTAGCTTTCAGCAGTCAACCATCTGAGAGTACTTGCTGTCATCCTGAGCGCAGCAGGAGTCCGCCGGGGCGGACTCCTGCGGAGTCGAAGGACCCCTATACGGGCACGACCCTGGACGCAGGACTCACGACCCCTGATACGGTTGGACATTCGTCGCGGGGGGAGCAACCGGTACGTATTCCGGCTCCTCCGGCATCACGATCCACGCAATGACATAGGCCAGTACGCCGCCGCCACCGAACAGGGCGACAATCAGCCAAACCACCCGCACGATGGTCACGTCGAGATCAAAGTACTCGGCAAAACCCGCGCACACGCCGGCAATCTTGCGATCGACGCGCGAGCGCATGAGCTTGCGGCGACCGGCCACGGCGCCGATGCGGCGGCCGCAGTAAGGGCAAAGGTTGGCGTCGTCCTGGATCGCTTTTCCGCAATAGTTGCAGTACATACAGCCTCCCTACACAGGTAATACGGATAGCATAGAAAGAAGTTCCCGCGTCTGCCAAGCCATTTATCCGGCTCGATCGTTCCCCGGCGTGTCCATCCCGAAGGTCAGATGGGCTTGCGCCACGCGAACAAACCGGCGTCAGGTTATTATACGAATGACCATAGGAGATCATGATGGCGCGATTGTCGTACGTGGAGATGGGCCAGGCCCCAACCGAAGTGCGCGAGGTTTACGAGAAGACCCTGAAGGGCAAACCCGGCAGCGTGCAGAAGCTCATTGCTCACCGGCCCGAGGTGCTGAAGACCTTCCTGCCGTTTTACGCCAGCGTCGGGCGGTCGCTGGACCGCCGCTTGTACGAGGCGGTGTACATCCGGGTCTCGATGATCAACGGCTGCCGCTATTGCATGCAGCATCACCTGGCTGCGTCGAAGCGCGTTGGCCTAACGCGAGAGGATTGGCAGCATTTGAAAGAGGGCCAACATGGGAACTTCAGCGAGAAGGAAGAAGCGGCGCTGGATTTCGCCGAGAAGCTCACCCGCGATCCCCGCTCGATTGCCGATGGCGACATTCAAAGCCTGAAGCTGCATTTCTCGGAAGCCGAGATCGTGGACCTCGATCTGTTGATCGGCCTGGCGAATCTGACCAACCGCTTCACCGATCCGCTGGGCGCCGACTTGGAGTTTCCAGAAGAGAAGATCTGATCGCGGCGGCGATATGCCGCTGCTCACAGGATGACCCGCTCGTCTCCCACCCGCCACGTCACCCGCTCGCGGTCGAGATATTCCAGCAGGGGTATCGCATACTTGCGGGTCACCCCGAACAGGTCCTTGAAGTTTCCTACGTTCAGCTTGGGTGTTTTCGCTTTCTGCGCGACGATCCGCTGGCGCAGCGCCTCCAGCGCGTCGCGATGAAAGACCAGGTCGTCCGAAAGCTTGACCAGCACGCGATCGCGCAGCAACAGCGTGACAATCTTCTGGGCGCGCACCTTGTCCACCGGCAGGGAAGCCAGCACTTCCTTCAGCGCAGGGACCTGCAAGCCTGCCTTGGCGAAGGCCTGCTCGATTTGCGTCTTCGATTCCGCCTCTTCGTCGCGGAGAACCACACCCCGCCCGGGAAGTCGCAACAGCTCGCCGTCGGCCTCCAACTCTTTTTCGCGGAGCAACGCCGCGACGACTCCGTAGAACAGATCGTCATGTTCGCGCTTCTTTGCGTGAAGCTCCTGCTTATTGATCCCCGGCAGCAGCGGATTGGCGTCGTGAAAGTACGCGGCACGCGCCAGGATGTCCTGACGAACTCTCTCCAACCAGCGCGACGTGATCAGGACATTTCCGAAAATGGCGATTTCGCCTGCCTGCTTCAGTTCCGCCGCGAGCTGCTGCACGTGAGCGGGAAGCCATCCCGTTTCCGCCACCGCTTCGGCAACCGTTAGCCCAAAGATCCACCGCCGGTTTACGCGCGCCAGCAGCGCTTCTCGGGGACTGCCATCGGCGATGGCCTGAAGGAACGGCAATATCTGATCGCGCTCAATCCGTATGGGCGGATCGCCCACGTCGAGCACACGTCCGCCCCCGATGGTAATCACCGGAGAATACTGCCGGAGAATGAACCGGTCGCCGGGGAACAACACGATCGCACGGTCGAGCTTCAGGCGTGCGAAGCCCGACTCGCCCGGCAGAAGCGGCTTCGTTTCGAGCAGGGTCACGCGCGCGATGGTCTCCGCCGCGAACGCATGCAAATGGACGCGCGCGTACTGCCGCAGAGGTTTGGCCGAAGGCAACAGGTCAAGCTGTACCCCCAATCGCACCGCCGGATGGAACATTTCCGGCGGCGTCAGCATCATGCCGCGCGCCAATTCAGTCGTCTCGACGCCTGCCAGGTTCAAGGCGGTGCGTTGTCCGGCGACGGCTTGCTCCGCCGGCCGGCCATGCACCTGCACTCCGCGCACGCGCAGGCGCTTGCCCGTGGGATGGACTTCGACCTCCTGCTCCTTATGGACGGTGCCCGAAATCAGAGTGCCTGTCACCACGGTCCCGAAGCCCTTCATGGTAAACACGCGATCAATCGGCAGCCGGAAGACCGCGCCGGAGTCTTTGGCCGGAGCCTCGGCGGCCAGCCGTGCCAGCTCACGCTTCAGTTGGTCGAGTCCCGCGCCTGTTTTGGAGCTGACGGGAATAATCGGCGAAGTCGCCGGATCGAGGAATGATCCTGCGAGGAACTCCGCCACTTCCATAGTCACAACTTCGAGAGTTTCCGCATCGACCAGATCAGACTTGGTCAGGACCGTGATGCCCCGCTGCACCGAAAGCAGGCGGCAGATTTCGAAGTGCTCGCGGGTCTGCGGCTTGACGGATTCGTCGGCCGCGACTACCAGCAGCACCAGATCGATGCCGCCGACGCCGGCCAGCATGTTGCGCACAAAACGCTCGTGGCCGGGGACATCGACCAGCCCAATTCGGATCGACTCTCCCGACGGACCCTGCAAGTCGAGGTTGGCAAAACCGAGGTCGATGGTGATGCCGCGCCGCTTCTCTTCCTCCAGACGGTCGGGATCAATGCCGGTGAGGGCCCGAACCAGCGCACTCTTGCCGTGGTCAATATGGCCGGCGGTGCCAACGATCACTGACTTCATGGCAGACAGTGTACCTTTTGCAGTCGTTCAGTTTCCGAATAGCCCGTGATCCGCCCGAAGGAGTCTTGCCGTCCTGTCAAACCCACGCGGCAATCCGCTCCGACAGTGGAAGGCAAGCACGTCTCGGCAGTATGATGTTTTCAGCTTCTGATGCGCTCCACGCCGATCATCACCGGGCTTTTGTGGGTGGCTGCCCCCGTTGGCGTTCTAGGGTTAGCGGCCCTGCTGCTATGGCTGTCGGGCGATTGGCGCTGGGTGGAGGGCTGGATCTTCGGCGTCTGGTGGGTGTCCTTCATGGCCACCTTCGTTTTGTGGCTTCACTATAAGGATCCTGCGCTGCTGGCCGAGCGCATGCGCATGCCCGGCAGCGGGGGTGAATCGCGCATCGATATGGCTATCCTCATCGGGTTAAAAGTCTGCTTCCTGGCTTCGATCATTGTGCCAGCGCTGGATGTGCGCTTCGGTTGGACACCCCGTCTACCGCTGTGGAGCGAAATATGCGGAGGCATCTTGCTCCTCGGAGGCAGTTTCTTCATGTTACGCGCGCTCACCGATAACACCTTTGCCTCGCAGTTGGTGCGCATTCAGACCGAGCGCGGCCAGCATGTCATTGACACGGGCGTCTACGGCTTTGTTCGCCACCCCATGTATCTTGGGGGAAGTCTAATGTTCGTTGGTGCTCCCCTGCTGCTGGGCTCCGTTTGTGGCCTTCTCGTAGCTCTGGCCACGGTCGGGTTGCTCATTCTGCGCATCTTTGGCGAGGAGAAGTTGTTGGCACGCGATCTGGAAGGCTACCGGGCCTATTGCGAGAAAGTGCGGTACCGCCTGATGCGGCACGTCTGGTGATAACCCCGTCAGCGGATCCCCGCTCTCGATAAGGCAAGTGTGGGCGGTATCCGACTCACTGGGCGGATAGCCGGCAACTGACCCCACGTGTACCTTTTGTGGAACTCTCGGATGCCAGCGGGCGAATCGCATTAAGCACTCGCCTGTGCGAAAATAAGAGCTAGGAACTTGCACCAGGCCACCGGGTTTACTACGGTTGCGCCATCACCGGGGAAGTATTGCACTTCCGGAGGGTCGAAGGGCGTCTAAGTGGTTGAGCTCAGGGCGTACTTGATCCAAACGGATGGCTTCCATCTTAATACCGCCAGAGAGATCGGCTGAGCTTCCCACCAAGGAAGAACAGCAGCTTGCCTTGTGGGCTGACAACGGCCCTGCCGGCCTGGACCTTACGCCACATCTACTGCTCCAACTAGAGGATGATCTGGAGCGCTCGCGCCTGCGCGAAGCCTTCTGGATTTCCGTCGTGGTCCACCTGCTGGTGGTGATCTTGATTGCCATGTCGCCGAAAATCTTCGGCTACAAGGGCATCGATCTGGCCACGACTGCCGACCTGATGAAGAACCAGAACATGACCTACCTGGACCTGCCGTCAGACCTACAAAAACCGCCCAAGGTGGCGCCCAAGACGAATGTGCTGTCCGACAAAAACCGCGTTGCGATGAGCCAGCACCCGTCGATCGACAAGAAGACGCTGGAGGAGTTGCGGCGCGCGGGACCGCCGGGGCCTCCGTCGCAGTCAGGGCAGATGACGCCACCGGCGCCTCAGGGCAGCCAGCAGCCGAACCCATCGCAACAGATGGCGCAGATGCAGCCGGCCACGCCGCAGGCGAATCCCAGGCTTCCAATGCAGGACCAGGGTGGCGGCAAGGTTGACTTTGCGCAGATGATGAAGTCGCAGGGGAACCTTGCGGCGCAAGCTCGCGCCGTTGCGGAGAATCGCGGTAGCGGCGGCTCTTACGGCGGTGGCGGTGGCGATTACGGCGCAGGTCCTGGTGGGTCGGCGATCAGGCTTGGTCCGGCTGAAATAATCAGTGACACCCAGGGCGTGGACTTCGGCCCGTATCTCTCTCGTGTAGTCGAAGCCGTGCGCAGAAACTGGTACACAATAATCCCAGAAGCGGCGCGCGCGCCACTGCGCAAACGCGGCAAGGTCGCCATTGAGTTCGCCATCCTGCCGGATGGCCGGGTTGCAGGCATGAAGCTCACGGGAGAGTCGGGCGACGTGTCGCTGGATCGCGCCGCCTGGGGTGGAATCACCGCATCGAATCCGTTCGCTCCTTTGCCGTCGGAATATCACGCCCCTTATCTGGCCCTGCGTTTTCGCTTCTACTACAACCCCCAAAAAGGCGATATGGACTAGCTGCCACGCGTAGAATGGGGCTGTGACCTCCGGCCAGCAGCCTGTACCCAAGCCTGCCTCCGATGCTCGCGAGCAGGATGCAGATTGGAAAGCGCGATATCGTTCGCGGGAGCGCGCCAAAGTTTTCGGCCTGCTCGTCCTGGTGATCTTCATTCTTGCCCTGGCGTTCTTCCGTTTTGGCCGGACCATCCCTTGGGGCGCGCGTTGAATGAGCACTTCGGCTCCGACTCAATCTGAACCACTCCTCGTCGTCATCCTTGGACCCACAGGTTCGGGCAAATCGGCGCTGGCGATCGCTCTTGCGCAACAGTTCGCCGGTGAAGTGGTCAGTTGCGATTCGGTAGCCATCTATCGCCACTTCGAGATTGGGACGGCCAAGCCGGCCCGCCAACAACGGGCGCTGGCGCCGCATCATCTCCTCGATGTCGCCGAACCCGGCCAGCCCTTCACCGCAGGGGAATATGCGCGGCAGGCGAGAACGGCCATTGCGGAAATTGCCCGCCGTCAGCGGCTGCCCATCGTAGTTGGGGGCACCGGTCTTTATCTGCGAGCGCTGCTGGAAGGGCTTTTCCCGGGACCGCAACGTTCAGAACAATTACGCGAACGGCTTCGCGAACGCGCACAGGAACGCGGCTCGCCATATTTGCACGAGTTGCTCCAGCGGCTGGACCCCGCGGCGGCGGCGAAGATCCATCCCCATGATGCGCCCAAGATTATCCGTGCCGTGGAGGTGTGCCTGGCATCGCGCGCGCCGATGAGCCAGTTGTGGGAGGAACGCGGGCGCGATCCGCTGCGTGGGTTTCGCATTCTGCGAATCGGGCTCAACCCGGAGCGGGAGGCGCTGTACGCGCGCCTTAATCAGCGGGCCTGCCAGATGTTCGAGTGCGGCCTAATCGAGGAAACAAAATCTCTGCTCGAGCGATACGGCGAGCAAAAGAGCGTCACACCACTGGATTCGCTCGGCTACAAGCAGGCAACACAATTCTTGCGTGGAGAACTTACGCGCGAGCAGGCACTGGCGGCGACGCAGCAAGGGCATCGTAACTATGCCAAGCGCCAGGTGACGTGGTTTCGCCGCGAGCCTGATGTGACCTGGCTCGCAGGGTTCGGAGATGGTCCCACCGTGGCCGGCGAAGCTGCCGAACTGGTTTCGGGTAGAGCGGCGCTTTAACTGGATCATTCAAGAACGTGAGGTGTCATCCTGAGCGAGCGCAGCGAGTCGAAGGACCCCTATAGCTGCGAGAAATCACGGTGTGGCCGCTTGGCGACAAGTCCGGGATTGTCGGCGGCAAAAGAGTTCCTTCGACTCCTCGGTCGCCGCGGCGACCTCGTCGCTCAGGATGACACCCAAAAAATCACGTGGCCCATGAATAGTGCAGGTCTAGCGCCGCATTCGTCGCGACGGAAGACTTCTGATATGGTCGGTTCGTCATGAATCGCCGGGTCTATTCTGCTGCGCTTTTGATCTCAATCTGCATGTCACCCATGAGCTACGCCAAAGAACAATTTCAAACCGCCGCCCCGGTCCATCTCGACAAAAAAGGCGATAAGTGGGCGCGCGAGTCGCTGAAGAAAATGTCGCTGGAGCAGAAGATCGGCCAAATGTTCATAGTCCGCGCACTGGCGCAGTTCATGAACGTGAACAGTCCGGAATACATCGCCTTGCGCGACACCATGCGCAAGTACCACCTCGGCGGATTCGGACTCACCGTGCGCTTCGAAGACGGCCTCCTCTACAAGAATGGACCGCTCGAAGCGGCCACGGTCATCAATCAATTGCAGAAGGATTCCGAGTTCCCGCTGATCTTCGCCGCCGACTTCGAACATGGGCTGGGCATGCGCCTTGACGGCGCGACGGATTTTCCGCAGGCTATGGCGTTCGGCGCCACCAACAACACTGCGTTTGCGCGCCAGTCGGGCCGCATCACCGCCCAGGAAGCGCGCGCCATCGGTGTGCAATGGAACTGGTTTCCCGATGTGGACGTCAATTCCAATCCCGCGAATCCCATCATCAACACCCGCTCGTTCGGCGAAGATCCGAAGCTGGTCGGCGACATGGCAACCGCCTACATCGCGGGCGCCCACGAGTTCGGCATGATGACTACGGCCAAACATTTCCCCGGTCACGGCAACACCGAGAGCGACTCCCATGTGTTCGTGCCTGTCGTCAAGGTAGATATGGCCCATCTCGATGCGATTGAACTGCCGCCATTTCGCGCTGCCATCCAGGCGGGAGTTGACGCGGTGATGATCGCCCACGTGCTGGTCCCGGCCCTCGACTCCAATCCCAATCGCGTGGCCACCCTCTCGCCCGCAATCGTGACCGGACTTTTGCAGCAGAAGATGGGCTTCCACGGATTGATCATCACCGACGCGCTCGACATGGGTGGGCTGAGGCAGTCATTTCCGCAGGAGGGACCCGAAGCGGCTGGCCGCGCCGCGGTCGAATCCGTAAAGGCGGGTAATGACATGCTGCTTCTGCCTTTCGACCTCGATGGCTCGTACAACGGATTGCTGCGTGCCGTCCGCAGTGGGGAGATTTCCGAAGCGCGCATCGATCAATCGTTGTTGAAGATCCTGCGCGCCAAGGCCTCGGTTGGACTGAACCAGGCCAGGCTGGTCGATATCCATGCCGTGAATCAGATCGTGGCGCAACCTGCCAGTCTGGCGACCGCGCAAGAGATCGCTGACAAAGCGGTCACCTTGGTCCGGGACAATCATCGGGCGCTCCCGCTAAAAGCTGCCGAAAAGGGAACCAACCTGCCGCCGAATCCGTATCAGCCGGTGGCGGAGACGCACAATAACACTGTCTTGTTGATTTTTACCGACGACAGCCGCTCCGATTCGGGGAGAACGCTGGAGCATGAGCTCAGGACGAGAATTCCTGACGCACGGGTGTATTACATCGATCCACGCGTCGCGGCGGGGATGACGCAGCCGGTGTTGGCTGCGGTGCGGGAATCGCAAGTGGTGATCGCCGCCGTATTCGAGTTTCCGCAGCCGGGCAAAGTGGTGCGTGCGCAGAACGGCGCGGCCGTCAACGCAATAGCTGTGCAGGAATCGTCGGCAACACTGTTGCGGCAGGTTTTGCGAAGTGCGGCGGAGAAGACGATCGTTGTGGCCGTGGGTAGTCCCTACATTGCCGCCCAATTGCCCGAGGTGCAAACTTACATGTGTACCTTCTCCAATGGTCACGACTCTGAGTTAAGTGCGGTGAAGGCAATGTTTGGCGAAATCCCGATGACCGGCCGCTTGCCTGTAACCATTCCGAACATCGCCGGCCCTGGCGCAAGAATGACAGGCGCGGCACAAGATTCCAGCGGAGGACCACAATAATGAGGAACATCGCTACCAAGTTTTCATGCGCTCTGGTAATAGCGAGCATCGCGCTGCTGCTGGCCGCCTGCTCGATTAATGTGGACGATAAGGACAAGAAGAACCAGAAGGTCGATATTCAAACTCCCTTCGCCAACCTGAAGGTGAACACCGGCGACAAGGTGGCGGACAACGGCATCCCGGTTTACCCGGGTGCGCATCTGCGTCCCGCAGACAATGGGGACAGCCATTCCGCAAATATCGACATGGGAGCAGTGGGCTTTGGACTGAAGGTGGTCGCAGCCGAGTACGAGACCGACGATTCACCCGAAAAGGTCAAATCGTTCTATCAGGACAAACTGAAGAGCTTCGGTGACGTGCTGGTGTGCAATGGCCACAGCGGTGGCTCGGATGTTCGCATGGGAAAGCATGGCGAAGATGCCGATAAGAAGCTGACCTGTAAGGACGCGCACGGCGACGGATGGGAGCTCAAAGTCGGCACCAGCGACGATCAACACCTGGTCTCGATCGAACCGCGAGGTTCGGGAACGCGCTTTGGCACGGTGCTGATCCGCACGCACGGGAAAGAGGGAGCGCTGTAAAGCCGAGCAATATACCGGAGGAGGCGCAGTTTCCAGCCACGCTCTTCATTCCTTGCGCACAATGCCGCTGACTCCGGCAACAAAGAGGGTGGCCAACAGCCAGCCGAGCATAATCTGTACCCGAAGAAACCAGAGTATGAAAGTTGGCAAAGGACCTTTCCGACCGGGGTCGGGTTGCCATTTGTCGCCTTGGCCGAGCTTGACCAGAGGAAGGGAATTCTCCAGCGAGTAAATTGGAGCTGAGAAGTTGGGATAGTGCGGGGGAACCTGCCCTGTAGTCTTAGGATCTCTAAACTCGTTGTAGGCATCTTTGTCGGTGGGGGCCATCCTCCCGGCATGATAGCTTGTGCCGTAAACGATCCATCCCACCACACTCAGGAGAATGATCAACCAAATCGCCCGTCCCGGATGGTAGCCATAGCCGATCGACCTTCTTAGTATCCAACTCCAAAGGCGAGCCATCCAGCCAGGCCCATCGTGACTTCGGCGAAGCGCCTCCATCTTTTCCAGCACCTGCTTAGCACCGTCCAAGTCTCCGGATTCCCGAAGAATTTTTGCGAGTTGGAGATAAGGTTGCTGGCGAAACGGCGTGGTGGGTTGAAGCCCAAGCCAGTAGAGTCTCTTGGTAACGTTGATGCGCCCTTCCGAATAGATATGGCGATAGACGAAGCCATCAAGGGGGAGCTTGCTGGGTTGCGGCCAGATCGTCGGGCCGCCATCCGCAACTGAACTGGTGTCGTTCAGGCCGGAATCTATGAGGGAGGCCGCCGAGGCGTCCCTTAGCTGCAGGGTTGCCCTTTGGAAATTTGCGTTCGCGCAACTGAAGCCTCTTCCAATTTGGGCGGCATCCAGGTTTACGACGCCATCAGCGGTAAAGCCGTCCCTAAGGAAGACCATGCCCTTTACGTTGCTTCGTTCAGCGTCGAGCGCCGTGCCGCTTCTGGGAAGGTCCTTCTGGGGTGGGTTTGTAAAGGCTCCACCGTCGCACTCGAGATTAGCGCCGATCTGCGCGCCGAGGAGCCGCACCGCGCCCTTGGTGGTGCTTTTCCTGAGGAAGACGTAGCCCTTAACGTCGATTCCGTCGGCATTCAGCGCTATGCCGCTTCGTGAAAAGTCCTTCTTGGATGGGTTGGTGAAGGTTCCGTCTTCGCAGGAGAGATCGCCGCCGATCTGCGCGCGGGGAAGTCGCACTTCGCCGATAGCAGTGAAACCAGCTCCCAAGAACACGCTGTTCTTCACAATGAGGCCGTCTGCCGTTATGCCGTACACCAGACTGCCTTGGAGGTCGAGCTGTGACACCTCGGCGCTGCGTAGGTTGATGGCCGCTTTCAGGCGGCAGTGCCGAAGCGCCAGTTGGAAAGGAATATTCACGAACGGGAGATCAAGAGGGCCGGTAACGTCGGCCCCGTAAACCTGGATTCCTCGCCAGTGGACGCGTTTCCGGGCGTGCTCGTCCATGCATAACCAGCCCACCAACTCTGCGCGGATTTGACGCTTCGGTCCCCAGTTGTCCGCATCTTGGGGATCGTTCGCCTTGTCCCGGTCCGTACTGTTCGGGCCGCAGATCGCCCATTCGCCGACGGGAACTTTCTCCAGCAGCAACTTCTCGGCATTGCTGAACGTTCCCTTGCCAAACTCGGCTTCCGCCAACGCTTTCAGATCGCTGGTGCGTCCTTTCGGCTGGTCTTCCATCTCCATGGTCGCCTCGGAAGTTCGCTTATATCACGGAGCGGGAACTTACAGTAGCGGATTAGTACAGGGTGCGGGTTCTATCGCCAATTCGACCGGCGGAGGCATGCCTGAGTCAGTCAAACCGGCGGTCGCAAGCTGCTCGCGTTACGCGCTGACTTCAACTTCCTCGTTCTCCAGATCCACCAGCCCACCAGGCAAGCCGTGGCAATGGCGGCGATGACGTATCTCCAGTGGTTGTGCACCATGCCGCCGATGAAGCCCACGATCCCCGGACCATAGCGGATCACCAGAAACGACAGCACCACGAAGCGCAGAAACCGTCCGGAGAAAATTGCCATCAGGAAGTGGCTGAACCTCATCTCGGCCACGCCTGCGGAGAGCACGAACAGCTTGAAGGGCGTCGGCGGAGGCAGCATGGACGGCAGCATGAGCGCGAGGAACTCGTGGCGATCGAAGGCGGCCTTGATCTTGTTGAAGCGCTTCTCGCCCATGCGCTTCATCAGCAGCACCTCGCCGCTCTTGTATCCAATCACGTAGATGACGATGCTGCCCAGCGCCGAGCCCGCCGCCGCCATGGCCGAGTACAGCAGCAGGCGGTGCGGGTTGGCCCACACATAGCCGGCCACGATGGCGTCGAGCGGCATGCCGAGAAAGGCCGCGTCCACTGCGGCGAATCCCATTACGCCCCAGATGCCGAGCGGCTTCAGCAGCGCCAGGATCAGCAGCGTCCACTTGTGGAGAAGGTGCTTCAAGGCAGTTGTCGGTAGTCAGTTGCCAGTTGTCGGTCTCTCGATTACGGTGAAGGTACGATTCTAGCCTGTTTGGAGATAAGATAGGGGCGATGCAACCGGTCAACCAAGTCATCGTCAAGGACCCGGATATTCTCGGGGGCACCCCGGTGTTCCGCGGAACACGTGTTCCATTCCAAGCCTTGCTCGATTATCTAGAGGGAGGCCAGACCCTGGCGGAATTCCTCGACGACTTTCCTACCGTTACGCGCGAGGCTGCGATCTCTGCTCTCGAAGCCGCAAAATCGCTCCTGGTTGGCGAACTTAAATGAAGGTTTTACTTGACGAGTGCATACCAAGAAAATTCAAGAACAGCTTGGCTGGCCATGATTGTTTGACCGTTCCAGAGGTAGGACTTGCAGGCAAGAAGAATGGGGAACTCCTATCTCTTGCCGAGCAGAATGGTTTTGATGTCTTCTTGACTCTCGACAAAGGCCTCCAGTACCAACAAAATCTCGCTCACCGGAAAATCGCAATCATTATCATTCGAGCAACATCAAACCGGATAAGTGACCTTCTACCTCATGCCCAAGCTTGTCTTGCGCAAATAAGGTCCATCCGATCTGGAGAAGTGGCTTCGGTGGGCGATTAGGTGCCCTGAGCTTCCTCATCCAATGAGGCCGCGCCAAAGAACTTCTCAACCACCCTTATGTCGGTCGTCCGCCCGTACTTCGGCAGGCTGTCGAGGAAGACGCGCCCGTACTGCTTTCTCAGGATGCGATTGTCGAGCAGGCAAAGCAGGCCGCGGTCGTGCAGCGAACGAATTAGCCTGCCGAACCCCTGCTTTAGCGAAAGGGCGGCGCTGGGCACCTGGTACTGGAAGAAAGCATTGCCGCCGTCTTCATCAATGGCCCTGATTCGCGCGGCCACCACGGGATCATTCGGTACGGCGAACGGCAGCTTGTCAATGATGACGCAACTGAGCTGCTCGCCTTGCACGTCAACCCCTTGCCAGAACGACGAGGTGGCAAACAGGACGGCATTCGGCGTCAGCCGAAACTCCTCCAGCAGCGCATTCTTCGGCGCATCGCCCTGCAACAGCAGGGGAAATGCCAACTCGCCCAGCAATCGCTCGTACATCTGATGCATCAGCGCGTAGCTGGTGAACAAGCAGAAGGCGCGCCCGCGCGTGATCTCCAGCAGTTGCTTGACGCGTTGCGATGCGCGCTCCACGAATTGCGCCTCGCGCGGGTCCGGCAGATCGGGCGGAACATACAGCAGCGCCTGGCTCTCATAATCGAAGTGCGATTGCACCACCAGTTCGCGGGCATGCTCGATACCGATGCGGTTGCGGATGTACTCGAAGCCTCCGGCGACCGCCAGCGTCGCGGAGGTCAGCACCGCCGACTCCAAATGTTCAAACAACGTGGTGCGCAGGATGTCCGACACCGTGATCGGGGTGGCTTGGAGAAATACATTGTGCTGGGGGCCACGTCCGGTGCGGCGTTCGATCCAGAAGACGATGTTGCGCTGGGTCGATTCCAGGATGAATCCCAGGTTGACACGCAACTCTTCCACCCGTCGGGCCAGAGCGTGAACTTCGTCGGGCTTGTTGGGAATGGCTTGCAGCTCGGTGTAAAGGTGCAGCAACGAATTCTGCAGGCCAAGATACTCGTCGCCATTTTCTTCCAGAAACTCCAGGCGGTTCTCGAACGCAAAACGGCCCTCACCCGGCGGCAGCAACGAGAAGAACAATTGCGAACGGTCGCGCACCTGACTGCATGCCGGCATAACTTCCGTAATAGGCACATCGACTCGCCGCAGGGTCTGCTCGACATCGCGCAGTAATTCGTCCACCCGCAGATTCGAGACCGTGACCCCGAAGTAGTTGGTGGCGACATCTTCCAACTCATGCGCTTCATCGAAGACGACAATGCCGGCGTCGGGCAGCACCCCGGTGTCGGGCGCGTGGTCTTTGGCAGATTTGATCGCCAGGTCGGCGCAGAACAGGTGATGATTGACGATGATGATGTCGCTCTCAGCGGCCCGGCGGCGCATCTCGGTGATGAAACAGCGGTCAAACTGCTGGCATTGCGAGCCGATGCAGCGGTCGGTGCGCGCATCCAGCTTGGGCCACAGATGGCTGTTCTCGGGCAGTTCGGCCAGCTCCGCGCGGTCGCCGGTTTCGGTGGTCTTCTCCCAGTCGCTGATGATGCGGAAGTGACTGATCTCTTCCAGTCCGTTCAGCAGCGGCTGGGCGGTGAGGTCGTAAAGCTTCTTGCGGCAGAGATAATTGCCGCGGCCCTTCATGTAGCAGACGCGCAGTTCGCCGAGATGCTCCCGCAGGAACGGAACGTCTTTGAAGAAGAGCTGCTCCTGCAAGGTCTTGGTGCCGGTTGAAATGATGACGCGTTTGCCGGAACGGATCACCGGCAGCAGGTATGCCAGCGTCTTGCCAGTGCCGGTGCCGGCTTCGACGATCAGGTGCCGGCGCTCGGTCAGCGCTTGCTCGACCGCTTCCGCCATCTGAAGCTGCCCGCGGCGGAACTCGTACGCCGGATGAGTGCGCGCCAGCACGCCACCCGGGCCGAAGAACTGAAACAGCGACGGCAAACGCGCGGCCAGTGCGGCGGATTGTGGTTTGGAAGACACGGGGCGAGGAGTCTTGTCCCTATAATAGTCGTTAAGGGCAATCGCTGTTTGAACCGCCGCCGGAAAGAGTCTCAGTGAATCGTCGCATGCAATTTGAGTCCAGCAGGACTGCCGAACAGGGTGAACCGCCCACCGTCGGGACGTTGGCGATTGTCGGCCGTCCGAATGTAGGCAAGTCCACGCTGTTTAACCGGCTGGTCGGGTCGCGCCGCGCCATCGTTGGCGACGAGCCCGGCATCACCCGCGACCGCATCTACGGCGATGTTGAATGGATCGGCAAGAAGTTTCGCGTGGTGGATACCGGCGGCATCGTTCCCGACGACCCGCGACTGATTCCGGCGGAGATCTTTCGGCAGGCGCGAGTGGCACTGGAAGAGGCCGACGTGATCGTGCTGGTGGTGGATGGACGCACGGAGTTGGCGTCTCCCGACATTGACCTGGCGCGGCTGCTGCTGCGCACCGGCAAGCCGCTGCTGTTGGCCGTCAACAAAGCCGACACGCCGCAGCTTGAGCCCTATGCCCAGGAATTCCGCCGGCTCGGAATCCGGGAACTGTTTCCCATCTCCGCGGAGAACGGCAACGGCATTGCCGAATTGTTGGAGCACGTATTGAGCGTGATGCCGGAGCGGGAAGCCACGATTGAGGAGGCGACACCGTCGCGCGAGGAGAGTGCGCCTGAGATCGGCGAGGGAGAAGTCGAAGTTCAACGCGAGACGCGAGTGGCGATTATTGGCCGGCCTAATGTCGGCAAGTCTACGTTGCTGAATGCCCTGACTGGAACGTCGCGCGCGATTGTTTCACCCATTGCCGGCACAACCCGCGATGCTGTGGACGAACTGATCGAGCGCGATGGACAGCAGTATCGCTTTATCGATACTGCCGGCATTCGTCGCAAAGGCAAGACAGAGCTGATGGCCGAGAAGCTGTCGGTGGTGATGGCGCGCAAGCATCTCGAAGGCGCTGACGTCGCGCTGATGTTGATTGACGCGGTGGAAGGCGTCACCGCCAGCGATGCCACGATCGCCGGCTACGCGCACGAAAGCGGCCGGTCGGTGATCATCGTTATCAACAAATGGGACTTGGTGACAGATAAGCGGACCGACGGCAAGCCTCCCGCCGATCGCCATGTTTACGAGGAGCAGGTTCGGCGGCATTTGAAGTTTCTGGCGTACGCGCCGGTGTTGTTTGTTTCTGCGACGACCGGGCGCAATCTCGACAAAGTTTTTTCCACGCTGGAGCTGGTGGCGCGGGAGCGGCGCAAGCGCATCGGCACGGGAGAGATGAACCGCTTCCTCAGCAAAGTTGATTTTGAGCGGGCTTCGGTCCCGATAGCGAAGCGGGTCAAGATTCTATACATGACGCAGGCCGGGGTGTCGCCGCCCACGTTCATCCTGTTCACCGACCGCGCAGTGAAACTGCACTTCTCGTATCAGCGTTTTCTGGAGAACCAGATTCGGGCGGCCTTCGGGTTTGTAGGCACGCCCATCTGGATCAAGAACCGGGCGCGGAACGATAACAAGTAGGCGGCCGTTCCCAGCGATGCAGCGCTACGGTTGCGCGCACGGCGCATCTGCTGTAACTTTTCGCTAGTGGAACATCCCTGCTATCGCTGCCAGGCCTCGATTGAAGAGGGCATCACGTTTTGTCCGCACTGTGGCGCCCCGCAGATTCGAGTCATTCCGCCCGAAGAAGATGTGCCCGCGCCGCCGCCGCTCCCACCCAGCGCTCCGCGGGAAGTTCCTCCTCCTGCCACCTATTCCGTTGGTCCGGGACCGGGCTGGACGCAGGGCGGCGCGTCTTATGCACCCCAGGGAAGCGCCATTCAATGGGACCTGGCATGGAAGGGCGCGCTGCTGGCCGGAGTTGGGGCCGCAGTTCTCACCGCGATTCCGTTCGTCTCCATCGGTTGTTGTTTGTGGATGCTGGGCGCGGGTGTGCTGTCGGTTGCGATGTATCGCAAGCAAGTGCCGGGGACCTTGGTTACTCCGGGGATGGGCATGAAGCTGGGCGCGCTGGCAGGCGTGTTCGGGTTCATGGTCAATGCAGTAGTGACCGTGCTGTCGTTCGCGCTGTTTCGCTCCAACTCCGATTTCCGTCGTGCCATGCAGGAGCAGATGGAAAAACAGATGGCTAACAATCCCGATCCCAAGGCGCAGGCCATAGTACAGCACTTCATGGACTGGATGAGCAGTCCGCAAGGTGCCGCAACCTTCGTGGTGCTGATACTGCTGGTGCTGGGAGTGGTGTTCATCGTAATCACCGCTGCCGGCGGCGCGCTGGGGGCCTCGATGTCCGGCAGGCGGCGGGAATTCCGATGATCATCGACCGCTGCTCAGGAACCTACTGTGCAGGGCAGGGTTGCTCCGCGGCGTGGGCTTTCGTATGATGCGAACGGCATGACCAAGGCCTCCCTCCAGCCCTCGAATCTCCGCGAGAAAGCGCAAATCCTGTCTGCCTCCGAAATTGAGCGTACCCTGGTCCGTCTGGCGCACGAGATTGTCGAAAAAAACAATGGCGTCGCCAACCTTGGGCTGGTCGGCATCATGCGGCGCGGTGTGCCGCTGGCGCAGCGGCTGGCAAAAATTCTGGGACGCATCGAAAAAACCGCAGTCCCGGTCGGCACCTTGGACATCACGCTTTATCGCGACGATCTCTCCACCGTCGGGCATCGCCCGGAGGTGAAGACCAGCACCATGGAGTTCGACATCCAGGACAAGAACATCATCCTGGTGGACGACGTGCTCTACACCGGGCGGACCGCCCGCGCAGCGCTGGATGCGTTGTTCGCTCATGGGCGCCCGCGCCGCATTCAACTTTGCGCGCTGATTGACCGCGGCCATCGCGAATTGCCCATCGAGGCGGCCTTCGTAGGCCGCACCATCCAGACCGCCTCCAACGAATTCATCGAATTGAAATTGCAAGAGACGGATGGCTCCGACAAGGTGCTGCTAATGGAGCGGGTGGGCGAAGGCCAATGAAGCCGCAATTGCGTTCGCTGCTGGGCATCGAACAACTTACTACTGCACAGATTGAGTCTATTTTGGCGCTGGCCCGCCGCATGGATCCCAGCCGGCCGTCGCAGTTGTTGCGCGGCAAACGCGTGGCCCTGCTCTTCTACGAATCTTCCACCCGCACCCGCACCTCATTCGAGTTTGCCGCCAAGACCCTGGGCGCCACGACCACGCTGGTGACTCCGGTTTCTTCCAGCATCGAGAAGGGCGAATCGCTCATTGATACGGGGTGGACGGTGGCCAACTTGGGAGCCGATGCCATCGTCATGCGGCACGCCAACAGCGGCGCAGCCTACCTGCTGGCGCGTTATGTGCGAGTGCCGATCGTGAATGCGGGCGATGGAATGCATCAGCACCCTTCGCAGGCGTTGCTCGACGCCTTGACCATCACCAACCACAAGAAGCGGCTGCAAGGTTTGCGGGTAGTGATCGTGGGCGATGTGTATCACAGCCGGGTGGCACGATCCAATGCGCAGCTGCTTTCGCGCTTCGGCGCGGACATTGTTTTCTGCGGGGCGCCCGATTTTGTGCCCGAGATCTCCGCCTCCCTCGCGCCGGGAGTGGCCGCCTGCCACGACCTGAATGCCGCATTGCAAGGCGCCGATGTGGTCATGGCGTTGCGAGTGCAGAAGGAGCGGCTCGCGGGAAAGGACATCAGTGTCGAGGACTACATTGCCAATTACCAGGTCACGCCGCAGCGCATGAAGCTGGCAAAGCCGGATGCGATCCTGATGCATCCCGGGCCGGTGATTCGCGGGATGGAATTGACCAGTGAAGTGGCGGACGGCCCGCAGTCCTGCATTCACGAGCAGGTCCGCAATGGAGTGAAAACCCGTATGGCGATTCTGGCCATGCTGCTCGGGGCGGCGCGCTAATGAAAGACATGGACTCATTGCTCATCGTACGCGGACGCGTCGTCGATCCCGCCAGCGGCATCGACCAGGAGATGGACGTTCTCCTGCGCGACGGGCGCGTGGCTGCTGTGGCGGCGCCGGGAGAGCTTCGCGGTCAGGCCCAGCGAAGCTTCAACGCCAAGGGGTGCATCGTTGCCCCTGGCTTCATCGATCTGCACGTGCATCTGCGCGAGCCCGGTCAGGCCCACAAAGAGACCATCGCCACCGGAACTGCCGCGGCGGCGGCCGGCGGATTCACCTCCGTCTGTGCCATGCCTAACACTGTGCCGATAAACGACTCGGCCGAAATCACCCGCTGGATGCAGGCTCCCGAACGTGGCGCGCTGGTGAACGTCTTTCCCGTCGCCGCGGCGACCGTCGGCAGCCAGGGAGAGAAACTCACGGATTTTGCCGCCTTGAAGAAAGCAGGCGCGATCGCGGTTACTGACGATGGCAAGCCGATCCTCAGCGATCGGCTGATGCACGACGCGCTGCATGCTGCCGCCAAGCTGAATATCCCCGTGGTGCAGCATGCCGAGGACACTCGCATGACTGCCGACTGCTCGATGAACCTGGGCGCAACCTCGTTTCGCCTGGGCTTGCACGGCATGTCGAACGCCGCCGAGGCGAACATCGTGGAACGCGACATCGCCCTGGCCGGTGCGACCAGGGGACACGTGCATGTGGCGCATCTTTCGACACGGGAGGCGCTGGAAGCCGTGCGCCGCGGGAAGAAGGCGGGAATACACGTGACTGCCGAGGTCACGCCGCACCACTTCACGCTGGTGGATGAGAACGTTGGCGACTTCAACACGCACTACAAGATGAATCCGCCGCTCCGCTCGCTAGCCGACCGTGCTGCTCTGATCGAAGGCATTGCCGACGGCACTATCGACGCCATCGCGACCGACCACGCGCCCCACGCCTTCCACGAGAAGCAAGTTGAGTTCGAGCGCGCTGCCTTCGGAATTACAGGCCTGGAGACGGCACTCGCGATTGCGGTCACCGTGTTACATCAGCACTTCGGCCTTCCCCTGTGGCGAGTGGTCGAGTTGCTTTCGGCAAATCCCGCCAGGATTTTCGGTCTTGCGCGGCGCGGCAGCCTGGCGCCGGGCTCGCATGCCGATGCCACCATCTTCGATCCCAAGAAGAAATGGACCTTCGATGCCTCGCAATCGAAATCGAAGTCCAGGAACACGCCGTATGATGGCTGGAGCTTCACGGGGAAAGCCGTGGCGACGATTGTCGATGGCAAAGTCGTCTATGGGGGCTGATCTGGACTGGGTTTCACACATCCACATAAGTTCCGGCTTTTGCTAATCAAAGGAAGATCCTCAAGAACCCGTGCTCCCGAGTTGATTGATTTTCCATCAGCCCAGGTATTCTGAGGTTACCCACCTGCTTATTCCTCAACCACGACCGTGGTAGTAGGTACAGCCCGCAAAGTACATTTCCTTCGCGGCGCCCACGATGGGTCGCCCGGCCCGAAATCAGGTTCAAGGAAAATACTGAAATGGTGGCTAACGACAAACCGTGGGAGGGGAGATTCACCAGAGTGCCCTGTCCGGTGTGCGGCGACCTCTACGCCAAGTCAGGACTGCCGAACCATATACGGAGGCACGTGAAATTGGCAGCGTCGAGTTCGAGTGTAGGCGATACAAATCGTAAATCGGCAGCGTGGTGGGAAGGATGGACGGAAGGCTACAAGGTGGGTGTACATGATGGTCAAGTCGACCGTCGTCAGAAGACATCTCCTTCGAGCAGAAAGGCCGGGCGCTAGATTGGTGCGCTTGTGTACGCGGTTTCGTGAAGAATAATCCGCCTGCTGACGACTGAGTGTATAAGTGTCGGATGCCGCAATTAACCTTCCATTCTTGTGATAACCAACAGTCGAAGTAATATGTAGGTGTCGTCTAACAGTAGCGAACCAGTCGGCCTGCATTTATCTACTACCACAAGTAGCACAATGTGTAATTGCCAGTAAAAATGGACTTATTATTGTAGTTATTGGTTATTTACTAGGATAGTAGTAGGACGTTAACCATAGATTAATTTCTGGCATTGGGCGAAAGATGTGTAGACTTACCTATGGTGCTGGCGATAGGATAATGGCCTGCTTGCACTTCAATCAAGACAGTGGGAAATGCGATCGACAAGTCAGGAAGCTAGCAGGAAGTGCCTTGGCCAGTACCGAACAGAGATAGGTTGTTATGGGGGAATCTCTGAGCAGAGGTATGGCAAGGCGGTCGATCTTTTCCTGTCCGAATCAGCCAACGAGAGCCGTCACCCTGCAACGGCAATCGCGCTTTTCGCCGGCGATACAGCGAACCTAAAAGGATAAGGAAACCGGAATGAAAAGAACTGCTTTGTTTTCGCTGAGCATGCTAGTTCTGCTTGCTTTGGCATTGCCCTTGCTCGCGCAACAGCGCGATGGCAGCCACATCTTTGCGCAACCGCCGATCCGCATCACCAGTCCGCAACCCGACAGCAGTACTCCGCACGGTCTCTTTCCGGTACAAATAAAGGCCGCCTACGGACTGAATTCCACCCCCAACCAGGGACAGGGCCAGATTATCGGCATTGTGGATGCCTTCGATGACCCCAACGCCGAATCCGACCTGCAAGTTTACGACACTCAATTTAACCTGCCGGTGTGCACTACCGCAAACGGCTGCTTCACTAAAATTAAAGTCGGCAATCCTGCAGGCGATACTGGTTGGGGACTGGAAATCTCTTTGGACATCCAACAGGCCCACAGCCTCGCGCCCGCAGCCAAGGTGATACTGGTGGAAGCGAACAGCAACAGCTTTGACGATCTGCTGGCTGCCGTGGACGTTGCTCGCGAGAACGGCGCCACTCAAATCTCCATGAGCTGGAGCGGCGGCGAAGACTCCAGCGAGTTGGAATTCGATTCCTTCTTCAACCATCCGGGGGTCACCTTTATGGCTTCCACCGGTGACGGTGGCCACGGAGTAGGCTATCCCGCGGCATCTCCGTATGTGGTTGCCGTCGGCGGAACCACGCTGACGTTGGCCTCGCCGCTTCCGCTTCCCAGTCCACTGACGCCGAACTACGGAAATGAGACGGCGTGGAGTGGCAGCAGCGGCGGAATCAGCGCCTTCGAGCCCGGCCAGTCCTATCAGAACGGCGTCTTCACGGGCTGCGGTAGCACTGGAATGCGCTGCATTCCCGATATTTCTTCCGATGCCAATCCCGCTACCGGCGTTCCTGTCTATGACACCTACGGCTACTCGCAGTGGGTTGAAGTCGGCGGCACGAGCGTGTCTTCGCCCGACTGGAGCGCGATCTTTGCGGTTACCAATTCCAGCCGCGCGGCGGCCGGCAAGGGCCCATTGCAGACGGCTATCGCCGACCTGTATACCTTCTACAACACCACCCACTACACAGACTTCCATGACATCACGTCGGGAACCAACGGCGGCTGCGGCGCAGATTGCACGGCGGTTGTGGGCTACGATCTGGTGACGGGAATCGGTTCGCCCAAGGTGAACGTTTTGGTTCCGGCCTTGATTGCAATCGAACCGTAACTTACTCAAGACTATCTGGCCGAGGCGCGCTCACAGTTCAAACCACCGGGCCGCCTCGGCGAACTTCCTTCGTGGGAACCGCCGGGCCAAGGGCTTTCAGTTTGTTCAAGGCTGGAAGCCCTTACCGGTTGGAGCATCCCGTGACATGTCCACTCCCGGCCTTCGCCAATCCATGACAGCTTGCCACGGAAGCTCTGCGTGCCGCCGCCGCTGAGACTCAGTGCCCGATGCCCTGCGCGCCCTTGGGCAGCGAGGCTTTCTTCAAGAGGAGCACAATCGGGATGCAAGCGAAACAGACCAGCGCCATATAGCGGAAATCATCCACATAAGACCAGAGCTGCGCCTGGCCGGTAACTATCTCGCCGATCAGGGCATAGGCTTTCCGCATGGAGTCGGCGGCGCTGTAGCCTTGGGTTTGCAGGTAATGTTGCAGCGATTGAAGCTGGTTTTGCAGCGGCACACTGGTCGAAGTGATCGAGTGTACCAGCTCATTTTGATGCAACTGCTGATGGCGGATCACGATGGTGTTCACGATAGAAATACCAATACTTCCGCCGATGTTTCGTGACAGATTATAGAGCCCGCTGGCGTTGCCTATCTCCTCATTGGCCAGGCCGGTGACCGCGATGGTCGAAAGCGGAACGAAAATCGAGCCTGAGCCAAAGCCGCTGAGCATGATGGCCCAGAAAAACGACCATTGCGAGATGGCAAGGTCAGCCTGGCCGAAGCGCAAGCTGCTGATGCCGAACATGACAAACCCACAGGCGATCAGCCAGCGCGCGTCGAGCTTGTTGGTCAAGACGCCTATGATGGGCATGGCAAGAATGGCGCCGATTCCTCGTGGGCTCACCGCCCAACCCGCAGCGAATGCGGTGTAGCCCAGCAGTTCCTGATAAAACAGCGGCAGCAGAGTCACCAGGCCGTAGAGCAGACCACCAAAAATAGCGATAAGAAGACAGCCGAGCAGAAAGTTTCGGTGTCGAAAAACGCGCAGGTTCACCAACGGCTTGTCGTGAGTCAACTCCCGAACGATGAAAGCGACGAACACAACCACAAGAATCCCCGTCGCCCAACGAATCCAATTGGACCCGAACCAGTCGTCTTCCTGGCCTTTGTCGAGGATGATCTGCAAGGCTCCCAGCCAGACGGCAAGCAGTCCCAGCCCGATGCCGTCGATCCGGCCCGGCTTGGCGTTCTTGATGTACGGTGGATCCTGGATGTAGCGAAGGATCATGAAGATGGCGAAAATCCCAATCGGGATGTTGATGTAAAACGCCCAGCGCCATGAGTAGGCGTCCGTCAGATAGCCACCGAGAGTCGGACCCAGCACCGGCGCGACAACCACGCCGAGAGCGAACACCGCCATCGCCATACCGCGTTTATCGGGAGGAAAGCTTTCCAGCAGGATGGCCTGCGACAACGGCTGCAGCGCACCTCCACCGGCGCCTTGCACGGCGCGTGCCAGCAAAATCATTCCCAGGCTGGTCGCCGAGCCGCACGCAAAGGACGAAACCGTGAAGATCACGATGCAGGTGATCAGGAAGCGCTTGCGGCCGAAGCGCAATGCGAACCACGAACTGGCGGGCAGAACCACCGCGTTCGCCACCAGATAACTGGTGAGCACCCAGGTGGCTTCGTCATTGGTTGCCGACAGACTGCCGGCGATGTAAGGAAGCGCGACCGACGCAATCGAGGTGTCCAGCACCTCCATGAAGGTCGCCAGCATGACCGAGACGGCGATCATCCACGGGCTGGAAGTCGGCCGGGAAACGCTCATGCCCTGCGAAGCATGGACAGTCGCAGTTGCCATCCTCGGCTCCTTGCGCGAGAACTCGGCTGTCGCGGTTGGCCACTCCGCAGCCAGCGCTAACGCGAACTAAACAACAGAAGATGCATCCGGAGGGAAGAACGATTCCTGACTAGGGTGCGCAATCAGCCGACAGATAAATTTGGGGGTGCCCCGTTTCAGCCTTCTTTTGGCTAGGGCGGGGAGTTCACGATTATCTACGATGCGATACACTGCTCTCCACCCAATCATGAACAACCAACACGGCTTCACTCCCGCGGAACTACGCAAGCTGCGCAGTTTGAAAGATCCATATGGCATACAACGATTTCTTGATGACATGCCCTACCATCTGGCCGACACCGCATGGTCGCCCCGGCGGGTGTTGCGCGAAAACACTTCCCACTGCTTCGAAGGGGCGATCTTTGCCGCCGCAGCCTTGCGCGCCAACGGCTATCCGCCGCTGATTCTCGACTTTGAAGCGAAGCACGATACCGACCATGTGCTTGCCATCTACCGGGTGAAGGGACATTGGGGCGCAGTGGCCAAGTCGAACTATGTGGGCTGCCGCTATCGCGAGCCGGTGTACCGCTCCTTGCGCGAGCTGGCGATGAGCTATTTCAATATCTATTTCAACCTGCGGCGCGAGCGCACCCTTCGGACCTTTTCGCGGCCGGTCAATCTGGCGCGGTTCGACGATCAGGCGTGGATGACCACCGAGGAGCCGATCTGGTTCATCATTTATCACCTCCTGGAAATCCACCACTACAAGCTGCTGACGCCGGGCATGATCAAGCGCCTGCATCGCATAGACGACAGATTGTTTCGAGCTGAGACGTTGGGGAAGGCGTACCCACCGGGAAAGTCCCCGCTCCCATTTGGATAGCGCAGGCAAACTGTACCGAACCAGACTCAGACTACGTTGTCTTCATATTTAGGTGACATTCAGCGCGTGTGGTTGGCATATGCTAGACATCTGTTGAGGAGGCCGCTGTGAGCGCTGAACGTCACGTCAAGCTCTTCAAGAATGGCCGCAATCAGGCAGTGCGGATTCCCCGTGAGTTCGAATTTTCGGGTGACGAGGCCATCATGCGCAAAGAAGGCGAGCGGCTAATCCTTGAGCCCGCTCCCCCCAAGTCCCTGCTGGCCGTATTGGCGAGGCTAGCGCCGCTGGACGAGGACTTTCCACCCATCCCTGACTTGCCCCCGGATCCTGTCGATCTCTGATGCGCTATTGGCTGCGTTAAAGGTGACTAGCAGCCAGCATCGACGTCCCCTGTCAGCAACACTCTGCGTAGCTGCCACAGCGCCCAACTAAGGGCGGCCAGTCCCGCACCCCAAACAGCAAACGTCACGTTCACCGCCCAGCGTGGAGCTACTCCAACCCGGCGCAGCAGGAAGGGCAGGAAGTTCCAAGTGTCGATATGGACGTAGTCCCAGGGGTCGTAGGTCATCGAATCATTGCTGAGCCCCCACGCCTGCATCTTTCCCAAGGCAAAGGCTGCAATGTTCTTGAAGCGCAGGAAAACCACAAACGTCGGGTGGCCCAGCGTGTCCTCCTGGTAGATCTCCAGCGGCAGCCAGAAGGCGAGCGAGGCCAACTGGATCGCGGTGCTGAACGCAATCAGCGCGATTCCCATCCACCACACCAGCTTTCCCAACGACGCGCGCGCGCGCAACAACAGAGGCACCGAGATGAACGCGGCCAATTCAACTGCGGTCGAGACATAACGATCGCCCCAGGCGAAGTCGCCGCTCCAGACCGTGTATCGCGCGTAGAAGCTGATATAACCCAGAACTAAGAGGAAGGCCGTGATCAGGTAAGCCCTGACGTCGGGACGAAAACGCCTCCAGGCGATCACCGCAAGAACAATCGTGAGCACCAGCAGAGGGTCAAACAGGAAGATCGATTTCTCCGGCATGATCAATGGCCCGAGAAAGCCCACATGGAACGGAACTTCCCACGGATAGTTCGCCGGCAGTGAGGGATTCAGCCGCCGCTGCTCCTCACCGGCGATTGTGGTGTAGGTATTAAACCAGGAACCGAAACGATAGAACTGATACAGCCGATCGATCAGTCCGAAGATGACATAGACGGGCAGCGCCATTTTGATGTAGGTCAGGAAATGCTGCCGCAGCGCGCGGCCACGCACGTTCTCCAACCACAGGACCAAAAGCAGAAATATTCCGCCGGCGATCAGATCGAGGCCCGTGGTGAGGCGGGTGAGCAAGTTGAGCCCGAAGGCAAGCGAACCAATGAGCAGTGCGCGTCCGCTGCCGGTCCGCAGCCACTCGTACTGAAACGAAAGACCCGTCAGCGTCAGCAGCATGATGTAGTTGTTCTCCATCATGTTCTGCGTGTAGTGCAAGTGCGTGGTGCAGAACAGCAGCGCGAGGACGCCGGCGACCGACTGTTTGGTGCTGAATCCCAACTGGCACAGAAAACGGAAGCACACCAGCGCCGTCAGGACGTTGACCAGGATGTTGGTGCTGTAGCTCACGAAAATCGCACGAATCGTGGGATCGGTGTTGTTGTATGCCTCGAAGATCGGCAACTTCTCCAGGCCGGTGCCGACCAGGTCCGCTGGAAACATGAGCAATGACTGACCCATTCCATACCAGCTCTGGAGCTTGCCTCCCCGGCCGTGAATGCCGAACTCGGGATACTCCTTGGGAAACACCGGCGGTTCCGAGGTCCACCACGAATGCGTAGTCTGCAGACGATGCGAGGTGTCGGAGGTGCCAAGCTCGCCGGATTGGATGACGAAAGCGCTGAGAGCGGCGACGACGATTAGCAGGGACAGAGGATCGCGATACCAGCGTCGGGGAGCAGAGGCCATGCAGGAGCAATAGTAATGGAGTCGCGGAGCGCCGCCAAACGGATGAACTTTTCTGGTTGACGCTTCGGCGGTGATGACAGCGATCCTGGCGAAAAGCGATATGCGAAAAGCGAAGAGCCGCCCGCTGCTCTACAATTGAACTCGTGACGCTATGCGACATGCCAGCTCGACACTCAAGAAGATCTTTGCCGACACCCTGCATCGCGAGGGTGGCGACAACGCTCCGCTGCTGGCCTGGCCGCTGGTGTGCGGATCGAAGGTAGCGGAAAGGACCAGCGCCATCAGCTACGCGGATGGAGTGCTGACAATCGAAGTTCCGGACGCGACCTGGCAACAGCAACTGCACAACTTCAACCCGCAGTATGTCGCGGCCCTGAGACAGATGAGCGCGCAGCCGGTGAACGCGATCAAGTTTGTGGTGAAGAACCAAGCGGAGCGGCCGTCGCGCTAGAAAGCCGATTGTTACCAACATGGTTACCGATAAAGATGTCTCCTACGTCGCCGACCTGGCGCATCTGGAACTGACTGCAGATGAGCGCACCCGCATGCTGAAGGACCTGAACTCCATCCTCGGCTACATTGACCGGCTGAACGAGTTGGACACGGCCAACATCGAGCCGATGGCGCAAGTCGCCAACGGCTCCGCTAAAGCCGATGGGACGAGCGGTACTCAGGGAATCGCTCATGCCATGCGGGCCGACGAGCCGCGTCCTTCGCTACCCCACGAGGAAGCATTACGCAATGCCCCCGCTTCGGACGGCGTCTTCTTCAAAGTCCCCAAAGTGATCGAGCGATAGCCAATCCAAAGAAAAAGGGCGCCAACATCGGCGCCCCTTTGTCTCCGGAGAACTTTTTACGGCACTTCGATCAACTCGATTTTGCCGTCCTTGCGGCGATGCAACACCTTTACTTGTCCCTTGGGATCGCGGAAGACAAAGACTGCGCGATCGCGGAATTCGCATTCCTTGACCGCTTCCTCGATGGTCATGGGCCGCATGGCGATGGAGTCCGTGGTGTGCACCAGGTGCGCCTCGGTGGTGCGGGCGATGGAGGGAAACTTATGCACGACCACCGGGACCGCGGTCGCAGGATTGGCGCCCACGGAGATCTGCATCTCGCTTTCTGCGGCCACAGGCTCCGTCCAACTCTTGTCTTTCGGTTTGCGGCCAATATTGCGGCGGCGGCCGTTGTGCCGCAGCACTTGCGTCTCGATATGTTCCAGGGCCTGGTTGACGGCGGCCACCATGTCCGTGGCCTCGGCGAGTCCCACCAAATGGCCGCGACGCCGCTTCACCGTGATTTCCGCGATGTTGCGGTGCTTCTCCACCGACAGGATAACTTTGCTTTTGATGTTTTCGCCCAGGATTTTGGTCAGCTTGGTGAGGCCCAATTCGACCTCATCACGAACGGCGGGAGTAATTTCGTATTGCTTGCCGAAGTATTCTACTGTCATTGAGCTCCCTCCTTGCCGCAGCCGGTTTGATTAATTTGCTGTCTTAGCTGCGGCGCGTTTCTCACAACGGCGTCCCCTCACGTTAGACGCGCCCGGGACAAAATCCGCGCGTTGTCGGAACCGGACGAGGCGCCGGTACAGCCGCTAGTTCTTTACTCTGCGCTGGTGGGTGCTCGGGATGCGCATGTCTTCCCTGTACTTCGCAACCGTGCGGCGAGTGACCTGGATGCCCTGCGACTGGAGGATGCGGGTGATCTGCTCGTCGGTCAACGGCCTGGTGGGATCTTCCTCTTCGATGAGCTTCTTGACTCGGCGCTTGAGGATCAGCAGCGAGGTGCCGCTGCCCTCAGGTCCATTGACGCTCTCGCTGAAGAAGTATCGGAGTTCGAAAACGCCTTGCGGGGTGTGAGCGTACTTGTTGGCTACGGCGCGGCTGACGGTCGAGGGATGGACCCCGATCTCCTCCGCCACTTCCTTGATCATCATCGGCTTCAGAAAATCTATGCCATGGTCGAGGAAATCGCGCTGGCGCGCCAGGATCGAATAGCACACGCGCAAAATGGTCTGCTTGCGCTGCTCAATGTTCTTGATGAGCTGGATGGCCGATTTATAGCGCTCTTTGACGTAATTGCGCACCTCTTTTTCCGCCACGTCACGGCTCAACAGCCGGCGATAGGTCGGGTTCAGGCGCAACTGCGGGACCTCCTCGTCGTTCATCAGGACGAGATATTCTTCCCCTTGCTTGACGAAGGCCACGTCCGGCTCGATCAGCCGGGCTTCGGCCTTGTTGTAGCGCAGGCCGGGACGCGGATCGAGCGTGCGAATGAAATCCATGCCGTGCATTACCGCTTCCAGGGGCCGGCCCATGGCCTTGGCCACTTCCTTGTAGCGCTTGTTCTGCAAGGCGTGCAGATGTTCCGTTACCAGCACGATGGCATCGTCCAGTGCCTCGAGTTCGGCGGCATGACCGCCATTGACGTGCTTGCGATCGACGCGCTTCAGGCCCTGCAACTGCGCCAGCAGACATTCCCGCAAGTCGCGCGCCCCAACTCCGATAGGGTCCATCTGGCGCACCAAGTCAATGGCTTCGCGTAGCGCATCGCGGCTAAAAGGCACCCGGGCCGGCACGGTCCGCGGGGGCACGAGGGTGGGACGGGGAATCTCGGTTTCGACTTCCTGACCCTGCGCCTCACTCGCCAAGGACTCCTCCTCAGCTATGGCCACAGTGGATTCTGCAATTTTCGGCTCCAGGTCATTCTCGGCCGGCAGGATGGCCGCCGCGGCTTCCTCCGGCGGGTCCGCGCTGGCTGCGGACAATTCCGGGGCCTGCGAATCGAAGCTGGACGCTTGTTCCTCATCGGCCAGCCCCAGCAGCTCATCGTCCGTTGCGGTCAGGTAGCCTTCCTCGTTCAGGTTCCCGATCACCAGTTCCGCCGCTCGATACACGTCCTCGTTGACGTGCAGCGAGCCCAGCTGCCACATCAGGTGGTCGGTGAGGGTAGTGGGCTTGGAAAGGAAATTCTCGAAGGAAGGCTTCTCGCTCTCCTCCATCTCGATCGAGGTACGCAGGCCGGGGTCCAGGTATTCCGAGAAGAACGAGCCGAAATCGATTTCGTCGAAGGGATCTTTTTCCTCGGCGGTTACGGGCTGCTCTTCCTGGACGGTGAGGGAGCTGTCGCGCTCCATTTTCTCTTCGCGGGCCGAAACCTCGTCGAGCAAGGGGACCGAGTCGTCAAGTTCCTCAAGTACGGGGTTCTCCGTCAGCTCAGCCGTGATCATGTCCGCCAACTCAAGCTTGTTGAGCGCCAGGACGCTGACCATCTGCACCAGACCAGGTGTCAGAATCTGCTTCTGCGAAACTTTGAGGTTTAACTTGGGCTGCAACAAAACCATGCAACGGGTCCCTAATGGGCGCGGCCGCCCCTGCTACAAATTCTAAACCAACGAGAAGCTCTCGCCTAAGTAAACTCGTTTCACTTCCGGATCATTTCCGAGTTGCTCCGGCGTGCCTGTCCGGAAGATGCGCCCCTCGTTGATAATATAGGCGCGGTCCGTAACCGACAGGGTCTCACGTACATTATGATCGGTAACCAGTACGCCGATGCCGCTGGCCTTCAAATCGAAGATTATCTTTTGCAAATCCAGTACCGCGATGGGATCGATCCCGGAAAAGGGCTCATCCAGCAGAATGAACGACGGGGAAATGCACAGACAGCGGGCAATCTCCACCCGCCGACGTTCGCCACCCGACATCGCGTAACCCCGGTTCTTGCGGATGACTCCCAATCCCAACTGGTCGATCAGCTTCTCCATCCGCTCCCGGCGCTCGTGCCACGAAATCGGTTGCGCCTCCAGTACCGCCAGGATATTGTCCTCGACCGTCAGCTTGCGGAAGATGGATGGCTCCTGCGGCAGGTAACCGATGCCATAATTCCGCGCCCGCAGATACATGGGCTCATGAGTAATGTCCTGCCCATTGATCAGGACCCGGCCCGTCTCGGCCGGAATGAGCCCGACGATGATATAGAAAATGGTGGTTTTGCCGGCGCCATTCGGCCCCAGCAAGCCGATGACTTCACCTTGTTTTACGTGGAAGCTGACCTCGCTCACGACCCTTCGGCCGCGGTAGCTTTTGCCGATCTCTTCCGCCGATAAAGTCTGCATTTACTTAGTGGTACGTGCGCGAGTAATGGTGGGAGAAGAGCGTTTACTCTCGACTAAAACCCTATCATCGCGATTGTAGAAAGTCAACGAATCGCCCCATACCGTACCGCGTTCGGCATCAAAAATGCTAGGAGATTTTCCGGTCAAGACATACTTCCCATCGTCGGCCGTATAAACCAGCCGATCTCCCACCGCCCGGCGGTTGGGCCCGGTGACTACGACTTTTTCCATGGCAACAATATGATCGATCTGGCTCGGCCCGTTGGTTCCGGGAAGGACCGATTTCTTCTGCGCGCCGGCTGGCGCTGAAGGACTGGGTTTCGCATCCGGGTCCGCCGGTTTCAGATAGACGTCAATCAGTTGCGCATGGACGGTGTTGGTGGGGGTCTTGGCGAATACGTCGCCGGTGTAGCGTACTCGGCGCTCTTCATCGGTGTAGGTCATCCGGTCGGAGGTTACATCTACAGGCGTAAGGGTCCCGTCCCGCCCCTGCTGCATGAGTAAACTCAAAACCTTCTGCGAGGCATCCGACTGAGCGACAATGCTGCGCTTCTGATCGTCAAAGTCGATCTTGGGCGCGCGCACCACGTTGGCCACCTGCCACAGCCGCACATTGCCGGTGTAGTGCGCTACGCCCGGCTCTTTGTGCGCGGTCATATGCTGAGCCGTCACGTGCACCGGATCTGATCCCGCCAGTAACGCTCCATCGGGTTGCGGCTTGAGATCGCTGTAGGTCGTCTTCACGTTGTCGTCGGCGAATCCGTCCCCGGTTTGGCGATTGATGCGCACCGTTACCGCCGTCGTCGTTACCCCGCCGTCGATCACGCGCGGCGAACCAGTCAGCAACAACATGGCATCACTCGGAGTGTAGGTGGCGACGTCGGCGAAGGCCTCCCGGCCACCGGTGCCAGGCTTGGCCGAAGCCTCGTGATACTGGAAATCTCCCGTCTGCACCAGCTTCTGCACCCCGCCATCGGCCGCGAAGGTGACATCCAGATTGCGGGCCACGCTGACCTTGTCCGGCTCTCCCGGCGAGGTGGAGACGATGCGCGAGTTGGGCGCCCCGCGCAGCGTCTGGATGCGATTGTTGCTGTCGAACGTAGCGTGGAACTGGCCGGCGGTAGCGACGGTTGTGGAATTCCCTCCTGTTTCCTGATGACCATTACCGGCGGCATTCTGTTTGGCTGGGCCCGGGGCAGGGAAGATGGTGATGGAGGCCTTGCCGACGGTGTCGCCGGTCTTGAGCTGGTTCCCATTCTCGAGCAGGAAATCGAGTTGGTCGGCGGCAATCTCCATCGGCTGGCCGCTGGCCTGTCCGCTGCTACCGGTGGCCCGCCCGCTGCTACCGGGCTTAGCCGGCTGAGGGTCCTGCATCATGCGCGCGTTCTTGACCATGTGAAGCCGCAAGGGCTGGTTCTGATCGTCGAAGTCAAGCACGAACGTGTCCGCCGAACCATGCGCAACGCTGGCGCCATGCGACTCAAATTTTGCATTGCCTGAAAGGATCGCCTGTTCGGCGGAATTGTTCGGGCCCATGTTCACATCGCCGCGAGGTCCCGTAATGTCAACTACGGATGGCCCGCGGCTCTGGATGTGGACATGGCCTTCCATCACGACGTGCTGCACCGTGTTGTCCGCTTCGAAGCGCATGGTGCCTTTGTCGGCAGTCAGGGTCCGGTCGGGCTGTTCGAGGCGAACATTCTGCAGCGTGGTCTGCCTGGGCGTCTTCTGAATGGTGCCGCTGCTTCCGGTGATGACCGCCGGATGCTGCCCGGTCGTTACGATGTGAACATCGGACTTCAGCAGAAGTTCATTGCTCTTGGAATCGTAGTACGCCCCTTTGGCGGATCCACCGGCCTGGGTCGTGCGAAACTCCACAACCTCGTTGGTGTATGCGATGCCGGTCTTCTGGTTGAAGGTGAGGGAGTGGGTCAACAAGTGAATCGGGTTCTTCAGTTCGTCGGGCGGGGCCTGGTCAGGTTTTTGCGGACCCTCGGCGTTCCCCTGGAGGTCGATATGCACCTCGCCCACGGCGATGATGTCACCCGTCTGCGGATCGTAGGTGAACTGGTTGCCATAAATCTGGTCATATCGGTCGTGCTCGTGCCCGTACACCACAATATGAACGTTACGCAGATCGGCGTGGCCACCCGCCTTGAACTGCACCGCCTTGGAGGCTCGGATGGTGTAGAGAGTGCGGCCGCCTTCCGACTTGGAAAGCGAGAAACCTTCGCTGGTCTGCTGGATGTCAATGCCCAATTGGGAGGGCACGTTATGCAGTGTGGGACCACTACGAGAGCGGGCGATCCAGTACGTCACGCTGACGGCCGCCACCAGCAACAGCAGGCTCCCCACCAGCCACTTGCGCACGTGAGCTATGGATTGGAACATCTATGCTCGATATTACGCCAGCGGGCATGGTCGGCGGAACCCTGGAACCGGACGGCGGAAGAGAAGGCTGGACTAAGTGCTTTCCACCCTTTCGCCAAAGGCGGGCGAAAGGGTGGGGTACCCGGCGCCAAGCATGACACTCCATGGTGCCTGTAGTCGGAACTCGTTTCCTACTGTTCCCAAATGCGGTGAGGGCGTTTACTGCACATTTCGTCAACGCCGAGGCTGCTAGTGAAAAAAGGAGCGCCGGAGCGGACACCGGAGTATAGTACTGGTCGCGAAGATGACAAATGGGAGTCTTCGCAGGCGACGCAGGCAGTGGCCGCTAGGTGCTGCGAGAAAGGGAGATCAATTATGGGAGGCCGGGGGTGTTTTGGAATTCCCTCGTGCTGATATTCCCACACCCCTCCCGGGCCACAGAAAGAGAGGACAGGGTGAAGATTCACATCGCTCTGTCTGATGGAGGGTGGAAATGAATCGCCACGTGCTGGCCATCCTTGCGGTTGTTTACGCGTTAGCAGCCGCCACCTATTGCAACGCACAAACGAGCGTCACCGTTCCCGTTGAGGTGATAGATAGTACGACCCATATTGCCGTCCAAGCCACTGTCGAACTCAAAGGCCCGGAATCGCGGTCAGTCCAAACCGACAAGGACGGAAGAGCGAGCGTCTCGTTATCCCCCGGCAAGTATCAAGAGACGATAACTGCACCCGGATACAAGACGGTGACTTTTCCGTGGGTGATACATCCCAATCCCAGCGATAACGTGACGCGAGCCGGAGCTATGCTTGATCCTGTAAAGGAGCCTGACGAAGTCGTGGCTGCACAGGCTCAAGTGCGGCCCGGTTACACCGTGGTTGCGGGATACGCAGTTGACAATCAGAATCAGCCTGTTGCTGAGGTTCGCATACGTTTGCAAGGTAAGTCGGTTGAACCAATCGAGACGACAACCAATTACAAGGGCTTTTTCGTCATGCAGGTTCCTTCCCCGCCCGGAACTCCGGTGGTGAAAGTCCCTCGTAATCCAGGTGATTACCTACCCGGTGCAGGGGACCTCGCCGCTACGAAGTCCGGGTATAAGACGCAGGTACACACGAACATACCACTCGCAAGCGGGGATGATTGGGGTGTGCTTATCAACATGACGTGCGGCTCTGGAACAGTTGAAACCGACGACGCGCCAGCATGGTTGAATGGCACGTCTGGCACCTGCATTGGCGAGCACGCCTGCGATGACATTGACAAGACGCCGAATCACCTAAAGGCTAAGCCTGACCAAGCAGCTCCGGTATCGCCCCCACGCTCCGAAACCGAGTCGCCTAAGTCACCAGAGAAGGCACCCGTATCGCTCGGATCGATAATTCCGCCGGGAACGACGATAACAGTCGGTTACCCTTGTCCCAGTCACCTAGTTGAAAGACTCAGCGTAGCCTGGCTGGCTTCCGCGCGTGTTCGCAATGCCGCCGCCACCCGCGACAGCAGGACATTTATGGTGAAGGGTTTCTGGATGTAATTTGTCATGCCGCCCTGCGCCATTTTGTTGTGCATCACCTTGCGCAGCACAAAGCTCTCGGCATAACCGGACATGAAAACCGTAATCAGCCCGGGCTGCAAACTTTGCAATTGCAGCGCCAGTTCCGGACCGTTCATTCCGGGCATGACCACATCCGACAGCAACAGGCCAATGTGGCCGCGATGCTCGCTCCCCACGCGCAAAGCTTCTTCCGGACCATTGCACTCCAGCACTCGATACCCAGCATGTTCTAATACCGCGCGCGTTACTTCGCGGACCACCGGCTCGTCCTCCACTAGAAGAATCGTCGATTCGGTCCCTTCTGTTTGGCCCGAAGAAGCTTTCATGCTGGCCGGAGATGTGTTCATGATCCCATCGCCTAGACGCTGGCCGCGTGGCTGCGAACAGCCGCTTTTAATGCAGGTTCTATGCCAGTCGGCGAGGAGACCTAGGAATCGGCGTAACCTTCGACGAGCCAAGTGGATACGAAGGAAAAGCGAAAACGGAGACTACGGCGCAAGCAGGGTCAGATCGGGACAATTCCTGTTTTGAGGTTCGGATTCAGGAACAAGCTTCCTTCGTTGATGAAGGTCAAGCCTGGCTCACAGGTTGGGGTAATCAACTGCCCCGCCCTAGCCAAGGGAAGGCTAGAACGAGGCACCCAGATGTAGGGTTTTGTGTGTATCTGCTATGCTTGGCCGGGCCACCCGCCGATGAAAAGATACTCGATTCTTTGTCTGTTGTTTACCTCCCTGAGTGCTCCTCTCTTTGCACAGGAGAAGACGCCGGTACTTTTGCTCAATGCTGCTCACTGCCTTGCCGTCGAAAAACAAGATTGGCTGGGTTTGACGCGCTCAAACGCTACTACGCTTAATCTGGGATACTTGTTTGACACCAAGTCATATCCGGATGAAAAGATCCTTTTTGTAGTGGACTACTTCGACACTGCGGGACATGGCGGCAAGGTGTTCACTATCTTTGTTAGTGAGCGGAGTGGGCGCCAAATCTTCGACGTTCAGAACAATGCAGGGTTCATGAAGTCGAAGAAAGGCATTGGCGGCATAGAGTTTGTTGAGCCTCCCTTGGGAGGCACAGGGACGCAGGAGGATCTTGTCGCTGCCATCAAGCGAATCGAACGAAGGCCAAGGTTCACGGTTCCGGTCAAGGATCTGCTCGCTCCGTCTGCTGTTACTCAATGTACGTCTTATGCGGACAAGAAGTAATGTAGTTGGCGACGGGTGGCCCAGCCTTTCGGCGGGAGTCTTTACTTGGGGTGCCCCATCCTTGTCGCCCGCCTTTGGCCTTGGCTTGAGCCCGTTTGCTCACCAACTCGCTAACGGCCCTAGCTTTCGAAGACCTTCTCCAGGCTCTCGTAAACGATCGGGATGGTGCACAGTTCCGGCAGCATTTGCCAATAGCGATGCACGTCGGGATCAACTTGCGCTTCGCTGCGCATCTCCGGCGATGCCCAGCGCCGCAAGTGCAGAAAGCGGTCGGGGTTCGAGGAATCGCGGTGCAGGGTATCGCGACAGTAGCCCTTGGCGTGCATCATGGTATACAACTCTCGCAACGCCGCCAGTAGTTCTTCCTGCTTCCCGGGCAGTGCTTCCAGGATCGCCGTGGAAAGGATTTCTTGCGCCATAGTGTTGCCGCCTCTCAGCCCTGAGTTTTGCTTCGGCTTATGGGCTTGCCGTTTTTCATTTCGAACGCGCTGAATTTTCTCCCGCGGCCATCGGCCGCATAAAGTTCGTATCTCCCATCAGGAGGCCTGCACCGGTTTCCTCTGGGAGTTGACGTCGGAATGGGCCCCAAAGAGGAAGCGGGGATAGCGTAGAGCATTGAATTCGGCGCCAATCAGGACCACCATCGAAACGATATACAGCCAGATCAGCAAGGCGATGGCGGTGGCCACGGAGCCGTAAATGGCGTCGTAGTTGGCGAAATTGCGAAGATAAACGCCAAACAATATGGTGGAGACGAACCACATGACGGTGGCCAGCGCCGCGCCCGGCAGCACCCGATGCCACGGCTGGGTGCGCGGCACCCCATGGTGGTAAATAAGTCCGACCACGGCTATGCTGGTGAGCGCCGCAATGATCCAGCGCAACGCCGTCCACAGGCCCACAATGTAAGGTCCAAATTCGTGGCCCACGTGGTAGGCGATCCAGTGTTCGATCTGGTTGCCGAACACCAGCAGCAGGGAAGAGAAGGCCATGGGGATTCCGGCCAGCACCACCAGCAGGAAAGCGATCATCCTCTCCTTCACCAACCCCCAGACCTTGGGCATCTGATAGGCGTTGCGGAAGCCCTCCATCCACGAGATCATGGTGCCCGACCCTGTCCACAGCGTGATGACTGCCAGGGTGATCAGCGTCCTCACACTGGCTGGTTTAGAACCGCTGAAGTATTGCAGGACGGCGGTGCTTGTCCCTTCCGGCAGAATCCGCCCTACGGCACGACCGATCTCGCGAATGAATGCGTCCGTGGTGTGGGACTCCGAGAGGATCGAAGCCACCAGAAGCACCGCCGGGAACAAGGTGAAGATGGCGGAAAAGGCCGTCCCCTTGGCCACAGCGAATGCGTCGTGCTGAAAAGCACGCCACAGTGCGACCCGAAAGTGTAGAAGGAACCGCCGCATAGACTGAAAAGCCGGCATTTGACTGGAAAGGGAAGTTTACACACTCGGACAAACAGTTGTCAGTTATCGTTTGCCAGTTGTCAGTGGGCGATTGGCCCCTAGCTGGGTGCCCCACGCATTCGCGGTTTTCGAAGGAGTGGGAGTCGGACGCCCGATCTTACTCAGCCTGTCATCCTGAGGCAGGGTAGTGCGGCCCTGGCAGTGTCAGGAGCGGTGGAGCACCAAGCCTGTGATCAGCGCGATTCTGGAGAAGTCGTGATCCAGGGTGAAGACGCTCGCGCCATGTTCAAGCGCAATGGCTGCAATCAGGGTGTCAATGGTGGTTAGCGAGATGCCTTTTCCACGCGCCACGCGGTAGATCGCGGCCGCAGCGCGGTAGGTTTCGAACCCTTTGGGCTCCAGCATGTCCCATGCGCCCAGAAAGCGTTCAATTCGGCCGGCGTCCCTGGTAAGGCCCTGTAAAACCTCGGTTACTACTACTCCTGTCAGCGCCAGGGGTTCGCTATCGTCAATCATGCGGCGGAGCTCGGCGCCAGCAAATCCGGGACGGGAACTGAAGAAGTCAACCCAGACGGAGCTGTCCACCAGAATCAAACCCGATTTCTCCGGGAAGACTTAAGGTCGCCCTTCCAGATACCGCTTCCGTAGTAGCGAAGGATTCCTTTGCGGCTCTCGGAGCGAACGAGCAACTCGAGCGCCTTGTCCACAATCTGGCGCTTGGTTTTGAGGCGGGTGAGCTTGCGCGCTTTGCGAATCAAGCTCTCGTCGATGTCGATGTTGGTCCGGGACACAGGAAGAGGATACACCATTTCCGGTAGAGTTTGTGTATGGACTGGGGCTGTCCTGATTGAGGGTGCCCAGTCAAGCCGGGATCCCCGACGAGCGCCGATTTTGCGCTCGTTGGGGGGAATCCGGGTTTGCTTGGCTGGGGATTTTTCCGTTTCATCGAAAACCCCCGCCCAAGCAAAAGGGGCTTGGACGGGGCACCCGGCAGGAAATGGACGGAGTTTCCCCCTTTGAGACAGTGGGTGAGGGTAAAATTGTTCCATGCTCGCTGAAACACTTTACAAAACCAATTCGCCAGCTGCTTCAGCCGCTCCTCCTGAATTTTACGAAATAGGTCTTACAGCAGTCCGAGGTTGGGGGAAGGTCGAATACCACGTCGTCGAAATTCACGGATGGTGGGACGATAATGAGAAGCGCCTCATTCACAGGGTGGAAACCCTTAAACCCGAAGTGGGCGAGGGCTACCCGACCTACGAGGAAGCTCACCGGCGATACGCCAAACAGAAGCAACACCGCGCTGAAGGCGGGTTTGTTCACCTGTTTAGGATAGAAATTCCGAGCGGGCGAGAAATATATGAAGAAATTGTGATAGATCGACCCTTTGTGAAGGACGACGCGTAGCAGCTCGCTGGACGATACCTAGAAGTCACGGCAAGCTAGCGTTTTAAGTTGGACTCCACCACGCGCTCATCGTTCCCACCTTAGCTCAAAGTCCGAGCATACTGATGCCGCGATACGTTAGCTCGGTGAAGATCGTTTCACGCTCGTCGGTCCATCCATCTTGCCAACTTTCAGACCAACGCTTCTTCAGTTGATCGTCCGTGGCTGAGATGATGTCCTTGATGTTTTGAGGAAGCTGGAATCGAGCTACAGACGGGTTTGGATCACCCTGCGTAACCGTGTACCGAGTCCCAGTCGCCAAGTCCCAGATTACAATGCCATTATCTGTGAGCTTGTACGTGCTGCGGGCATTTGAATCGATTCCAAGCTGTCGATGAATCAAGCCCAAATTGGCTGCGAGCTGGATTTCCATAAGCGGCATTATATATGGCTCGCCGCGAACGAGGGCTTCTTGCTTACCTGGATTCAACTGTTGGCTATTGCAAAAAGGAGGAGGAGAACAAGGCCCAGCCCAAACGTTATTTGGGCTATATGGCCCGCCCAGGTATAAAGCTCCGCCCAAAAGTCTTCTTTCTTTTTGTTCCATTCAACATCCTTGTCGAATGCCGCGATCTCGTTTGCGAGCGACTTCCTCAGGTCGCCGTTTGTCCATTGCGTGCCCTGCTCGTCAACAACGGTTATGGCGTCAATATCCTCCATCGTGGCTTCACGGTAAGCCTTCATCTTTTCTGCCTTCTCGCGGAATCGCGCGTAGTGAACGTAGTTGGTATGAAAGTTGAGGTAGAAAACTGAAGCTGCGAGACAAACCAAGAGTGAATCCCAACTTGATTTGAGGAGGCAGAAATCAACGGGCTTACCACCCGCTGCTTTTATATTTCCTAGATAAGTAACGCTCAGAACGAGTGCACCGGCGGCCACAATCGTTATCGTGCTGTAGAATTTTTCATGCGCCAAGCGATTGGCGGTCACTTCTTCCAGAAGTTTCTGATGCACCCTAGTTACTGATTGCCGAGCGTCCTCGATTTTCTGTTGTGCAAGATGCCGCCGTATGTCCATGCGTCTCCTCCATGCCGCGCGGCCCAAGGTGGTGACGAGATTCGTCTAGTAATCCCACTGCGGCACTACTGTAAAGTCCCTTTGTATCGGAGCCAACCATGGAAAGACAAAGTCCTTGCCACGGGCCTTAATCGAATACCGAAGCGGAGCTACGGCAACAGGCGTGTGATTCAACCACTTCGTGTTGTTGCTCGTATTTCCGCTGCCCACCATCCATCCGATGACCCTAGCTGATTGTCCAGGCTGTATAGTTACAGAGCTGGTGACAAAATCGGCGTAATTTGCTTTCTTACCCCACCATTTCCGAATCTCCTTTTCGGTCGGCGACGGCAAAGTAGATGTAAAGGTCTTCCCGTCTATCCCCAGCGGGTATTCCGTGTTGTTCACAATCGTGAATGTCGCAACGTACGCCGTGTGGCAGTCGCTCCAGCCGCAGCCAAGGGCATACGACCTCAAGCCTGATATGACATCCACTCCTTCATAGCTGATTTTTCGCAATGAGTTTCCAGTCAACGGGTCTTGAACAAGCGAGGATGCTTCCGGGTGCTGGCTCGGAATGCCGTCGCAAAGCGGTTCGTGCCCGCCAAGCAGGGTGTCGCTCCTCTGACATTGGGGACCACTCCACACGATTGCGCTCTCTACGTCCTTCTTGATTGTGTTCTGAGCCGCAGCGCTGGCCAAGAGGCAGAGAGCGGCGATGACACCTACTGTAAGCTTCATTTTCCGTCCTCGAAGGTGGGTCAGTACAGTCGGCACGGTGGCGGGCCGCTACCCGGCTCAAGTGTAACTACGAAACCCCGGGGCGTGCCCCGGGGCTCGGTTAATACCACAAATTTACACTCCTTATTCTGCCGGCAATTCCTCGGCCTCGTTTTCACCTTCGTGGCGGAGCAGTTCCAGTGCGCGTTCAGCTTCTTCGTACGCGGCCGTGACTTCCTCCTGCACCTTGGATGCAGCCTCTTCCATCTCCTGCGAGAGCCGGACATTGCGGTAGTACTCCATGCCGGTGCCCGCGGGGATGAGACGGCCCACGATGACGTTTTCCTTCAAGCCGCGCAGGTGATCGACGGCGCCCTGAATAGAAGCTTCCGTGAGCACGCGCGTGGTTTCCTGGAACGACGCCGCCGAGATGAACGAATCGGTGGAGAGCGACGCCTTGGTGATGCCGAGCAGCAGCGGACGGCCGGTGGCCGGTTTGCCGCCATTGGCGATCGCCTTCTCGTTCTCTTCGCGGAAGCGGAACTTGTCGATCTGCTGTTCCAGCAGGAACGAAGTATCGCCCACGTCTTCCACTTTCACCCAGCGCATCATCTGGCGAACGATCACCTCGATATGCTTGTCGCTGATGTTGACGCCCTGCAAGCGGTAAACTTCCTGGATTTCGTTCACCAGGTAGGCCTGCAATTCTTTCTCGCCCAGCACGGCAAGAATGTCGTGCGGGTTCAGAGGGCCATCCATCAGCGGCTCGCCGGCGCGGATGCGCTCGCCTTCCTGCACATTGATGTGAACGCCGCGCGGCACCTGATATTCTTTCTCGGTGCCGTTGTCGGCCACCACATAAATCTTGCGCTGGCCTTTGGCAACGTCGCCAAACTTCACCACGCCATCGATCTCGCTGATGACCGCGGTTTCGCGCGGCTTGCGGGCTTCGAACAATTCCACCACGCGGGGCAGACCACCCGTGATGTCCTTGGTCTTGGTGGTTTCGCGCGGGATCTTCGCCAGCACGTCGCCCGGCGTCACCGTCTCGCCATCCTGCACCATCAAGTGAGCGCGGGAAGGCATCAGGTAGCGCTTGCTGGCCTTGGCGCCCTTGATGATGATGGTCGGCTGACGTTTCTCATCCGGCGAATCAACCACCACATGGCGCGACAGTCCCGTGACCTCGTCCACTTCTTCGTGCAGGGTCATGCCTTCCTGCAGGTCCTTGAACTGCACCGTCCCGCCAATTTCGGTCAGGATGGCGAAGGTGTACGGGTCCCACTCGACCAGGACATCGCCCAAGCCGACCGGTTGACCATCTTCCACCTTGACCTTGGCGCCGTAAACCACGGCATAGCGCTCTTTTTCGCGGCCCTTGTCGTCCAGGATGGCGATGGAACCGTTGCGGTTCATCACCACCAGGTGGCCTTCCTTGGCGCGCACGGTCACCAGGTTGATGAAGCGTACAGTGCCGTGGTTTTTGGCATCGAGACGCGACTGTTCGCTGACTCGCGAAGCCGTACCGCCGATGTGGAAGGTGCGCATGGTGAGCTGCGTTCCAGGCTCGCCGATGGATTGCGCTGCGATGACTCCCGTGGCCTCGCCCAACTCGACCAGGCGGCCGGAAGCCAGGTTGCGCCCGTAACACATCACGCACACACCACGCTTTGACTCGCAGGTGAGCACCGAACGGATCTTGACCCGCTCGATACCGGCTGCCTGCACCGCGCCCGCCAGGTCTTCGGTGATTTCCTGGTTGACGTCAACGATGATGTTGCCTTCGTAGTCCTTGATTTTCTCCAGCGAGACGCGGCCCACGATGCGGTCGCGCAACGGCTCGATGATCTCGCCCGACTCCACGATGGAGGTGACGTAGATTCCGTCGACCGTCCCGCAATCGTATTCGCTGATGATCACGTCCTGGGCCACGTCCACCAAACGCCGGGTCAGGTAGCCCGAATCCGCCGTCTTGAGCGCGGTATCGGCTAGTCCCTTGCGAGCGCCGTGGGTGGAGATGAAGTACTCCAACACCGTCAGGCCTTCGCGGAAGTTCGCCGTGATCGGGGTCTCGATGATTTCGCCCGAAGGCTTGGCCATCAAGCCGCGCATGCCGGAGAGCTGACGAATCTGCTGCTTCGAGCCGCGAGCGCCGGAGTCAGCCATGACGTAAATGGGATTGATGTCGCCGACCTTGTCGTCTTGCTGCATGGCGGTGAACATCTCATCCGCGACTTTTTCCGTGATGGCCGACCAGATTTCGACGACTTTGTTATAGCGTTCGCCGTTGGTGATGGCGCCGTCCAGATACTGCTGCTGCACGGCGATTGCCTGCTTTTCGGCGTCGCGCACCAAGCCCGCTTTGCCCGGAGGAATGACCATGTCGTCGATTCCGATCGACAGGCCGGCCATGGTGGCGTAGTGGAAACCGAGCTGCTTGATGCCGTCCAGCATCCGCACCGTGGTCTCCAGACCGAAGCGCAGGTAGCAGTAGTTCACCAGGTTGCCCACGCCCTTCTTCTTCATCAAGCCATTGATGTATGGCATCTCACTGGCGCCGCGCTTCAGGTGGTCGTTCATGATGGCGCGGCCCACGGTCGTCGAGATGAACTGCCGCTCGAAGCTGGTGGGCTCGGTATGGATCACGTCCTGATCGTCATACGCGATGGTCAGGTCGATCACGTCGCCCGAGTAACGCAGGCGAATCGGGGTCAGCGTTTCCACTTCGCCCGCTTCCTTCGCCAGGATCACTTCGTCGATGTTGGCGAACGCGCGTCCCTCACCTTTTGCGCCCGGCTTGGCCTTGGTCAAGTAGTAAATGCCCAGTACCATGTCCTGCGTGGGCACGGTGATCGGTTGTCCTGACGCCGGAGACAAGATGTTATGCGAGGCCAGCATCAACACGCTGGCTTCCACCTGCGCTTCCGGCGACAACGGAATGTGCACTGCCATCTGATCGCCGTCGAAGTCGGCGTTGAATGCGGTGCAGACCAGCGGGTGAATCTTGATGGCCTTGCCTTCCACCAGCACCGGCTCAAAAGCCTGAATGCCGAGGCGGTGAAGCGTAGGCGCGCGATTCAGCAGCACCGGATGGTCCTTAATCACCTCTTCCAAGATGTCCCATACGATGGGCTCCTGCTGCTCCACCATTTCCTTGGCCTGCTTGATGGTGGTGCAGTGCCCAGTCTGCTCCAGACGGTGATAGATGAACGGCTTGAACAGTTCCAGCGCCATTTTCTTGGGCAGGCCGCACTGGTGCAGCTTGAGATCGGGACCCACCACAATGACGGAACGTCCGGAATAGTCCACGCGCTTGCCCAGCAGGTTCTGGCGGAAGCGGCCCTGCTTGCCTTTCAGCGTGTCGGACAGCGACTTCAGCGGGCGGTTGTTGGCGCCACGCAGCACCCGGCCCCGGCGTCCATTGTCGAACAGCGCGTCCACGGCCTCCTGCAACATGCGCTTCTCGTTGCGCACGATGACTTCCGGCGCATGCAGGTCCATCAACTTCTTCAAGCGGTTGTTGCGATTGATGACCCGGCGATACAGGTCATTCAGGTCAGAAGTCGCAAAGCGGCCGCCATCGAGAGGAACCAGAGGACGCAGCTCCGGCGGGATCACCGGAATCACATCCAGGATCATCCACTGCGGCTTGTTGCCGCTCTTGCGGAAGGCCTCAACCACTTTCAGGCGCTTGGCATATTTCAGACGCTTCTGCACCGAAGTCTCGGTGCGCATTTTTTCGCGCAGTTCGCCGGAGAGACTCTCCACCTCAACCCGCTTCAGCAGTTCCTTGATGGCTTCAGCGCCCATCATGGCCTTGAAGCCGCTGGCGCGATGCGCCTGGTCGAGCTCGCGGTACTTGGTTTCATCCTTGATGACTTCGCGCTCTTTGACCGGCGCTTCGCCGGCCTCGACCACCACGTAGGCTTCGAAGTACAGCACCGATTCCAGCTCGCGCAGCGAAATGTCGAGAATGTGGCCGATGCGGCTGGGCAGTCCCTTGAAGAACCACACATGCGAGCAGGGCGAAGCCAGCTCGATGTGGCCTAGGCGCTCCCGGCGCACCTTGGACAGCGTTACCTCCACGCCGCACTTATCGCAGATCACGCCGCGGTGTTTCATGCGCTTGTATTTGCCGCAGAGACACTCCCAGTCGGTCACCGGCCCGAAAATGCGGGCGCAGAACAGACCATCGCGCTCCGGCTTAAAGGTGCGGTAGTTGATGGTTTCCGGCTTGGTGACTTCACCGTGCGACCAACTGCGGATCTTTTCGGGCGAAGCCAGGCTGATGCGGATGGCGTCAAAGTCGGCGATGGCATTTCCGAGATCAAATGGACTGGAACGGTACAAAACGTCCTCCTCCCCTGCGGGGCTCTCTAACGAAAGCTGCAGGGACCTGCGGCCCTTGCGCGGCCGCTGGCGGCTCCCGGTATTTCCTGTTTCCCTGGGTGCTGCCTCCCGCGGGAGCGAAGGAGGCAGTTACCCCAATCTGCTTTAAGCGAACGTCGGGCCTAGTCGGCCGCCAGCGGAGCTGCCGGGAGCGCTCTGCGCTCATTGGTCTTAATCAGCTCCACGTCGAGGCACAACGACTGCAACTCACGAATCAGAACATTGAAGGACTCCGGCACACCCGGCTCAATGGCCGCTTCGCCTTTGACAATGGCCTCGTAAATCTTGGTGCGGCCATAAACGTCATCGGACTTCGCGGTGAGCAGTTCCTGCAGGATGTAGGCTGCGCCGTAGGCTTCCAGGGCCCACACTTCCATTTCGCCGAAGCGCTGACCGCCGAACTGTGCCTTGCCACCCAGCGGCTGCTGGGTGATGAGCGAGTACGGTCCGATCGAACGCGCGTGGATCTTGTCGTCCACCAGATGCGAGAGCTTGAGCATGTAGATATAGCCCACCGTTACCGCCTGCTCGAAGCGCTCTCCCGTCATGCCGTCGTAGAGAGAGGTCTTGCCCGACTCGGGCAGGCCACCTTGCGCCAGCAAAGACTTGATCTCTCCTTCTTTCGATCCGTCGAACACCGGCGAGCCGAAGTAGACGGCTTCCTTCATGCCATCCGCCACATGCTCCAGGGTGTCGTCGTCAAGGCTGACGAGCTTGTCCACGAACGGCGTGTCCTTGAACATCACCTTGAGTTCCTTGCGTAGGCGTTCCGCCTTGGAATTCTCTTTCAGCAACTCGCCGATTTTTTGTCCCAACGCGTAACCTGCCCATCCCAGATGTGTCTCCAGGATCTGGCCCACGTTCATACGGCTGGGCACGCCCAACGGATTCAGGACGATTTCCACCGGGGTCCCGTTCTCGAGGTAAGGCATGTCCTCTTCCGGCAGGATGCGCGCGATGACGCCCTTATTACCGTGGCGGCCGGCCATCTTGTCGCCCACGCTCAGCTTGCGCTTCATGGCGACATAAACTTTCACCAGCTTGATCACGCCCGGCGGAAGTTCATCGCCCTTCTGCAGCTTTTCGACTTTCTCGCGGACAATCTTGCGCAGCACGTCAATCTGCCGCGAGGTCATCTCCTCGATTTCGTCGATCTGCTCGTTGATGCGCGGGTCCTTATCGGGGAACTTGACGCGCTTCAGGTTGCGGGTCGAGATGCGCTCGATGGTGTCGCGGTCCAGAATCACACCCTTGGTCAACAGGCGCTTGTTGGTGCGCTCGTCGTGCAGGTCGGCGAGGACCTCCTTGCCGCCCAGCAACGACTCCAGGCGCTTCAAACGCTCGTCGGTGAGAATTCGGATCTCGTCGGCGAGGTTCTTCTCCAGCTTGGCCACCTGCTCCGACTCGATGAACTTGGCGCGCTCGTCCTTGTCCTGCCCTTTGCGGGAGAAGATCTTCACATCCACAACCGTCCCCTCGATGCCGGGAGGGCAGGTGAGGGAAGCGTCGCGAACATCACCGGCCTTCTCGCCGAAGATGGCCCGCAGCAGCTTTTCTTCCGGAGTAAGCTGGGTCTCGCCCTTGGGCGTGACCTTGCCCACCAGGATGTCGCCCGCCTTTACGGTGGCGCCGATGCGAATGATGCCGCTCTCATCGAGGTCGCGCAACGCCGACTCGCTGACGTTGGGAATATCGCGCGTGACTTCTTCCGGGCCCAGCTTGGTGTCGCGCGACTCGATCTCGAACTCCTCGATGTGGACCGAGGTGTAATAGTCCTCTTTCACCATCTTCTCGGAAACTAGGATGGCGTCCTCGAAGTTGTAGCCGCGCCAGGGCATGAAGGCGACCAGCACGTTGCGGCCGAGCGCCAATTCGCCCATGTCGGTGCAAGGACCGTCGGCGATGACTTGCCCCTTGGCGACACGCTGCCCCTTCATCACGATGGGGCGCTGATTGATACAAGTGTTCTGGTTGGAACGCTTGAACTTGGTGAGCTGATAGATGTCGCTGCCTACCTCGCGCGAAAGCTGCATCGGGTGATGCTCGCCCTCGACGCGCACGATGATGCGCTCCGAGTCCACGGAGTCGATGATGCCGCCGCGTCGTGCCAGCACTACCGCGCCGGAGTCGCGCGCGGTGACGCCTTCCATTCCGGTGCCGACGATGGGCGCTTGCGCGCGCAGCAAGGGCACCGATTGGCGCTGCATGTTGGCGCCCATCAGAGCGCGGTTGGCGTCGTCGTGCTCCAGGAACGGAACCAGCGAAGCCGCCACCGACACGAGCTGTTTCGGGCTCACGTCGATGTAGTCCACTTCGTCGCGGCTGACCAGCACAAAGTTGCCGGCCTTGCGGGCGTTCACCAGTTCGGCGACGATGCGGCCCTTGTCGTCGATCTCGGCGTTGGCCTGCGCAATCACGTGGCGATCTTCCTCCCACGCCGACAGGTAGAACGAGAAGGGCTCAACGTCGATGAGCTTCTTGCGGCGCTCCCGCAGATCATTGTTGGCCTTGGTCGCCTCGGACTTCTCCATGTGGTCGCCCACGCGGTAGTCGCTGTCGCCAGCGTTGACCACCGTGACGAAGTCGAGCACGCGGCCGCTCTTCACCTTCCGATAGGGCGACTCGATGAAGCCGTAGTCGTTGATCCGCGCATAGCAGCTCAGCGACGAGATGAGGCCGATGTTCGGACCTTCCGGCGTTTCAATCGGGCAGATACGGCCATAGTGCGTCGGGTGTACGTCGCGGACTTCAAATCCCGCGCGTTCCCGCGACAGGCCGCCCGGCCCCAGGGCCGACAGGCGGCGCTTGTGCGTGATCTCCGACAGCGGGTTGGTCTGGTCCATAAACTGCGACAACTGCGACGAACCAAAGAACTCGCGAATGGCGGCCATCACCGGCTTGGCGTTCACCAGATCGTGCGGCATCGCAGTGGACATCTCCTGGTACACGCTCATCTTTTCCTTGATGGCGCGTTCCATGCGGACCAGGCCGATGCGGAACTGGTTCTCCAGCAGTTCGCCGACCGCGCGTACGCGGCGGTTGCCCAGGTGATCGATGTCGTCCACCGAACCGATGTTCTTGCGCAGCTTGAGCAAGTAGCGGATGGTTCCGTAGAAATCGTCCGGCTCCAGCGTGCGATGGTCGAGATGGGTGGCGTCTTCGCTCTCGAACAGCTTGATGTTGAACTTCAGGCGGCCCACGCGGGAGAAGTCATACTTGCGCGGGTCGAAGAACATGCCATGGAACAACGAGGTCGCCGTGTCGAGCGTCGGCGGATCGCCGGGACGCAACTTGCGATAGATCTCGATCAGCGCTTCCTGCGGGGTCTTCACCGAATCGCGCCGCAGCGTGGCGCTAATCACCGTGCCGACATCGTCACGTTCCGGGAAGAACACGTGCAGTTCGGCAATGCCCGCGTCCAGCAGCTTGGACAGCTTCTCGGCCGTAAGCTCGGAGTTGGCTTCCAGCAGGATTTCCCCGGTGTTGGTGTCGACCACGTCGGCGGCAACGTAGGCGCCTTCCAGGTCGCTGAGGTCAACTTCGATCTCGGAAATCTTGTGCTTCTGGATTTCCTTCATCACCGCTGGCGTAACCTTGCGGCCGGAGTGAACGATTTCTTCGCCACCTTTGGTCGCGATCTTGTGCGCTAGCTTCATGCCCACCAGGTTGGTCGGCCGCTCGACGCCGGGCTCCAGCGTCCAGTACAGCTTCTTGTCTTTCAGCGCGATGCGATCCACGGTGTAGAACGTGCGCAGGATGTCCTCATCGGAGCGCAGGCCCAGCGCCCGCAGAAAGATGCTGCCCAGGAACTTGCGTTTGCGGTCGATGCGCACGTACAGAATGTTCTTCTGGTCGTACTCGAACTCAACCCAGGAACCGCGGTAGGGAATGATCTTGCCCAGGAAATACGTGCGGTTGCTGGCGGTCTCGAAGAACACGCCCGGCGACCGGTGCAACTGGCTGACGATGACGCGCTCGGTGCCGTTGATGATGAAGGTGCCATTGGCCGTCATCAACGGGATGTCGCCAAAGAAAACCTCCTGCTCCTTCATGTCGCGGATGGAGCGGTTGCCGGTTTCGGGGTCCTTGTCGTAGATGGTGAGACGCATGGTGACCTTCAGCGGGGCGGAGTAGGTCATCCCGCGCTCTTCGCATTCGGCCACGTCGTACTTCAGTTGCAATCCGACAGGATCGCCGCACTTGTTGCAGAAATCGGGCGTGTTGGCGTTGTAGGTGCCGCATTTGGTGCACAGCACATCCCCCAGATGGAAGGGATCGGTCTTCACGGTTGCGCCGCAATTACGGCAAGTGGTGCGCAGATGGTTCAGCCCCTTGAGGTGGCCGCACTTGCACTCCCAGTTGCCAATGGCGTACTCCACGAAGTCCAATTGCGAGACGTTGCGGAAGTCCGTGATCGGAAACACCGACTGGAACACCGCCTGCAAACCACCGTCATCGCGCTCGCTCGGCAGCGCATCCATCTGCAGAAAGCGGTCATACGAACGCTTCTGCACCTCAATCAGGTTGGGGATCTGGATGGTCGCCGGAATTTTTGAGAAATCGAATCGATTTCGATTGGCAGTTTTCTGTTGTGCCATGTATAAAGCTCCTATATCAGCGCCCGGCCCGCTCGCTCATGCGTGGCCTTGCAAGCCGCTAATGCGGATGTGCGACGGGTAGGACTGCCGTCCCACGGTGACAGGTCGGTCGAAGAGAGAATGGGCTGCTGGAGCATGCGCAAAAACGCAAGCGCGCTGCCGGAGACAAAGATCCCCGTCAGCGCCCCGTCAGGTGTTCTGCAATCCCATGACCATTTGGTCCGGGATTTCGGCACGAAACGTGCCGCGATGTTTTTCGCTTCCCGCGCCAGTATCTTCAGGCCTTGTCCTCGGCTAGCCTACCGTCGCGCCTGAGCTGACGCGACTCCGGTTAAGCTTGCCGCACTGCCACTCACCTGTTGGATGCTCCGGATTCCTGAAAGAATCCGGCTCAACGATGCCCGGGAATTCCGCAGTCCCTGCTGAGCAGGACTGCTCTGCTTCCTCGGCTTCATCGCGCCCCTCCACGACTGCTCCGCCGTGAAGAGGAACGTCGCCGCCGCCCCGATTAACCGCGGGCGGCAGCAGCCTTGACTCCGGTCAGCGTCCCGGAGTAATCGCCCCGCTCCGTTGCCGGTTCGCTGCCAAGCGCAAAATGAGCATTTGCCAGCGGCCGGACGAAACGGGGACGGAACTTCACTTCACCTCGACGGTCGCGCCTGCCTCGGTGAACTTTTTCTTGATGGTCTCGGCTTCGTCCTTGGAGACGCCTTCCTTCACGGTCTTGGGAGCGCCATCGACCAGGTCCTTGGCTTCCTTCAGACCCAGGCTGGTGACTTCACGGACAGCCTTGATCACGTTGATCTTGTTGGGGCCCACTGCGGTGAGCACGACCGCAAATTCGGTCTTCTCTTCCGCCGGGGCCGCTGCTGCGGCGCCCGCGCCGGCTCCGCCTGCCATCATGACGGGGGCCGCAGCCGCCGCCGAGACGCCAAGGCGATCTTCCAACTTCTTTACCAGGGCCGCCGCATCCAGAAGCGAGAGCCCTACGATTTGATCTTCCAACTGCTGCAAATCCGCCATGTGTTTATCCACCTATTTGGTTATTCGTTGTGTTGATTTCGTTACCTGTCTTCGAGGCTTCCAATGTGCCGTCGCATGCCAGACTCACGCAGGCTGCACGCCTCACAACGGATAACGCAAATCCTTAAGGAAGCGCTTGCGCACTCCCAAACTCGTGTACGGCCCAGGCCTAAGCCTGGGCTTCTACCGCCGCAGGTTCAGCCGCCGGGATTGCCGGCGCCTCCGCTGCGCTACCAAACTTGTTCTTCTCCACACCCTGGTTGATCACCACCGCCAGATCACGTCCAATGGCGTTCATCACCGTTACCAGGCGCTGCGCCGGAGCGTTCATCAAGAACAGCAGCTTGGAGTGGATCTCTTGCTTCGACGGCATGCTGGCCAGCGCGTCGATGTCTTTAATCGCGATGACGCGGCCATCCACAATGCCGACCTTGAAGGTGTACTCCGGATTGTCCTTGGCATACTTGCTGAGCGCCTTGGCCAGGGCCACGGGATCGCCGCCGGTGTAAGCGATGGAGGTAACTCCCGCGAGGCCCTTCATGGCCTCCTCCACCTTGGTTCCCTGGGCGGCGCGCTCCGCCAGCGTGTTCTTCACCACGCGATAATGCCCGCCCGCGCTGCGGACGGCCTTGCGCAGTTCAAAATCCTTCTGCACGGTCAGCTTGCTGAACGTGCCTACCACCGCGTGGCTCGCGCTCTGGAACTCTTCCTTGAGCTGCTCGACCTGCTCGATCTTTCTTGCTCTTGTGACGGCCATGTTCGAATCCTTTTTCCGGGCGCTCAAAAGGCGCCTCTTTGCGCGTTACCCTAGGCTCGCGCCGCTGCTTCCACCGCCGCGGTGTCAATGGCAACACCCGGACCCATGGTGGAGCTGAGATAGCAACCCTTGATGTATTTGCCCTTGGCCACCGTGGGCTTTGCCTTGATCACGCTGTTGATGACCGTGGCGGCATTCTCCACCAGCTTCTCTGGCGGGAACGAAATCTTGCCCACCGGCACGTGCACCAGCGCGGTCTTGTCGGTGCGAAACTCCACCTTGCCGGCCTTGGTTTCCCTGACCGCCGCAGCCACATCGAAGGTCACGGTCCCGGTCTTGGGGTTCGGCATGAGCCCGCGCGGACCCAACACCTTGCCCAGACGGCCCACCGACTTCATCATGTCGGGCGTGGCGATCACGGCGTCGAAGTCCGTCCAGTTTTCCTTCTGGATCTTCTCCACCATGTCTTCGCCGCCGACGATATCGGCGCCCGCGGCTTCGGCCTCGCGCACTTTTTCGCCACTGGCGATGACCAGCACCTTCTTGGTCTTGCCCAGCCCGTGCGGCAGGACCACGGTGCCGCGGACCATCTGATCGGCGTGCTTGGGATCGACTCCCAGGCGCATCGTCAAGTCCACGGTCTCGTCGAACTTGGCGTACTTCACTTTCTGCAAAAGGGGCACAGCGTCCTGAAGCGTGTACGAACGAGCTTCGACGGCGGCGCGCGCCTTCCCGATATTCTTTCCGAATTTCCTCATTGCTCTCCTCGTCTCCCACCGCCGTCCCTTGCTGCCGGAGGGCCGTGGTATCTACGACTGCGGCCGGGGCCGCTCGAAATCCCACATTGTGGGACAACCTTATGCTGTCACTTCGATGCCCATGGAGCGCGCGGTGCCTTTCACGCTCTTGACCGCCGCTTCCACCGAGGCCGCGTTCAGATCGGGCATCTTCTGCCGGGCGATCTCCAGCACCTGCTTCTCCGTGACCTTGCCGACCTTGTCCTTGTTCGGCGTACCCGAACCCTTGGCCACGCCCGCGGCCCGCTTCAACAGAATGGAAGCCGGAGGCGTTTTGGTGATGAAGGTAAAGGTGCGATCGCTGTACACCGACACCACCACCGGGATGATCAGGCCGTCGAGTTCCTTGGCGTTGGTCCTGGCGTTGAACTGCTTGCAGAACTCCATGATGTTGATCTGCGCCTGACCCAGCGCCGGGCCCACTGGAGGGGCCGGAGTGGCCTTGCCCGCCGCAATCTGCAACTTCACCGAACCCGTAATCTTCTTTGCCATATTTGCTCTTCAAGCGGGCCGCAAGCGCCCGCAGCTTAATTATGAATTCACCACACCCAATGCCAGCCCGACGGTTGGAACCAGCTTCTTACTGACCGGATCAACGGTAACGCCGAGGCTTTCCAACGTATGGGATCCAAGGACTTCCATATCGCCCGCTTCGGCTAAAACCACATTGTCGCCGCCCGTGAAGCCGTCGGTAGCGACGAACACCGGCGCCAAATCCCGCTCGATCATGTGACCTTCAATCGTGCGGAACTGCATCCGTCGAACCGGACGTATTCCCAAAGGCTCGAGCCTCGCTCGTGAAACCCAGCTGTACGCGGCGCCCGTGTCCACAAGGACATCGAGCTCTTCGACGCGGGCCGGGCTGGCCGGGTTCCATACTCGCAACTTTGCCGTAAAAGTGCCCATGCTACGTAATGACCTTTTCAACCTGCCCAAATCCCAGCTCCACCGGAGTGGAGCGCCCAAAGATGGTGACCATCACTTTCAGCGTCTCGCGGTCTTCGTTGACCTCGTCCACCACCCCGGTGAAGCTGGCGAATGGACCCTCGCTGATGCGCACCGACTCGTTCTTCTCGAACTTGACCTTGAGCTTCGGCTTTTCCTTGCTGTCGGCGACACGGTACACAATCTGGTTGACTTCTTCTTCCGACAGCGGGGTGGGCTGCTGGCCGGTGCCCACAAATCCCGTCACCCGCGGCGTTCCCTTGACCACGTGCCACACGGTGTCGTCCATGTCCATCTCGACCAGCACGTAGCCGGGGTAGAACATGCGCTCGCTGGTGTATTTCTTGCCGCCGCGGACCTCGGTGACCGACTCGGTGGGGATCAGCACCCGGCCAATCCTGTGTTCCAACTCAGGGTAGGCGCGCACGCGCGACTCCAGCGACTCCTTCACCTTGCGCTCGAATCCCGAATAGGTGTGGATGATGTACCACTTCATATTCGGGTTCTGCGGGTTCGGCTGGTCGGCGGAAAGCGGAACTGCGGCTTCCTCTACGCCGGTCTGCGGCTCGGCGCCGTTCTTTTCCGATTTGATCTCGTCTTCAGTCATGGGTTCGCGCATTAGCGGTGTGTCAAAGCCTTCAGCAAGCGATCAAGGGACGAACCCAGGATCTTGTCAACCACAGCAAAATACAGGCCGAACAGAAAGACGGTGATAATCACGACCGTCGTGGTGCCTTGCACTTCCTTGCGCGACGGCGTGGTGACCTTCTTCATCTCCGTGCGCACGTCGTTGTAAAAACTCTTGATGCGCTGCGGCCACGCCTTAATCGTGCCTAGCTTAGTGTCGCCCGCCGCTTCGATCGCTGTTGACTTCGCCATCTAATACCTGTTTTCCGGCGCGCTGTCGCGCCTTAACGTTCCCCCGTCATCCGGAGGCGGCTTCCGTTGCCGCCGTAGGACCTTGGGCGCCCTGACTCGCGCCGGTGCGCGAAAAGGGCGCATCCGAACCTGGCAGGGGCGGAGGGATTCGAACCCCCAAGTCCGGTTTTGGAGACCGGCAGTTTAACCGTTGAGCTTACGCCCCTGTGAAAAACAGCAATTAGCAATTAGCCGTTAGCTCTTAGCTTTTACCTGCCGACTCCAGCAGTCACATCCGACACCAAGTGCTAAATGCTAAGTGCCAAATGCTAGCTACTTCACTTCCTTATGCGACGTGTGCTTGCGGCACTTACGGCAAAACTTGTTGAACTCCAACCGGGTCGTGGTGGTCTTCTTGTTCTTGGTCGTGGAGTAGTTGCGATCCTTGCACTCTCCACACTGTAATGTCACGATTTCGCGGGGCATTGACCTATTCCTTTTCCGTTTACTTCGCGGCTTAATACCGCGAAGCCTTGTCCGCATCGAAGTGCGGAAATCAGCGAGGCGCAGCTAAAGCAGCCTCGCCGAAGAAATCCAAACTACGCAATAATCTCGGTGATGGTGCCGGCGCCCACGGTGCGTCCGCCTTCGCGAATCGCAAACCGCAAGCCCTTCTCCATCGCCACCGGCGTGATCAGCTCAATCTCCAGGCTCACATTGTCGCCCG
>JBEKPR010000015.1:0-106330 GCA_049520555.1 Candidatus Korobacteraceae bacterium
CATTGCCCGCTCCATCGCGGCCTTCGAGTAGAAATCCATGCTTCGCATGGTCTCCTACTCTCGCCGCCGGAAAAGCGGACAGATCACGTGCTATCGCAACCGGACATATCATGTGCTACTGACACATCCTCTGTGTGATCTTGACTGCAATCGCCGGTAGGGCTATACTTCGTTGGATTTCTCGAGGAGGAAAAGTATGGGCGTCAATAATCCGAACCACGCTACCCTTCGGCACGAAGACCTGCGAGTTGGCGAAGATGTCATTGCGGATGGAGAGAAAACTCGGCCCAACTATCGTGGAACGATCCTAGATCTGGGAACTGTGATGGCACCCAATTCATCTAAGCTCGTGCCGGACGCCCTCAATCACGAGTAGGCATCCATTTGTATGCCACAGAAATTACCTCTCCCTGATGCGGCTCTACAAACCAACCCTCAAGATCATTCCGCCGTGGATCTATCGCTAGCAAGAACACCCCCCGAGCGCTTGGACCGTGGCGAACGCCATCATAGGTTCCGCGCAACACGTTGTCCAAAATCACCGCTTCGAACTTATAGCGACCATGACCCCCATCCGGAAACGTCATCGTTCCCCACACCTTGCTGGCCTTTTGTCTCAGTTCGATCAAGTCGCTGCACTGTTTCTCTTTAAGCGTAAACTCGCCCTTGTAGTTGTTCGCCAGATATGGCCCGGGATACCAAAAATCGGAAATCCACGGCCTCAAAAGACCCTTCCAAAACCGGCCAGCGATGAAGGCGAGAATGGCCGAAGCGGCTGAGAATGCTACTTTGTCGAAAAGCGAGACTAACCACGCAGGCATTGACGCCCCTTTCTTGTCTATTTGAGACCTAGTTGCTTACGTAAAGACGAATCGATGCTCGGGATTCCCACCCGAGGTAAGTACAATGTCATACCAGAAGCCATCTGGTTTCGGCACCCATCGATGCTGCTCACCTGTGTTGAAAACGCAAGAGTAGGAATCTTAGTAGAATAGGCCGATTGTACGAAGATAGCGGGGTGATTCGGCGGGAAAAACTTAAGAACGTGCTTTACAAAGCGATCAAATGCGCCGACCTGCTTTTCCGGCATAGGGATTGTCACGCGTTCCAAGAAATATGCTATCTGTAAAACTAGCGTAGAAAGATAAGGATTGATTGCCAAGTCGTAAAGCACCAGCTGAGTAGCCTCGAATATTTGCATTCCGAGGTCTGCGGGCTCAAATCCGAGTTGCATTGGCAAGACATCAATGCACGAAACGGACGGAAGCGCCTCCACCTTGAGACCTTCTTTCTTGGCGATGGCAGCCGTCATCCATGAGATATCGCTGAAAAACATTGGATTTCCGTCAAGCGCCAAAGCGATGGGTCCCTCCAGCCTTGCTGCTTCAACTAAGTGACGCGCCATCGCTGCATAGATGTCCTCTCTAACTCCGGCTCTGAAATATTGGTTGCTGAGGTCTCGAGTCTTGGGGTTAATTGCACACAGGTCAGCGTGTCGGGCAGTTAGGTGATAAACAACATTCACATTCCTGAGAACATCCAACGTCTCAAGGGTCAACTGACGCAATTCGAAAGTCCCCAAACCAGTCAGGTAAATGTCAGCCTTGTGCTGTATACCGATCAATGCGAGCCCTCATACCATTCAACCGCCGGAGTAACCGTGTAGAAATAACGGGAAGATTATTGCATCCATTTGCCGCAGAACGCAAGAGATGCGTCATGCTTGGTTCTAAGCCGGGCGCCGGGTTTTCGTCGACGTGAGCAAAATCCCCACTCAAGCCAAAAGAAGCTTGAATGGGGCACGCTCTGGAGTGTTCGTCGTCGAGAGTGTTGTGTGGGCCACCCGCCTAAGAGGATTTCATCAAAGCCTCAATAGTTGCAGCCAAATCCTTTTCCAGCTTTTTTGTGCCACGGGGAGTGAACTCATAACAAAGACAACGGATCGTTCTCAAATCAAACGGAACATACTCCATCGATTGTGTTAAGAGAATTACTTCTTTACTCAACGCATGGGCCAGACCAAGTTCATAAAATACGTTTGCATTCTGATGAGTCAGCTCTGCGACGAGGAAACGTGCGCGATTGATGCGCTCCCAAATATCCCAAGTAATAAGCGTCGTCCCCCTAATCTCATCTGCCCTTTCGCATCTAAGTCCCGCGCCTTCGACGATGCCTCGAATGTGATCATCATAGAGCGGCTGAAGGGCTGCGTCGAATGGCATGAGCACAAAACATAATTGTGGATCGAGCGTGAAGTTTCCGCCGCCAAATATCCTTCCTAAGGACGGAGGGGGAGGAGATGATGCCAGTTCCTGCTCCGGAGGTCCAGTACGTTTTACAACTCTTGACTTCTTCGGAGCACGCGAAAGTGGTTTGGCCTGGAAGAAGTCCGCAAAAATATCGGAAAAAGGTGCTGCACCAGGAGGGTTTAGAAGACGCTCGAGTCCATCCCCCTCCTCTCGTATTTTGGCGCTGTCCTTTGAGGCTAGCGCCAGGCCAACGGCGGCAACCGCTTCGCTCAACTTTTCATTGGGAGACTGCTCCAATCGCCGCTCGGCCTGCTCAATGAGCATCTTTGCGCGGTTTGTAGCTTCGATCTGCAACAGTTTTGTCTCATCAGCCTGACGGCTAGATTCCGCATTTTCGAGAACTCGCGCAATAAACTCATCGGAAAGCCCCACAGGTAACTCGAATCGTTCCTCGGCGGACACCTGGGAGTCCTGCAAGGTTGCTCGGGCCGTCACGGCACAGGTAGGATCAACAGCGAATTCAATTACAATCTGTGGCTTGCCCCGATTCGCTGCTGGAATGCCGTTTAGTTTGAACTCTCCGATTCGAACATTGCCGCCGACCAGAGGGCTCTCTCCGAGGCACAACGACACCTCGACGCTAGATTGGTTATCGGCTGCGGTGGAGAATAGCTGGGATCGCTTTGCCGGAAGTGGAGTGCCGCGGAGCACTAGGGGTGTAGCAACACCGCCGGCCGTTTCTAACCGTATGCTAAGAGGCAGGAATTCAAAGCTCGGTTTCGGAGATTCTTTCATCGGGGGATTAACCTAGGCGAGTCGATTCCATCACATCCATTCTATTACTTGCCGGGGTGCCCCACTTGTCGTGGAGCCGGGGTGCCCCACCCTTGTCGCGCAGCGACAGGGTGGGGACGATTCAATCAAAAGCAGATCCCTCGCTCCGCTCGTGATGACAACCTTCTGCTAACTACAACCACTGGTTGACCCGCAGCTCATGCATCTATAGCAGCTTCCGTTCCGCGTCATGATGGCGCCGCAGACGGGGCAACTGGGAGAGTCTCCCATTTCAATCAGGTCCTGCAGAGCGTCGGAGGCGTGATGGTGGCCCCTGGGCCCGCTGAGGCCGGCTTTCCCACCCTGTCCGCTAACACCGGCAGACAAGGGTGGGGCACCCGCTGCGCCCGGGATGACAAGCTGGGACGGATTGCTGCCGCTATAGGGGTCCTTCGACTCCCCCTCACGATGTTCGGGGTCGCTCAGGATGACACCCGTAATGGACTTGTCCGTCCCGTAGCCATTCTCGTCCGGGACACCGGGCGGTGGGGCGTTGACGTACTTGGGACGCAGGCCGTCGAACAGCGCCTGCTGCTGGCCCGTCAAGAATCGCAACTGCAGCCAGCGGAAGATGTAATCCATGATGGACTTGGCGTAGCCGATGTCCTGGTTATGGCTCCAGCCGCTGGGCTCGAAGCGGGTGTGCGCGAACTTCTCGCACATCAGCTTGAGTGGCACGCCGTGCTGCAAGGCCAGCGACGTGGCGCAGGCGAAGCTGTCCATCAGGCCGCTGACGGTCGAGCCCTCCTTGGCCATGGTGATGAACAACTCACCCGGCATGCCGTCCTTGTAAAGGCCGACGGTGAGATAGCCTTCGTGTCCGCCCACGCTGAACTTGTGGGTGATGGACAGGCGCTCGTCGGGCAGGCGGTGGCGCATGGCGCGCGGCGGCGCCGCGGCCTCGTCTTCCACCTCGACCGGGGCAGCGAGCGCGTCGCCTTTCTTCGACTTGGCGGTGGCCGATCCCATGGAACTGAGCGGCTGCGCCTTCTTCGATCCGTCACGATAGATGGCGACCGCCTTCAGTCCTAGCTTCCACGACTGAATGTAGGCTTCGGTGATGTCGTCCACGGTGGCGTTCTCGGGCATGTTGATGGTCTTGGAAATTGCGCCCGAGATGAACGGCTGGGCGGCCGCCATCATGCGCACATGTCCCAGATAGTGAATGCAGCGCGTGCCCTTCGACGGCTTGAAGGAGCAGTCGAAGATGGGCAGGTGCTCTTCCTTGACGGAAGGAGCGCCTTCGATGGTGCCGGTGGCGTCGATGTAGCTGACGATGGCGTTGGTCTGGTCGGCCGTGTAGCCGAGCTTGAACAGCGCGGCGGGCACGGTGTTGTTCACGATCTTGATCATGCCGCCGCCGACCAGCTTCTTGTACTTGATCAGCGCCAGGTCGGGCTCGATGCCGGTGGTGTCGCAATCCATCATGAAGCCGATGGTGCCCGTGGGGGCCAGCACCGTGACCTGCGCGTTGCGGTAGCCGAACTTCTCGCCGTGCTTCAGGGCTTCGTCCCAGGTGCTCTTGCTGGCTTCAAACAGCGCCGGCGGAACGTGGGTCTTGTCGATGTTGTTCACCGATGCGCGATGCATGCGGATGACGTCGAGGAAAGGCTCGCGATTGATGTACCAGCCGGGACAGGCAGCGCCGGTGATCTCAGCAGTCGAGGTTGCCGCGGTGGCGGGCGCGAGCGGCTGGCACAGTTCGGCAATCTTCGACGATTGCAGATAAGCTTCGCCGCACATGATCGCAGTCACGCAGGCGGCGTAGTCGCGTCCGGCGTCGGAGTCATAGGGCAGGCCCGCGGCCATCAGCAGCGCGCCCAGGTTGGCGTAGCCCAGTCCCAGCGGACGGTAGTCGTGCGAGTTCTTGCCGATGGCTTCCGTCGGATAGCCGCTGTTGTCCACCAGAATTTCCTGCGCGGTGATCATGACGGCGCAGGCGTAACGGTAGGCCTCGATGTCGAACGTCCCGTTGGGCGCGAACTTCATCAGGTTCAAGCTGGCGAGGTTGCAGGCCGAGTCGTCAAGGAACATGTATTCGCTGCAAGGGTTCGACGCGTTGATGCGCGCCGTGTTCTTGGAGGTGTGCCAGCGGTTGACCGTGGTGTCGTACTGCATGCCGGGATCGCCGCAGTGCCATGTGGCATCGGAAATCTTGTGCAGCATCTCGCGCGCCTTGAAGGTCTGCACGGGATGGCCGTCCTTCACCGAGCGCGTGCTGAAGTCGCCATCGCGCAGCACCGCGTACATGAAATCGTCGGTCACGCGCACCGAGTTGTTGGCGTTCTGAAAGAAGATGGACGAGTAGGCGTCGCTGTCGGGACCGCTGCCGTCGTAACCCATTTCGATGAGCGCCCACGCCTTGGCCTCTTCCTTCTGCTTGCACGCGATGAAGTCCATCACGTCAGGATGGTCCACGTTGAGGATGACCATCTTGGCGGCGCGACGCGTCTTGCCGCCGCTCTTGATGACGCCGGCGAAGGCGTCGAAGCCTTTCATGAAGCTGAGCGGGCCGCTGGCGGTGCCGCCGCCGGAGAGCGCTTCGGTGGACGAACGCAGCGGCGACAGATTGGTGCCCGTGCCCGATCCCCACTTGAAGAGCATGCCTTCGGTTTTGGCGAGAGTGAGGATGCTGTCGAGCGAATCGTGTACCGAGTTGATGAAGCACGCCGAGCATTGCGGGTTCTTGTAGCCGACCGCGCCGTATTCCACGCGCTGGGCCTGGGGATTCCAGTGCCAGTTCTGCGCGTCGGAGTTGGGCTCGATGCGATCGCAGCCCACGTTGAACCATACCGGCGAATTGAAGGCCGCCTTCTGCTGCAACAGCAGGTGGGCGAGTTCGTCGTGGAAGATGGCCGCGTCGTCGTCGCTGCGGAAGTATCCGCCCTTGATGCCCCAGTCGCGAATGGTTTCGGCGACGCGGGTGACGAGCTGGCGCACGCCGGTCTCGCGCTCGGGCGTGTCGAGCGGGCCGTGCAGATATTTGCTGGCGACGATGTTGGTCGCCGTCATCGACCAGTCCTTGGGGACCTCGACGTCTTTCTGCTCGAAGATGATGCTGCCGTGCGTGTCGGTGATCTGCGCCAGTCGCAGCTCCCACTCCAGCTCGTCGTAGGGCGAGACCCCGGCCTTGGTGAAGAAGCGCTTGAAGGTCAGCCCGGGCGCGCGCTTCTTAGGCGTAGTACTCGCGGCGGTGGTGGCGGATGCGGCGGTGGTCGTGGGCTCACCGGTCGCAATGGACGCAGTGGTCGCGGTGGTTGGTTTGGTGGTGACTTCGGGCATGGGAAATGCTCCTGATCAGTTCTTAAATTATTGCGTTACTACGCGGGTCTGATTCACTTTGCGCGGGTCTGAGGCCCGCTTTATTATTTCCGACTGCAAAGGTTGTGGGGGCCTCTTTGCCTGCCCGCGTAAGGTCGACAGGAAAGAAGCCCCCGGTTCATCTTTTGTCCGGCGCCACCGCACAACAGCGTGCCGCCAAAGAAATATTTCCTGTGGCGGAATCCGGACGGGCAACTCAGGCGCAACGTTCGCGCAACTCATGCGCGCAACGCCGCGCTGAAGTGCCGCACTGACTTGGAAAGGAACAACGCTGATGTCATCGTCTTGCGATGACTTCGCTGGCCCAACTGCCATCCCTCGGCACGCCAATGGCGTGCGTTGGGAAACCGCGTGAGCTTCTGGGTCGCAAATCTGCCGAAAGCCCTGGGCCCAAATTCACTGCACTTGACGAAACCTGCGCCGTATCCAGAGGAGGAATCATCAAAGTACGCGGGCCCACTTGCACGCCCGGGCGGTCACCTCTGCCCGCCTTGGCTTTGGGAAAACGCTTCACGCGGCGACCGCATTTGCGAACGGTACTCCCGACATCTTGTGGATGTCAAGTGCATAACACTACATCTTGTATTTTACGCCTTCCCCGCCCGAACCAAAAGAGTTAACTCTCTCCGGTCCTCCAAATTTGCCAATTTTCAGGGCCAGCGAGGCGTCTGAGTGCCAATTCCATCTCGTCGGCGGACCGTGTGTTAACACGCTTTTCGCCGGGCGCCTTTCCGCGTTGCGGTGAGCGCAAGTTGACGAATCTGCGGTTCGATCTCGCCCGAAACTCAAAGCTCGAACGTTGGCTCACGCTTTGGACTCTAGCCCCGTGATGCAGCCGAATTCAACGCCTATTCTCGGTGCAGCTATGTGGATGACTGTGGATTGTGAGGAAAAGCGGGACGCCCAACGGCCGCCAACTCAGTAACACCATTTTCAGCCCTGCGCCGTCAAACCAGAGGACAGTGACGCTAGTCACAGACGGCTGGGTCGCCGGAAGCAACAATGAGATCGGCATGATTTCGCGGAGCGCAATGCAGAGAGGCTTGTCGTTGGTCCTGTCGCTAGTTGTCATTCTATGGGCCGAGGCTGGCATCGCAATGCCGCCGGCTTCCGGGCATGGTTCGAAGTGTCATGTTCGGATGGTGCAGATGCACCGGCACGCGACCCACTCCGTGACCCTCGCAACCCCGTCTGGTTGTTGCTCACAGGGCCCGCATTCCATGCCTTGCTGCCCGTCGCACTCCGCGTCTGCGGCCACCCACTGCGCAGATCACCCGGGCTGTTGCGACTTAAGCAGCCAGCCTGCCAGACCGTTGGCTTTTCTGGTCGCCTCCGGCAATTCTTTCTCCTTCCAGTCGAGCGCCAACGGTCCGGCAGGCATAATCTCGGTGCCTGCACCTCCAGGTTCTGCCTTCCTCTCCATTCACAACGCTCTTCAGTTCGTTCGCCCTGTCTTCGGACTGAAGACGGATCTGCGGATTTAGCGCACCTCGCAAAATCCTTGCAGCTTCCGGCCTGATTCGCGCCGAGCCGTTTTATGCGCGCCAGCCGCGAACTCTACTGGGCCTTATGGCCCCTGTGACATGGACGATGTTCAACCGAAGATTATGAGGAAACTATGAAATCGAAGATGCTGGTAATTCTGAGTACGCTGGTCATGGCTCTGGGTCTGATGGCCCAGAACGCGACCCAAACGCCTGCCGCCCCATCCGGCGACAACTCCAAGGCCTGTGCCTGCTGCAATCACGATAAGGCCGACGGCAAGATGTCTTGCTGCGGCAAAGACGGCAAGTGCGGCCAGATGTCCAAGGACGGCAAAGACGCCACGATGTCGCATGACGAGATGATGTCCAAGGACGGCAAGTCGGGGATGAAGTGCCCGATGATGGCGAAAAATGACGGCAAGGACGGCAAGATGTCGTGCTGCGGCAAAGATGGCGGCTGTTGCAAAGACGGCAAGTGCGACATGGCCAAAGGCGGCAAGGGCTGCTGCGGCGGTAAGATGTGCGAACGTCCGGCAGCAGGTGTGTAACTAACTCCTCACCGCGGAGCCACGGACGGAATCAGTTCAGTCTGCCTCTCTCCGTGTTCTCCGCGGTGATTACAAAGCTCCACGTCTCCGGCGTGCGCTGGTATAGTCATGGTCGTTCACCCATAGCGGAGCACACCATGAAATTCCGTCTCGTCCTCTTCTTCTCTCTCGCTGCCAGCACTGCTTTCGCCCAAGCCAAACCGCAGTCCTCTACGCCCAGGATCACCTACTTGCGCTGCGGTACCCTCTACGACGGCAAGAGCGACACCACCCGTAAGAACGTCACGCTGCGCATCGTGGGCGAGAAGATCGATCAGCTCGGCGACAACGCGCTCCAGCCCGAGAGCGGCGCCCAAGTCATCGACCTCACCCGCGAAGTCTGCCTGCCCGGACTGATCGACACTCACACTCACGTGCTGCTGCAAGGTGACATCACCGCCGAAGATTACGACGTGCAACTGCTGAAGTACTCGACCCCTTACCGCACCATTCTGGGCACGGTGGCGGCGCAGCGCGCGCTCGGCTACGGCTTCACCACCATTCGCGATGTCGAAACCGAAGGCGCCGGCTACGCCGATGTGGACATCAAGCACGCCATCGAAGCCGGAGTCATTCCCGGCCCGCGCATGCAAGTCGCCGGCCGCGCCATGGACGTGACCGGCTCCTATCCTCTGCTCGGTTATTCCTGGGAGCTGAAGATGCCCAAGGGCGTGCAGGAGGTGGACGGCGCGGAAGGCGGCCGCAAGGCGGTGCGCGAGCAGATATCCAACGGGGTGGACTGGATCAAGGTGTACTCCGACCGCAGCTATCGGGTGCGGCCTGACGGCGTGCTCGACGACATTCCCACCTTCACACTGGACGAGCTACGCGCCATCGTTGATGAAGCGCATCGCGAGCGGCACAAGGTCGCCTCCCATGCCTCGGCGTTGAATGGCGTCCACAACTCGGTCGAGGCCGGAGTCGATTCCATCGAGCACGGTTTCTACATCGCCGACGCTGACCTCAAGACCATGGCTGCCAAGGGAACTTTCTACGTGCCTACGTTGTTCGTCGGAGAGTATGTCGCTGAAGGCCGCGCGGCCACGGGAGCGCGCGTGTGGGTTGACATGATCAACATTCACGCCGCCACGTTTCGGCGCGCGTTGAACGCCGGCGTGAAGATCGCCTTCGGCACCGACGCCGGTGGATTCGCCTGGACCATCGATCCGGCGAAGGAATTTGCCCTGATGGTGAAGTACGGCATGACTCCGGCGCAGGCTTTGCGCTCAGCCAACATGAGCGCTGCCGAACTGCTGGGCATGCAGGACCGGATCGGCTCACTGGAGCCCGGCAAGTTCGCCGATATTGTTGCCGTGCCCGCCGATCCCATGGCCGACATCACTCAGCTGGAGCGCGTGAACTTCGTGATGAAGGGCGGCGAGGTGTTTAAGGGAATTACGAGTTCACAATGACGAGTCGGAATCGCGGAACGAGAGCACATGGTGAGTCGTGAACTTCTGAGTTACGAGTTGACACGACGTATTCTCCAGTCCCAAAATTCGCTAATTCCCTTCCCTACGGGTCCGGGGCCCTGTGGCCTATGGTTGTTGCCAGCCTCCACCTAAAGCCTGGTAGAGCTGGGCATAGCTTTGCAACTCGGTGTACCACGCCTGGGCCAGGTTCAGCGCCGAAAGAAAATACTGCTGTTCGTAGTACTGCACCTCGAGAAAACTGGTGACGCCTCCCTGAAAACGCACATTGGCAAGGCTTGCCATGTCCTTGTATGTTTTTGTCTGCTCCTCAAGCTTCATCCGGTACAGGCGAGACTGGGTGTAGCCGACGAGGCTATTGGAAACATCGCCGAACGCCTGCTGTACGGTTTGCTTGTAGAGTAGTTCTGCTTCGTCCCGCTGCGCCCACGCCAAACGGTACCCGCTCCTGATCCTGCCTCCCTGGAAGATCGGTTGGACCACCTGTCCACCCACAGACCAGAATGTCGCCGGACCTTGCAAGAAACTTGTTATGGCGACGCTCTGCGCGCCAAATGCACCGGTCAACGAGATCTGCGGAAAGAAGGCGGCCTTGGCCACACCCACGTTGGCGTTGGCGGCGACCAGGTTCTCTTCCGCCCGGCGCACATCCGGACGCCGCCGCAGAAGCGCCGATGGCAGTCCGGCCGGCACCTCGGGCAGGTGCGGCTGTTCGGTCAGGCTGAGACCACGTGAGATCGGCCCGGGGTTTCGGCCGAGCAGAAGGCTGATATTGTCTTCCGCCTGCACGATCGACTGCTTCAGCGTGATGACCTCAGCTTCGGCTTGTTCCACGAGCACTTGGGCCTGATAGACGTCGGTAATCGCACTCTCACCACCCTTGAACTTGACGTTGTTCAGGTTCAGGATTTCCTTATCTGCCTCCACGGTTTGCTTCGAGTAATCAAGCTGGAAGTCGAATTGACGCAACAGAAAATAGTTACTTGCCACCGAGGAAATCAGGCTGGTTTGGACTATGCTCTGCCCAAACTGTGTCGCCAACAGCGTGGCCCGCGCCGCCTCCGTCGCCCGGCGGTACTGTCCCCAGAAATCGACGATATAGTCCAATTGCAGCCCCAAAGTGTCGAACGTCGGGGCCCCCGGGTAGACCGCACTGCGCTGGTTCACGACCGATGCCGAACCATTCACAGTCGGAAATTGATTGGCGCGCGCAATTCCCAGAGAAGCGTTGGCCTGAAGGATTCGGGTGGCGGCAATCCGCATGTCGTAGTTGTTAGCCAGCGCTTCCTTAATCAGGCCCTGCAACACCTCATCCTGGAACACGGCTGGCCATTGCATTTCGGCGAATTGTTCAGCGCTGGACAGCGGTTGCGTGGAAGCATCCGGCGCAACCCCGCGATAATCGCCTGGCACAGTCAGCGGCGGACGCTGATAATTGGGGCCGACCTTGCACGCGCACAGCGTGAGCAACAACACAAAAACGGTGTATGTTCTCAAGCTACTCATCCCCAGCTTTCTTCGGGACAGGCCCAGGTCCTTCCTTGTGCGGCTCTTTTTTCTTTCCCGATATCCATATGCCAAAGCGCTCCACGACATCGAAACTGACGGGAACAAAGAAAACGGCCAGCAGCGTAGAGGCCAGCATGCCGCCGATGACGATCGTGCCCAATACCTGGCGCGAGATTGCGCCTGCGCCGGAAGCCACCCACAGCGGCACGCAACCAAGAATGAAGGCGAAGGCCGTCATCAGAATTGGGCGCAGCCGCAACTTTGCAGCCGCCAACGAGGCGTCGAGCAAAGACGTTCCCTTTTCGTATTCGACCTTGGCGAACTCGACGATTAGGATGGCATTCTTTGCCGACAGCCCAATGAGCATGACCAGGCCAATCTGCGCGTATACGTCGTTGTCCAGCGCAAGTCCGGCGCGCCGGCGAAGGTAGAGCGTGATAAAGGCCCCGAAGACCGCGATGGGCACGCCCAGCAGGACGCTGAAGGGCAGCGTCCAACTTTCGTATTGCGCTGCCATGATGAGGAAGACCACGAAGAACGCCAGCCCGAAGATGGTGGCGGGGCTGACTCCCTGTGCCGCCTTTTGCTCCTGGTACGACATGCCCATGTAGTCGAATCCCATCTGGGGAGGCATGGTGTTGTGATAAACATCCTCCAGCGCCTCCGTCACCTGGCCGGAGCTGTAGCCGGGAGCGGCGGATGCATTGATCTGCACACAGTTGAACAGGTTGTAGCGCATGATGAACTCGGCGCCACTGCGTGGATAGACGCTGGTCAGCGTGCTCAGCGGGACCATGTCCCCCGCGGCATTCCTGACATAAAACTTGCCGAGGTTCTGCGCGTCAGTCCGGAACGGGCCGTCGGCCTGAACGTACACCTGCCACTGCAAACCGAATCGATTGAAGTAATTCACCAGCGCTCCGCCCATAAACGTCTGCAAGGTCTCGTACAAGCTGCTCAGTTGAATCTGCTGGGTCATCACCTTGGCGTTGTCCACTTTCACTCCGACTTGTGGAACGCCGAACAGAGCGGTGGTCATTACCCCGGTGAGTTCTGGGCGTTTGCGGGCCTCGGCGATAAATATCTGCGCGTTCTTGGCCAGGAAATCGACGCCGGCGTCGGAGCGGTCTTCGAGAATAAAAGTAGCGCCTCCAGAAGTTCCCACCCCTGGAATCGCAGGCGGTGGAAACGAGAAGGCAAGGCCCGACGTGACTTGGGAGAGCGCACGTTGCAGGTGGGTCTTGATTCCCAGGTAACTGGTCTCGGCAGTTTTGCGCTCGTCCCAGGGCTTGAACGAGACGAAAAAAAACGAACTGTAGGTGGCGTTGACGCCGCTCAGCATACTGTAGCCCATGACCGAGCTCACGTACTGGACGCCGGGAGTATCCATGATGATCTTTTCCACTTGCCTTGAGGCCTCGGAGGAACGTTGCAGAGAGGCCGCGTCGGGCAGTTGCAAACCGGCAAAGACGTACCCCTGGTCTTCGTCAGGGAGAAAGCTCCCGGGTATCTTCTTGCCGAAGAAACCGGCGGCCACCGTCAGCAAACCGAGTAGCACAAAAGCAAACCCCGCCTTGTGGATCAAATGCTTGCAGGCCCCCACGTATCCGTCGGTGGCCCTGCCGAAGACGCGGTTGAACCAACCAAAGAAAAGGCCCAGCGGTCCTCGCGATTGCTTCCTGGGACGTAGCAGCATGGCAGAAAGCGCTGGGCTGAGGGTAAGCGCGTTAAACGCCGAGAAGATCACTGAGACAGCGATCGTCACCGCGAACTGCTGGTAGAGCTGTCCAGTAATGCCAGGCACGAAGGCGGTCGGAATGAAGACGGCGGCAAGAATCAGGGCGATAGCAATCACCGGGCCCGAGACTTCCTCCATCGCTCTCACCGTGGCATCGTGGGGTGTCATACCCTGCTCGATATGGTGTTCCACCGCCTCCACCACGACAATCGCATCGTCCACTACCAATCCGATGGCCAGTACAAGGCCAAACAGCGAGAGCGTATTGATGGAGAATCCGAGTAGGGGAAAAATCATGAAGGTCCCGATCAGCGAGACCGGAACCGCGAGCAAGGGGATCAGCGTGGCCCGCCAGCCTTGGAGGAAGATAAAGACTACGAGGATAACCAGCGCCAGCGCTTCGAACAGGGTCTTGTAAATCTCGTGGATGCCGCTGCTGACCGCCAGCGTGGTGTCGAGGGCAACGATGTAATCCAGCCCCTGGGGAAACCTGCTCTTCGCTTCCTCCATCATCTTGAGAACGGCTGCCCGGGTGGTTAGCGCGTTGCTGCCAGGCGTGAGGTAGAGCGCTATAAGCGCGGCGGGCTGCGTCGGCTTACCCGAACCCGCCGTTCCTAACCGCGCCATAGCCGAATAGTATTGCGATCCCAATTCCACGCGCGCCACGTCTTTCAGGCGCAGGATGGAGCCGTCCGGTTGGGCCCGGACGATGATTTGCTCGAACTCCGCGGCCGTCGGCAGCCGCCCCGGAGCCCGCACGTTGTAAGTGAACTGTTGTCCTGGCGGAACCGGCTCGCCGCCTACCTGGCCGGCGGGATTGACCTTGTTCTGGGCCAGGACGGCAGCGGTGATGTCCGGCACGGTGACGCCCAGGCTGGCCAGCCGGTCAGGATTTACCCAAATGCGCATGGCATAGGGGCCGGCGCCAAATATCTGCACTTGCCCGACACCCGCGACTCGGGTCAGCGCGTACTGCAAATTGATCGTGGCATAGTTGGCCAGAAAGAGGTTGTCGTAGGCGCCGCTAGGAGAATAGAGGTCGAGCAGCATGAAAGGGGCGGTCGTGCCTGACTGCACGATCACACCCTGCTGGGTCACCTGACTAGGCAGTTGCGAGTTGGCTTGCGAGGTCCGCATCTGCGCCAGAATCTGGTCGGTGTTGGCATCGGTCCCGAGCTGGAAATCAACGTAGAGCGACATGTTTCCGCCCGAGCTGGCGCTCAACGAATACATGTAGTTCATACCGCTGACCCCCGACATCTGCTGCTCGATCGGGGTCGCGACCGACTCAGCTATGGTCTGCGCGTCAGCCCCAGGGTAGGTGGCGCGCACCTGGATCATCGGGTCGGCAATGTTGGGGAACTGCGCCGTCGGCAGGCCCAGCAATGCAACGATGCCGAGCAGGACCATCAGAATCGCGATCACGATGGCGACGATGGGCCGGTTGATAAAGAATTTCGACATGGTCAGTTGCTCCCGGTCGCCGCGGCCAGGTATGGCTTAGGAACCACCGGGATACCCTCCCGGGCGAGCTGGGGGGCTTGCGCAGCAAACTGCTGGATCTTCAGGATGCCTTCGACCACAACTTTCTCGCCCGGTTTCAGCCCCTCCGTAATGATCCAGTTCGGGCCCACACGCTCGCCCACCTTGACGGGTCGAAACATGGCTTTGTTCTGGGGCGTGAGCACGACGAGTTGGTACATCGATTGCACTTCGATCACGGCTGCCTGCGGAACCAATAGGGCGTTCTTGTTATTGCCGATCTGAATCCGCACTCGCCCGAAACCACCGGGCCGCAGCGAGGCATCGGGATTGGGAAACTCGGCCGCCATTTGAATGGTGCCGGTCTGAGTACCGACTTGGCGATTCACGTAGATAATCGAGCCCTTCTGGGGATAGGGCTCATCGTTGGCCTGGATGAATTCGACCGGCATGGCAGCAAGCGTCCTCGGACTGACCTTGCCGGTTATGATTCCGGTAACCTTGGACGCAAAGCTGAGAAACAGGCCTTCGCTGACGTTGTAGTACGCCCAGATGGGATTTACCTGTGAGACGGTGGTCATCTTGGTACTGGTTCCCACCAGATCGCCTATCTGGGCGCTGGATACTCCTGCAATGCCATCAATGGGGGAATAGACCTTGGTCCATCCCAGGTTCAACTTGGCATTCTCCAGGCTAGCCTGTTGGGCGAGAACTTCCGCCTTTGTCGCTGCTTGGGTGGATAGGTCGGTATCGAGCTGCTTCTTCGGGATGGCGTTTTGAGCCGCCAGGGGCGTGTCGCGGTCAACATTCGTGGTTGCCTCCGACAGCCTCGCCTCCGCCACTGCTACCTGCGCTTCGGCGTGATCGACTGCAGCCTCGTACTGCCGGGGATCGATCTCGAACAAAAGCTGGCCCTTCTTGACGAAGTAGCCGTTCTGGTAATTCTGCCGCAGCAAATAGCCCTGCACCTTCGGAGTGACCTCGGCATTCACCGGGCCGTTCAGTTGCGCCACCCACTCCTGGTAAATGGGAACATCCTGCTGCATGGCCTCTGCGACCTGGACCTCGGGAGGACCTGCCTTAGGACTTTCTTCCTTGCTTTCGCAGCCGCTGAGAGACAACAGCAGCAGCAGGCCGCAGACCACCATGCAGGCTTGGCCTCGGCGGCGCGCCCGATGCGTTAGCTTTAATGGACTTGCACTTCCGGTCGCCGGCTCGCAGGGATTACGGGTTGCTCCCACTGGCATGGCACTCTCCTAGAGAAACCCCGGCATGCGTACGGAGCGTAACTCAGGGTCTATGGGGATGACCAAACCTTGTACGCCAAGAACTGGAAAATTGCCAGCGGTATTTCAGCCAGTTGATTTCAAGATTGGGTCCTTAGGATAAGGAAACGCCAGGTGCCAGAACTGGCAGCGGCGGGCGAGCGGTAGAACGAACGTGAGATGCTGAGCGTTTGCTCTGCAATCCGGAAGCCGAGCCAATCTAAAGTCATCAGTGGCGCCGGGTTTGGGATTCTGGCGACGGGGTATTACAGGTTTGGCCCTGAACTGCCGTAGTAATAGGTGTGTGCAGCCATCTGCCTGGGAAGCACCTGTTGCGAGACCAACTGAGGGCGGTCGTCTTCTGGTTGGCTCTGCTGAGTGTATGTCTGAGCCGTCCTCTTGCCGGACAGCAAACCGGCTCCCAGACCCCTGCCCCGCCCGCACCGACGCGCAGCACGCCGGACGCGGCGGACTTCACCCTGTCGCATCCCAACGAAACCAATTTTCTGAAGCACCTCGCCCTGGACCAAAAAGACATCTGGACGAGCCCGCTGCACCTGCAGCCGAACGATGCGAAATGGCTGGTGCCCATGAGTGGCATCGCCACCGGGCTGTTGGTCACCGATCCGGACAGCTCCTTCGGCATGACCGGCGCTCATGCCCATGCCTACAACACCGCTTCCAACGCCGGACTGGCAGCCGCGGCGGGTCTGTCCGGCTCGGCGTATCTATGGGGCCGCTTCACCAAGAATGAGCGCCTGCGCGAAACCGGTGTCCTGGCGGGCGAGGCGATGATCGACGTCCTCGGATTGCAATATGCCGTCCAGTACAGTACCGGCCGCCTAAATCCTGTGCAGTCCAGCTACCGGAATTCCTTCTTCCAGGGCGGAACGTCATTTCCGTCCAATCACGCGGCCCTGACCTGGGCCTTTGCTTCCGTCATTGCGCGGGAATATCCCAATCCTTTCGCGCAGATCGGCGCCTATGGCCTGGCGACCGGTGTCAGCCTGACGAGAGTCGCCGCTGGCAAGCACTTCCTGTCGGACGTCTTTGTCGGCGGCCTGATCGGGTATCAAGTTGGACGCCACATCTACAACACGCGCCACAATGCCCATCTCGACGATGCAGTAGTGCAGACCATACCTAACCCCGAACACCTGGCAAGTACCTACGTCCCGCTGGATAGCTGGATTTACCCGGCGATGGACCGCCTGATCGCGCGCGGCTACATCGAGACCGCTTACCGGGGTCTGCGCCCCTGGACCAGGATGAATTGTGCGCGCATGATCGCCAGTCTGGAAGAAGAAGTCGAAGGCAGCCCGAACTTGCCCCCGGACATTTCCCAGACGCTGAAGTACCTCCGTGGGGAGTTCGCCGACGAGCTCTCGGCGATCGAAGGTAAACCGGTGGAGTCGATCCAGTTGTCCTCGGTTTACACCCGGGTGGTGGGAATCGCCGGCCAGCCGCTGAACAGCAACAACCTTGGCCAGACCATCGTCAATGACTATGGCCGGCCTTATCAGCAGGGTTTCAACAATTACACCGGATTCACCGCGCGCGCCGAAGATGGCAGCTGGGCGTTCTACATCAACGGCGAATACCAGCACGCGCCGTCAGCGCCGGCCTACCCGCTCGGGACCAGAGAAGTGCTGGCCGCAGTCAACCACGACCCGGTGCAGCCCGGCCTTCCCTTTCCTGCCATCAACCGCTTCCGGCTGCTCGATACCTATGTCACCACCCGGCTGCTGGGGCAGGACATATCCATCGGGAAACAGAGCCTGGACTGGGGACCGACGCAGAGTGGTTCGTTCGCGATCAGCAACAACGCCGAACCGCTCTGGATGCTGCGCATCAATCGCACCGAGCCGTTCTGGGTCCCGGGTATGTCGCACCTGTTCGGTCCCTTTCGCTTCGACAACTTCTTTGGCAAACTTTCCGGCCACACCCAGTTTCCGCAGGGACCCTACATGTACGGGCAAAAGATCAGTTTCAAGCCCCTGGCGGAAATCTCATTCACGCGCCACGGCATCCGGCCCTTCCGAGGCATGGAGATTGGCTTCAGCCGCACCGCCGTCTTCGCGGGCCAAGGTCATGTCCCTCTCACCTTTGGGTCATTCTGGAACAGCTTTACCAGCCTGACGAATGTGCCAGCCAACGTGAAGTTCTCGCGCAACGATCCCGGCGCCCGCTTCAGCACCTTCGACTTCTCCTGGCAGCTGGGGGGATGGGTCACTCTCTACACCGACATGCTCACCCACGACGAGCTCACGCCGCTCGCCGCGTCACGTAGGACGGCATTCAATCCCGGAATCTATGTCAGCCACTTCCCGCGCCTGCCGAAACTCGATTTCCGGGTGGAGGCCCTGGACACCAATCGCGAGGTCTTTCCGGCGCTGGGGGCCTACTTCTTTTACTACGAAGTCGTCTATGGCAACCTTTACCTGAACAACAACAGTTTGATGGGTAGCTGGATTGGCCGTGAAGCCACCGGCTACGCGGCGTGGACAACCTATACCATCAGCCCGCTCAGCAGTATCCAGCTCGGGTATCGCGGCATGAAGATCGCACCAGACTACATTCCCCGCGGGACCACGCAGCAGCTGGCGAGCCTGGCAGCGACGCTTCGCGTCCGCAAGCAGATGGAGCTGAAAGGTTCCCTGCAATATGAGTCCTGGTTGGTGCCGGTGCTCAATACCCACCGGCAGGCAGACTTCATGGTTTCCGTTCAGTTGACCTGGTTTCCCAATCGTGCATTCCGGCGTTAACCGAGTTGCGGAGTGCCGTGAGCGGGCAGGCTGTGCGAACTATCTAGCTCGCGGGCCCCACGCGCATAAGTTTGCAAAGGGACCCCGCCCGCTCCGGGCATTCCATAATTCAGGATCGGGCTCTTTTGAGGAGCGCTCGGCGCCACGAACACCGCCTGCTTCTTGCCGATTTGCGCCCGCACGAAAGCAATCACATCCCGAAGAATGTCATCCAGACCGTGCTTGGGACGATAGTTGAGCCAGCGTTCGGCTTTTGAAATATCCGGGATGCGGCGGCCCATGTCTTCAAATCCAGGACCATAGGCTTCGCTATAAGGAATGTGGCGGATCGAGCTGGACGATGCGGTGAGCCTGAGGATGCGGCCGGCAAGATCGTCGATGCTGATTTCCTCGGTATTGCCTAAGTTGAAAATTTCGCCGGCCGTGCTGCCATCGGCGGCAACCGCCAGAAAGCCGTCGACTACGTCGGCAACGTGTCCGAAGCAACGGGATTGTTTACCATCGCCGAAAACCGTAATCGGCTCCTGCTGCAAGGCTTGCCGTATGAAGGTAGGCACAACCATTCCATAGCGTCCCGTCTGACGCGGTCCCACGGTGTTGAACAATCGCACAATCGTCACCGGCAACCCGTGCTCGCGGTAATAGGCCAGAGCCAGAAACTCATCGATGGCCTTGGAGCAACCGTAGGCCCAGCGGCTGTTGTAGGTACTGCCCAGCACCAGATCGTCCTTCTCAGCGAAGGGAAACTTGTTCGACTTGCCATAAACCTCTGAAGTCGACACCACCACCAGACGCCGCTGTTTCTTGGCCGCCAGCTGCAGCACCACCGCGGTCCCATCGACATTGGTCTCGATGGTCTGCACCGGGCGCTCGACCACCCGCTTCACCCCAACGGCCGCGGCAAGATGGAAAACAATGTCGGCAACGTCCACCAGTTCGGCCATGAGCCGGCGGTTAAAAATCGTGTCGCCATGGAACTGGAACGCGGTATGAAAACGAAAGGATGAAAGGTTTTCCATACTGCCCGTGGAAAGATCATCAATCGCAATCACCTCGTGCCCCAGATGAAGCAGCCGCTCGGCGAGATGCGATCCTATAAATCCGGCGCCTCCCGTAATCAGGCAACGCATGTCGGTGGTCTCCTGAAATCGTGTCGGGCAAGCGTCCTCGGTCTTGCCGGCGCTTGCTGCGGCCTGACGCCGCTGTTGCTCTTCTCCTCGAGGAAGAGCGGAATTTCTTTTCTCTAGATCGGCGCGTGGCGTTCGGTTCTTTAAAGGACTTCCCGTTGCTGCGATACCTCTCCAATTCCGGACGTCCCTGCACATTTAGGTTGTTGCCCGCTAATGCAACCAGATATGCCAGCCGAAGTAATCATCGCTGACGGAGATTTGGATTCACCAAAGCGGTGTGTGCACGGGAGTGCCTTACGGTAGCTACTAGCCAAATTCTCCCGCCGATGATTGCGGTGCTGGCCTCGGCTTTGCTCACCGGCGGCATCCTGCATCTATGCCGACGCCGGGCGTGGCTGCTGGAGCCACGCGCCGACCGCTGGCATCGCCAGCCGGTGGCCCAGTTTGGCGGAGTCGCCATCGTCCTCAGTTTCCTGGCGGCTGGCGTTTTTACCCACCTGCACACGCCGCTGCTGGGCATCACTATGCTGACGGCGGCCATGGCGATCATCGGCTTCTGCGACGATCTTCGCTCCTGCAGGCCCTGTATCAAGCTGGCGGCAGAGTTCGTGATCGCCGCCGCGACCGTTTCCCTGGGAGTGGTTTATCCGCTGCGCAGCGCTCCCTGGATAAACATTGGCTTTACCGTGGTGTGGATTGTCGGCATTGCCAATGCGTTCAATCTCCTGGACAACATGGACGGACTGGCCGCTGGAATTGGCATTATCGCCGCCTTTGTCCTCTCGCTGCTCACCTCCGACCCGCATCTCCGGTTGCTCACGCTGGTTTTTCTGGGCGCCATCAGCGGCTTCCTTTTATTCAACTTCAAGCCGGCCAAGATCTTCATGGGCGATACCGGCAGCTTGGCCATCGGCTACTACCTGGCTTGCGCCTCGGTGCTGGCGACCGAACATGTCAGCACCGTGTCGTCGATCCTGTTTGTTCCGGTGCTGGTGCTGTTTATCCCTTTGTTCGATACCTTATTGGTAAGCGTAACCCGCCGTCTCCATGGCCGGGCCATCTCCGCCGGCGCTCGCGACCACACCTCTCACCGCCTGGTTTTACTGGGTATAAGCGAGGGCAGGGCGGTGCTGCTGCTTTACGGATTGGCCGCACTCGGCGGCCTGCTGGCGGTCCTCTCGAAACGCCTTTGGCCCGAGCTGGGGTGGGGCGTTCTCGGCCTGTTCCTGTTGGCTGCAACCCTCTTCTGGCTCTATCTGGCGCGGCTCAAGTTGCCGGACGAATATCTTTCCCGCAGCAACGTCTTCGCCCTCGCTCTGCCCGCCTTGGTGCAGTCGGTGGCCACCAAAGCAGGCGCCGTTCTTCTCGACCTCTGCGTTGTCGGGTTGGCACTTTACCTGGCATTCTTGCTTCGCTTTGCGCACTTCGCTCCCGCCCAGCTTCCGCAATTTCTGGCGCTCTGCTGTATCGCACTGCTGACCAAGCTTCCCTCGCTGGCGCTGTTGGGGGCCTACCGCTGGCAAGGCGCCCTATCGCTGGACACCTGTTATCGGCTGGCCAAGTCGGCCATGGTGGGATCGCTGGGGTTCGTCGCGGCCGTGGTCTTCTGGAATCGCTTTGCCGGACTCTCTCGCGGGGTTTTCGGAATTGACCTGCTGCTCACCTTCTTATTGCTGGTGGGAGTACGGGTTTCAGGTTGGCTCTTCGACCGGGTTTTGCGTCCGGCCACCCGGCAACCATGCATTCTCGTGGATGGCAAGGCCTGCCGGATTACCCCTTATTTCGACCAGATCGACTCCCAGGTCGGCCGGTCAGCTTCGGCGAGAACCACCTCGCCCCAGACGATGGAGGCCGCCCAGGCATCGGTGGTGCTGGGCCAATGAAAATGAAGAAGCTGGTGCGCATCATCGGACGCATGAATGGAGGCGGTCCGGCACGGCAAGTGGCGTACCTGCACCGGGCGCTGCGCTCCTCATTTGACACCCGGCTGATCGTGGGCGCGATCGAAGACGGCGAGCAGGACATGCGCTACCTGCTGCAGGACGCCAGCGGCGTGCTCGAGGTCCCGAGCATGTCGAGGTCGGTAAAGGGATGGTCGGACTTGGTCAGCCTGGTGCGCATCACGCGGATTCTGCTGCGGGAGAAGCCCGACATCGTGCACACTCACACCGCCAAAGCCGGCGTGATTGGCCGGATCGCGGCTTTGCTGAGCGGCGTCCCGATTCGAGTTCATACCTATCACGGCAATGTCTTCCATGACTATTTCGGAAAGACAGCCACCCGATTGATTATGGCCACGGAACGCCTGTTGAACCGGTTTACCACGCGCGTAATCGCGATATCTGATTCGCAGGCGGAGGAGCTTGCCGAACGCTCTCATGTGGCCCGTCGCCTACAAATCGCCATCGTGCGCAACGGCTTTGACCTTCGCACCCTGGCTGACCTGGACAAGCTTCGTGGCCAGGCCCGTCGCCACCTGAACCTGAGCGACAACGATCGCCTGGTGGTTTGGGCGGGCCGTCTGGTTCCCATCAAGAACCTGCCCTTGCTGCTGGAGGTTGTAGGTTTGGCGGACCGCCTTCCCCAGCTGAAGTTTCTGGTGGCCGGCGATGGACCTTTGCGGCAACAGGTCGAGACGGCCGCCGCTCACATCCGGGGAAATCTGCAGTTCCTGGGATGGCAGAAGGACATCAAGCCGCTGCTGGCGGCCGCCGATATGGTACTGCTGACCTCCCGCAACGAAGGCACTCCGGCATTTCTGATTGAAGCCATGGCCGCGGGCAAACCTTTCATTGCCACCGCGGTGGGCGGAGTGGTTGACCTGGCCGCGCCCCCGCTGCGGGAAATCTCCAAGCATTGCCAGGCGGCGGCGAATGGATTTCTGACCCCGGCCGACCCGCAAGCGATTCTCTCGTGCATCGAGAGGCTGGCCTACTCGCCGAAGTTGGCGGCGAAGATGGGAGCGGCAGGGCGAAGCTTTGCTCTCGCCAATCATGCCCAGGAGCGGCTGGCCGAAGAGATAACCGGGCTCTACCGGCAACTGCTGGCGGGCTCGAAGGCGCGGGAGCACACCGGAGCACCGGCGACTGCAGCAGAGGAGACCTTAACCAGGTGATGCCGCTATGAAGAGCCATGCATTTGACGAAGTGACAGAGCAAATCGGCAATCGTGGCCGATTCCGGGTATGCCGGGATGGAACCCAGCGCGCGTTCGGCCGGGACCTGATCGTCCAGGACGCCAGTCAGGCCGTAGTGCGTCCCGTGCGCCTGCTCGGGTTTGCGGGTGTGATTTTCATCATGGGTGTTGCACTGCTTACGCCGCTGTCCGGCTGGGCACAGGCGGACGGGCAGTTTTCGGCCCAGCGGCAACGTGAGCAGCAACCACAACCGGGGCAACTAGAGGATGACCAGGAACCAGGCGAGCCACCAGACCAAACGTCTCAAGTCCTTCCGCAATACAACGAGGACCAGCCCTCGGAACCCGGTGAGCCACCGGCCCAGACGTCTCAAATCCCTCAGCAGTACAACGAGAGCCAGCCTTCGGAACCAGGCGAGCCACCGGCCCAGACGTCTCAAATCCTTCCGCAGTACAACCAGACCCAGCCCTCGCAGTCAGGCAGCGAGGTGCAGCCGCCGGCGCCGTTCAATGAGTATGAAAACGCGCCCGCCGCCGCCCCGCCGCAATATCCGGCTCGCAGAAATGAGGACCAGCCAAGCCAGCAGCAGGACGGCCTGCGTCAGGCGACGCAACCAGGTAACGCGCGCCAAGCTGCCGAACCCCGGGTCAAGGCGCAACCATCGGAGCAGATCAGGAGGCCGGGGGGCAGTCAACAGCGCCGGCAACGCCCAATGGATCAGCGGCAGCTCCAACCCACGCCGCTGATTCCGCCCCCGAAGCCGGTCAACAATCCCTATCCCGATAATCCCGCTTTGCGGGATCTGTACCGGCAATACCGGATTCAAGGCAGCAAGACGATCGAGCGCTTTGGCGCCAGCCTCTTCCGGAACGGCGCGGGCAACCCGGATAAGCTGCCGATGGACATTCCGGTGGGGCCGGATTACGTTCTCGGTCCCGGCGACACGGTAATGATCGACGTGTCGGGTGGAGCGCCGCAGCGCCTGCGCTCCATGGTTGATCCCGAAGGCCGGATCAATTTGCCCGGAGGCGGCACCTTGCTGGTCACCGGGATGACCCTGGAAGCTGCGGCCCGCGCCACCGAACAGGTCCTGGTGCGGAGGTTTTATGACGCCAAGGTCGATCTTTCGCTTTCCCGGCTGCGGACCATCCGCGTCTATGTTGTGGGGGACGTGGAGCGTCCGGGCGCCTATGACATCAGCGCACTTTCAACCGTGCTGAATGGACTGTACGCCGCCGGCGGTCCCACCAATCGAGGATCGCTCCGGGTAGTACGCCACTACCGCGGAGCCGAGATGATCTCCACCATCGATCTCTATGACCTGTTGCTGCGCGGCGTCCGCACCGATGTCCAGCGCCTGCAGTCGGGTGACTCGATCCTGGTCCCCCCGGCAGGGATGCAGGTGGTGGTCGATGGCGCGGTACGGCGTCCCGCGATGTACGAATTGCGCGCCGGGCAAACCCTGGATCAGGTCCTGGAGTTGGCGGGGGGACTGCTGCCCGAAGCCTCGCTCTGGCAGATCTCCATCGACCGGGTGGAGGCGCACGAACGGCATGTGACCCACACCGCACCCGTGCCGCAGAATGCCGATGCCGCCGCGGTGAAGGTTGCGCTGGCGGCCTGCCCGATTCAGGACGGCGACCGGATCTATGTGGCTCCCATCAGTCCTTTCACCGAGCAGAGTGTTTACCTGGAGGGTCACGCCCTTCGCACCGGCAAGTACGCCTTTCATCCGGGCATGAAGGTCACTGACCTGGTGCGCTCCTACTCCGATCTTCTGCCCGAACCTAGAAATCAGGCGGAGATCATTCGCCTGAACGGCCCTGATCTGCGTCCCGTCGCCATTAAATTCGACATTGTGGATGTATTGGATGGGAAGGAGCCGGCGCCGGAGGTGCACCCGTTCGATGTCATTCGGGTGTACGGCCGGTACGCGGTCGATCCCCCCAGAGTCACGATAGCGGGCGAGGTGCTGCGGCCGGGGGTTTATCCGCTGGCGGCGAATATGCGGGTGAGCGATCTGATTCGGCTCGCCGGTGGCTTCCGCCGCAGCGCTTACCGCGAAAACGCCTTGCTCGCCAGCTACGAGATCCGGGATGGTAGGTCCGTCGAACTAGACCAGAAACAAGTCAACCTGAGCAACATAGCGGCTGGTGATAGCAGCGCCGATTGGTTGCTGAAGCCGGGTGACCATGTGAGCATCCGCCAACTGGCGGGATGGAAAGATATCGGCGCCTCCGTCACCCTGACCGGGGAAGTCCAGTTCCCCGGCGCCTACGGCATCGAGCCGGGCGAGCATCTCAGCTCGGTCATTCGTCGCGCGGGTGGTTTCCTGCCTGAGGCCTACCCCCGGGCCGCCGTCTTCGAGCGCCGCCAGGTCCGGGAACTCAATGAGCAGACGAAGCTGATGATCATCCGCAAAATCGAGACTACGCCCAATCCCGTGAAGTGGTCGGAGAGTTCGGGAACAAATCCGGCGCAGGCCTTCGAGGAACAAAAGCGGGCAATGCTGATCGCCCTCAGAAACCAACCGGCGTCGGGGCGGCTGGTGATTAGGATCTCCGCCGACCTTGCGGAATGGGAGAACACGCCCTTCGACCTGCAGCTGCGGGCCGGCGATAGCCTGATCATTCCCAAACAGCCCGGCTTCGTCATGGTCGCCGGCCAGGTCAACAACAGCACCGCCCTGATCTACACGCCCGGCAACAGCGTGGGCGCGTATCTCAAGCAGGCCGGCGGTCCAACCCGGTCTGCCGATGCCAAGAACCTTTATGTTATCCAGGCCAGCGGCCGGGTCATCGGCCGGGACAGCGGACGGATGTTCCGTTCGATCCAGGATGTGCTGGTCGGACCGGGCGACACGATCGTGGTCCCGGACAAGATCAGAGTCGAGTCGCAGACTTGGAAAAACGTGCTGAACACCGCACAGCTGGTTTCTTCGCTGGCGATTACCGCAGCGGTGGTGAGGACCTTCTGAGAGGCCAACGTGCCAATCGACACTCATAATTCGGCGCCTATGGTTCACCGCTCCCCGAGTGGATTGGAGAGCAACAATCTTTTGCTGCTGCTTGAGCTGCTCTGGGAAAAGCGGGCCGGGTTGCTGCGCTGGATTCTGGCGGGAGTTGTGCTGGCGGTGGTGCTGCGGCTCGGCCTGCCGGCAAAGTATGAATCCACCGCCCGCATATTGCCTTCGGGCAGTTCGTCGGAGACCGCCATGATGATGGCCGGCAGCGGAGCCGGAGAGCTGGTCGCTCCTAATCTGGGCGCCGTATCGGATTTGTTCGGCATGAAGACGCCGGGCGCCCTCTGCGCGGCCCTCCTCCGAAGCGATACGGTGCTGGATGGCGTGATCAACCGGCAGGACCTGCGCCAGGTCTACCAAACCGGGGATGATGACACGGCGCGCAAGAGCCTGTTGCACCGCACCGTCATCGTCGATGACAAGAAGAGCGGAATGGTGTCGCTCAGCGCCACGGACAGAGATCCGAAGCGGGCGGCGGCCATTGCCAATGCGTTTATCGAGGAGCTGGACAGGGTCCTGCAGACTCTCAACATGTCGGCCGCACATCGGGAGCGCGAGTTTCTCGAGCGGCGCATCGAGGTCGTGCGGCAAAACTTGAGCGCAGCCGAACAACGGCTGGGCCAGTTTTCCAGCCAGAACTCCACGCTCGATATCAAGGAACAGGGCAAAGCCGCCGTCGAAGTGGCCAGCCGGGTGGAGGGGGAATTGATCGTCGCCCAATCGGAGTTGCAGGGGCTGCGGCAGATCTATGGGCCCGACCATCCCCGCGTAAAGGCTGCGCAGGCCCGGGTGTCGCAATTGCGCGCCGCCGCCGCCCAGTTGGTCGCCACCACCCAAAGTACCGAGTTGCCATTCCTCTCCATCTCCCGCCTGCCGATTGTCGGAGTGACCTATGCCGACCTCTTCCGCGAGGTCAAGGTGGAGGAAGCAATCTATGAATCCTTGCTCAAGCAGTACGAGATTTCCAAGGTGGAAGAGGTGAAGCAGACTCCCCGGCTGCGCGTGGTCGATTACGGCAAAGTGCCCAGCCGGAGATCGAGTCCGCGATTGTCTGTCCTGGGTCTGTTCTGCATTTTTGGCTGCTTCCTTGCAGGTGTCGTGGCCATTCTGGCTAGAGCTAAATGGGATGACGCTGATGCGGGAAGCCCGTGGAAGCGCTTGGGAATACGCGTGGCCGGCGACCTGCGACAGACCGCCGGGCATATTGCGCACCGAGCTAGCGCCGACGCGCGATGAACCCTCCAGCCAAAGTGAGGATTTGCTACATCATCGGTTCGCTTGATCGCGGCGGCACGGAAGGCCAACTGCTGGAATTGATCAAGGGCATGGACCGCGACCGGTTTGAGATCTGCGTGGTGGTGGAGCGTGATGATGGCATTGGCAGATTAGAGGGTCTGGTACACGCCCTGAGGGTCCTGCACGGCGATTCCCGGGGAAGCAACTCGACCGTCAGACGGGTCTATGAGGGGACCGCCTCATTCTCGCAGTTCTGCCGCTATCTGACGGCAGCCCAGCCCGCAATTGTCCATGCTTTGCTTCCCGTCCCCTCGATTCTCGCGGCCGGTGCCCGCCTTATTGGAAAGGCTTCCTGCGTGATCGTAAGCCGCAGATCGCTGGTGAATTGTTATCGGCCTAATCAGCGACTAGGCGCACTCGCGGACATCGCCGCAAGCCGCGTCGCCGATCTGGTGGTGGGCAACTGTCAAGCCGTCATACGAGAGGTCATTTCCGTGGATGGCGTGGCGCCTGCACGCACCTGCGTGATTTACAACGGGGTTGATACCGATCGCTTTTCACCCGGCCAAAGCAGGAGGCTGCGGCAGGAACTCGGATGGACGGATGAGCACTTCGTTTTTGGCATGATCGCTAACTTCATCGCCTACAAGAGGCATGACGATTTTGTGCGCGCCGCTGCGGTCATCAAGCAGGCGCTCCCGAGTGCCCGCTTCCTGTTAGTTGGAGCGGACCGGGGGCAACGGTCCGCTGTGCAGCGGCTGATAGCCGAGACCAGTCTCGGCGCCGAGGTGAAAATCCTTGAAGGCACCCAGACTCCAGAGCTGGCTTTTGCTGCCATGGATGCCTATATCTGCTCGTCTGAAACCGAAGGCTTCTCCAACGTGCTGCTCGAGGCCATGGCCTCGGGATTGCCGGTGATCGCCACCGACGTTGGCGGCAACCGGGAAGCGGTGGCTGACGGCTACAGCGGCTGGCTGGTGCCTTCCCGATCGCCGGCACGGATCGCCGAGGCTGCCATCCGGCTCGCCACCGACCCAGCTCGACGGCGCGAATTTTGCCGCAATGGCCGACGCCGCGCGGAAGCGTTGTTCTCACTTGATCGCATGGTGCGTGCCCACCAGGAGCTTTACACTCGCTTGCTGTCCCACAAGCAACAATCCCCGTGGGCGCGACTCATTCCCTGCCCGCGGGTGGTTCTGGACGGCGCGCCTCAGTGGCCGTCAAGCCGGATTGGAAGCCATGGTGCACCAGGTAACTAGGCTGGACATGGAGCTGGCAACCAACCTGACCAGCGGCCGTCTGCTGGCGCGCAACACCGTCTGGAATCTTGCCGGCCAATTGCTGCCCATGGCCGTTGGGCTTATCGCCCTTCCTCCCGTGGTGCGAGCCATGGGAGTTGCGCGCTTCGGCGTTCTTTCCCTGGCTTGGGTCGTCATCGGTTATTTCAGTCTTTTCGATCTGGGGGTGGGTAGAGCGCTTACCAAGCTGGTTGCTGACAAGCTCGCTGCCCAGGATTTGCAGGCAATTCCTCCTCTAGTCTGGACGTCTCTGTGGCTGCTGCTTCTATTAGGCATCGCAGGCGGACTGATCACATGGACGCTTGCGCCGTGGCTGGTTCACCAGGCGCTCAAAATACCCTTGGGGTTGCAGGACGAGACCGTCCGCGGTTTTTATCTTCTGGCGCTATCCATCCCGGTGGTGACCGTTACCTGCGGGTTGCGGGGAGTTCTCGAGGCGCAGCAACGCTTTCGCATCCTGAACCTGATTCGCGTCCCCATGAGCGTCTTTTCGATTGCCGGGCCGTTGCTGGTATTGCCGTTCTATTCCAGCCTGGTGCCGGTCATCAGCGTGCTGCTCGCAGGCCGGATCGCTGGGTTCGCGGCACACGTCTACGCCTGCTTTTACGCCATGCCGCTTCTCGGCCGGAACTTCGGCCTGAAGCGCTGCCTTATTCTGCCGATCATAAAACTTGGTGGCTGGATGACGGTCAGCAACGTGGTGAGCCCGCTGATGTCGTATCTCGACCGTTTCCTGATCGGCTCGCTGCTCTCGGTCACGGCCCTGGCCTACTACACCGCACCGTTCGACATGGTGACGCGGGTGACGGTGATTCCCGGCGCGGTCGCGGGGGTCCTGTTTCCTGCCTTTGCCTGGAGCCTAATTCAAGATCCGCAGCGTACTGGCCTGCTGCTCCGCCGTGGGCTGACCTACATCTTCGTTGCGGTTTTTCCCATTCTGCTGGGCATCGTGGCGCTGGCACCGGAGGGGCTGCGCTTATGGCTGGGCGGCGCATTCGCGCAGCACGCCACGGTCGCTCTGCGTTGGCTCACCGCCGGCGTCTTTGTCAACTGCTTTGCCCAGGTGCCTCTTGCCCTCATTCAGAGTGGGGGCCGTCCCGACATTACAGCTAAGCTGCATTTGATCGAGTTGCCTCTCTACCTGGCCGCTCTTTGGGGATTGACCAGGTCCCTTGGCATCGAAGGCACGGCCATTGCCTGGGCAGGCCGGGTGACGCTGGATGCTGTCTTACTGTTTCTGTTGGCGCGTCGCCTCCTGCCCGCGAGCATGACCTTCTTGCCTAAGCTGGCCGCTGCGGTAACCGCCGGCTTGATGCTGATGTATCTGACGACTCTGCCGCAAAGTCTGGCCAGCAAAGCGCTGCTTCTTCTTGCCGGCCTGCTCCTGGGTGGAGCGACGGCTTGGCTACGGGGCCTGGATTCCGACGAACGCGCTTTCCTGCGGCAAGTGAGGTCCAGGACATTCGGACTTTCAGAGCGGTCCTGAGCTACTGGTTATGATTGGGTTCGCAATTGCGTTCTTGGGCTCTCTGGCGCTGGCCAATTATTGGATTGGCCGACGCTTCCTTTATCCACCTGTAGTCTTCTGTTCCGTCTGGGCAGCCGATCTTACCCTGGTCTGGTTGGCAGGCGATTTCTTCTACCCACTTGCCGATGAGACCCTTGCCATATTTTGCCTTGGCGGGATGGCCTTCTCGGTGGGAGCCAGTATCGCGCTCTTGGTTCCTCAGAAAACCGTTGTCGAGCAACCTCTTGGTAAAGCCTCAGACCGCAGCCTAAGTCTAGCGCTGCTCATCGTAGCCTGCTTCTCGCCCTTTATCCTAATCTGGATTGTCAAACTGGCCTCCGAGTTTCAAACCGCCAGCTGGCTTCTATCCGCACGCATGGCAATGCTTGAGGCGGACCAATCCGGAGATCGAGCGCCTGTCCTATTCGGAAACATTGTTACTCTGTCCATCATCGTCGCCATGGTCGCATTTCTCCAGAAAGAGACCGGGAGAAAGCGCTCCCTCCTGGCCATAGTCCTTGCTTTGCTGCTTAACGTCGCCGGAGGAGGTAGAGCGGGAATTGTGGTCCTGCTCCTCTCGCTGTTGTGCATCGACTGGATACGAAACGATTGCCTCCGGTGGAAACCCCTGGCGATCGCGCTATCGGCGGTCGTCATCATCTCGGGGGCAATGGCAATCGCAGTTCAAAAGGGAGAAGCCAGGGCCGACGTTCCACTGGCGGAGAACCTCACTCCGGTTTTCCAGGGGCTGGTTAGCTATACCGCCGGCGGAATTGTAGCTTTTGATCGCGTAGTTCGAGAGCCAAGCATTGTTGTGCACAATTGGCAGGCCAGCCGGTTTTTCCTCCAAGTGGCGGCCAAACTCGGCGCGCATGTCGATGTACCATCCCAGCACGCCGACTACGTCACTATTGGACCTGGGGGATTGTCGCAGAACGTCTATACCATGTATTTCGCCTATTTCGATCTCGGACTCATTGCCATGCTGTTACTCGTCGTCCTGGACGCATCCATAGTAACGCTATTTTATCGTAGGGCGGTTGCCGGGAGCAGAGTGTCGATCATACTGTACAGCTTCTTTTTTGCCAGCATGTTGCTTACACCATTTTCTGAAATGTGGTTGCTAGGCTTGAACTTTTCTCTCAAGATTTTCCTTTTGGCGTGGCTTGTCTATCGATTTCCGGGCCGCTTACACCAGGCCTGCGATTTCTTGGCGCGTCGGAACCCACTGCCTGCTTGGCATCAAACATCGTGGTCTCATGTCAAGGCTGGAGAGCAATGAAGATCGGGGTAGCAATCTATGTTTAGTTGCGGCGTGGCCAGTCTCGCGAACTATCCGCGTCTGCGGCTGAGTCATCGTGGCAAGCCGTCTAACGTTCCCTGGCGGACGTGTTTTCAAAGCGAAGCCAGATAGGGGCCTATGAGATTTACCGTACTTACGCCAACCTACAACCGGGCCCACACCCTAAAGCGGGTTTATGACAGCTTATGTGCCCAGAGCTTCCGGGATTTCGAGTGGATCATCGTGGATGACGGCAGCAGTGATGGCACCAGGGGGTTGGTCTCCTCATGGCAGCAATGGTTTCCCATTCGATATTTCTGGCAGCGGAATGGCGGCAAGCACACCGCCATGAATCGGGGCGTCGCCGCCGCCACCGGGGAATTTGTCGTGTTCCTGGACTCCGATGACGAGTGCAAGCCTAATGCACTGGAGCGATTTGATTTCCGCTGGCGCCAGATTCCCGACCCCGGACATTTTTCCACCTTGATTGCGCTGACCTGCAGACCAGACGGCTCAATTCGGGGAGAGGTATTTCCGGAAGACCATGTGGATGCGTTCCGCTTTGCCGACCAGTATCGGCTGCGCGGCAAAGTTGACCGGTGGGGGATCAATCGCACCGACACGCTCCGCGAGTTTCCGTTTCCGGAAGGCGAGCGGTTTGTTCCGGAGGCCCTCGTTTGGAATCGCCTCGCGCGCAAATATGCCGCACGCTTCTTTAATGAAGTTCTCCTCGTTATGTATCCAAGCGGGGATAGCCTGTCGAGACGAATGGTCGATCTTCGAGCCTCGAGTCCGAAATCTACTTTGACCTACTATCGAGAGCTCGCGGCCTCACCGCTTCCGGCACAAGTACGGTTGCACGCCGCGCTGAACTATTGCCGCTTTGCGGCATTAACCGCCAGTAGACGATGTCGGCCTGGTGGCGTCTCGGGATGAACCCGTACCGTTGACGTTCGTGAGGTGCTTAATTGCCGGCTTCTGTTGCGAACTTTTGTGAGGGTCCAGCCATGGCGAACCAGGTTACGCCAATGCCGACGCGCCTCGGGACACGCGAATTGGCCAGTACCCCGCTCCGGGTGGCCGCTTTTACCGGCGGCGAAACCGTTTCCAGCCGCCGCTTTCGAGTACAGCAGTACTTGCCCTACCTAAGGAAGCTGGGAGTAGAGGTCAACGAATATATTGCCTACTTTGGCAGTTGGCCTCCACCGCAAAAGCTGGCCAGATCTTTTTGGTTGGCGGCGACCCTGTTGGATCGAATCCCCAGCGTGGCCCAATCGCATGACTACGACGTGACCCTGCTGCAAAGGGAAATGGTCTCCACTCTGGTTACGCTGGAACGATGGACGCATCGTCCACGAGTTTTGGATTTGGACGATGCCGTCTGGCTGAATCGGGGAGCTGAAAAGCGTTTTGCAAGGTTGGTCGGGATGTGCGATGGGGTGATTTGCGGCAACAGTTTTATCGCGGAGTATGTGCATAAGCTGCAGAACAATCTCATCGTCCTGGCAACCCCGGTTGACACCGACCGTTTTCGGCCGAGAGCCAACGATACAAGGTCACCGCGAAAGTTAATCATCGGCTGGGCCGGACTCAGTTCCGGATTCAAGTACCTGCGAGCTATCGAAGATGCCCTGGTGAACGTTCTGGATAGATATAAGGACGCCGTGGTGCGCGTGGTGTCGGATCGCAAACCAGGGTTTCGCCAATTGGACGGCGTCCGGCTGGAGTACATCCCCTGGTCGCCGGAGAACGAAGTGACGACCATCCAGGAGATGAGCGTCGGGCTGATGCCCATCGACGATTCTCTGTGGTCGCGGGGTAAATGCAGTTACAAGATGCTTCTGTATATGGCCTGCGGAGTTCCTGTCGTGGTTTCTCCCTTCGGGATGAACCGCGAGGTTCTGGCGCTGGGCCAACCCGGATTAGGAGCAACCAACGACCGTAGTTGGTCTGAGTGCGTATCGTGGTTACTGGATAACCCGGAAAAAGCCAGGCAAATGGGGGTGGCGGGTAGAAGGACCGTCGAAGAACACTTCAGTCTGCGTGCCTCCGCACCGAGATTGGCTGCGTTCTTGAAAGGAGCTTGCCATTGTGTGGCATAGCTGGGTTCTGGCAGAGCAAACAGGGCCCTGAGGACCCGCGGGAAATCCTGGAGCGAATGGGAACCGCGCTGGTACGGCGCGGCCCCGATGACTGCGGCTATTTGTGGGACAGCTCCACCGGACTTGGGTTCGCACACCGCCGGCTCGCCATTCTTGACCTCACTGCCGAGGGACACCAGCCGATGCGCTCGGCTTCTGGACGTTATTCGATTGTCTTCAACGGCGAAATCTTCAACTTTCAGGAGATTCGAGCGGAACTGGACAACGTGGCCTGGAGGGGCCATTGCGATACCGAGGTCATGCTCGAAGCTTTCGACCGCTGGGGCCTGGATTCCGCGCTGCGACGCTTTGTGGGCATGTTTGCTTTTGCTCTCTGGGACTACCACGAGCGCAAGCTCTGGCTGGTTCGCGACCGCCTGGGGATTAAGCCGCTGTATTACGGCCGGGTCCACGGAGACTTCGTTTTCGCTTCTGAGCTTAAGGCGGTGTGGAAATATCCAGCCTTTGAAGGTGCGATCAATCGCGATGCGCTGGCGCTCTATATGCGCCACAACTATGTGCCTTCACCGCATTGCATTTACCGGGACATGCATAAGTTGCAGCCCGGCTGCATCCTCGAGCTCAGTGCGGCGGACCGCGAACCGGCAGTACGCAGCTTCTGGTCTGCGCTGGACGCGGCCCGGCAGGGACTGCAGGCCCCGTTGGCCGGCAAGGATGAAGAATTGGTTGAGGAACTACACCAGAGATTAAAGGCTGCGGTCGGACTGCGGATGATCGCCGATGTTCCGCTGGGCGTGTTTCTCTCTGGTGGAGTCGATTCCTCCCTGGTGGTGGCTCTGATGCAAGCCCAGAGTAGCCGCCCAGTCAAGACTTTCGCCATTGGCTTCCAGGAAGGAGGATACAACGAGGCCCGGCATGCCAAGGCAGTCGCGGAACGCTTGGGAACGGAACACACGGAGCTGTATGTGACCCCTCAGGACGCGCTGAACGTCGTTCCCATGCTTCCAGGAATCTATGACGAGCCCTTCGCCGATTCCTCTCAAATACCCACCTATCTGGTGTCCAAGCTGGCGCGCAGCCGGGTTACGGTGAGCTTGTCTGGCGATGGCGGCGACGAACTGTTTGCCGGGTACAACCGCTACTTGTTTGCCAAGCGCCTTTGGCAGTCGCTCAGCAGGCTGCCAACGGCGGCCCAAAAGCTGGCGGCCGCCGCGATTCACTCGTTCCCGCCGGCGGAAATTGATCGTGCCTACGGATATGTGCGGCCGCTGCTTCCTCGCAAACACCGCTGGTTGGCCGTGGGAGATAAAGCCCACAAGCTGGCCGACTTCTTCCCTTGTGACAGCCCGGAGGCCATCTACTTGCAGGCGCTCTCCCACTCGTCGGTGCCATCCGGCGTGGTACTGAATGCGCGCGAACCCGACACGGTATCACAGGTCATGCGGGAAGGCGCCTGGCTGGAAAATTTCGAAGACCGCATGATGCTGACTGATCTGCGAACCTACCTTCCGGATGACATCTTGACGAAAGTGGATCGTGCCAGCATGGCGGTTAGCCTGGAGGCGCGCGTGCCCTTGCTGGATCATCGATTGGTGGAATTTGCCTGGCGTTTGCCGCTGGGGGTGAAGATCCGCCACGGTGCCAGCAAGTGGATCTTGCGTCAGATCCTGTACCGCTACGTCCCGCGGCAGATGATCGAGAGGCCGAAGATGGGATTTGCCATGCCGATCGAACACTGGCTGCGCGGGCCCTTGCGCGAATGGGCGGAATGTCTGCTGCCCCAGGAAAGCCTTCGGCATCCTGGCTTATTGAATACCGAGGCTGTCCTTAAGATGTGGAGGGAACACCTCTCCGGCGCTCGAAATTGGCAGGGCATGCTGTGGAATGTACTGGTATTCCAACAGTGGTACCTGCACGCCAAGACGCAAGTTTCTGGTTCAAGCCCAGATGGGCCGCTACCGGGTGGCCGGAGAGCTGACGAGGGTCGGATAGTCGCCGCCGCGTGATCGTCCCATCCGGACGATGCCGCGCCAGTGCTTCTTGGCCAGAACAGGGCAGATGAGCCCACTGCTCTCTTTGGGCAAAAGGTGGCCAGCGCACAAGAGACTGAATTATTTCCATCGTTTCCGAGCGGGGCATTATCGGATCCCGACCGCCCGATTCAGCTTCCCAGGAGCCCACCTCGGCACAATACTCGCGGTTGCTGCGCAACTCCTGATTTACAATGTGTTTTCTCTTTGCAGGGATTTGCGTTCGTTCGGAAGAGCTTTCCGCCCCCAGGGGTGCGACGGACACACATCCATTCGCAGACTTCGCTTTCCACCCGGCAGCCTGCACTTTAGATTTGAGTCTTATGCATCCACGGCACTTCCGGATCAGCATTCTGGCCGCGACGACCCTGTTGCTGCTGCTCGCACCCGCCGTTGAGGCGCAGACCCCAGCGCTGATCACGCTGGATCAGGCGATTGACTTGGCCCTGGCGCACAATCACTCGCTCAAAGCCACGCGTACGTTAATTCTCCAGAACCAGGCGCAGGAAATTACCGCCAACCTTCGTCCCAATCCCACGCTTCTTTTTGATTCCCAGTTCGTTCCCATTTTTAGCCCCAACGATTTCAGCGCGGACAACCTTAACCAGGGCCAACAGTTCGACATTGGCATCGGATATCTGTTTGAGCGCGGCCACAAACGGCAGCGCCGCTTGCAAGCGGCCCAAGACCAGACCGCCGTTACGCGCGCTCAGACAACGGATGCGGAGCGAACTCTTACATTTAATGTGGCGCAGCAGTTCATCGCGGTCCTATTGGCGGAATCGACGCTACAGTTTGCCCTGCAAGACCTGAAGAGCTTCCAGCAGACAGTTGACATTGGGGAGGCGCAGTATAAGTCGGGCTATATCAGCGAAGGCGATTACCTCAAGATCAAGCTGCAACTGCTGCAGTTTCAAACCGACGTCTCTTCCGCCCGTCTGGCAAGAGTGCAGGCACTGGTTGCCTTGCGGGAATTGCTTGGCTATGACGCGGTCCCCGCCAATTACGACGTGGTCGGCGACTTATCGTATGCGTCCGTTAAGGCGAAGCTGGAGGACTTGCAGACGAGGGCGTTACAGGAACGTCCGGATTATCGGGCCGCCGAATTGGGGGTGACCGCTGCGCAAAGCCAGATTTTGCTGGCCAAAGCCAATGGCAAACAGGATGTGAATGGCACCGCCGACTACACCCACGTCTCGGGCGAAAATAGCGCTTCCTTCTTCGTAAATTTTGCCTTGCCCATCTTCAACCGGAATCAGGGCGAGATCGCGCGCACGCGCTACGCGCTTACCCAAGCCCAGGAGTTGCAGGCGTCAGGTAGCGACCTTGTGCTGTCGGATGTTAGCGATGCCTATGAAGCGCTCCGCAGTAACGAAGAAGTGGTACAACTTTATGCTTCGGGATACTTGAAGGAGGCACAGGACTCGCGTGACATCAGTGAGTATGCTTACAAGCGGGGCGCGGCTAGCCTGCTGGACTTCCTCGACGCGGAACGCAGCTACCGGGCCACGCAGTTGGCCTATCGCCAGGCACTGTCTTCCTACATGACTGCGCTCGAGCAGTTGAAGGAAGCTGTGGGAACGAGGAACCTTCCGTGAGGACATGCAAAGATCGCTGGCAGGCCGTGGCGGCGTTGACCGCTGCCTCGGCGATCATGCTGGTGTGGATCGGGTGTCAGGGCGACGGGTCTGGTGCAGGCGGACAGAATCACTCCGCGAACCATTCGACCACTGCCGAATTGTTCACCATTCCGCAGGACCAGATGTCGCATGTCCAGGTGTTGACGGTTGAGCCCACCACCTTGAAGCGGACCTTGCGCCTGACCGGCTCCGTGGCTTACAACAGCTTCCATACGACCCCTGTGATTACGCAGGTCAGCGGGCCGGTCAGCCGGATCGTTGTCGCCCCGGGGCAGAGGGTGACACCGGCTGAGCCCATGCTGTACGTGGCGAGTCCGGACTTTTCCCAACTCCGCACGAATTACCTGAAGGCAAAAGACGCGTACGCGCTGGCGCAGAAGGCAGCCGCGCGAGCGCGAGACTTGTACCAGCACCATGCCATCGCCGAGCAGAATCTGGAGCAGGCGGAATCAGCCGAGATCCAGGCGGGCGGAGATTTGGCTGCCGCCGAGGCCGCGCTGAAGGTGCTGGGAATTACCAATCCGGATGCGCTGGTGAAAGCTCCGCCCACGTTCGAGGTGCCGGTCCGGGCGCCCATTGCCGGCCAGGTGGTCGAACAGAACGTGGCGGTAGGTCAGTTGGTCCAGACCGGAGCCACACAGTGCTTCCTGCTTTCCGATACCAGCAATGTGTGGGTGCTGGTAAATGTTTATCAAAAAGATTTGCCTAATGTGCGGGTGGGAGACCCGGTCACCATCCAAACGGAATCATATCCCGACGTTTTTCACGGTCGCATTTCCTACGTGGCGGCTTCGCTCGATCCGAACACCCGCACTCTGCAGGCGCGCATCGAGACCAACAATCCGGGAGAGAAGCTGAAGAAGGACATGTATGTGGTGGCCACGGTGGACGCAGGCACGATTCAAAATGCGATTGCACTACCGGATTCCGCCGTTCTGCGCGACAGCGAGAACATGCCCTTTGTTTATGTCGAGTCTTCTTCGCAGCAGTTCGGACGGCGCACGGTAACTCTCGGCGACAGCCTGAATGGACAGACTCAGGTCACTAGCGGGCTGAAACCCGGTGATCGCGTCGTCGGCAATGGCAGTTTGTTCCTGCAGTTTGCGAATTCACTGCAGCGTTAGTGTGGCGCAATCCAAAGGTTGGGGAAGGAAGCGCAAGACGGATGTTGGCGTCCATAGCTGAATGATTCATCGCATCGTACAAGCATCTCTGCGGCAACGGTTCCTGGTGTTGATGCTGACCGGCTTCATTATGGTCGCCGGCATCATCTCGTTCCAGCGCATGCCGGTGGACGCTTATCCTGACCTTTCCCCTCCGCAAGTTGAACTCATCACGCAATGGCCCGGCCATGCCGCAGAAGAGGTGGAGCGCCTGGTCACCCTGCCGCTGGAACTACAGATGAACGGCGTGCCGCGCATGGTGGTGATGCGGTCCATCTCGCTGTATGGGCTCTCGGATGTAATCCTGACATTTGAGGACAATACCGACGATTACTTCGCCCGCCAACTCGTCTTTCAGCGCATCGCCGATGCCAGCCTGCCTTCTGGAGTAACCCCGTCGATGGCCCCGCTGTTTAGCCCCAGCGGCCTGGTCTATCGCTATGTGCTCGAAAGTCCCGACCGCAGTCCGCAGGAGTTGAAGGTCATCGAAGATTGGGTCGTGGAGCGGGCCTATCGTTCTGTCCGCGGCGTCGCCGATGACTCCGGATTTGGGGGGACGACGATGCAGTACCAGGTGCTGCTCGATCCCGCCCGGCTCTACGGATATCACTTGACGGTTCCGCAGGTCATGGCCTCCCTCACCGCGAATAACTCGAATGCAGGCGGTGGATTCTACTCGCAGGGCGGCCAGTTCTATTACGTGCGCGGCATTGGATTGGTCCGCAACACCGACGACATTGGCAACATTGTCCTCGGCAGCAACAACGGCGCGCCTATTCGCGTAAAGGATGTCGGCGATGTCGTAATCGGCTATGCACCACGGTTGGGCGAATTCGGCTACCAGAACAACGACGATGCGGTGGAAGGCGTCATTCTCATGCTGCGCGGAGAGCAGACGCAAAACGTTCTCAAGGGGGTGGAAGCCGAAACCGAGAAACTCAACCAGCAAATCCTCCCGCCCGACGTTAAGATCCATCCCTTTTACGATCGCAGCGACCTGGTGAAGCTGACCACCGATACGGTGGAAGACAACCTGCTCCGCGGCATGGTCCTGGTGCTGATTGTCCTGATTTTCTTCCTGATCAATTTACGTGCGGCCATCATTGTGGCGCTCACGATTCCGTTGTCTCTGCTGTTTGCCTTCATCGTGCTGCATGCGCACGATGGCGCCGCCAACCTACTGTCGATTGGCGCCATCGATTTCGGCATCATCATCGATGGCACGGTGGTGATGGTGGAAAACATCTATCGTGAACTCGCGCTGAGACAAGGGCAGAGCTACAAGCTCAACGAAGTCATTCTCGCCGCGGCAAAGGACGTGGACCGGCCGATCTTTTATTCGGTAGCGGTCATCCTGGCAGGTTATCTTCCCATCTACGCGCTACGCGGACCTTCGGGAAAGCTATTTCATCCCATGGCCGAGACCATGTCGTTCGCGTTGGTCGGCGCGCTGATCCTCACCCTCACATTAGTTCCAGTCTTGGCCTCTTACTGGTTCAAGAGTGGGGTCCGTGAGCATCGTAACCGGGCCTACGAGTGGATGAAGGACCAATACGCGAAGCAATTGGACTGGGCCCTGGCGCGTCCCAAACTGATCATGGCCCTCGCGACCTTGATTTTCGGCTTGACGCTTATTCTGATTCCCTTTATCGGTGGAGAATTTATGCCCCACCTGGACGAGGGCGCGCTTTGGGTTCGGGCCACCATGCCCTACACCATCTCGTTCGAAGAGGCCAGCAGCATTGCTCCCCAGATACGCAAGATCCTGATGTCATATCCGCAAGTCACGGTGGTTGGCTCCGAGTTGGGACGGCCCGACGATGGCACCGACCCAACCGGCTTCTTTAATTGCGAATTCTACGTTGGACTAAAACCCTACAAGGACAAAGCCTGGAGTGGCGACCTTAATACCAAAGACAAGCTGATTGAATCCATCAACAAGAAACTGACTGCGTTTCCCGGAATCATCTTCAACTACACTCAGCCGGCGGAAGACGCTGTCGATGAGGCCTTGACCGGATTAAAAAGTTCTTTGGCGGTAAAAATCTACGGAGAGGACTTAACCGTTCTCCAGGACAAAGCAGTTCAAATCAAGAACACGCTATCCAAGACTCCAGGGTTTACCGACTTAACGGTGGTCCGCGAACTTGGACAACCCAGCCTGTTAATCGATGTGGACCGCGACAAAATTGCGCGCTATGGAATCAATGTCGCCGATGTGGAGGCGGTAATTTCGGCCGCCGTAGGGGGACAGGCCGTAACCCAGGTCATTCAGGGCGAAAAAGTGTTCGACATGGTGGTGCGCATGCAGCCCCAATTCCGTAGCAGCGCGCATGAGATCGGCGGGTTGCTGGTCGGCACTCCCGACGGCAAGCAGATCCCGGTCAGCCAACTCGCCGACATCCGCCAGGGAAACGGCGCGTCCTTCATTTACCGCGAGAACAATTCGCGCTACATCGGAGTGCAGTACAGCATTGAAGGACGAGACCTTGAGCGTGCCGTAAAGGATGGCCAAAAGGCCGTCAGTCAAGCGGTCTCCCTGCCCCAAGGTTATTGGCTGTCCTGGGGCGGCGAGTATAGTCAATTTCTGGACGCCAAAGCGCAGATTTCCTTAATCGGCCCGCTCGCCGTGGTCCTCATTTTTATGATCTTGTTCGCGCTGTACGGGAACTTCAAGTTCCCCGTCACTATCGCGTTGGGCGTGATTATGACCGAACCGGTGGGGGCCTTCGTGGCGCTGAAACTCACTCACACACCTTTCAGCGTTTCATCGGTCCTGGGACTGGTGGCGTTGCTGGGCGTCTCCGTCGAGACGGCAGTCATTCTGGTTTCCTACATTAACAAGCTGCGTCAGGAGGGCCTGGACATCCCCACGGCGACACGGGAGGCCTCGCTCCTGCGACTTCGTCCGATCATGATGACGGCGCTGGTGGCATGTCTCGGCCTGCTTCCCGCGGCACTGTCCACCGGCATCGGCTCGGCCACCCAGAAGCCCTTCGCCATCGTCATCGTGGCCGGTCTTATCTCCCGGCTGTTCATCGGATTCTTCGTCAATCCCGTGCTGTACCAGATGGTAGCCCGCGAAGGGGATGTACTTCAGGTATAGCGTTTCCTGGGCCCGCCAGTTGCAGCGTTGCGATCCAAAACCTCGTCTCGGGACTCACCCAGGTCCGGGCCTTTTTTCCCGCCTGCTCTGACCGCATCTGCGGCGACAAGCAGGACCTTCAGACATTCTTCTCCGTTGGCTAGAATGGCGTGTCCGCGCCCAGATGGCAGGTTATGGCCTTTTCACGATACACCGCAGCCAGCGAATCAAGAGCTTCTTGACCCGGCGCGGCCTGCTCCGCATATTCGTAACTCATGCCCAGTTGCTCATACTTGGAGGCTCCCAGACGGTGGAACGGCAGGAGGTTGATCTCGCTCAAACCTATCTCCCTCAAAAACTCCGCGGTTGCCTCCGCGTTGGCGACAGTATCGTTGAAGCCCGGAACAACCGGCGTTCGTACCACCAGTCGTCCCGGCCAGTTTGTGCGCCTGATCCAACGAAGGTTGTCGAGAATGAGTTCGTTCGGCACGCCTGTGCCTTCCCTGTGCCTGCCGGAATCCATATGCTTTAAGTCAACAAACAGCCATTGGATATACGGCAACATGGCCTGTAATACGGTTCGAGGAACATAGGCACTGGTTTCGACGCAAGCTGCGATGCCAGCGTCGTGGCAGCGCGCGAGTAGATTGAGAACGAACTCCTGCTGCAGAAGCGGCTCGCCGCCGGTTAAGGTGATACCGCCTTCCGGCCCCCAATAACAGCGATCGCGGTTGAAAAGCCGCATCAGTTCGTCAACGGCATACCATCTGCCACTGGTCTGCAGTGCGCGCATGTAGCAGACTTTGATGCATTCCATCGTGTCGCAGCTATCGCATAACATGCGATCGAAGTGGATGGGTGGACCGCCATTCTCCGACCGCCGCGCCGCGCCCTTAGGACAGCCGGGCACGCAGCGCTCCGGACAGTCCTTGCAGAGCCGCGGGTTGTACATGAGCTGCGGTTGTAATACCAGGCCTTCCGGGTTTGAACACCAGGCACAGCGAAGCGGACATCCGCTCAGGAAGACCAGCGTGCGCGTGCCTGGTCCGTCGTGAATGGAGTGGCCCTGGATATCGAAAATCAGGCCCTTGCTTGCACCTTCATGCATGTGCCGCTCACCAATAATCATCAACTACACGTTCGGCCCTTCGCCAAGGCCGCCTTCAGATCAAGAATCTCGGCCTCCCCGTTGCCTACGCCTTCGCGGCAGCAGCCGTAAACATCTCGCAAGTCACCGTAATCAGGTCGGGATACGTCATTGGCCTGCTGGGAACGGCATTGCAGACACCCAGGTATTGGCCGCCGGCGACGAAGTGATCGCAGAATTTACATTTCTGCGTGGCGACAAAATGCTCGCAGTGCTCCGCGTCAGCCAGAACCAACTCCTTCGTGCGATGGCAGATACCTTTGGCCACATCCACGGCGGCGAAGTTGCGGCAGTCCATGTGTTGCATAACAGTATTCATGGCTTCACACCCCCTCATACTCGGTTCTGGCAATCACTTCGTCCTGGATAGGCTTGCCGATTTCCACCCAATACTGCGTGAATCCGGCTACGCGGACCATCAGGTCGCGGTAGTTGTCCGGGTTCTTCTGCGCATCGCGGAGCAGCTTGCTGTCCACGACGTTGTACTGGATATGGAAACCACCCTTACGCATGTAAGCCTGAGTAAGTGCCAATAACTTTTTGCATCCCTGCATGCCGGCCACGGCGGTGGGGTGAAGTTTCAGGTTCATCTGCGAGTTCTGCGACATGGAGTGGTCCCACACCGTCGCCGATTCGAACAGCGCGTAGGGGCCGTTGCGGTCGGTGCCGGGATATGCCGACATGGATGCATCCGCGAACGTGGTCGCGGCCAGCCGACCATCTGGGGTGGCGATAGTCGCCATACCCATGGGGGCGTGGGTCGAAACCGAGATCTGGCATGCGTACAGAGGCCGTGCATTCAGCGATTCGTAATCGTGGCACATCCTGCAGAACCAGCCTTCCCAGCCTTTCAGAATTGTGTCTGCATACGGGTCGTCGTTGCCGTACTTTGGCGCGGTCAGGCAGAGATAGTGGATGTGGTCCCACTTGCCGGTCTCATCCTTCTTCTCCTGGTCGGCAAGTGAGAACGAGCCAACTTCGGAGGCCGTCTTGAAGCCAAAGTTGTCCTTCAACGCCTGCTTAAGCTCCTCGATGCCGCTCGCCCGGTCCTCGAACACGATCTTCTTAATCGCGGCCAGGCTGTTGACGAGGTTAATCGTTCCGCAGGATTCGACATTGTAGGTACCGTTGTAGCGATAACCCAGTTCATTGATCAGGTGGCCGTTCCGCAGACAATCCGGCTTGAGCAGCGAGTTGAAAACCGCCATGTTCTGCTTGCGCCATATGTCATGCTGGATATTATTGGTAGTCGTCAGGCAATCAACCGTCTTGCGGAAATAGTCTCGAAAGACCTCAACGACTTCTTCGTAGGTTTCCAGCTTCTTGCCGTGCGGCGGATAGACTGGCTGTCCTGTCCTCTGGTCGACGCCGTCGAACAATACCAGTTCGAGGACCTTGGGCAGCGAAATGAAGTGCACCCCAACGCTGGTCGGTTGTCCCGAGCCGCCCGGAATCCAGTACTGCTTGTCCTTCAAGTGCAGCGGCAGCCAGGAACACGGTGAGGTTTCCAGGCATCCACCGATCGCCAGCGCGCGCGCTTCTTCAACCGTCATGCCTTCCGGACCATACTGGTTCAGGATGAAATCGATCGCGCCACGATTGTTCACCCACGCTGGATAACCAGTGCCAGTTTTGTTGCACTCGGTCGCTTTGAGCAGGAAGTCTTCCGGCAGCTTGTCGTCGTAAAGAACGGTGAGAGTGGGCTGGGTGCTGGTGCAGCGGATCGCAGCTTCGATGATGAGCCTTTCCAGATCGTTGGCCGCCGATCTGCCGTCCTTGGTAAGGCCTCCCAGACTGAGATTGTTGAATGTGTTGCCGGAGAGCACGCCCCCCACGACACCCATCGAGGCAAAACAATCGATACAGGTGAACTTTACCCGTTGCAACTGCAGCCATTCCAGGACCTCGTCATCGGTAATGCGACCCGCAGCCTTGTCCTGCTCGTAGTACGGATACAGGACCTGACCCACGCGGCCCGGCGACAGGCCGGAAATGGCATCTTCATTCAGGACTGCAACGTGCACCGTCCAGATCATTTGGATGGCTTCGCGGAATGTCGTTGGCTTGTTGTGCGCCACCGATTCCAGCCGCTGGGCAATTTCCCGGTATTCCTGCTTCTGCTGCGGCTCGCTCTCGAAGTCGGCAAGACGGCCTGCTTCTTTCGCGTAGTTCATAATCCAGTTCTGAATGCCTTCCAGAATCAGGATGACCGCTTGGTAGTTGTAGAGGCGGTTCATGCCGACCAATCCGTCGCCATCGGCGCGTCCTGCCACTTCCGCCTTTCTCTCCTTGGCCATCTGGATTAAGCCGTCGAAACCATACTCCAGCGGATAGTAGTAGTTAATGACCTCACGGCCCTGCGGCAGCGTGTAGCCCGAGTCAAACATGCACACGATGGAACGCATGATCGCTTCCTTCATGGGGTATTCGGGCACCATCTGCTCGTATTTATGGCCGACATCGTCCACCGACTTGCCCACCCACTGCCTGGCAGTGTGCAGCAATGCGGGAATCTCCTCCCGGCGCATGCCGAACTTGCCCGCGATGGAGACAACATTGCCAAAGCCCTGCGTGACGTTGCCGCCGCCACTGCCAAACTTCGAAAGTTCGTCAACGCTGGAACTGCCCTTCGACAATGCGGCTTTATAGAGTTCGTCCTCTTTCGCCATGTAATAGGCCTCTGATAGCCATGGCATGGGGAACGAACCGCGGTAGTAGTGCGCTTTACCCATTACCAACAGCTCGCCCGGCAGGATTGTCGGCGTCAGATGGGAGAACGCTTCCTTTAGCGCTGCAGTCCGGCGGACCACCGGGATCTCGCCCTCGAGTTCGGAGTACCTGCGGGTGTACCAGTAGGGAAACTCATTGGTTGCGGAGGAAAGTGTCTGGAAGTACAAATCCCGCAGCTTCTTCGCGCGTGGGCAGGGTTCCTTTTTTACTTCGCGATCAACCACTGCGTCGGGAGCCTTGCCGCCAGCCTGCAATCGGATTGGAATACCGGACTGCTCCAGTACCTCGGCCAGCGTTCTGGTCATTCGATACTCCTTCCTCGCTTTTCGGCGAGTACCTACGTTTGGGTTTCTTCAGATGACGCTTCCCACGTTCTGCTGGATTGCGTGAGCAACTTGGAAAGACTTCAGGATCGACGTTTCTTCAATCAAAACCTTCGGTCAGGAGCCCACGGTTGCCAGATTCTCTTCAAGATCAACGGCGCTCTCTTGCTCGGGTGCATCGGAGGCTTCGGCGACGGCATCGAGAGCTTGACGTAGATCGGCGATCAGGTCGTTTACATCTTCAAGACCGACGGAATAGCGAACCAGACCGTCGCTGTAGCCGGCCAAACGCCGGTCCTCCGGCGAAATGCTAGCGTGCGTCATGGACGCCGGATGTTCGATGAGGGTCTCCACGCCGCCGAGCGAAACCGCCAAGGTGGCGACGCGGACATGGTCCATCAGCCGCTGCCCTGCTTCCATACCTCCCTCGAGCTCAAAGCTGATCATCGAACCGAAGCCGCTCATCTGCCGCTGGCACAGCTCATGTTGCGGGTGGGACTCTAACCCGATGTAGCGCACCGCCTTCACCTCTGGCTGTGTCTCCAGCCAACGGGCGATTTGAATCGCGCTCTGCTGGGCCCGCTCGATCCGCACCCCAAGTGTCTTCAGGCCACGCAGAACCAGGAACGCCTGATGCGGGTCCATGTTGCACCCGGAATTGATCATCGTCTTGCGCAGGCGCTTGTAGATGTCCGCGTCTTTCGCCACGATGATCCCGCCCACCACGTCGGCATGGCCGTTAATGAACTTGGTCACCGAGTGCAGGACGACATCGGCGCCCAAGTCCAATGGCCGTTGCAGGTACGGGCTGGCGAAGGTGTTGTCCACGACAACCAGGCAGCCATGAGCGTGGGCCAGGGCCGAGACCTGTTCGATGTCGGTGACTTGCATGGTGGGATTGGCTGGCGTCTCCAGGTAGACGACCTTCGTGTTGGATCGCAACGCCTTCTCAACCTGGATCACATCGGATGTGTCCACGTAAGTGGATTGCACACCGAAGCGCGAGAAGTCTTTCTCCATCAATCCGCGGCTGGGGCCGTAGACGGAAGCCGTACTCACCATGTGGGCGCCGCTCTCCAGCAGAGCCAGATACACGGTGCAGACGGCGCCCATGCCGGAGCTGGTGGCGATTCCGCCGCAACCGTTTTCCAGTTCGGCGACGCTGTCCTCCAAGGCACGAATCGTGGGATTTCCGATGCGGGTATAGATGAATCCGTCTTCCTCGCCGGCGAACAGCGCCGCGCCATGAGCGGCATTCCTGAATGCGAACGTCGAGGTTTGGTAGATGGGGACGTTGACCGAACCTGTAGCATCCGCCTTGTGACCCGCATGAATGAGCTTGCTGTTAATGCCCAGGTGTTTTGTGTCCATCGCCATTCCTTTCAGCTCTCTATGGGTGCCGTGACCCGCTGCGAATCTCTTGCTTGCTCTTATCGAAGAACAATCATTATCAATTGCAGCCCCAACTAAAACAGTGATGATTGGCACACCCTTCGGTGAGCACTGACTGGGGTGCCGGTCAGCGTTACGACGAAGGGTGACTCCTGGCACGACGTACCACGCGCACAGTGCTATATTCACAGCAAAGTATGAAAGAACAAACGGTCGAACATCTGCTGGACGATATCGGCTGGAAGATCCTCGGCGAGTTGCAGCAAAATGCCCGCATCCCGTTCGCGGAACTCGGCCGCATCGTGGGACTCTCCACCCCGGCGGTTACAGAACGCGTTCACAAGATGGAAGAAACGGGAATTATCGTTGGCTATCGCGCACACATTGACCCGGCTAAGGTAGGCTTGCCCATCCTGGCCTTCGTTAACGTCAAAGTTGGCGGAGAGAACCTGGTCCGATTCATGGAAGTCGCGGGCAGACATCCGGAAGTGCTGGAATGTCACCGCGTCACCGGCGCAGAATCCTTCCTGCTCAAAGTGGCTGTGGCGGATGTGGCCCACTTGGAGACTCTGCTGGATGCGCTGATGCCGTACGTGGCGACCACGACCTCTATGGTGCTTTCCACCGCGTTAGCATGGGGCAACATCGTCAAGCCGGGTGCGAAGCCGATCCCGCAAGTGGCTAAAACGAGGGCCTGAGAGTTTTTCCACTTCCGCTTAACAAACCAGAACTCGACTGAGTGTTTCACGTTCACCCTGCTCGTCGTTCCCACAATCAACCAGAAGTTCCTCATATATTTCGCCTCCTGATCTCCCTAAGATGAACATCGGCACGAAGCAGCGCCAGTAATGCGCGAGAAGCGAGGCAAGATGGCTTCCTCAACAGCAACTCCCGGAACAGCAATCTTCACCTGGAACAATCACGCGGTGGAAGTGGACGAAGACGGCTTCATTCAACAGCCGGAGCTTTGGGACGACCGCCTGGCCCTGGCCTTGGCCCACACCGACGGCGTTGCCGAGTTGACCGACGCCCATTGGAAGATCATCCGCTACATTCGTGACTACTTTCACGAATTCGAGATCGCGCCCATGATTCGCAAGCTGTGCAAAGAGACGGGCTTCTCCTTGCGAGAAATCTACGACCTGTTTCCCTCGGGACCGGCCAAGGGCGCCTGCAAAGTGGCGGGACTGCCGAAACCGACGGGCTGCGTGTAGCCGCCACACCGGATTTCCCGGAGCATCGAAGCTCCGGCCGAGCGAAGAGCGATGCTGCTTATCATCTTGATCTCGGTTGCAGTCATAGTTTTCTTCGCCGGCAATGCTGTTCGCATTGTCCATTTCCTGCGGATGCCCACTCCTCTGCGCTGGGAACTCTACCCCATCCCCAAAGGCCCGCGCGCGCGCCAGCGCTACGGCGGCTCCTATTTCGAGCAGTCCGACTGGTGGACAAAATCTCCCGACACCGGACGCACCGGCGAGTTGGCATTCATGGCGAAAGAAGTCTTCCTGCTGAGATCGGTGTGGGAGAACTTTCGCGGGCTCTGGCTCTGGTCGTGGCTGTTGCACTGGGGACTATACTTTTATTTGCTGACGACGGTGCTCGCGGTCCTCGCAGCCGTATTACGGGCAGGCAGTTTCCGCCTTCTTCATCTCGCCGTGCTGTACGGGTTCCCGCTGGCTTGCTCGCTTGGAGTGGCGGGCAGCCTGGGTCTGCTGGTGATGCGCAGTCTGCATCCCCGCCTGCGGGGTTACACAACTCGCAGCTCAGTTTTCAACCTGACGTTGCTGGGAGCGGTGTTTGTCACCGGGCTGCTGTCGTTGAGCGACGGCGCAGGCTTGGACGGCTTGGTCCGGGTCCTGCTGCGTTCCCCAGCATCTCTCGGCCATTACGGCAAGATTTCGCAGGCCCACCTGGCACTGGTCGCGTTCTTCCTGGCTTATTTCCCCTTCACTCACATGACGCATGCCTACATGAAGTACTTCACCTGGCATGGTGTGCGCTGGAATGATTCTCCTGCCATCCACGATCCACGGGCGGCGAAGAGGTTGGCGGCCAGCCTGCAACGTGAGGCGACTTGGGCGGCAGCGCACATCGCGGCGGGCGGGCCGGTAAAGTGGTCGGAAGTGGCCTCCGATCCCGGCGGAAGAGGCGCGGGTCGTGCGTAAGATCGGTGACATCGCGAGCCAGACCGGCCAGCTGACCGAGGTGCACAACCTAGTCCCACTGCCGCCGCCGTACGATCGAGTGGAAGACCTGCCTGCCCGCAAAGAGCTCAAGCCGGAAGTCCTCGATCGCATCGACACGTCGCTGGATGGCTTCTCGGCCCTGGGCTTGTCGCGCCCGCAGACTCCAGAGGAAGAACGGAAGTTCATCGACCGCTTTCTGTCGGGTCTTGAGAAGCTGCTCAGCGCGGACAACAACTGGACCTTCCTGGAACCACTCAATCTTTCGCTCGACCATTGCGCCCGCTGCCAGAGTTGTGTAGAGGCGTGTCCCATCTACACCGCGAGCGGTCATGACGAGGTGTACCGCCCCACATTTCGCAGTGAGGTCTTCCGCCGGCTGGTGAACCAGTATCACAAGTCTGGCGGTCGGGCCCTGGCGTGGCTCAAGGGTGAAGACATCGAACTGAACGCCGCCACGCTGTGCCGCTTGCTGGAGTCCGCCTATCGCTGTACGCTGTGCCGCCGCTGTGCGCAGGCTTGTCCCATGGGCGTGGACAATGCGCTGCTGACCCGCGAGATCCGCAAGCTGTTCAGCATGGAAATGGGTATCGCTCCCAAGGAAATCCACGATAAGGGGTCGATGCTCCAGCTCCGTACCGGCTCTTCGACGGGCATGAACGCCCGCGCGGTGCGCGACAATGTTGCCTTCCTTGACGAAGAGATCCGCGACCAGACAGGTCTCACCATCGAGACGCCATGGGACAAAGAAGGCGCAGACGTTCTGCTGATCCACAATGCGGGCGAGGTGTTGGCCTGGCCGGAGAACCCGATGGCCTTCGCCATCATCCTCGAAGCGGCCGGGATCAGTTGGACGATGTCGAGCGATCTCGCCGGATACGACAGCGTGAACTATGGCCTGTGGTACGACGACGCGCAGTTCGCCCGCGTAGCGGTGCGCCAGGCCGAGGCCGCCCGCAAACTCAAGGTCAAAAAGATCGTGCTGGGCGAGTGCGGCCACGGGCACAAAGCATCCATGGTCACAGCCGACCGCCTTCTGTGCGGCGATCTGAACGTACCGCGCGAGAGCGCGCTGGTGCTGCTGCGCGACATCGTGATGAGCGGCCGGCTGGCGCTTGACCCCTCGCGCAACGATTTCCCGGTCACGCTGCACGATCCCTGCAATATGGTGCGCATGATGGGGATTGTAGAGCCGCAACGCGAGATCCTGCGCAAGATTTGCCCGCAATTCCGCGAAATGACGCCGCACGGTGTGGACAACTATTGCTGCGGCGGCGGTTCCGGGTTCGCCATCATGTCGGGCTACAACTTTGCCGATTGGCGATTTTCGGTTGCCGGAAGAATGAAACTTAAGCAAATTCTGAATGCCTTTGCCGATTGTCCCAGCCCGGCGGTGAAGAAGTACGTCTGCGCGCCCTGCTCAAATTGCAAGGGACAGTTCCGCGATCTTTTTCAGTATTACGGAGTGTGGGAGAAGTCAGGAATTCTCTACGGCGGACTGGCCGAACTGATCGTCAACGCGATGGCGGATATCAGCCAGCCTTATATCAAATGGGAGTTCCACTGAGGAGCAAGCCATGGAAAAACCGTTGATCTATTTCGACAATGCCGCCACCGTCTGGCCCAAGCCGGAAAAGGTGTACCGCTTCATGGACGAGTTCTACCGCTCCCACGGCGTCAATCCCGGCCGCAGCGGTTATGATCTGGCCCTGGAGGCGGGTTCTCTGCTCGACCGCCTGCGCAAACGCATGACGAAATTCTTCGGCGGCGATGAGGACGCGTCCGACCGGCTGGTGTTCGGCTACAACGTGACCGACGCGCTTAACCTCATCATTCCCGGACTGCTCTCCGCCGGCGATCACGTTATAACCACCAACCTCGAACACAACTCCGTAATCCGGCCGGTCAATCACATGGTCCGCGACCACGGGGCCGAAGCAACCTTTGTTCCCTTCGACAGCGCCGGATTCATCGATCCGGATGACATTTCCAGAGCGATACGGCCGAACACCAGGGTGGTGATCGTCAATCACGGGTCGAACGTGCTGGGTACCGTCCAGGCGGTTGGGGAGATCGGCAGGCTCTGCCGCGAGCGTGGCGTCACTCTTGTCGTGGATACCGCCCAGACTGCCGGCGTGATTCCAATCAACATGAAGGCAATGAACATCGACGTGGTGGCTTTTACCGGTCATAAGGCGCTCATGGGCAGCATGGGCATCGGCGGTCTCTGCATCCGCAAGCACGTCGAAGTGAAGTGCGTGCGCAGCGGCGGCACTGGCGTGCGATCCATCAATCCTTATCACCTCGAGGAATATCCCTGGCGGCTGGAGTACGGCACGCCAAACCTGCTGGGCGTCGCGTCGCTATGGGCGGGGCAGGACTGGCTGGACGAGAACGGCGTGGAGCAGGTGCATGCTCGCGAGATGGATCTGGCACAGAAATTGGTGGATGGCTTCCGGCGGATCGACCGTGTCCAGTTGTACTGCTGCGACCGCCTGCAGAACCACCTCTCGACCATCCTCATGAACCTGGAAGGGGTCGATCCCGGCGACGTGGGAGTCATGCTCGACGTGGAGCACAACATTGCGACCCGCACCGGCCTCCATTGTGCGCCTCTGGTTCATACTCAGCTCGGGTTGGTCGAGCGCGATGGGGGCGTGCGCTTTTCCATCGGAGCTTTTAACACCGCGGAGGAGGTCGACTCGGCCATCGCGGCGATCGCCGACGTCGCCCAGTGGGCGATCGAGCGTAAGGCAAGGCCCCGCGGCGCGTTGGCACATGCTTGAAGTCCGAGCAAATTTGGGTCAGTCAGCAGCAGCCAGCGCGGTGTAAGGAGGTTTGGTCTGGTCTGGTTTGGTCTTGGCGCACTCACGAGCTTTCTTGATTCAAACAGCTTGCAATTAAGTAGGGCATCTGGTTTTTTCATCACAGTGCTGTGGTCGATTTTGTAAACGGTTCTGCCCGTTGCGCGAGAGAAGAAGTGCAATACCTATGCGGTTCGGAACGCTCGACTGCTTGGTGAAATCTAGTGCAAAACCAGGTGGATCGGCTTTGGAGCCTCCGCGCCAGCCGTAAGCCGTTAGAAATAATTGATCGGGGAGAGAGGATTTGAACCTCCACCCCCCCTGGTCCCGAACCAGATCTCAACGCTTGGTGAAGTCTGTTGAAATGCGGTGATTCCAAGTGATTGCTGTTGCGTTAGTTGTAGTCGACTTGTTGATCTTTAGTGAAACGTGGTGATCTTTGGAGGCGTGACCGCTGCAAAATCGTCTACAGCTATCGGGGCGAACAAACTACGAAACGAGACAACTATTCTCGTAATCCAACTCAAGAACTCTTCGTCACTACTTGCCTGGACCGATAATAAAATGCGCTTCCGAACTAAAGCATTGAGCTGTGCAAGCGCCGGTCGTTCCCAGCGGTCGGTACTCACTGATCAGGCAAGGACCTGACGCACAGAGCCCAGCATCGTAAGTTTTCACTTTTGACTCGGTCAACGGGATGGTCCGGCTCGCGCTTCCGCGCGCCAGGCACAGCATGCGGCAGACATACAGTGTCTGGTGAGCGAAAAAGACTTGGGCGACAAAGGAAAGCAGGAACTGACGCAGATCAGACAGGAGATAACTGGAGCCACTCCCTGCACGTACCTGAAGCTCCAGTATCTAGGCCAGGAGTTGGCCGCTCGGGGAAAGTCGACTGGCGGTCCTGTTCAGCTAGCCAAGCAATGGCAGCACCTGGCCAACAGTCGGAAGATGCTCGCCGCTCCTGCCGCTGCCCCCGAGAGCCCTGCCGTGCAGTTGATCCAAGGCTATGGTCTCAGTCAAGCAGATGCGGAAAAGCTCTGGACCTCCGTGCAGCAGAGGGCCAGTCAGCCTTCAAATCATCCGTAATAGGAACGAATTGGGGTCAAGCTAAACCGAAGACAGTGCGATTCGAAGTGTCTTAGTAGAGGAGCCGCTTGGACTCAGCGAAAAGCGCTGAGTCATTGCATAGCAGAGGTTAGTTTCACGACTTCGCAAATAAAGACGATTATCAAATCATTCGCGAGTTCGACGACATTGAAACCGCTAGGCGAACCGAACTAAAACGGTTCAGGAAGATGATCGAGTTCCTGAAACAGGATCAGAACTGCAGGATCGTGCTGTATGCGGAAACCGATCGCTCGTACTGGAATATGCGAGATCCGATGACTCTCAAAGACCTCGGCAGAAGAATTCATCTCGATGTGAGAGGGGTTTTAGAACTTTAGAACTCCCAGCCCTGTTATCCGCACATGCAAGCTCCGAGATGGTATTGAAGGGGTTCTCCGAAGGCAAGAACCTGTCGCTGGAAGAGCGCGAGATCGACTCCTGCTCGTCCTCAGCGCGGTCGTAAAACCCAAATCGATTGCCCATTACCTGCACTCGGTCCAATGGAACTGTCGTCCCATCAGCTTACCAGGCCCGCCCAGCGCTCGCGCAAGAGGTTGGCATCTCCACGCCAGGCTTCCAACATCTGATCCGTTTCCGCCGATCCCTGCTTTTGTGAGTGGAGAACCCTGAAGTGATCGTGCATTAGCTGCAATTATCTCTCTATAACCTGCGACAGCTTCTGGAACGAACCTACGCTGTCATTTGACTCGCCTTCGCCCCGCTTGCGCCTAATTAGGTAGCGCAGAATCCCGAAAAGGATGAATGTCACTTTTGTCGTTTGATGAGTTGAGGCGCGCGAATCCGCCTTGGCGGAAGGGAGAATCTGCAGTCGTCGCTCAGATGTGGAGACCTTCGGCCCATAATCTACCGACACGGAGGATCAGCAAGGTGAATGCAACACGGATGGCAATTGGTATTGCTAAGGTATTGATATGCGTTTGTGCGATCAGCTATGGGGCACTTTCGCAGAGTGTTTCGCCAAGTTCCGGTGATCAGCAATCGATGGAACAAACGCGCAAGTCGCTCAGAGCCAAACAAGGAACACATGCTCAGATCATTGATGCCCAAAAAGAGCTCACCGAGGAGAACCAATCGGTAACTGCTCGCCAGAAGACGGAACTAGAGGAACTTAAGGTGAGCGCGACGGAACTCGACGACTCCACGGCGCCATGGGAAATGTTCGCGAAGTCGCTCAGGACGCTCTATAACGATAATCCGAATTGGACTGGAATGCAGGTTCTTGGGTTGCCAATGGCAGCCGACTGGGACGATCCAACTCTTGGTCAGTGGCGAAAATGGCGGGTGTATGGCGATACCATACCCCAGTGGGGCTCGAGTTACATCCCAACATCATTGCAGGTTACCCGAGGATACGAGGTTTTCGTCGAGAATATAGCAATACCGCAGCCCAACCCTGCTGATCAAAAGCAGGCGGACAAAGCACAGCAAACGTTTAACGACGAGAACGTGAAGCTACAGAATCTCTGGAGCGCCACCGGCGGGCACTGGACAACTTTTGATGCTAAACAGCAGGCGCTTCCTCCCAACCGCAGACTTACGTACGATCAATGGTTCGCAAAGTTTGACGGCGTGCAGATAGGACAACAACAGATCAAAGTGAATGGTGCTGCGCAAAAGTATCAATATTGGGTGAATCTTGCCTACAAGGGTTACCCATGGGCCGCAAGTCTTGTGACAGATTTCGCGAACCCAGCGTTTCAATTGCCGGCACAATCCGATGACGGATTGAACTTTACCTACCGCACCTACAATTTCACACCAGACCTTAAGAAGTGGATCGATGACTCCAAACAGCTTCCGGCGACCTGCACGAAACTGACGATTGCCTATGATCACACCACACACCACGACCATAGTGAAGATGAAAGATGGAGTGGCGGAGCATCGTATAGCTTCGGCTTCTTCAGCTTCGGCGCGAGTGCATCGAGCGGCAGACAGACCGTCGATGTCAACGACCAACACTTTGGAATGTCGTTCTGTGCTAGAAACCTAAACGTTTTCACGGTGCAGCCGAGTGGCTGGTTTAACGGCACCGCAGTCAAGGCATTCGCGAACGGACCTTGGATTCCAGATGGCCCAGTCGCAAAGGGAATTGTTAAGCTCTGGGGACCAGATGGGGTTTTCAACCTCATGCCGACGCAGATAGTTGTTGCCTACAAGCCAGAGGTAGTGGTAACGCTTTCGAAACACGACTATGACTCTGTCCACACTAGTTTCAATGCGGGCGGGGGGTTCTCAATTGGTCCGTTCGGGTTTGGCGGTTCCTACCACAAGGACACCAATGATGTTAAGTGGGACGACAGCAGTAACACGATAACCGCGGAAGACAATAGCGAATCGCCTCAGATTGTCGCGATTGTGAGCAACAGGCTACCAGACAACAAGTGAAGGGATCGCGGGGTCTCGTGGCAATCACCACAAAGGGGAGCAGAGCGGACTGTAAGTCTCTGCTCTCATCTGTTCTCGGCGATTCGTTTGAACCCAGATGTTCTCATCCTCGATGATGACGACATCGCTACAGCAAGTCGGCGTAATTTGGACGCAGTTGCGTCCCCAGGCAACCGAGGATGCAAACGACGCGCTACACGAAATAGGCAGAAAGGGAACAATGGATATGTCACCGTCGAACTTATCTAGCGCAAAATCACCAAGCTGTTCAATGTTAGTGCCACGGTCCTGTTAACGACCCTACTAGATCCGCGCGCCCCATCCGACAATTGATTCCGCGCTCAAGACCAGCAGCAACGACCAGAACGTCGAATAGCTCACTAATTGCATATTCCTCAAGATCATCCAACGCACGAAGCTCTACCTCTTGGGCAAAGCTCTCCGGTCGGATTCCCAGGAAGCATCCTGACGTACAGAGGCCTGCAAACTCGGTTGCATTTGCATTTGAAACCGACAGTTACGATTGGTCGCTCCCCCAGTAAGATGCACTTTCGATTCATCCTTGAGTGAGCTCCATTATTTCCAGTACGATCTCACTCTTGCCGGACACATTGACCGCGATGATCGCGCCACCTAGCCTGCTATTAGGTAAAGGACTTCGATCGCTCAAGATCGACACCAAAGCGCCGCCATGCGCGAGCCGATTTCCAGGTAAAGAGGCAGCTAACAGTGCTCGACCCGCTCCTACAATGCGCACGATCTCACTCTTCAGCATCCAGTCACCCAGGAACCCCTTTATTTTATCGACAGCATCGGAATTCCTATCGATGGCATCCACAACGATGCTCTTCACGGCTGAAAGACGTTGCTCAATAAGAGTGTCTAACCGCTACAAAATCGTCTACAGTTTAAATGGCGAATACAAGGCGAAGATACAAATATTCTTGAACGGTCTTCACACATGTTAACTCCACAATCCAATGATGCGCCAGCGAGCTTTTCAGTAATGCTTCTGGTTTGGCCCAACCGGGAACAATCCCGATCACTTCCGATAAACCGACTTATCAGTACCTATGTGACCCGACTGCGGCGAATGACTTCCCACTTGCCGACTATCCGTCCAGAATCGGACCAATTATCCATAGCCACGATAGGTTCTCCTTGGCGCGCAACATTAAGGATGGCAAAAACACGGCCAAGTGTCGGAAACCGGCGTATTGTCAGAAGTTCCATTTGAACGAGAACTGGAACACTCGCGGCCCATACAGGGCGTTGATGATCTGCAACTGTTTGAAGCCTGATTCCGGAACGAGATAGCAGGTCTGGTTCTGACTCTGAGCGTCGCCGCAGTTGTTGCCGACGGGTAAATATTGCACCGGATTCACGCCGTTGCCGTTCTGCACATAGTAGTTCGCATGATTCAGCAGGTTGAAGCCCTGCACTTGCAGCGTGATGCTCTGGCGCTCGGAAATCGGAATCTGTCGCGCGAGTCCCAGGTCGATCTGCTGCGTCCACGGCCCATAAAACGAATTCAGTCCCACTACCGGGCTCGGACCAGCGCCGTTAATTCCCAAGGCGGAGTTTGAAGTGCTTTGGTTGACAGCGCTGTCGTTCAGACTGCTGCCGGCTCCTACACAATTCAGTTGATCCAACGGAATGGTTCCCAAGGAAGAGCTTCCGTTAGAGGCGTTGTACGTCGTGCATGCGTTATCGAGCAGAGCCGCATAGGGACGACCCGAGGAGAAAAGCATAACGGTACTGATGGTCCAATTCGAGAGCAATCCATTCACAAAGGGCGATTCGAAGCGCTTGCCGACGAACGGCTGATAAACCGCCGAGATGACCAGGCGGTGGCGCTGATCGAGCAAGTAGGGCGCATGTGTGTTGCTGAAATCGAACTGGTTGTTGAAGTCCACGCCGTTCGACATCATGTTCTTGGCGTATGTGTACACGGTTTGCAGTGCGAGGCCATTGCTCAGTCTTCTCTGCAATTGCACGAAGAGTGAGTTGTAGTTGTTGACTCCCGGGCTGATCAGAGCATTGATCTGGCCGAGGTTCGGATTGATGCGACCTTCCTGCAGCATTCCGCTGTCAAGGTTGGGCAGCACCACACTTGGGCCGGCGCATGGTACCTGCGTCGCGCCGGGCGGACACGTGATGTATGTCGTCGTTCCAGTTGGCGGCATCAGGTTCAGGTCATAAGCACTTGAGGAAATCAGGTGGAGTCCGTGGGTCCACATCGTGCCGACGCTAAGCGTCGTGTCGCGGAGGATCTCCCGCTCGATTTGCAGGCTCGATTGCAGCACGTACGGGAAACGGAAACTGGGATCGACAATCGAAATGTTGGGCGCGGTGAACAGGTTTTCACCCGAGATGCGATTAGGAAATATGGGGAGCTGCTGATTGGGAGGCAGATCTGGGTTGTAGTCGAGAGAGACGGAAGACTGCTGCGAAGGCAGGCCATTGGCGATGACGGAATTGCGATAGTTCAGCCCGTTAAAGTTCTCGTAGAATATCCCGAAGCCGCCGCGCACCACGGTCTTGTCAAATGGCTGCCAGGCAAAGCCGAATCGCGGAGCCAAGCGCTGGTACTGGTTTGGAAACTGCCCGGTCAACGGGAAGGCCGGATTCTCTTTGGGCTGGGGATAGATTTGGAAGTCTTCTCGCAACCCGAACTCCAGCGTCAATCGCGGGAGCGCCTGAAAGGTGTCTTGCGCGTACAAGCCGACGTAGGGCACCCGGAACGAGAAGTTGGGATTGCCTGAGGCCTGCGAGAAGGAGTCGTAAATTCCCAGGGCGAAGTTCGGCAAAGTGGAGAATCCATAGGTGCCGGCGAGTGTGCCATTCTCGCGTTGGGCATCGGGGTCGAAGCCACCGCCTGCCGAGTCAGTGACGTGGGTCATATTTCCCTCCACGCCAAATTTGAAGTTATGCTTACCCCAAACATAGTCCACCTGCTCCGCCACCTCCCACTGCCATTCCTTCGTCCGCCCTACGGCGAAGCCCGCGTTCCCCAACTCGAAAAGAGAAGGCGCCGCGATTAGTACGGAAGGCAAGGCCGGATCCACCAGACCAGTAGGGGTCGAGTACTGCTGATCTTGCGAGAAGCTCAGGCGGAAATTATTTAGCAGGTTGCTGTTGAAAGTGTGCGTCCAGCTCGCCGCCGCCTGGTAATCGCGAACGTAGCTGTTCGCCAACGTGCTAATTCCGAACAGCGGCGTGTTCGATGAAGTGATCTCGCCGTGGGGTGAGTCGAAGCGGTTGAGGTTAAGACTGAGATGGAGTTGGTCCGCTTCCCGCAGAGAATAGTCGACCTTGGAAAAAAGTGCAAGGTCGTTCATGTAGCGCGATTGGGTACCCAGGTTCGAGTGGATCGCATTCAATGAATTTGAAACTTGCTGAAGATAAATGGGATTCGTCGGATCGGGCGCGCTGAGCGAGCTGGGGACAGGCAACGGTCCATTGGGTGGGGGTAGAGCAATACCAAGAGGCACGCCGAAATCCTCCTGGGTCACCGACTGGTAGTCAGAATTTATGACAGAAATTGGGTTGTTTTGCGCCTGCTGTTCGTAGTCTGCGAAGAACCAAAGTTTCTTGTGGACGATTGGGCCGCCGATGGAGCCGCCAAACTGCTGCAGGACATCCAAAGGTTTCGCAACGCCGGCAGCCTTGTCAATGGCATCGTTGGCTCCCGTGCCTGAGTTACGGTTGTAATAAAAAGCATTGCCATGAAAAGTATCGCTGCCTGATTTGGTTACCGTGTTTACGAATCCGGTCGCCCCACCGCCGTACGCCGCCGAATAGGGGGAGACGGTGACCTGGAATTCTTGAATGGCGTTTTCGCCGAACACGTAGGGCACTCGCTCGCCGCCGCGCGCGTTTCCAAAATAGTTACTGGTGGAGTTCGCGCCGTCCAACGTAAACACGTTGGCCCCATTGCCGTTGGCGTAGCCGGTGTCCTCCCCCCCTTGTTCACCGGCGAAGCTGACCAAGCCACTCTGTCCATCCGGGCTCGCATTGGGGGTTAGCAAGGCGAAATCTGTGTAACGGCGTCCGTTCAGAGGCAGTCCGCTCAGGAGCGAACGGCTAACCACTGTGCTCGAACTCGACTCAGTCGTGCGCAAAACCGGCACCGATGCCGTGACCTCCATGGTTTGGGCGTAGGAACCAGCCTGCAGCCGCACGTCGACGGTTGTAGTTTGTCCCACATGCACCGCAACGGCATTTACGTTGACTGTACGGAAGCCGGGAGCGGTGACTCGAACTTGATAGTCTCCGACGTCAAGTGCCGGGAATACAAAAATGCCTTCGCGATTGCTGAGTTGGTTGGTGGTGATGCCGGTCGCCTGTTGTTGCACTTGGACGCTCGCACTGACGATTACTGCACCGCTTTGGTCCGTAAGGACTCCACGGATGCTGCCAGTTGTGACGGCGCTTTGGGCGTGGAGAGTTGAGAAACTAAGACCGCAGAGCAATAGAAGGCTACAGAGGGATCGCGCGAACCGACCCCGGAGACGTGCGATCACGGCAAAGATAGATTGCGCTGACTGGACCTCACCAGAGTACATAATTACCTGCCAACAAAATATAAATTCATCCCGGTTACATGCCAAAATGGAAATGCGAACCTGTGATAAGCTCCGCTCAGAATCGATTGAGCGAAGGTGTCCTCTCGCATTCGGATGCAGTTGAAACCGCCTCCGCCCATCTTTTCGAAAATGAGCGGAGGCAGCTTCCGTGAGTCTTAGTCGTCGTTGTCTTTCGGTTTAGGAGCATTGACCAGCTTTAACGCTGTGTCGTAGAGCTCGGCCTGCTGTTTCTTGTACTCCTTCGAGTTCAGGCGGTCCTGCTTGGCCGCGGCTTCGTGAAGGTTGTCGGCTGCCATAGAGAGTCGGCCCAGGCCGCCCAGACGATGGCTGTCGCGATCGGGAGCGGAGGTGTCCAGCTTTGACACCAGCGACCAGATCTTCTTGCCTTCCTCTGACGGTACATAGTCGGCCTTCAGCTTTAGCTTCAGTTTGTCGGGCGTTATTTGGTTGTAGTGGGACTGAAAAAGGTCGCGGAGGTCCGTGGCCAGCATATCGCCAAGATTATTTGGCGGCAGTCCCAGCAGCAGTTCTTCCGTCTTCACTACCGAGGCGGTGATGTAGTGACGCGTGGAGTAATAGGCCGGTTTCGCGAACGGACTGATCACCACCAGCGGCGAACGGTGTGGATGGATGTGGTCCAGCGTGGACTGGCCATCGTCGGGGCTCATGAAGATCGCCATCCCGGTGTTTGACTCTGCATCGTAGTACACCGCGCTTTGCATCAGGTGTTGGACGACCATGCCCACCGCAACATCACCATCGGCGACCTGTTGAACGTTGCTGGCACTGCCATAGACCTGCGCGCTGTTGGGACACTGCACCCCGCCGGTGTGTTCGTTCGGAATGTAGAGGTAGATGAACTGCGGCAGGGTTCCAGCGGCCAGCATCCGGTCGAAGTCGGCAATGAACTTCTGCGCCCGGCGCTGGTCAGAGATGTTGAAGTTATATCCGGGATAGTTGTGATCGAGGTGCGGCTCACCGTTGGCGTTGTTCTCTCCCATTACGGCCAAGCCGGGCAAGGTCATAAAGAAGGATTGGCCTAGCCCCTGCACCGGGCTGGTCACGTCACCCAGGTTAACCAGCGGATTAGTGATGTGGAAGTTGTCGGGGTTCAATTCCGGAGCTCCACAGTTTCCACTAGAAGGATCGTTAAGTGTCGTAGGTCCGTTGGTTCCGGTGTCGGTACCGTCAATGCGGGCCGCAAACACCCCATATTCTTTGAAGCTGACGCCGTTGCGCGCCGCATTATTGAAGATGTATCCGCTCTCCGGATAGTCTTCCGGCTCAAAGTTCTTGTTGACCAGAAGCCCGCGGCCGGTCTTGACCAGCAGCGTTTTCTCGGTGTAATCCGTCGCCGTTCCGGAAGCGGCGAACTGATGGCCCGCATCGCTCTCCTCGGAATCAGAATAGTAGTTCACCGCGGCCGCGAAGTTCTGGGCCAGCGCCTGGTAGTTGAGAGTAACGCCTGTGTACTGCCCGTTCCAGTAGGGAGAACCGTCAGCATTGTTGTAGGTCAGGCTGGCGAACACTCCAAAATGACCGCCCAGATTGCCGAGCTTGGAGTCGAAGGTTTTATTCTCCTGCAGAATGAAGACCACATGTTTGATCTTGGTGGAAGGCCCCCCGCCAATGGGAACCACCGAGGTGTCCTGAGCCGGCGCTACGGTGTAGTTGTTCCTGGCGACCGTGGTCAAGTCCAAGTGCAGGCTCGGCACATCAATCTTCTGCAGCGAACCAAAGATGTAGTTGCTGTCGGTGATCGGGGTGGAGATGATCCCGGTCGGCGGCGGCGTCCCTTGGTTCGGGTTGGTGTTGGGGTTGATGTCCTCGCCGATTCCCTTGGCGTTCAGCACGTAAAGAGAATTTCCGTCCGCGCTGAGCACCACTCCGGCGGGATACCAATCAGTCGGAATTCGCCCGATCAGCACCGGTCGAGCCGGGTTGTGGGTGTCAAGAACGGCGACGGAGTTGATGCCTGCTTCCGCCATGTACACTCTGGTGTTATCCGGCGAGACGGCCAGCGCATTGGGATAGGTCCCATGCGCGGCCTTGGTGAGCGCGGATTGAATGGCGATTAGCGGTAGCTCTATATTGGCGACCTTGTTGCCCTGAAGATCCATGATCGCGATCGTATCGCTGTTCGACTCGGTCACGTAGAGCAACTCTCGTCCTCCGCCGCGGACAATGGCGGTGGCAGAAGGATGGGTGTCGCCAATTACATGCAGGTCATCCAGCGTATGCCCTTGATACACGGAGCCGAGGAGGCTCAACTGCGAGCCATCGCCTCCCGGCGCTGACAAAATGGAAACGGAAGAGGTCTTCGGGTAGTTGCCGGTCGTGCTGGTGACCGGAACGAAGTAACCATGGACCTCATTATTGGGAATTGGCGGCAGCGCGTTCAGCTTGCCATCTTGTCCGTAACCAGGGTTGTTAAATTTGTATTCCGTGACTCCCCAGTTCGAGACCAGGACCTTGGTTCCGTCCTGACTGACCGAAACCGCGTAGGGGAAATAGCCGACGGCTACGTGCTGTACCACCTGCCCCAGGGCGGTGTTGATGACGGCAACGCTATTGTCGCCATCGCATGCAACATACAGAAATCTCCCGTCCGGACTTAGCGCTGTCCCTCCTGGAAATGTCGTCTTCGCGCCATTGACGCGATCAAAGCCGCTAGGCACGGGTGGCTTGAAGCCGTTCCCCTGAACGGTGTTGAAGTACGGATCGGGTGCGTAGTTGGAGACGTAGCCGCTGGTTGACGACGTGATGGGTGCAATTACGATGTGGCCGTTTGCGCTGAGCAGGCCGGCCGTCGAAAGCGCAAATGACTTGACATCGTTATCGCCGCCTCCGGAAACCCAGACGGAGTATGGGCCGGCGCCGGTCGCTTGCATTCCCACAAAGAACTTTCCCACCTCGTTGATTTGCGATACGACATGCATCGAGGCGGTGTCGATGACGGTCAGCGTGTAGCCACCCAGGTTGATGGGGCTCTGGAAGGACGTGTAGGTGTCCTCGCGCTCGTCGTCATTGCTCGTGATCAGGTACCTGCCATCCGGAGTCAGCACCGCGCCCAGCGGGTTCATGCCAATCTGGGCGACTAGGCCAGCCGGCGTGACCTTGGTGCCATTCGGCAAGACTCCGGCGAAATAGCTACCAAACTTGTTGGGACCAGCGAACAACTCGGCCCCGGCATAAGCTCCGGACTCCGACGTGTTATAGACCGGGGCAACGAGTGTTCCCCAGGTGTTCCTGAATTGCACCTGTTGTGACAGCATGGGCTGCGTAGCCGCCGCGATCAGAAAAGTTAAGCCCAGCAGATATTTCCGTGCATGCTTAAGAAACCGCGAATTCATTGCACTGCCTCCCGCCGACAAAGTTCGGCATTATCAGCAAAACAGGTTGACCAAGTACGACCGGTGAACGGTCAGGCAAAACAGTCCCGGACGTCGACGGTCGCGCGTGAACGGGAACTTGGGCCAAACCGAGTGGTTGACGGACTACGGTCTGAGGACGGTGCGCAGAAAATGAGCGACTCGGTTCGGCCACTCAGGCCGATGACACGCCAGCAAGATGGCGGGAGGATGAACGCGGCAAGAAAGTTCGATGAAAGCTGGCGGCGAGTGCGCAACACGCTGCAACAAATGTGCGAATTTCACTTCGCGCATTTTTAATCTCTTCGTGACTCATCCTTAACCTCAGAGTTCTATAAAGCGCCTTGTCGCCCAGGCGACATTGCCTCTCCTTCCGGCACCGCGGGGACTTCACTAACCAAGAACGCTGTTCAAAGGAGTAAATGTATGCGCAAGTCCGCAAAATCTTTTTCCCTCCATAGCAACGCGCTTTGGAAGTTGATAATCGTCGCGCTCGCCACCGTTCTGTTGTCTGCGACGCTGACGGCGCAAAACCAAATTGTTACTGGAAAGAAGATCACGCCTGCAGGCTTCAATGGAGAAATCGCCAGCCTGCCGATGAACATCATCTTGTCACCCGATGGGAAGTTCGCCATTACCAGCGATATGGGATTCCACCAGGAACTCTCGTCGATTGACACAGGCACAGGTCAGACGGTCGGCGAAGTTCAGTTTGAAAACACTTCGGACGCTCCGCACAACGGCCTGTATTATGGAGTGGCCTTCGCTCCGGGTGGCGGACCGGATTACACGTTGTACGCTGCCCAAGGTGAGAACCAGAGCATAGCGGTATTAAGCCTCTCATCTACCGGTGACCTTACCGTGGAGAGCTCGATTGCGACCAGGGCCGGCGATTTCCCTTCCGGACTTGCCACCGATAGGAACGGTTATCTTTACGTGGCCAACAACGACCCCGATACCTTCATCGTCCCAGGAAGCGTGGCCATCTACAACCCGAACGGGAATGAGGTCGGACGGTATAATTTCACCGCGAGTTATGGAGGAACTCCGAATTTCCCGCTTGCCATCGCAACTCTGCAAGACGGCAGTAAGACTTATGTAGCCAGCCAGCGCGACGGCGCGTTTACGTCTTGAATACTACCGACCCTACAAATCCAACGTTAGAGACGACCATCCCGACCGGCGCGCACCCCACGGGCCTGCTATTTAACCAGGCACAGTCACTGCTGTACGTGGCGAACGCGCACAGTGATTCCATATCGGTGGTTTCGACCAGTTCAGACTCAGTACTGAGCACACTGCAGTTCCAGTTCGGTACGCTGAGTGGATTTCCCGGCGCCACACCTATTGCAGTTGCACTCTCGCCGGACCAGAACACTCTGTATGCCGCCATGGCAGACTTAAATGCTATCGCGGTCGTTGGTGTGAACGGCAGCGGACTGACTGTGCGAGGATACATACCGGTCGGCTGGTATCCTACTGGTGTCGTCGTCAGCCCGGATGGGCAGCGGTTACTCGCGACCAATGCCAAGGGCGTACAGACGCGCATCCCCTCGACCGGCTACGTTCAGTGGCAGTTTAATGACAACCCCTGGTACGACCTGAACACTATTATCGGCACGATCTCTCTGATCTCTGTGCCCAGCCACAGCGAATTAGGCGTCTTTACCAACCAAGTACTGCAGAACAATGGGATCGTTACCGCGAGCGCGGGAGTCGGCCCTAATGACCACCGGCTTGATGGGATTGGTCTGAAGGCTGGCAAGATTACGCATGTGATCTACATCGTCAAGGAGAACCGTACCTATGATCAAGTGCTTGGCGATATACCGCAAGGTAACGGCGACCCGAGCCTGGTGCTGTTTGGCCAGAATGTTACGCCCAGCCAGCATGCATTGGCGCAGCGCTTCGTGTTGCTGGATAACTTCTTCGACGCCGGAGAAGCCAGCGGCGACGGTTGGCCATGGAGCACGGGCTCAATGGCGAATGAATATGTCATCAAGAACCTGCCGTACAACTACAGTGGCCGTGGCCGGAATTACGACTTCGAGGGACAGGACAATGGCTACCCCGCCGGCGGCTTCCCGGCCAGGGACCCATACGGCAATCAGCTCTCCCAGCAGTTTCCCAATGGCTTGCCTGCGATTCCGGATGTGGCGGAAGCGCCTGGCCACCACATCTGGGATGCGGTGCGGGCGGCTGGGCTGTCGTACCGCAACTATGGGTTCTTCTACACGTTCGGTGTCACCGGCGTCATTCCGGACAACTATCCCGCGGCCGCAGGACTGCTGCCCGCAGGTCATGACTTAGGTGGCATGAGCGACTTTGACTACCGCCGCTACGACAATCAGTTCCCCGACAGCGACGGTCCTCCCAGCTACGGGTGCTTCTACCACACAGCCGCCTATGGCCACTACAACATGCCGAGCCGCTTCTCCGAGTGGAAGCGCGAATTCCAGGAGATGCTTGCTCAAGATCCCAGCGGCAACTCAGTTCCTGCGTTCATGACCGTCCGCTTCAATCACGACCATACAGAAGGATACCAATCCGGTAACTTCAGTCCGCTAGCTGAGGTCTCCGACAACGACTACGCCGTCGGTCAACTGGTCGATACCATCAGCAAGAGCCCGATCTGGCAGCACACGGCGATCTTCGTGATCGAGGACGATGCGCAGGACGGCCCCGACCACGTTGACGCACACCGCTCCACCGCCTATGTGATCAGCCCATATATCCGGCAGAGTTACGTTGATCACACCTTCTACAACACTGACAGCATACTGAAGACGATTGAGTTGCTGCTCGGTATAAAACCGCTTACCCAGTACGACGCCATCGCCACTCCGATCCTGGCGTTCGACTCGCACCCTTCAAACGGAGCAGCTTTCAACGCCATCAAGGCCCCACAAGATGTAATGTGTCAAAAGGTGTCGCGCTTGGTACTGGCCAAGGGAAATCCCATGCGCAAGTGGGCGATCGAATCGGCCAAGATGAACTTCGACGTTCCGGACAGCGCACCATCCGCAAAGCTGAATGAGGTGCTTTGGAAGTCGGTCAAGGGACCGAACTCGAAGATGCCCAAGATACGCCACAGTGTAATCGCGGCCACGGAGAAAGACTAAGCCGCCAGCCGCAGCCAGGCAGCCTCACCGGCAACGATATTTGCGTTGAGGCCGACGACAGGCTGAACGCACCCAACGAAGGCGGGGCCCGGCAGAGTTAGCCGGGCCCGTTCTTATCCGGCGCCCACCATCGTTCTAAAACTCATCCAGAATCACACTAGCTAGGCTGTTGCGGTTCACTACTTTGGCTCCCGTACCGTCATCTTGTCGACGTCATGCGCTTTGACAAGCTGGGAAGGAGCAGCGTCGCCTCGACGGCGTTAAGCTTTCAGGGGATGCCAGCCTGTTTCGCGGAGGACATCGCCGCAGTTAGACAAGAAGTGCAGCATTTATGTGGGTGCAAGTGCTAGAGCACCTGGGGCAAAACCAGGGGTCGGTTTTGAGGGTCTCGCTGCTGCTGTAAGTGCTTGGAAGTAATTGGTCGGGGAGAGAGGATTTGAACCTCCGACCCCCTGGTCCCGAACCAGATTTGGCGTTCTGTTGAAATCTGTTGAAATGCTGAGATTTCAAGTGCTTTGTGTTGTATAGCTTGGAGGCAGGTTGTTGAAAGCTGTTGAATTGCGGTGAAGCCGAGTGTCCCGACCGTCACAAAATCGTCTACAGTCTATGGAGCGAACAAAACACGAAACTCATGACATGTTCCGAGATAACCCTTGGTTTTTCACTAAATTTCGTATCGGATAGAATACTTGCTTAGCACCGGAACTCCGCTCAGGGCTGTGGTTTCCCTGTACGTGCGCGGCGCATGCTACGCGAGGGAAAACTCTACTACAGCTTAGCGTATTCCGCTTTGGCCTGGATGAGGATGGGGATGTCGGGATCGGCGTCTTTCCAGAGGGTGAGAAAGTCCTGGTAGGCAGCCTTTGCTTTCCCCGTGTCGCCGGAGAGCGCGTAGGCGCGGCCCAGGCCCAAATGCGCGAGCGCCCCGATCACTTCGTTTTGAACGACCCCCGGATGGTCAAGAATCTTCTGGAACTCAGCGGCAGCGGCGCTGCCCTGGTGCGCCGCCAGAAAGGCTTCACCGCGCAGGTAAACGGGGCAAAGAGCGAAATCCGCGCTGCCAATAGTTAAACTGAGTTCGTAGGGCGCAGCCGGGACGAGTGCCTCAAGGGCCTTGGCAGGGCTGCCGCTCCCCTGAGCAGCGGCGGCACGGATTGCAGGCAGATAGTTAAACTGTACGATCGTATCTTCCGGGAAGCGCCTGGCAAGATCGCCGGCGAGTCGTGTCGCTTGCGCAGAATCGCCGGCCAGCGCCAGCGCCAGCGCGGCGATGGCTTGAGCTTCCTTGCCGTTTGACAGTGCGAGCGCCGCTCGCGCCGGCTGTTTGGCCACTCCCATGTTGCCGACCAAGGCCTCGCGCACGGCAGCCCGGGCCTGATAGGCGGCCGCCGTCTCCTTCGCATCCGCTTGCTGAGCGAAACCGGCTGCGCGCTGCGTCAGCTTCCGCGCTTTGGCAAACTCTCCGGAATATGCGGCCGTATCCGATTCGAGGTAGAGCGCAACGTCTTCTTGTCCGGGCTTGCCCATGAGAGCAGCCGTCTCGTGCTGCATGCCCGTTTGATCGTGCTGCAGGAAGTCCATGAGATAAAGATTTCCGTGAATAGCCGGATTGTCAAAATTATGAGCTTGCGCCTCCTGGGCTGTCGCCTTGGCGTCATCGAGACGGCCAACGGCCAAATAGTTGTAGAGGAGGTTGGAGTAGGCCAGCCCGCTTTCAGGATTCAGTCTCACCGTCTCCTGAGCTGCAGCGGTAGCCTTATCGTAATTCCCAAGACTGGTGTAGATGTTGGTCAGATTGGAGGCGGGGTTGTAGTCGCGAGGGTAGGTCAGCGCCCATAACTCGTAGATTTTGCGGGCAGCCTCCAGGTTCCCTGTGACGAAAAGCTCATAGTGCGACGCGATATAGAGCTTTTCGCGCTCGCTCACCCGCTCGCGCAGCTCGTAAGCTTTGCGCATGTTCTCGGTCGCACGTACGGTTTGCGCCAGGTTCTGGTAGCTAGTTCCCAGCCGTGCGTAGGCCATGGCAAAATTGGGATCCAAGCTGATGGCCCGCTGGAACAACGGGATCGCGGCAGGGTAATCGCCCCTTTGGATCATCGCCTGATAGCCCAGGCTATAAGCTCGCAGCGCCTCAAGTGATGCCGTGGTCACGTTCTCCGGCCGCACGTCATACTTCTGCACCGAGACTAGCGATTCGCCCAGCTTGCGGCGCATGCGCGAAGCGGCGTCGCTCAAAGCCGTCAACACCTTCTCCTTATTGTCGGCCGTTACCACTTCCTCCGCCAGCAGGTCGCCATTGCGGCAGTTCACCGCTCTCAGCCCCAGCACGTACTGCGTGCCCAGGATGGCGATGGAGCCCTCGATGGTGGCCGCGCTCGCCGTGCGCTCGGAGACTTCACGCGCGACTTCCCCCGTGAGCCGCGTGTCTTTCGGTCGCGCCATTAAGGAGAGCGTCTGCGTGATGTGCTGATCCGAAAGCAGGTTCAGAAACGGCGACTGCTCCAGTTGCGCCGAAAGTCCTTGCCGCAGCGTGCCGTCAAACACCGGGTCCCCAGTGCGATTGTCGAACTCCGCCAGCACGATCGTGTCCTTGTCGGTGAGCGCCGGGGCCGTGTGCGCGCGCCAGAAAAGTCTGCCGGCCACCAAAGCGATGAGCACGACGAAGGCTGCAGCCAGTCCGACTTGCGTCGCACGCCGGCTGGACTCGCGAACGGGTGGTCTCTTGGACGCCGCCGTGGCTGTGGCCGACGCCGCGATTTTCGCCAGCACTCGTGACGCGATGGCGCTCTCCATCCCCGAAGGGCTCGACTCCTCCACTTGCGGTAGCGGCGGCGCGACGGTTTTCGACATGACCGGCGCCACGAAGCGATAACCCTGGCGAGGAATGGTTTCCACGTAGCGCGGACTGTCCGCGTTGTCGCCCAGCACGGTCCTGATCTGGGCGATGCACTGTCTCATCCCATGCTCGAAGTCAACCTCGCTGTCCACCTTCCAGAGTTCCATTTGAATTGCGTCGCGGGTGACAATCTGGCCGGCATGACTGGCGAGCATGACCAGAAGCTGCAACGGTTGGGGCGGCAATTTGATGAGCATGCCGGATTTGCGCAGCTCTGCGGTATCGAGGTTGAGCTCGAAGATGCCGAAGCGAAGCAGTTCCTGCGTGGCGTTCAAGATGACCGCCCTTGAATCGGCGATTCTTACGCTGATTATACCGCTTCCTGCCCTGTAGCCCACTGACAACTTAATGACACGCCCTGCTAATCCTCGATTTTCCAGTGGGTTGGCCGATCAGGTTCAATTCATCACCAAATCAGCCGGCAAGTATTGAAGGCCAGCGCAAATCGGCGCATTGTGCGTCACGAGAGCGGGAAATTGAGCAACAACTCGACAACCTGCTCTTAGGGGGAACGCTTCCGGAGGTGGGGCAAACAACCCGCCTCCGGGGAGCGAAACGAGTGGCGACGGCCGCTGAAGCCCCGCCAAGGATGGAAAGCAGAAAGGAGGCCGCCATGAAAACGCCAGGGACAATGCAAGTCCCCCAGTTGGAGAAATTCGCCCGCTTCCTCGAGGAACACCCCGGCTTTTCGCCTCTGCTCGAAGGCGAGGACGCGGTTGTCTGTGGTTTCCAGGCGGGCGACTGCTTTCTCACGCTCGACGAGATGGAAAGGCTGATCGCCCCCCAGACGCCCCGCGAGTTGCTGTTGCGGACGCTGCTAACTGCGGGGCCAAGCATGAGCAAAAGGAGGGTGCCATGAAAGCACAAGCAGTTACAACCAGCGCGATGGCTCCGGGGCCGTTCCTTACCTTGATTCTGTCGTCGCGGCAAGCCAGGTTTGAGGACAAAGTTTCGCGACACATTGAGGACGAAGCTTCGCGCAAGTTGAGCGGTGACACGACGACTCTATCCGGCGCGGTCCTCCGCAGCGCAGAGGACGCGGCAGAAGCGCAGTCCGATCAGCCGGCGATGGTCAATCTGGGGCCGATGCTGTCCGGGGTCCCCACCACGCGCCTCGGTTGCGCGTGGTGGGGTGGCCTGACGCTGCTGAAAATGTTGCGCCGCCGCACTCCGCGCCGCGATCGCCACCGCTGGCAGGGACCAACCTTGCCGCCGGGCTGCGTGATGCTCGTGCGCTACGTGTCGCGGTGAAGTTTCTTACGTCAGGGAGCGTTCTGCCTTGCGAAGAACGCTCCCAGGTGAGTGGCAGCTACGCGGTGAAGTTGCTCCTGACCCTTCGAGGTTAATCGCCGCCCCAACCTATGACCAAAAGGAGATCGCCATGAAAACGCAAAGTACGAAGCAGGAGCCGGTAGCAATGGATATTCAGCGGGAAAGTCTTCAAAACGATAATAACTCTATGGAAAAGCGCATTCTCATCGCCTCACTGTTAGTGCTCACGGTTCTTTGCCTGGTGCTGGCGGTTGTTCCAGCCGCGGCGCAGCAGGTACAAATCAAGCAAACACCACTCGTAGTCCAGAACGGTACGGCAACGCTGGTCGGACACTATACCCCGACGCAAAAATTACGCGTAGTCTTCGCTTTGCGGCCGCCGCAATTGGAAGAGGAAGAGGAACTCCTACGTGAATTACAGGACAAAAACTCGCCACAGTTTCACCAGTATCTGAGTCACGAGGAGTGGAACGCACGCTTCGCACCCTCAGCAGAAGATGAGCAGGCCGTCGTGGATTGGGCGAACAGCCAGAGTCTGACCGTGACACAGCGTTATCCCAACCGTCTGCTGGTCGATGTCGAGGCACCGGTCGCGACCATCGAGAAAGCGCTGAACATCACCATCAACCATTACCAGTTGGGTGACAAGCTGTTCTATTCGAATGATCGTGATCCTTCGATACCTGCCCATCTTGCAAACGTAGTGGAGGCGGTGCTGGGAGCCAACAACTTGGAAGTAGCGCACCATCCCTCCGCCAAAGGGCAGGAGACGCTTGAACCCGACTACGTACCCGGCCCAGTCTATGCAGTAGGGGAGCATCGTCAAGCCTACGGCGATCTCAAAGAGCTGGAGGTTGCGATCGCGGCTGGTATGAGCGGCGCTCGCCCATCTATCACAAACGGTGCATACGACCCGAGCGACATCTATAGCTCCGAAGCTTACGATTACGACGCACTCCAGAATCTTGGCCATTGCTGCAATCCGTTGAACAACCCCGACAATTCTCCGCCGGATGCTTCCATTGCCGTTGTCATCTGGGACGACTTCAGCTTGGATGATATTCAAGGATTTCACAACCAGTATCCTTATCTCGCTTACAACATTCAGAAGCACAGCATTGATGGGACTCCGCTGTGTTGTGACCCCGAGGCGACAATGGATGCCGAGTGGACGACCGCAACCGCCAACAGCTTCGGCTCACCCGCTGATACAGCTAAAGTGAACGTGTATGAGGGTGCTAATAATCAGCTTTCAACTCTGGAGGATGCTATCAATCTGGCCCTAACAAACGGTTACGCCCGAGTGCTCAGCATGAGTTGGGGAGCCCCGGAACACGATATGGATCCGAATACAATGCAGGCGTTCCATAACATCTTTAATCAAATGGTCGGCGAAGGTTGGACAGTGGTCGTGTCCTCCGGCGATGCGGGAGCTACCAGCGGCTGCGGTGATTATTTATCGATAAGTTGGCCTGCCTCGGACCCTGACGTTACGGCTGCAGGCGGTACTAAGCTGGCGCTGAATGCGGATGGGACTTACAACAGCGAGGTGGGCTGGACGGGAGGCCCCGATGGCTGCGCCAGCAATGACGGAGGCAGCACCGGCGGCTGCAGCAGCTATTTCCCCGCTCCGCACTACCAGAGCAACACGGCGTGCGGCTCATACCGGAGCGTCCCAGACATCGCACTCAACGCTGACTGGTTCTATGCTCCACAAAACATATACTTTCAAGGGAGTTTAAAAGGGAACGGAGGAACGAGTATCGTAGCGCCAGAGTTGGCGGGCTTCTTCGCTCAGGAGAATGCGTATCTGCTCGCCTTAGGCAATATCTGCGGCGCCAGCGGTACAAGCGCATGTGCACCGCTTGGTAACGCGAATGACATCCTCTACACGGTAGGAGTGCTGGGTTATGCTCCGCATTACCCGTTTTATGACATGACCTCCGGATGCAACAATAACGACATCACGGAGGAATACCATTTGCCTTATTACTGTGCGTCGCCCGGTCTCGATCAGGTAACGGGTTGGGGTACTGCCAACATGCTGCAACTGGCGTGGGCCTTCAACACGTATTTTGCATTCGACTCTGGCGCGCCGGACACGACCTTTTCGGGACCGCCGACCAACCAGTGGTACAACACCGACCAGATAGTAAATTGGACGGTCACCGATACCTCCGGCAATGGGCGACCGCCGAACGGTGTGGCCGGGTTCAGTGCAGCTTGGGATCTTGACCCAGGCGATCCCTCCAGCGAGCCTACGCCCGGGTCGGGCAATTCTTTCTACAGCGGTCCTAAAGTTCCAAACGACACGAATGGCGAACTCCATCTTTCCAAGTCTGGCAGACAAGGGTGGCACACGATTCACCTGAGGGCCTGGGATAACTCGGGCCTTGGATCCAGCGATCTGACCTATGGTCCGCTTGGCTATGACACCATTCCGCCCGTAACGACTTTCGCTCTAAGCGGTAATCTGCAAATAATTCTCACGGCGACAGACAATGCAAGCGGAGTAGCCGCAACATATTACGAAATCGACGGCTCACCCTTTCGCCCCTATGTGGGCCCGTTCATGCCCCCCCCTGGTGCTCACATCATCGGCTTTTACAGTGAGGACAACGCTGGCAACGTTGAAGCGACCGTATATGTCGCCTTCAGGACGATCGCAACTCTGACCGTGTCCACGCGCGGCAACGGAAGCGTTACCAGTACCGACGGCTTCATAAACTGTCCCGGTACCTGCAACCACACCTATCCCAGCAACTCGCCGGTAACATTGAATGCCACACCGGCGCAGGGGTGGATCTTTAGCGGCTGGAGTGGCGCGTGCAGCGGCAAAGGAGCGTGCAACTTGACCATGACAAAGAACCTGTCCGTGAGCGCCAAGTTTACTCAGCTCCACTACACTCTAACGGTATCGACCAGCGGCAAGGGAAGCGTTACCAGTACCGACGGCTTCATACACTGTCCTGGTACCTGCACGCACTCCTATCCCAGCAACTCGCCGGTAACATTGAATGCCACACCGGACCTGGGGTGGACCTTTAGCGGCTGGAGCGGTGCGTGCAGCGGCACCGGTGCGTGCAACGTGACCATGACACAGGACCTGTCCGTGCGCGCCACGTTTACTCGGCTCCAGTACTACACTCTAACGGTATCGACCAGTGGCAACGGAACCGTTACCAGCACCGACGGCTTCATAAACTGTCCTGGTACCTGCAACCACACCTATCCCAGCAATTCGAAGGTAATATTGGACGCCACAGCGGCGGACGGGTGGACCTTCAGCGGCTGGAGCGGCGCCTGCAGCGGCAAAGATAGGTGCAAGGTGACCATGACACAGGACCTGTCCGTGAGCGCCACGTTTACTCAGCTCGACTACACGCTAAGGGTACATATCTACGGCAAGGGGACCGTCACCAGCACCGACGGTATCGTAAACTGCTCCGGTCCCGGTGAGTGCAGCTACCTCTATCTCAGCAACTCGCAGGTAACATTAAATGCCACACCGGCGCAGGGGTGGACCTTTAAACGCTGGGGTGCCGCGTGCAGCGGCGAAGGTGCGTGCGTGGTGAACATGACAAAGGACCTGTCCGTGAGCGCCACGTTTAAGCGCAAGTAAGTGTTCCCCGGTGTAGCCGGGGGCTTTAGATTGTGAGCCGCTCGACGCGGCTGTGCGGGGTCGCTAACGCGACCCCGATTTCTTGGGCCACCTGACCGGTGACCGGTTAGCGCTATAGTTCGCCAAAATTCCGAACGTCTTCAGAAGTGAGTGCCTTTAGTCGCGTCTGCTTGCGGGTATCTCAGCTATGATTCGGGTTCCTTAGTCATTAGCCATAACTCTTGGCCGGGTTGCCGCCGCTTGCCGCCCTCGAGAAGACCTCATCCTCAAGGACTCTGCCTCCGCCAGCCAGGCTAGTTTCAATCGGGCTCACCGGGCATCTGTTTTTTCTGTCACATAGCTGATGTCGATTTTGTGGCGGTCGCCGGACGCTGGCTTGCTCGATAAATCCGGTATTTATGCGGGTCTTAGTGATAGAGCACCTGGTACAAAACCAGTTGGGTCGGATTTGAGGCTGTTGCAGCCTCGGTAATCTGTTGGAAATAAATGGTCGGGGAGAGAGGATTTGAACCTCCGACCCCCTGGTCCCGAACCAGGTGCTCTACCAGGCTGAGCCACTCCCCGACATGAAAGCGACTGCGCCAACCATGCAACGCAGTGCAGGCGCCTCAATCCTTTGGTTGATGCAGATCGGTGAGCGCCACAGCCTGATTATAACAGAGCTGCCGCTGCCCAGCCGTGCACTGGTTAAATGCTCGCGTTGCTGGATCCGTCGCAGATCCGGGGACACGGCTCACTCCCCATCTTTAGCCCTGCGTTATCGCGCTGGCTTTTGAAAAGAGCGCGGACTTCAGTCGTGCCTCAAGACGCTGGCTCGCCGGTTAGTGCGTTGGCGCCGGTTGGTTAGCAGAAGAGATACTTTTTCTCCGAAACGGCTGTGCCGTCCCACCGCGGCATCGTACACTCAACCGAGGCAACGTACACTCAAGGGTCAGACATATAGCTGAAGGATCAAAGCCTACAACGTGTCAACCGTTCTACTAGCCCGGCAACTGCTTACTCCGCTTGAGCGCATCGAGGATGCCGCACTCGTGATGGACAGCGGAATCATAGCGGCCGTCGGCAGGAGAGATGCCGTGTCGGTTCCGTCGCGGGGGCGAGTTGTGGACTTCGGCGATTCCATCCTGACGCCGGGGCTGATTGACATCCATGTTCACGGGGGCGCTGGGCACGATGTGATGGAAGGCTCCGATGAGAGTCTAGCGGCCATCGAGCGATTGATGGTGCAACATGGCGTCACCAGTTATTGTCCGACCACGGTGACCGCCCCACTGGAGCAAACGCTGAAATCTCTCGAGGATTTGGTCAGGGCGGCGGAACGGGCGGACCGTGATGCCGGCAGAGATCCCACTCGCGCACAGCCTCTGGGGATTCATCTGGAAGGCCCGTTCCTCAGCCATGCCCGGCGCGGGGTCCACTCCGGTATCCACCTGCAACCGGTCTCGGGCGAAGCATTCAATCAAATGTGGGATGCAGCCGGAGGTCGCATCCGAGTGCTCACCATTGCACCTGAGTTGGAGGGTGCGCTGGCTCTCATCGCCGATGCCTCTCATCGCGGAGTATGTGTCAGCGTAGGGCACTCTAATGCCACCCTGGAGCAGGGGATCGCCGGCATCCAAGCCGGAGTTCGGCACGCTACGCACACCTTCAATGCCATGCGCAGGTTCGATCATCGCGATCCAGGATTATTGGGCGCGATTCTCACTGACCGCAGGCTAACGGCCGACATCATCGCGGATGGAATCCACGTGGATCCCATCATTGTTGACCTGTTCGTACGCTGCAAGGGAGTGGATGGCGCGATGCTGATCACCGATGGCATCAGCGCGACTGGTATGCCCGACGGGACTTACCGGCTGGGTTCATTTGAGGTGCAGGTCCGCGATAACCGTTGCGAGTCGCATGGGAAACTTGCAGGCAGCGTTTTGACGCTGGATCGCGCGGTCCGGAACATGATGAGTTTTGCGAAAGTTAGCTTTCAAGACAGCATTCGTATGGCCACGCTGAATCCGGCGCGAGTGCTGGGTATTGAACACCGGAAAGGCGTGTTGCAACCTGGCGCCGATGCCGACGTCGCGGTGTTCTCTTCCGCGGGTGAAGTGCTGCACACGGTCGTGGGCGGCACGCTCAACTAGGGCGGAACCAGGGTTGCTGCATCCGGTATTGGGTGGAGCACGCCTTCAGGCGTGCATACCAAGGCTGCAAAAAAGGCCGGGCTTTAGCCGCATCCAGACACAACTCTCAAATGCACCGCTGAAGCGGTGCTCCACCCGGATACACCAACTCAGAATCTGCTCTAGAACTACCTTTAGCGTGTCAGTTGGAGACGCTCTTCTTCTTTCTTCATCCTGGCAATGGCGACCAGCTCCACGGCCTTCTGCGCGATGTGCTCGGCGCTCACCTCGAACTCCTTGATCAGTTCCCACGGCGCGCCGGAATCGCCGAAGCGGTCCTTTACGCCGATGGCGCCCGTAATGACCGGCGTTCCCAAAAGCTCGGGACTTTCCGTGATAACACCGCTCACGCGCCACGCCAGGGCGCCAATCTGGTGCTCCTCGGCGGTGACCACTACGCCCGTCTCCTTGGCGGCCCGCACGATGGCCGCTTCATCAATCGGCTTCATGGTGTGCATGTTGACCACGCGAGTTTCGTAGCCAAATTCCTGCTCCAGTATCCACGCCGCGCGCATCGCCTCCGGCACCATCGGCCCACAGGCGATGATGCTGAGATCTTCGTGTTCGTTTTCGTAATTGGGGGCAAGCACGGTCTCGAACGCATCAATCATCTCCGGCGCTTCGCGGCGGAGGCGGCTCACGTTCGCCACGCCAAAGACAAATGGCGTGTTCTCGCGGGTGACAATCGGCGTGGCTTCGCGCGCGAAGCGGATGTACTTGGGCCCCACATGCTGGAGCAGCAGATAGTCGGTCGCCTTGCGCGTCTCGATGGCGTCGCAGGGCACCACCACTGACATGTTCGGCAGTCCGCACATGGCAAACAAATCTTCCAGCGCCTGGTGCGTGGCCCCATCGGGCCCCACCGAAACACCGCCATGCGCGCCGGCAATCAATACATTGAAATTTCCGTAGCAGATGGAAACCCGGATCTGGTCCAGATTGCGGGCCGCGGCAAAGGTCCCATAGGTCCCGAAGACCGGCAACTTCCCTTCCCGCGCCAGTCCCGCAGCGGCAGCGGTCGCTGACTGTTCCGCGATGCCCATGCTGATCCAGCGATTTTTGCGTTCCGGGTTGCCCGAATAGAAGTCGCTGATCGTGATTGAGCCGGAGATGTCGAGGCCGAGGCAGACCACTCGCTCATCGCCGCCATTGTTCTGCAGTGATTTTCCAAAACCCTTGCGGGTGGGCTCCATCTTCACTTTCATCTGGCTGGTGCTGTTCCACCAATATTGGTGCGAGAAGCTCGGGGTCTTGGCGGCCAGTGTCGCCTCCACTTCCTTCTGATATTCGTTCGCCTTCTTCAGCAGCGCGTCGTAGGCAATGGTTTGTTTCACGCCGAGTTCTTCCAGGGCCTTCACCATCTCGTCGTAGCTGGGCGCCTTGCCGTGCCATCCGGCAATGTTCTCCATGAAGCTGACGCCCTTGCCCTTCACGGTGTTGGCAAGGACCAGAGTGGGCTTGCCGGAGACCGGATTGTTCTTCGCCTTCTGCAAAGCGTCCAGGACTTGCGTCATGTCGTGGCCGTCAATCTCGATGACTTCCCAGCCAAAGCTGCGATAACGCTCGTCCAGCGGTTCGACGTTCATTACGTCCTTGACCCAGCCGTCAATCTGCAAACGGTTGCGGTCAATGATGGCCACCAGATTGTCGAGCTTGAAGTTCGATGCCTCCATGACGGCTTCCCAGATATTGCCTTCCTGCTGCTCGCCGTCGCCCATGATGCAGAACACCGAGTGCTTGCCGCCGTCGAGTTTGCCGGCCAGCGCCACGCCGACAGCGATGCTGAGGCCCTGTCCCAACGATCCGCTGGAGACCTCGACGCCGGGCAGCTTCAAGCGGTGCGGATGTCCCTGAAATGGCGAATACAGCTTGCGCAAGGTAACCATGTCTTCGACGGGAAAGTATCCGGCAAAGGCGAGGCCAAGATACAAAGCGGGGGCCTTGTGTCCCGCAGACCAAATGACGCGATCGCGTTCCTTCCATTCCGGATTGTTGGGATCGTGGTTGACGACCTTTAAGTACAGGGCGGCAACAATGTCCATGATGGAGAGCGTGCCTCCGGAATGGCCGGAACCGGCGGCGCAAAGCGCAACCAGGTCGTAGCCGCGCATCAAGCGGGCAGCCTGTTTGAGTTCTTCCAGGCTGAACTCGCGAACCACGGCGTTGGAAAAGGAGTTGACGATAGGCATGATGAATCCTTTGTGCGAGTTGTGGCGCGCCTCAACCCACGGACCCGCGATATATGGACCCCGATAAGTAAGGCTAGGCTGAAGAAAACATTGGGTCTGTGAGCGAGATCACGTGAGGGCGTGACGGGGGGTTGCGGAAAGGGCGGGAATAACTGATGGAGCAGGAGTTATTTGCTCGACCGCAACTGAACTCGTGCTATCGTGTGCACCACCAACGACTTCACTTTGAAAGGACCCTCACGATGAGTTCGCGCCATGTTCAGTTGACTCTCGCCGTGCTGGTATTTTCAGCGGCGGTACTGTTGACCCTCGCTCAAAGCGCTCTTGCTGCTGATGTGTGCGCTACCCCGCCAGTGATGATCACCCTGCATCTGACACCTGATGGCTCCTGCACGCAGGAATCCGGAGGCAACATCGTTGCAGGACCTATTCAGGTAAGCCCCAAACAGTGCGTCAAATATGCTGGCGCAGTAATAGATGCCAATCCGACGGCCACCCCGCCAACTCCTGCGACCCCGGCGACGTTCGATGTGACGTTTGACGACGGACCGTCGCCTTTCAGCGAATTCGCCACCAGCACTCCCGGGGACACGGTCACCGCCGGCCAGGTAACGGGAACGAGCGGTCACACCTACTATTACAGTAGCGTTCAGATAGGCACCGGCACAAAGTCCTGCTCTAACGGTAAGAAATTGGGCCTCATTATGAAGTAACGGCCTGTCGCTCGTTTGGTTCCTGATTACGGATACCCTAACCTGCGGGTTTTATTGCAAGCCTGGAAGCCCGGCGCGTCCTTGACGATCGCTGGCGTCGCGCCTTGAGCTAGGAGCGCATCACTTTCGTCCTGGCGCCCGAGAGCTCCAATTCCAAGGCGGTCAGCGAAAGGACAACGTCGCGGATCGAGTAATAAATCGAGATCACTAATGAAAGCAGGCACAGCGCAAAGAAGGGCAGACCCACGAAATCGAGCGCCAGATGGAAGACCTGCTCGGCGAACAGCGACAGGATGGTAAGCGACACGAAGAAAATGCTGCATGAGCAGAAGATCATGGAGGCGCGCAGCACGCGGGCGCGCTGATGGGTGTGCCGCAACTGATCTTCCAAGTGTCTTACGTCGGCGCCCTCGGGATCGCTATCTTGAAGCTCCTGCATGAGCAGGCGTGCACGGTCAATCACCCGCCCGTAACGGTTGGTGATGCTGAGCAACAGTAGCCCCACACCTGAGATCACGATGACCGGGGCGATGGATGCGGTCAGTATTTGAACCACAGCGTGAATAGGCATTCGCGCGTACTCCCACTCTATGATGCACGAATCAGGCCTGCCCCGCCATGCCTTTGGACTCCTGTAAGGCAGTCACGGACTACAATGTTCGCATCGGTCGAGGCCCAACGGAATGCAAACAGCGGAAGTGGTGATTATCGGCGGCGGAATCGTAGGCTCAAGTATTGCGTGGCATCTCACAGAAGCTGGTTGCCGCACCGTTCTGATGATTGAGCGCGAATCTCATCAGGGCAAAGGTTCTACGGGCAAGAGCATGGGCGGCGTGCGCGCGCAGTTTGCCACCGCCCCCAACATACAGATGTCGCTTTATTCCATTCCCTTCTATGCGAGTTTCGAAGAGCGATTGGGCCATCCGTCGGAATACCGCGCCCAGGGCTACTTATTCGTCGCTACGAAACCGGCGCACATGGAATATTTGCGAACCAACCAGCGGCTGCAAAAATCGCTGGGACTCACCGAAGTGAGCATGCTGACGCGTGAAGAAATCGTCACGATGGTCCCGCAACTGCGCAGCGACGACATCCTGGGCGGAAGCTTTTGCGCGACTGACGGATTTGTCGATCCCTACAGCGTGATGATCGGATTCACCGCTCGAGCTTGCGAGCAAGGGGCGGCTCTCTGGCGCTCGACGGAAGTCACGGCAGTCCATTGCGATAGCGAAGGAATCAGCCAAGTAGAAACCACGCGTGAAGCGGTCAGCACGCGAGTGGTGGTCAACGCAGCCGGCCCGTGGGCCGCCGACGCCGCGGCTCTCGCTGGCGTGAAGCTGCCGGTCGAACCGCTGCGCCGCATGTTGATTCCGACTGAACCCTTCGACGGCGTCCTGCACACGATTCCCATGGTGGTTGACATGACCAACGGTTTTCACTTCCGCCCGGAGAGCCTGGGATTCCTGCTGGCATGGAACGATCCCGAAGAAACACCCGGCTACAAGACGGACTTTGATCCGTCCTTCATCGAGAAGGTGCTGACTCGCGCCGCTGACCGGGTGCCCTGCTTTGAGAATCTGGCCGTCAATCCGAAACGCGCGTGGGCAGGGCTATACGAGATGTCGCCCGATCATCACGCAATTCTGGGCCCTGTTCCCGAGGTGCGCGGCTTCTACTGTGCCAACGGTTTCAGCGGACACGGCGTGATGCATGCCCCGGCGACGGGAAAGATCCTGGCTGACTTGATCGTTCGCGGTACGACGAAGGTTGTGGACAACATCGAGGTACTTAGTCCGGCACGTTTCGCCAGGGGCGAAATGTTGCATGAGACAGCCGTGCTATAAGCACTTCGAGAGGATGCTGAGAGCCTATGCCTATTCCTCATATCAAGCTCAAGCACACCGATCTGGAAGTTTCCCGCTTGTGTTTTGGGACCATGACCCTGGGCAAGCCGCTCGATCAAGCCGGCTCGACGCAGATCGTCAACCGCTGCATCGAGGCCGGGATCAACTTTTTCGACACCGCGAACATGTACCAGTATGGTGTGGCCGAAACCATGCTGGGGAACGCGATCAAGGGCAAGCGCGACAAACTTGTCGTGGCCAGCAAAGTGTTCTTCAAGATGGGCGACGGACCCGACCAACAAGGGCTTTCGCGCAAGGCCATTTTGCGCGCCATCGACGAGAGCCTTGGGCGTTTAGGCACCGACTACCTCGACCTCTACTACTTTCACGCGCCCGACCACAAGGTACCGGTCGAGGAGTCGATGGAAGCCATGGAGTCGCTGGTCAAGCAAGGCAAGGTACGCTCTCCCGCATCGTCAAACTATGCCGGCTGGGAAGTGGTGCAGATGCTTTGTCTCGCGAAGGAGCGCGGCTGGCACGCTCCGTACATTTCGCAGCCCATGTACAACCTGCTGGCGCGCGGCATCGAGCAGGAATATTTGCCGATGTGCAAGCAGTTCGGCGTCTCGACCGTGGTTTACAACCCGCTGGCTGGCGGCCTGCTCACCGGCAAGCACCGGCAGTCGCAAGTCATCCCCGGCACACGCTTTGACAACAACAAGCTGTACCGGGACCGCTACTGGCACGAACAGTATTTTCGAGCGGTCGAGCGGCTGAAAGAGATTGCGAAATCCGCCGGAAGGTCGATGGTCAGCCTTTCGCTGAACTGGCTACTGCATCACACCACCGCCGATTGCGTCATCCTCGGCGCCTCCAGCATGGAACAGCTCAACCAGAACCTCGCGGCTGGTGAAGATGGTCCGCTGCCCGAGGACGTGGTAAAGGCCTGCGACCAGGTGTGGCAGGAACTGCGCGGTCCGTTGCCGGTGTACAACCGCTGAAGGATCAAGTCAGGACCCGCCGCAGGAATCCCCGCACGCCGGTCCATCCCAGAACAGCCAGGCCGATCGTCAGCGCCAGAAATGAGGTCCACGCCGGCATGTGCGGCAGGCTGGGAGTCAGCGTGGAACGCAGTCCTTCGCTCATGTAAACCAGGGGATTGATCAAGACCAGAATCTGCAGCCAGCGCACGTTCACCAGCATTGCCCAGGGATAATAGACGCAGCCCAGAAATGTGATGGGCACCACCACAATGCCGAACATCAGCGCGATCTGCTCGGGCCGCACCACCGTCCCGATGGTGAGACCGACCGCTCCGGACACCAGGCTGGCCAGCAGCAAAATGCCAATGAGCGTCGGCCAACTGGAAATATGGATCTGCACCGGCGTGGCGGGAATGAAGTAAGCCATCGGAAAGATAACCAGCGCCGCCAGGATGCTCTGCAGGGCGCTGAAAAAAATCTTCTCCACCGCAACCCAGGTGACGGGAAGCGGCGACATGACACGGTCGTGGATCTCGCGCGTGGCGCCGATCTCCATCGAGAGCGGCAAGGCCGTGGCCATGATGCCCTGAATGAAGATACCTACTGCCAACAGTCCCGGCAGCACCAGCGTACCGAAGTTGGCGCCGGCGGAACTCTGAAAGCCCTGTCCCACCTTCGGAAACAAGTAGGTGAATACGAAGACAAAAAACAGCGGGTTCATCACCGTGCGGATCAGGAAGGAAATGAACTCCCTGCGCAGCACGCTGATATCGCGCAGAAACAATCCCCAGAAAGCCCGCCAATACAGAACAGAACTAGTCACGCAGTTCCCTTCCCGTCAGCTTGATGAACACCGTTTCCAGGCTGGTTTCGCTGACTGACATGTCGCGCAAATTGTCGCCCGCCAGCACTACAATCTCCGGCAGCAGGCCGCTTCTTCCGTCGGTAAACACAAGCAGTTCCGAAGCCTGGCCCTCCACCGCCGTCACCCCCGGCAAGTCGCGCAAACGAGTTTGCAAGCTGTCCGACTGCGCATCCTGAAGGTGCAGCTCGAAAACTTTTTGCGCGCCCACGCTGCTCTTTAACCGGTCGGGCGTGTCGCACACCAGGATTTTGCCGTGGTCGATGATGGCCACGCGATCGCACAGCTCATCAGCCTCTTCCATGTAATGGGTGGTCAGGACAATTGTGATGCCCTTCTCGCGAAGCCCGCGGATGACGTCCCACAATGCCAGACGTGTCTGGGGGTCGAGGCCGGCGCTGGGCTCGTCCAGAAAGAGGACCTGGGGATCATGCGCAATGGCGCGGGCGATCTGCACCCTCTGCGCGAGACCTCCTGACAGCTCGCGGGGAAACGCTTTGCTGCGTTCGTTCAGTTTGAACAGCTCCAGAAGTTCGGCGGTCTTCTCCGCAGCGTGCGCATGGCTGAATCCGAAATAGCGGCAGTGAAAGTACAGATTCTCCCAGACCGTGCATTGGCGGTCCAAGGTATTGAACTGCGTCACCATCCCCATGAAGCGGCGGGCCTCAGCGGGATGCGCCACCACGTCCACACCGGCAATCGTCACTTGACCACTGGTTGGGAGGGCGCGCGTGGTGCAAACACTAATGGTCGTGGTTTTGCCGGCGCCATTCGGACCGAGCAGCCCGAACAGCTCGCCGCGCGCAACGGCGAGATCGATTCCCTTCACCGCCTCAACCGGCGTCTTGCCGGGATAGGTCTTGACCAATTCTTGAATGTTGACAATCAGATCTACTGGCGTGCTCACGGCTCTCCGCTGTCGAGTAAAGTTGTGGTCCCCAGAAACGCTTGACAGCAGTTTACCAATCCCGCCGGGAGCGATAAAGAATTGAGATTCGAAATTAGATGAGCTGCTAGACCGCATGTCCGGCGCAGAAGCCCGAGGCCCATGCCCATTGAAAATTGTGACCGCCGAGATGACCGGTTACATCGACTACTTCGCCGATGAAGAACAATCCGGGTACTTTGCGGCTCTCCATGGTTCTTGCAGAGAGTTCATCCGTGTCGACCCCGCCGGCGGTCACCTCGGCTTTTTCGTAGCCTTCGGTTCCGTCCGGCAAGACTTCCCAGCGGTGAATCTGGCGTTCCATTTCATCGAGAGCGGCATTCGTCCATCGCTGTGGCGGATGCAGTTCGAGCCAGCGCTCTGCCAGTCGAACGGGCAACGCAGCGTGCAATGCCGATTTGGCCGACGCAAGATCGCGGCGCGTGCTGTCTTGCCGCAACCCAGCCGTAATCTTCAGTCCAGGAGCCAGATCAATTGCGATCGGCTCAAAACGCTGCCAATAGGAGGAGATCTGGAGGATGGCGGGTCCGCTCAATCCGCGATGGGTAATCAACAATTTCTCGCGAAATTGCTGGCGTCTAGCCGACACGACCGCCTCGGCCGCAACTCCTGCCAGATCGCAATAGCTCCGCTTATCTTTTTCGTTGAAGGTGAGAGGAACCAAGGCCGGCCGGCATTCGCGAATCTTAATACCGAATTGCTGTGCGATTTCATATCCCAAGGGAGATGCGCCGAGCTTTGGTATCGACAAGCCGCCGGTCGCAACTACCAGAGCAGGCGCCAGGAATTCGTTGGTTTCAGTTCGCACATCAAACCCGTTGCGGTGGCGAACTTCTAGCGGCTTCGTCTTTACGAAAATCTGTACTCCGGCAGCGCGGCACTCGGATTCCAGCATTCCAACGATGTCTTGCGCCGACCGGTCGCAGAAGAGTTGCCCAAGCTTTTTCTCGTGGTAAGGAATTCTGTGCTTCTCGACCAGTCCGATGAAGTCTGCGGGCGTGTACCGCGCCAGCGCCGACTTGCAGAAGTGCGGATTAACGGAGAGGAAGTTGTCGGGCCGGCAGTGCAGATTGGTGAAATTGCAGCGCCCGCCGCCGGAGATGAGGATCTTTTTGCCAATGCGATCGGCGTGCTCCAGCACGGCGACCCGGCGGCCACGCTTACCGGCTTCGATGGCACACATCAGTCCGGCTGCGCCGCCGCCCAGAACAATTACGTCGAAGGGTTGATTGGCCAAGTCATCAGTTTCAAGTCTCAAGTTTCGAGTTTCAAGTCAAAACTGAAACTGGGCAGTGGAAAAACTAGACGCTGCTGCTTACCTGAACGGAGGGTTTTGAAAGAGGAGATGACGAACCTGCGGACACGGAGATCAGCAAGAGCGTAGCGTCGTCTCCGAAGTTCCCCTGAGCGTGAGCGCGCACACTATCCATGATGTTGCCGAACTGCTCGGGTAAAGGCCGATCCGATTGATGCTTTAGTAGCGAGGCGAGGCGCTCGGCTCCAAACTCTTCGCCGGCCTCGTTGCCAGCCTCAGTCACGCCATCGCTGTACAGCAGCAGGCGATCACCGGCCGACAGCCGTAACCTTTCCGAATGGAACTCCGCGTCCAGCATCAATCCCAGCACCGGACGGGTAGACGAGAGTGGCTGCATCGCACCGTCGGCATGCCGGAGGATGGGAGGACAGTGTCCCGCATTTACGAAGTTCAGAATGCGGCTGCCGAGGTCGATTACGCCATAGAAAATAGTCACGTAATGACCTTCGCCCAGTTGGTTTCGCAGAATTGTCTCCAACCTGCGGAGGATGAAATCGGGGCTGTCATGGGAAGCCAACAAGGTGCTGAGTGAGGCATACAACATGGCCGCGATCATTGCGCCCGGCGTTCCTTTGCCCGATACATCGGCAACGCAGAAGTGGAGGGAGTTGGAGGTAGGCTGCCAGACTCCAAAGTAGTCACCACCGACCACTCCTGCCGGAGTGCTTTCACCAAGCAGTTCGATTCCCGCAGCAATAATATGGCGTCGGGGCACGATCCGTGCCTGAAGTTGCTGCGCATCCTGGCGTTCACAATCGGAAATGCGCTGCGACGACCGGCTTTGCTGAACGTGACGCGTCAGCGCGCGCACTTTCTCCAGAAGGGAATCATTCCGCCACGGCTTTTCGATGAAATCAGAAGCGCCGTGTTTCATGGCGCTGACCGCCAGGTCCACGTTGCCCCATGCGGTGAGCGCAATGATGGGAACGGTGCCGTCCACCTGGCGCAAGCGCTCGATCAATTGCAGACCTTCCAGGCCCGACGTGCTATCGCGCTGGTAGTTCATGTCGATCAGCGCCAGATCGGGCGGGCGCTGCTGCGCCGCGGCCAGCGCATCATTGGGAGACGAGCACAACGTGACTGCGTAGCCGTGGCCGCGAAGCAACATCGATAGCGCCTCACGCACATGCTCCTGGTCTTCGGCGATCAGGATGGTCGATTGGTCGAGGAGAGCAGCCATATCGTGTCCGCGGATGATGTTGCAGATGGAATGCCAACATCGTGAGGGCAGTATCTGCCGTCGAGAGAATGGGATAGGTTGTGTGCCGGATCCAGGGTCGCCCATAAACACAAATGCCCTGTCCAAATATGGACAAAGGCGGGCTAGACACCCTAGTATTCTGTCACCATCGATGTCAAAGGCAACAAACTGCTGCCGTATCTGCATCGAATCTACCAGCAGACTGAGTACACCCATTTGACGACCGCAAAGAAAATTCTGGCCAACGGCATCTCCGAGCAGGAGGCGATCGAGCGCGCCAAACAGGGCGATGCCGAATGCTTCGAGGCCCTGTACGGGCTGCATAAGCGGCGGGTATATTCGCTTTGCCTGCGTATGGTGGGCAACACGGCGGAAGCGGAAGACCTGACCCAGGAAGGTTTCCTGCAGTTGTTTCGCAAGATCGCCACCTTTCGCGGAGAATCGGCGTTCTCCACTTGGCTGCATCGCCTGGCGGTGAACGTGGTGCTGATGCACCTGCGCAAGAAGGGGCTGCCCGAAGTTTCGCTGGAGGAGACCTTGGAGCCGCAGAACGAAGATGGTCCCAGAAAAGACATCGGCGCCCGCGACAATGCACTGGCCGGGGCCATCGATCGGGTCAACCTGGAGCGCTCTATCGAGAGTCTGCCGCCGGGATACCGCATCATCTTTGTGCTGCATGATGTCGAAGGTTACGAACACAACGAAATTGCTGAGATGATGGGCTGTTCCATCGGCAACAGCAAATCGCAGCTCCACAAGGCAAGAATGAAACTGCGGGACCTTCTGAAGCTGAGCCAGGCGGAGCGGGCCGCAAAACGATAGACGGTAGAAGATGAGTGGAGAGGGCGTTTCTCAGGGGCGATGCAGGGAATCCCACCAGGATTGAAAGGAACACATTCATCCGGATTCCTCGGGGAGAGCATTCATGACGTGCGCAGAGTTTCAAAAGGTCCTGCCTTACATCATTGACGGGGGCGGTAGCGCTGAGGAGCAGCAGCACCTGGCGAGCTGTCAGGTCTGTTCCGATCTGATTGCCGACTTGCGCTATATCGCGGAGGCCGCCAAGCTGCTGGTTCCCATGGAAGACCCCAGTCCTCGGGTGTGGACCGGCATTCAGGAATCCCTGGAGCGGGAAGGCATGGTAAAACCAGCCCGCAAGCATGTTTAGCGCCCCCAACAGCCTAGCTGGCATAACTTCCGGCCCGGCGCTGGCAATCTAAACGAACCACCGCCGTTATCGTCATGCGCAACGTGCTTCCTCGTGGGATTCTCAGTTAGCCGATTCGGTCCTGTAAGCGAGTCAATTCCTTGGAAATGGCACAAATCAGCAGACTACCTACGGTTGCGCCGAGATACAGGAACCATAGGATGACCAATACCGGAGTGCTTAGCCAGTCAGGTTTGTTAATGGCAAGCCGCGCGAAGACAGTTGGCAGATGCGACAGAGTTGACGCCAGTGCTGTGGGCACTTGCTTGCCCATGTGAGCCGATAATCCGACGTAGTAAGGCAGCATCAACGCGTGCATGCCGTATAGGTCCATCACTGCAACGCCGAGGCATAGTGCCAGCAATAGAAATTTCGTTCGAAAGAAAGCCTCAAGACCCCAAACGAGGAGGACGAGTTCGGCAGCTACCAGGCAATAGAGATACCATCCTGTCGATGCCGATACTCCGGTGTTCATGAAGGTAATCAACACGTGGTAGGCCAGACCGACCCAGAAACAGAGATACAACGCGCCAAGGACGAAAATTTGGGGACGTTGCGAATCGGGTTCGGCGCCTGCCCTTTCCCGCATCCAACGCACACCTACCCCAGACACTCCGACTGCGATCGGCACCGCCGCCAATAAGTACCATCCGACAGGCAAGCGAAGAAAGCTCCAGCCGCCAAACCAGATGTGGGACAGTAGGATTGAGATAGCACCGCTCTTCCAATTAACGCTGGGTATAGCGATCAGCTTCTGTGCGAGCGCAATATTATGCAGAGCGGCATCATCGGCTTGTCCCGACCAGGATCCAGTGCGGACGTGGACGTGCCAGTACCAGCGGCTGGCGACTGCCAAAATGATTCCTACGGCTGCGCACGCGCGCAACGTCACGGTGATAGTTTGCCTTTTCCACCCATGGGATGAGAGCGAAGTCCATATTAGATAAAGAGCGATCAGCACCAGCGCCGGCAGGGTGACCAGGAAGTAGGCCTTCGTCAGTAGCCCGAGCCCCAAAGCCAGCCCAAGCGCAATCCACGTGCTCCAGCGCTCGGGTTGCTCGACCGTCTTCAACGCATACAGCAAGGCGAGCGTCATCAAGATAAGCGCCAGGCTTTCATTACCAACTCTCGCCAAATTCACCATCAATTCAGGCAACAAGACCAGGAGAGCAGTCACGCCTAAAGCTTTGCCCTCTTCTCCAAGAACCTGGCGAGCTACCTTGAAAGCGAGGGGAACGGCAATCGAAGCCAGAAGAACGCTCAGAATGCGCAACGCCATCACTCTTGACAGCAGGCTTGTCCTCCCCATCAGACCCATTGGAATCGAAAAAAGCCAGTAGTAAAGCGGCATCTGCTGAAACTCGTAATTTGCTATCCCTTCCGTCGCGGGTTCGTTTCCCTCTCCAGGCGATAACCGGCGCACGCCTGAAATAAGAAGCTCCCGATCTGTCGCCGGAAGCTGCCAAAAGGAATCGTAAGTAATCAGAGGTGGTGGCGGATGTTGAAGGTACAGCTCCCAAGCTAGCGGCAGTAGGTGCAAGGAATGCTGAACTTCGAGTGAAACTACAGCGGTACCTGGGGACAATCCCCCTGCCGCCAGGTTTTGCAGATACGCGAAGTGGTAGGGCTCATCGTAACCCTCCCAAATCGGCATGGCGGCGCTATACCACAAGCCGCGAATTATAAATGCGGCCCAGAGGAGCAGAAGCAAACGCTTTGTTGTCGCCGGGCTACGCATTATCGTCGCGATACGATGTTTGAGAGAAACTAACATACTTTCAGAGCGGCACGCCATCAGAGAGTCGTCGACAGCCTTCTTGTAGGGCCCATACTTTTTCAGTGCCGCGAGCGGTTAGGCCGGTGTTAGTATCGTCACCTCAGCTCACTGCGATGAGTTTTGTTGCTCGAGGCAGAAATCATGTCAACAGTAACCCCGTCGCCCGGCGACCGCTTCCTTGCTCTTATTGCCCGATTGTTCGACGCCATCACGGCCGGTTCTCCTCGTCACGACTTTGCTCATCTGAGGATTAGCTGTGTATCATCCCTCGGGTTGTTACGGTATTAAATGGAGGATACTGTGACCCTGAACAACGCCCCCTGGATCGATCGCTCCCTGCTGAAGGCGGTTCGCAGGGCCGTGGGTACGGCTCCCATATCTCTGGCGCTTCCCCACTTCGAAAACCGGCCGAGCACGACCTCGTCGCCGATTGGCACTGTCCGCATAGCCGACCGCGCTACCCTGGCGGGGCTGGTGATGAACCCCGAGGTCGTCTTCGGGGATGCCTACTCCGACGGCCGAATTGAAGTTGACGGCGATCTGGTCCGTGTCCTCGAGTCCATTTACCCGTCATCCCGCGTGGTGCGGAACTGGCGCTGGCGACTGATGTCGAAGTGGCTGGCCTGGGCGCAGACCAACAGCCGTTATGGTTCTTCGCGCAACATTCGTCACCATTACGATCTTCCGGCTGAGTTTTACAGGCTCTGGTTGGATGAGCGCATGGTGTACACCTGCGCTTACTTCCCCAATCACGCCACTTCTCTGGAAGAGGCCCAGGAAGCCAAGCTCGACCTGGTTTGCCGGAAGTTATGGCTCCGGCCGGGAGAGACGGTGGTGGAAGCGGGATGTGGCTGGGGCGCACTGGCCATGTATATGGCCGAGCACTATGGCGTGAAGGTAAAGGCCTTCAACATCTCCCATGAGCAGATTCGAGTGGCGCGGGAAGTTGCTGAGCAGAAAGGCCTCTCGTCCATGGTGGAGTTTGTGGAGGACGATTACCGCAACATCAGCGGTCGTTACGATGTATTCGTGTCCGTCGGCATGTTGGAGCACGTGGGCCGCGAACATTACCCCGAGTTGGGCCGGGTGATTCAACGTACCATCGGTGACCAGGGCCGAGGCCTGCTGCATTTTATCGGTCGCTGCCGCAGCCTGCCGTTCAGTGTCTGGATCCGCAAGCGCATCTTCCCCGGCGCCTATGCACCCACCCTGCGCGAGGCGATGGCGGTGCTGGAGCCGGCGCCCTTCTACGTGCTCGACGTCGAGGACTTGCGTCCGCACTACGCCAAAACCATCGAACACTGGCTGAGCCGGTTCGATCGCGCTTATGAGACCGTCGTGCAGCGGCACGGGACGAATTTTGCGCGCATGTGGCGGCTCTACCTTGCCGGGTCCATTGCCGCCTTCCGAGTTGGCACGCTGCAATTGTTCCAGGTTGTGTTTACCGGGGCCCGCTGCCCGTCCGTTCCATCGACACGCACCCGTCTGTACAGCACCATCAGCCAGGATCAAGATAAGTTAGACGACGAATTATGGACTCCTGCGATGTCTTAATTGTCGGCGGCGGACCGGCGGGCTCCTCCTGCGCCTGGGGACTGCGGCAATCGGGGCTCGACACGCTGCTGATCGACCGCAGCACCTTCCCGCGCAACAAGCTTTGCGGAGGATGGATCACGCCGCTGGTGCTCGAAGCGCTGGACATCGGTCCCGAGTCTTACGCGCCGGGGCGCGTTCTGCAGCCGATCACCGGCTTTCGCCTGAGCTGCATCGACGAACCGCAAGTTGACATCGACTACGGTCGGACCATCAGCTACGGCATCCTGCGCAGCGAGTTTGACGAATATCTTCTCCGCCGCTGTGGCGCGCGCCTCCGCGAAGGCGTCCCGTTCGACTCCATCGAGCGAACCGGGGATGGTTGGATCGTCAATGGCGACATCAAAGCCCGGCTCGTGGTTGGCGCCGGAGGACACTTTTGTCCGGTGTCGCGCTTTCTGGGGAACAAAGCCTCCTCGCCCTCGGTCGTCGCCCGCGAAATCGAGTTTGAGATGCCCGCAGCGCAAGCCGCCAACTGCAGCATCGCCGGCGAACTGCCCGAGCTTTACTTTTGCCGCGATCTGCGCGGCTACGGATGGTGCTTCCGCAAACAGGATGTCCTCACCGTCGGCATCGGCCGCATGGATAACCACGGCCTCTCCCAACACTGTGACGAGTTCCTTCGCTTTCTGAAGCGCAGCAGAAACGTCGAAGTGCCCGGCAAAGGTATTTTGGGACACGCGTACTGGCTCTTTGGCCATTCCGAACGGGCAATTCTGGATGACTCCATTCTGTTGATCGGGGATGCCGCCGGCTTGGCGTATCCGGAAAGCGGCGAGGGCATACGGCCAGCCATTGAGTCAGGATTGATTGCCGCCCACAGCATCCTCTCCGCACAGGGCGATTACAGCGCCAGCCGCTTGGAACTCTATCGCGAGCTTTTGAATGACCGCTTGCGTCAGAAGCGGAACACCCTGGAATCGCTGGGTCGGCTCATCCCGCAATCGGTCCGCGAGATCTGCGGCCGGTCGCTGCTGAGGAGCCACTCGTTCTGCCGCAACATCGTTTGCGACCGGTGGTTCCTGCGGGTGGATGAGCGCCCGCTGGCGTTCACGTCGCAGATTGCGTCGCCCGCTGCTGCGACTATTGCGCAGTAGGAACGATCGAGTGGGAGTGAGAAGCACTCGGCACTCAGCACTCAGCACTCAGCACTCAGCATTCAGCACTCAGCAAATGCATTGTCGGTACGAATGAGGGCCGCAAAGTTGGCGGGTCTCTACGCTGCGGCTGGCGGATACGGCCCGCGATAGCCGATCTGGTGTGAGATACGGCGGGCTGCGTCTTTCACCGTCTCCGCCAGTCGAGGCACGGCGTCACGCGGCACGGCGTGGATGGTTCCGGTCGAGCCGATGCTCGCCTCAACCCCACCCCGGCTATTAAAGATGGGCGCTCCCACGCAGCGCGCACCCAGGCTGTTCTCCTCGTCATCCACCGAATATCCCAACTGGCGTACGCGCTCGAACTCTTTCATCAGCTTGGGCACGCTGATGATGGTGTGCGGTGTCAGTTTCTTCAGTCCGCGTTGGCGGATGATCGCGTCCCGCTGCTCGGAATCGAGGTACGCCAGCAGCGCCTTGCCTACGGCGGTGGAATGCACTTCCATGCGCCGCCCGATCCAGGTGTCCATCTTGATGAAGCTGGGCGCCTCCACCTTTTCCACGTACACCGCCTCACCATGGTCGAGGATGGCCAGGTGGGTGGTGATGTGAATTTGATCGACCAGGTGTTTCATGATGGGCAGCGCCGCTTCGCGTATGTCAACTCCGCTCAGCGCCGCACGCGACAGGCTCAGCACCTTCATGCCCAGCCGGTACTTGCCATCTTCCAAGTCGCGCCGTAGATAGCCATGCTGCTCCAGGGTGCGCAGAATGTAGCTGGCTGAGCTCTTGGGGATCTTGAGCTTGCGGCTGAAATCGGCGTTCGACATGCCGCCCTCGCGCTGGCCGGCAGCTTCCAGGATCAGCAGGGTACGCTCCACCGCAGTCGAAGGACTCTCAATTGGACATGGCATGGCACCAGTCTAACAGTTGTGCGACATGGTGAATATGAGTTCAAAATCCTGGCCATCGGCAAATCGGCCCAGAACGGTCAGAGTGAGCTATTTGTCACAGACAAATGCGCCAGTCAGGCCTAGCTTGGAGTCAGTCCGGCGATCTAGCCAGTGAGCGGGGCAACCTGCTTCCCGCTAGGGGAATCGGAAGGCTAGGGTGCAAAGGAGTGAATTTGTGTTCAGTATTATGAACACTGTTCTTGCCTCCGCACCGCCGGCGGTTTATGGTTTGTACATCCTGCGGAATGACTGTTCAGCTAATTGAACACTCAGCACTGCCCCGAGGGTTTGTCAGACCCTGTTCATTATCCGGACCCGAGAGGAGATCACCAACATGGCGCATCAAACTGCGGCTGAACTTGCAAAATCCTGGAAGACCGATCCACGCTGGAACGGGGTCGTTCGGCCCTATTCCGCGGAGGATGTTGTGCGCTTGCGCGGCACCCTTCCCATCGAATACACGCTCGCCCGCGTGGGCGCCGAACGCCTGTGGGAGTTGCTGAACAGCGAGAAGTACGTCGCCGCTTTGGGCGCCATGAGCGGCAATCAGGCCGTGCAGATGGTCTCGGCCGGGCTGAAAGCGATTTACGTCAGCGGCTGGCAGGTGGCCGCCGACGCCAACAATGCCGGCCAGATGTATCCCGACCAGAGCCTTTACCCGGCCGACTCGGTGCCCAACCTGGTGCGCCGTCTGAACAACGCGCTCACTCGCGCCGATCAGATCCACCATTCCGAAGGCAAGAACGGCATGAATTGGTTTGCGCCGCTCATCGCCGACGCCGAAGCTGGTTTCGGCGGTACCCTGAACGCCTTCGAGTTGATGAAGTCGATGATCGAGGCCGGTGCGGCCTGCGTGCATTTTGAAGATCAGTTGTCGTCTGCCAAGAAGTGCGGACACCTCGGCGGCAAAGTGCTGGTTCCCACCACGGAGGCGGTGCAGAAGCTGGTGGCGGCCCGGCTTGCGGCCGATGTGCTGGGCGTTCCGACGCTCGTCCTGGCGCGTACCGATGCCAACAGCGCGCATCTGTTGACCAGCGACATCGATCCCTACGATCGCATCTTCCTGAACGGCGAGCGCACCTCCGAAGGCTTCTTCGGCATCCATGGCGGTCTCGACTCAGCCATCGCGCGCGGTCTGGCATATGCGCCGTACTCTGACTTGATCTGGTGCGAAACCTCGGAGCCGAACCTGAAGGAAGCCGAGCGCTTCGCCGACGAGATCCACGCGAAATATCCCGGCAAGATGCTGGCCTACAACTGTTCGCCGTCGTTCAACTGGAAGAAGAAGCTGGACGACGCCACCATCGCGCGCTTCCAGCCTGCGCTGGCCGAGATGGGCTACAAGTTCCAGTTCATCACGCTGGCCGGCTTCCACGTGCTGAACCTCGCCATGTTCGAGCTGGCGCGCGCCTACAAAGACACCGGCATGACCGCTTACTCGCGCGTGCAGGAGAAGGAATTCGCTCGCGAGTACAGCCACGGATATTCCGCGGTGAAGCACCAGCGCTTCGTGGGCACGGGCTACTTCGACGAGGTTACGCAGGTGATCGCCAGCGGCAAGTCGTCGCTGTCGGCGCTGAAGCATTCCACCGAAGCGGAGCAGTTTGCTGAGGTCAAGGTCCCGGGGCAGATGATCGAGGTGGGGCAAGACCCATCCTGCCGTCCGATCCTGGGCGAATGTCCGCTGACCTGCGAGCACGAACACGAGCATGTACGCCGCGACAACGTGTCAGCTAACGACTAAGTTTTCTCCTTACAGCAAGCGCCAACTGGGTACCAGGCACGGGATTAACCGATCCCGTGCCTGATTTTTTGTGCTATCTTCAACCCTTCTGCCACGGCAGAAAACGCAATGAAACCGGCAGCGATTGGATTTCGTGTGCACTCGGGATGGGCTGCGCTGGTTGCGGTCGCCGTAGAGGATGGGGTTCCTCGCGCTCTGGCACGCGCACGACCCCACCTCGTCGAGGCCTTTACCTACAAGTTTCGGCAGCCTTACCACACCGCGGCGGAGCTGCCGTTCGATAAAGCGAACGAATTCATTTCGCGTGTAGGGCAGGAGTCGAGAGACCTTGCTCATCGTGCCATCCACGAGATTCAGTCTGCTCTGCAGAAGCAGGGTTTCAAACTCAGCCAAGCTGCCCTGCTTCTCGCTTCAGGAAAGCAGCTTCCCGCGCTCGACAAAGTTCTTGCCTCGCACGCACTGATTCACACCGCCGATGGAGAGCTCTTTCGCGAAGGGCTCCTACACGCCAGCACCCGCTGCCGCTTGGCCTTGACCTGTGTGAAGGAACGGGAACTCCTGGATCAAGCGGCTGAAACTCTTCGACTGAGGCCGGATGCACTTTTGCGCCGCGTCACCGAACTTGGCCGCCCGCACGGTTCTCCCTGGACGCAAGATGAAAAATTTGCCACCCTCATTGCGTGGCTCAGCCTGGCTTCTCCATCGAAACGCTGAACCGCGTCTAACGAGTTCCCTCGAACCAGCCCGCGACTTTCGCCTGCCCAAAATTCCATCTATACTTTGACGGCTTCTGTTCTTTCACCGGAGGATGTTTTGATTCGCACACTGATCTCACTCTTATGCGCCGCCGCTTTCTGCTTGCCCGTTTTCGCGCAAACCCAGCCTGCCGATCGCAGTTGGATCGCCACCAGCAACCAGTACGCCAACATGCTGATCGATGTCGTCTTCAAGTACCGTCCCGAGTTTGGCACGCAGCAGGGGTTGAGTCAGTTCGACACCAAGGCTTCGCAGCCCACGCTGGCCAACGAGGACCAGGAGCGGCAGGAGACCGAGGCGGTGCTGGCCAAGCTGAAGAGCGCGGCGGCGGAAAAGCAGCAGGAGGACGTGGCCGAGGACCTGCAGATCATGATCCGCAGGGTCAACCTCGATTTCAAGCGCCAGGATTTCCGGCGCGCCCACGAGGTGCCGTTCTTCAACGCCAGCCAGATGGTCTTCGGCGGGTTACAAGTTTTGCTCGACGAGCAGACCCCCTCCGAGCGCCGGCCTGCTGCCGTGGTGCGCATTCGCGAATATGCCGGACTGGAGCCTGGGTACACCGCGCTCACCGAGATCCTGAAGCAGCGCGTCAGCGAGCAGATGGCCAAGCCGGGCGTGATCTATCCCGCGCGGGTTGAGATCGAAACCGAGATGGCGCGCAATTCCAACTATCTCAATGGCATTGCCGCGCTCATGCAGAAGTACAAACTTACGGGATGGGAAGAGCCGTTTGCCAAGCTGAAGACGCAGCTCACCGACTACGACGCGTGGGTGCGCGCCACGGTGCTGCCCAAGGCGCGAGACGATTTTCGCCTTCCCCCCGAGCACTATGCGCTCGACATGGAAAACTTCGGCATCGACATTCCGCCGGCGCAGCTCGCTGCCATGGCGCACCAGGCTTTCATCGAGATCCAGGGCGAGATGAAGTCGGTCGCGCAGAAGATCGCCAAGGAGCGGCACCTGCCCTCGAGCGATTATCGCGACGTGATTCGGGAGCTGAAGAAGCAGCAGCTGGTGGGCGACGCCATTCTCCCGTTTTATGAGGAGCGGCTGAAGCAGATCGAGAAGATCATTGTGGATCAGCAAATCGTGTCGCTACCCGACCGGCCCGCCCGCATTCGCATCGCTACGCCGGCCGAGACCGCACAGCAGCCTGCGCCGCACATGGTGCCGCCACCGTTCATCCACAACACCGGGCAGAAGGGTGAGTTCGTTCTGCCGCTGAACATTCCGGCCAGCCCGGGAAAGCCCGCGACCGAGAAGTACGACGACTTCACCTACGACGCAGCCGCCTGGACGCTCACCGCGCACGAGGCGCGGCCGGGACATGAGTTGCAATTTGATTCCATGCTGGAGCATGGGGTTTCGCTGGCGCGGGTCCGCTACGCGTTCAACAGCACCAACGTCGAAGGCTGGGGACTGTATTCGGAATATCTGATCAAGCCGTATATGCCGCTGGAGGGCCAGTTGATCTCGCTGGACCTTAGGCTGCAACGGGCGGCGCGCGCGTTTCTCGATCCCGAGTTGCAAGCCGGCAAGATCACGCCCGCAGATGCTTTTCGCGTGATGGAGCAGGATGTGGTGCTGTCGCATGCCTTTGCCGAGGAAGAGGTCGAACGCTTCACCTATCGCATGCCCGGCCAGGCGAACAGCTATTTCTATGGGTACACCAAGCTGATCGAATTACGAGAGGACACCGAGAAGGCGCTGGGACCTAAGTTCAACCAGAAGAAGTTTCACGACTTCATTCTGGCGCAAGGCCTGCTGCCACCCGACCTGATGCGCAAAGCGGTGATGGAAGATTTCGTTCCCGCGCAGAAGCAGGGCGCGAAGCAATAACTACCGGCCGGAGTTACGCGAACTGAGTCGCGGTAATGCGACCGGCCATCAGATTGACATCGGCGCTGGCCCTGGCTCCCACTTGGCGAAACCAGGCGGACTGCTGCATTTGCTGGGCGGCGGTGGCCCAATCCTGGCTATTGACGGCCTGTATCGCGTGAGCGAACTGCGAGAAGCCGCGTACTCCCAGATTGAAAACCATGTCGACAATAACGACCTGTTTATCGTCGGGGAGAGAATCGAAACTTGGCACAACCTGACGAGCGCCCTGTATGGCTTGGTTCACAGTTTGATCCAGAAGCGTGTCAATCTGGTCGTCCGTCAAGATTTGCTGCCCGGAGCGGACCTGGTTGTAGTCCAAGCCCAAGGCCTCAATTGCGGCCTGTGCGCCATTGGCGTCCAAGTTGAAGCCGACCCCGACCGTAGGATGGCCTTGGACCACGCAGCCCGGTGTTATCGGCCTGCTAGTCGCGTCGTCGTACGCCTGGTTGCGGCGACCCTCCCAATGCTCAATCCATGCTTTTATCGTAGCGAGGTCCATGACTTCCTCTTGTTTACCCACTCAGGACAAAGTAACGGTGCAGGTAAAACAGCTATTGTCCTTTGCCGTTTGGAAGGCGGTGCTCACGTCACTTGCAGTTGTGCCAACGCTGCACAAGTACAACAGCGCGCCGAGCGCCGGCTTCGACCAATCGGGATCAACATCCGACTGCACCCACTTCTGCAACGTGGCGATTAGCGATCCCCAAGTTGTTGGCGTACTGACGTGAGCTGTGACTGTGGCCAGCGAGTGCAAGTCATCGCAAAGGTTCATGAAGCCAGTGCTGGCTAGAAGGAATGGCCGATACGCCGGCCAACGATCGTGGAAGAGATTCTGTCCCGCCGCCATGTAGCCCCCGTCATTTCGGCGGTCCGGCACGTGATGGTCATCCGGAACATCACCAATTTGATAGTTAGAGCTCACGTTCCAGAGCATCCATTTGTCGTAGGTCAGCTCAGCCACGGTTTCCGACAAATCCGTCATCAGGCGCTTAACCGAAGCTTGAAAGACCTCCCAGTTGTCCTCATCCTGTTTCTGGGGAAGGGCCGGTGGATGGGCCTTGCCGTTGTTATCCACTGTATAGGCCGAGCAGGCCAGCTTCTGATAAGCGGAGGGCTTAAAGATGGTTATCAAGTCCAGTTTCTTGCTGCCATGGTTGGCCACAAACGTCGCCATTTTCTGCTGCGCCGACTGGACTGCGGGGTTAGCTGCGATCGACCCGATGGAGTTGGCGATCCGGCCCGCTTCCTTGGGCTTGTTCGTCTCAGACAGCTCGATGTATAGATCGACCTCGGCTTTTTGGTAGTTGCTACCCTGGGTGTCTTCGGTCGCGGTAGCCACAAAGTGGATGGTGGCCGTCTCACTTGCCGAACGAATCGAAAACTGTGACTCCTGCCCAAGATCGACGAAGACCCGAATGCTGCCGTCCGGCGCCAGTTCGGTAACCGAGTTCTTGAAGAAGTCGCTGGTCGTCGTCAGTTGGAACAAATTAAAGAAATGAAACTGAATACAGGAGGAGCGCTTCAGGCTGTCGGCGACGCCCGAACCGGGCTGGAGTTTGAAGCCGCCGATTTGCAGCGCCTGGCGAAGATCGCCACTCATGAGCGCTGTCCAACTCTGCCTGGCAAGGTTCTGAGGAGCCCCAGGCGACAGATCTACCTTGAAGGCATACAGCACAGTACGGCCGCTTTGCTGAGACAGGCTTAGCATTAAGCCGGCATCTTCCTTATGGCTCGAAAGCCAGGTATTCGCCTTACCAACGAGACTGGTCTGCAAATCGGGTACCAGCGACTCGACCTCGGTTTGCAACTTTGGCGATCCGCCTTTCGTTACTTCCTTCACCGCATTCTTAAGTTCAGCAGGGTCAACCGTACACGAAACCGACGTCGTCGATATACCAACACTTACGCCTAGCGATTGCCCCGTCTCATCGTCCGCAGAGCGCACCAGGTATACAAGGGCAGTCTTGGCATCGAGCTTCTGCACGATCACACCAAAGTGATCAGTGTGCTTGTAGGTCAAGGAAGCTTTAGCCCCAGCATTGGCGACCAGGGAGGGCGCGGTGAGCTTGTCCCAGGCCACCTTCACACTGCTTTGTGCCGCTCCTAATTCTTGCGCCGACAGCTTGTAGTTGCCGAGTCCATACGTAACATCCAGTTCGCAATCGAGCGTACCGTCGAAATTCACTTTGCCGATGCTTCCCACAGGCATGTTCAAGGCGCAGTCCGGCTGAAAAGGAAACAGCAGTCCGTCAAATGCCGCCTTGACCGCGTCTGCGGTTTCGAGCTCAGCGCTGACCGGCTGGCAATAAGCCAAGGTCGCACTTCTCGACCCCGAAGCCTTCCCGGCAATTCCAATGCCGCTCACGTTTCCGCTGCCCGAGAGAGTGCCCTTGATGTCGAAATCAAGCTCGATGTTGATGTACACCATTGCGGCCGTCGGCCCGGCGACCACATTTGTGGTCTCCTTCGAGTCAACGTTCATGGCCATCGGGAATTTTGTGCTTGTATTGCCGATAGCAATCGTGCAACTCGCGTCCGCTTTCAGCGAGAAGGCGATTCCAGACTTCGTCTTCCAGTTCGGGTCGCCTTGCAAGGTGAGCTTCGCCGGGGCGGACCCGACTGCTGACCGGACGGGCTGGCCGGCGTATCGCGCGATCTCCGATCCGACGCGAAAGATGGCGGCCGCCTGGCCCGCAAAAAGAGCGGCCAAATCGCTGGGCTTCTTAAGGTCCTTGGTTACGTCAATCGTGATCCCGCTGGGTTTGGGTGCGGCAGTTGGCATTTTTTCGCCCATGTTTTCGCTCCTCGGTCAGGTTTATTTCCCACAGAAACCACTTGCGGGACAAGTCATAATTGCTCTTGCAATCAGAGGGCGTGCTGATCTTAACATCAAGACAATCTTAAAGCCGAGACTAAGACGCCCGAAATAGAAAGTCCCTGAAGGGCGCTCCGCCCGTCGCCAAATACATTCGAGGTGCAACCGCCCCGAGGGGGAATTGCGGTTAAAATGGGGCATTCAATCGGATGTGGGGGCCGACGATCACATCGCCGCCGCCAGCGACATCCTGGAGGAACAAATGGCATTCGATAAGTACGTCAAACTGCCGGGCAGCGAACGCAATCCGATGCCGGGCGCTGCGAAAACCGGCGTTCTTGATCCCAACGAACCGATGCACGTGACCGTGGTCTTGCGAGAGCGGCCGGCCCCTGCGAACCAGCCGTCGTTGGCTGAGTTGGTGGCGAGTGGCGGGCGTGTCTCGCGCGATGAATACGCTGCCCAGTATGGCGCCGATCCCAAAGACGTGCAGGAGGTGGAGAAATTCGCCCACGCCCATGGATTGAAGGTGGGCCAGGTCAATCTTCCCGCGCGCACGGTGGCCCTGACGGGATGTTGCAGTGCGTTTGCGAAAGCGTTTCAGGTGGACCTGGCGACGTACCAATACGAGGGGAGAGCCTACCGTGGACGCAGCGGTGCGATCAACATTCCCACCGAGCTGAGCGACATCGTTCGCGGCGTGCATGGACTCGACAACCGCCCGCAAGCCCAGACGCACTTTCGCATGGCGACCGACCCCAGCGCCGCGGCTGCGACCTCCTACACCGCCGTGCAAATCGCCCACGCGTACAACTTCCCCACCACCGTGAACGGCAAGGGGCAGACCATTGCCATCATCGAGCTGGGCGGGGGATACACGCAGTCCGATCTCAACACTTACTTCAGCTCGCTGGGGATTTCGCCCGCACCCTCGGTCTCAGCGGTGTCCGTCGATGGCGCAACCAATCAGCCCACTGGCGACCCTAACGGACCCGACACCGAAGTGATGCTCGACATTGAGGTCATAGGCGCGGTCGCGCCCGGCGCGAAGATCGTGGTTTACTTCGCCCCGAATACCGACGCGGGATTTCTCGACGCCATCAACCAGGCGGCGATGGACAAGACCCACAAACCTTCGGTCATTTCCATCAGTTGGGGCGGGCCGGAATCAAGCTGGACGGCGCAATCGCTGCAGAACTACAACAGTGCGCTGCAAGCGGCTGCGGCCGTGGGCGTGACCGTGTGCTGTGCCTCTGGCGATAACGGCTCAACCGATGGCTCCAGCGATGGCTCCGACCAGGTGGACTTCCCCTCGTCGAGCCCGTATAGCCTGGCGTGTGGCGGCACCAGCCTGGATATCAGCGGCAGCGCGATCGCCAGCGAAGTGGTGTGGAACGATCTGCCCAACGGCGGCGCCACCGGCGGCGGAGTGAGTGCAACCTTTCCGCTTCCCTCGTACCAGGCAAATGCCAAGGTGCCGCCGTCGGCCGCCACGGGAAACCAGGGCCGCGGCGTGCCCGACGTTTCTGGGGACGCCGATCCTCAGACCGGCTATGTGGTGCAAGCGGACGGCTCGCAATTCGTGGTGGGTGGAACTAGCGCGGTCGCGCCGTTGTGGGCGGGCCTGGTTGCGCTGTTCAATCAGATGATCGGCACGCCGGTTGGCTATCTCAATCCAAACCTGTACCAGAAGGTTGCCCTCGCGGCGGGAACGTTCAACGACATCACCTCGGGTAATAACGGCGACTACAAAGCCGGTCCCGGATGGGACGCCTGCAGCGGCTGGGGCAGCCCCAATGGCACGGCGATTCTCAAGGCGCTGTCTTCGGCCGGAACCAGCGGCTCCTGAACGGCGATGGGTAGGCAGAGTGAGCCTGTCAGGGCGAAACAAAATTAGCCCAGGACGGAAGTCCTGGGTGAACGCCACCAGACCCCGAGCCGGCTTCAGCCGGCGACACCATTGCGTGGGCGTGATTACCAGCCGGGCTCATTGTCCGCTCCCATCCTGTCCGCAAAAGCAGCGGACAAGGATGGGGCACCCCCGGCATGGGCTGAGCGTTGGCCAATGCTTCTAGGCTCGTTACGGATGTTTCCAATAACAGGTAAACGAATCAGCGTCGTGCCAAGTTCGGTTCGCTACTCAGAGTCTGTAGACTCAGAGGCATCTTGTTCTGAATCATGCCTGTGACACGCAAACGAATGAGTTGCTGAACAGAATGGCTGCAAGGTCTATGCGCAAAGCGGGTAAACGCTTGACCTCTGTGCTGGCTGCGAATCTCCGCAGTTACAGGCAAAAGATGCAGCTGTCTCAGGAAGCATTGGCGGAGCGGTGCGGGCTTCACCGAACGTATATTGGATCGGTCGAACGAGGAGAGCGAAACGTGACGCTCAGTTCCCTCGAAGTTTTAGCGCGCGCGCTTGGTGTGTCAGTTCCCGGACTGCTCACACCGAGGAGCGATGACGACAACTAAGCCTCCCCTTGATCCCCAGAAATTTGTTGCAGCCATCCGCAAGAGTGGCCTGACAATCTACGCGCCAATCAAGGTTGGTGACCCGGCGTTGTGGATTCCCACCCCGGAGCTGCAAGCATTGCTTGATGCGGGGTTGCGTGGATTGTCGCTGACGGGTTTGCCGCTTCGCACACGCTCGAAGGTGGTAAAAACAAGGGTCTGCGAAGTGCTAGGTTATCCGGTGCCGAAATCATTCCAGAAAACCAAGCCCCGATTTCCCGGCCAGTTGTTCGACACCTATACACAGAAATCAAACAACGTGCAGGTTTTCAACGAGGAACTTTCTCCGACGCGACGTTACGTCCTGATCCGGGTGTCGGATAACGATGTGGTGACCCGCGTCAGAGTCGTGACGGGCGAAGTCTTGGCGCTGCTCGACACAACGGGGACTTTGACCCGCAAATATCAAGCACGGTGCATTCCGGGAAGCAAGGCGCCGGAACTTATTACGCCATCCGACACAGCGCTGTTGGCACCATTCGTGACGGCAAATGTCGATCTTCGCCATGTGGCGACACCAGTAAAGCACCCTCAGGCGGGGGAGTTGCTGTCAATAGGAGTCGTGTTCGACCGTCTTTCTGGGCTGGTCGGACAGAAGTTCGCTAATGCTGGTGTTGACCAGGAACGAAATCGAGGCGCGGCCCTGCATCGGCTCGTATGTACGACGCTTGGATATTCTAGCTATCAAGATGACGGACAATTCCCGGATGTGCGTCACCAGCTTGTGGAAGTGAAGCTTCAAACTTCGCCGACGATTGATCTTGGGCTTGTGAGGCCGAACAGCACCGAAGCGCTTGACGTACCGATGATCGAGGGAAAACAAATTAGGCACTGTGACGTGCGATACGCTGTTTTTTATGCGCGGGTGCGCAACGGGCAAGTCGAGTTAACGCACGTTTTCCTGACAACGGGCGAGGGATTTTTCAACCGCTTTACGCAGTTTCAGGGCAAGGTGCTCAACGCGAAATTGCAGATTCCATTACCGTCGGACTTCTTCGACGGGTAGGCCGAAGGCTTCCCATACCATTCGATCAAGTTCGGCTTCCAAAATTTCGCGCTCAGGCGAGGCTGCGGTGTCATAGATGGTCTTGGCTCCGTTGATGATCCTGCCTGCAAGCTGCGTGTGAGGATCGGGCAGCGGGAATTGTTCGACGTACTGCGTGATGAAGCGACGACGCCCTGCATAAAGCTTGTTGTTGAAACGGTGATCGTAAAAGGCTTCCGCAAAGGTGGAGTTTGCTACAGCAGCCGCCAGCCATAAAAGATGAGACTGGTCGGACCGCGTGCAAGTCAGCCAGTAGCAATCGCCGTTCACAATTGTGCCTTCCAAATCCAGCCAGAAGGTCGGGCGCTCCGAAATGTCCTTGAAAACCAGCTTTGGCGCTGCCCAACTTCCAGGGTCTTGCGGCACCCACAGCTCGTACCAGTGACGCCCGCTCTCGATGAGGTACGTCCGTGCCTCAAGGGTTGCCCGGTGTGTTTCAAGATAGGCTCCGGCTCTTGGGTGATGAGACAGGTCCACGGCGCGACGCTGCTCTTGCACTATCTCATGGGGATACAGAATTGATCGCTGCTTTTCATCGGGAATGGGTCGGAAGCGTCCCGCAATGTGATGCGTTGTGACGGTTCGCAATAGCTCTGGCTTTTGGTGCTCAGGCAGGGCGTTCCAATCACTGCGTATGAATACCTTATCAGCGCAGGTTTTCACGCCAACGCGAATTTTTCCGATGCTGCCGAACGTACCCCAAGCGTGGGACATGACGGTCGCAAGCCACGCATCGCCAGTGTCAGTAGCGATGCGCCAAACTTCATTGGTCGCGCCGGTGGCATCAAGCGTTCCGTGCTGAACACGAAATCTGCGCCCGTCAGCGAGAGCAACGGGGCCAGCCATAGCAAGGGCAGCAACGGGGTTAAGAGCTTCAATAGTCGCGGGTTCAGTGGTTTCGTAGATCGAGGTAAAGGCGGGGGGGGCCGGCTCTTGGCCGTTGCGGCCTTCGGCGAGGATCACGGCAGGCAAAACAGCCGCAGTGAAAATCTTGGTGTCCCCCAAGTCCCAAATGTGCCGAAGCGTAAAACGCTCGCGAAGTGCAGTGCGGAGCCCTCCGCCGCCCTTCGTTGTCATGAATCGGTTCGAGACGATAATTCCCGCGGTGCCACCGGATCGCAGAACCTGTGCCATGCCGATCAGGAAGGCATGATAAAGATCGACCCTGCCTGTAAGGCCAAAGGCCGCTGCCAATTCCTGCGCTTGACCGGCTCCCATAATCTGAGTCCGAACATAGGGCGGATTGGCAATAATAAGATCAAAAAGCTCAGCCTGGTCGGGTACAAATAGAGACGATGTGCCACAAATAGCGCCCTGTTCCAGAACGAACTCAAGGAAATTCCCGAACTCAAGGTGAAGGTGCACATGCGGGAATGCCTTGGAAATCCTGCGCCGCGCTTCGCCTAACGCGGCCTCGTCTGTATCAAAGCCAAAGACGTGAACGGCTGCTTCAGTCCGGGGAAGCAGTTTTTTCAAGAGACTCAGAAGTAACTCGCCATCGCCGACAGCGGGATCAAGCACTCGAATGATATCTGTCCCTTCGAACCGTGCGCAGCTGACAATCTGGTCGGCAACAAAGTCGGCAAGGAGCAGGGGCGTGTACGTCGCGCCTCCGGCCTTTTCCTCAGTGACCAGCTGATATCGCTTGCTGAATTGGGGCTGCGCTGCTGAGTGCATTAGTGTGTTTCCTTTGCCGAATTACTCATGCTACTCATAGTCAGCATTTCGTCGTCCGCTGTCAAGGGTATCGCGTCTGCCGATTACACCTTACAACAATCGGCACACGTCCGGACGCGCTTTAACCGGCAATCGCCTCCGGTTCATCAACGCCAGAGCTTCTCGAACCGGGCGGCGTTGGTCGCGGTGTACCTGACGGTGTGCTGGATGTTGCGGTGTCCGAGGTAATCCTGAATGAGCCTTGAATCCGCTCCCTGGTCGGCGAGGGCGAACCCGCAAGCGTCACCCAGGACTTACGTCGTGGGCTAATTTTGTTCCGCCCTGCGGGCTCTATCCTCCCTGCCCCAGCGGCCTATATTTCGTGGAAAAACCGGCGGATTGCCGGGTGCAAATCACAACCTACAATCTTCATTGTGCGCGGCTCCTTTCTTTCCGAGCCTCGGTTGGTTGAGCCCACCAAATGTACTCGGCCGATTGGAGCCGACACGGTTATCTAATCAGGCCCGGGTCTCGAAACCCGCGAGACCCGGGGCACCCTGCGCTTGAGCGGCACCAAGCAGACCCTGTGCCGTCCCCGGGGGACTCGACTCTCTTTTTCACGCCCACCCACCGTTGAAACGGTGGGCTATCATCTTTCGCGCCCGAGGCGCTGGTGAGGACGGGTTCTATAAAAGGGGATGTCAAGAGAAAACACTTCTCCTTTCGCTGGAAGCAGGGATAGTTCTTTGACATCCAGCCCCTTTAGTCATGCTTGGTGGCGGAGGTCCGCAGTTCGCTGATGGTTTT
>JBEKPR010000016.1:0-96867 GCA_049520555.1 Candidatus Korobacteraceae bacterium
CTCGCGGCCCTTGCGGTGCTACTCTTTTTCATTGCCGGTCTCCTTTATCTGTTTGCGCTTCGAGCGCGTCGATAACTTGGGAGCCTACAGCATCCCGTCGGAGACCGGCCTTCTCATCCCATCTGATAACGTCACCCACCGTGCTTTGGCGTGCTACAGTTCAGTCATGCTGAAGAAATTCCTATTCCTACTTCTGGTGACGAGCTGCTCGTTAGCGGTAGACGCTCCCAAGCGCATTGAGCCGCAGGTGGCAGAGCAGAACCAAACCAACAAGGTCGAACCGATAGTCCCACCCCTCGCAAAGGGGTTGGAGATCGGAGGCACCGTGTCGCTGGAGATCACAATCTCTCCAGAGGGCAAGGTTGGTTCCGTCAAAGTTTTGAGCGGACACCCCATGCTCGCGCCTGCCTTCGTTGACGCCGTGAAGAAGTGGGAGTACAAGCCGTTCATCCAAGATGGGCAACCTATAGCGGTCGTTACAACCGTTGAATGGAACGTGCCGTCTCCACGTCATACGAATACTGAGCAGAAGGCATTAAAGGACTACTATCCCGCGTTTCAGACTTGTTATCAGATGGTTCGCGATGGGAAGATCCCTGATGCCGAAAAGAAGTGCTCCGAAGCTGTTGCCCTGTCAGATGGACTGCCAGCCAACCGTGTCATTGAAAGGAGCAGTTCACGCACCTTCCTCGCACACGCGCTGATCGCGGAACGCAAACCAGACGAAGCGATCCCTCTCTACCAGAAGGCATTGGAGATTCGAAAAGGAGTAGAACACAGCGAAAGGGACGCCGACTTCGCCGATGAACACGCCAATCTTGCGCGTGCCTATTTCATCGTCGGGCAACTTGATAAGGCTGACGCGCTGTACCGGCAGGCGGTTACGATCTTCGAGGCTGCTATTCTTGCCTTGCCAGACATGCGGGACAACTACACCTCTCGACTGAAAAGTACCTTGTTGGAGTACGCCAAGTTGAAAAGTGCTCGCGGGGAGGTCGATAGTGCCAAGACACTAGAGCAAAAGGCAGCAGGGCTTCAGACTCATTAGCTTGCCATATGCACCCTATAGTTGGCGTTACATCGCCATCTCTCCGGTAACTGAGACTGGTGGCCAACCTCCGTGCCGCCCAAGACCTGCTTTATTGACGCCGCATAAGCAATGTCTGGTGATTTTGAGTTGTCATCACGAACGGCCTTCAGGCCGTGAGGGATCTGCTGTTCCCCTGATATATCGTTCCAGCCCCAACCACCAGCAGATTCCTCGCTGCGCTCGTAATGACAACTCAAGAGATGGTCCGCGATAGATTACTTACCATTCTCGGCGGCCTCGACGGCGACTTCAAGGGTCCAGCCGCTACAATCGTTCAGGAACTGATCGATGAAGCAGCACGCCACCAACATCGTTCGCGAGCTACGCAAGCGCGGCTTCCAGGCCTATTTCGCCGGAGGCTGCGTGCGCGACACGCTGCTCGGGGTTGAGCCCGCCGATTACGACGTTGCCACCGATGCCACGCCCCCGCAGGTGATGCGCATCTTTCCTGAAACCTACGCCGTCGGCGCGCAGTTCGGTGTGGTGCTGGTGCCGATGGAAATCTCCACCCCAGCAAAAGAGGGTTCCGCGCTGCCGTCCGAACATCCGAACTACGTCGAGGTGGCCACGTTTCGCAATGATGGGACGTACTCCGATGGCCGCCATCCGGACCAGGTGAGCTACGCCAAGGACCCGCAAGAAGATGTGCAGCGTCGCGACTTCACCATCAACGGATTGCTGATGGATCCCTTGGACGGCAACCGCGTGCTCGATTTTGTGGGCGGCCGCGACGACCTGCGGGCGGGAGTGATCCGCGCCATCGGCGATCCGGAACGCCGCTTCAGCGAAGACAAGTTGCGCATGTTGCGAGCGGTGCGCTTTGCGGCCCGCTTCGACTACACCATCGATCCGGCAACGTTTGCGGCAATTCACCGGCTCGCGCCGCAAATTCATCAGGTGAGCGCCGAACGCGTGCGCGACGAATTGACCAAGATGCTGACCGAAGGCAGCGCGCGCAGGGCGTTCGAGCTGCTCGACAGCACCGCGTTGCTGAAGGAAGTACTGCCCGAGGTGGACCGCATGCACGGAGTTGAGCAACCGCCGCAGTTCCATCCCGAGGGCGACGTGTGGATTCACACTCTGCTGCTGCTGGAGAAATTGCCGCCGAGGTGTTCGCGCACGCTGGCTTGGGGCACGCTGCTGCATGACGTTGGCAAGCCGCCGACGTTCCGCGTGGCGCCTGACCGCATCCGCTTTGACGGACACGTCGAGGTGGGCGTGCGCATGGCGGAAGAAATTTGCCATCGCCTGCATTTCTCCAACGAAGACACCCGGCAGATCGCTACCCTCGTCGCAAATCACATGCGTTTCGCCGATGCGGAGCGGATGAAGGAATCGACGCTGAAGCGCTTCCTGCGCTTGCCGAAGTTCGACGAGCATTTGGAGTTGCATCGCATGGATTGCCTGAGCAGCCACGGCGACCTGTCGCTCTATGACTTCGTGCGCGAACGCTTGCAACAGACTCCGCCGGAGGAGATCAGGCCGCAACCGTTGCTGAGCGGGGAAGACCTGATCGCCCTTGGCTACCAGCCCGGCCCGCAGTTTCGCGACATGCTGGCGGCGATTGAGGACGCGCAGCTGGAAGGGACGCTCAAGAGCAGGGAAGAGGCGCTGGAGTTTGTGCGCCGGGAATTTCCACGCGGCAGCTGAGGTCGCGCCAGCAGTCCCGGATTTGCTGCTATGCAAAGTGGCGACAGAATGATTTCTCGCAGCGATAGGGGTCCTTCGACTCCGCGCCCGCCCGACCCGCGAAAGAAGCGGGTCGGAAAGTCCTTGCGGGCGCTGCGCTCAGGATGACACCTCACCTGATGAATAATGCAGGTGAAGCGGTGCTCCACCCTATACACCTAAAGGAAACTGCGATCGTTACTTCGTTCGGCCACCTTCGATCTTCAACTCCGCACTTGCGCCTGCCTGTGCCGCTGCCAAGCGTGCCGTCAGCACGCGGAAGGGAGAGCACGAGACGTAATTGAACCCGAGCTGCGCGCAAAATTCGATGGAAGAAGGTTCGCCGCCGTGTTCGCCGCAGATTCCGATCTTGATGGTCGGACGCGTCTTGCGGCCCTTTTCGACGGCCATCTTGAGCAACTGTCCAACGCCTTCGCGATCCAGCACCGCGAACGGGTCCTGCTTCAGAATTCCTAGCTCAAGGTACTTTGGTAGGAACTTGTTGATGTCGTCACGCGAGAAACCGAAGGTGGTCTGCGTGAGATCGTTGGTGCCGAAGCTGAAAAACTCTGCTTCCTTGGCGATCTCATCGGCAACCAAAGCTGCTCGTGGCAACTCGATCATGGTTCCCACCAGGTATTCGACCTTGTACTCCTTCTCGGCAAATACCTCTTCCGCGACCCGGCGCACGATGGCAGCCTGGTTGGCCATCTCGTTCAATCCGCCGGTGAGCGGAATCATGACCTCCGGTTTCACCTTCACGCCTTCCTTGGCAACCTTGACGGCAGCCTCGAAGATGGCGCGCGACTGCATTTCCGTGATCTCAGGATAGGTGATGCCGAGCCGGCAGCCGCGATGGCCGAGCATGGGATTGACCTCGTGCAGTTGCTCGACGCGGTTCAATAGCGTGCGCAGCTCCTTCAGCTTGGGCGATTTCGGTTTGGTGATTTCCAGCTTGGCGATTTCCACCATCAGGTCTTCGCGGCGCGGCAGGAACTCGTGCAGCGGCGGATCGATGGTGCGGATGGTGACCGGGAATCCGTCCATGGCGCGAAAGACGCCGACAAAATCGTTGCGCTGCATCGGAAGCAGCTTGCGCAACGCATTGCGGCGGTCCTTTTCGGTGTTGGCGAGAATCATCGTCCGCATGTGCGGCAGGCGGTCCTCGGCGAAGAACATGTGCTCGGTGCGGCAGAGGCCGATGCCCTCAGCGCCGAAGGCGCGCGCCTGGAGAGCGTCGCGCGGAATGTCCGCATTGGCGCGCACACCCATGCGCCGGAAGGGCTCGGCCCAGCTCATGAGCTTCTGCAGTTCTGGATCGTCGGGCTTGGCGGGGACAGTGTTGAGCTTGCCATTAATGACTCGGCCCGATGCGCCATCAAGCGAGATCCAATCGCCCTCCTTCAGCACCTTGCCGCGAACGCGCATCTCACCGGCCTTCTCATCCACGTCAATGTCACCGGCGCCTGCGACGCAGCACTTGCCCATGCCGCGAGTGACCACGGCGGCGTGACTGGTCATGCCTCCGCGCGAGGTAAGAATGCCGGCCGCGACTTCCATTCCGCCAATGTCCTCGGGCGTGGTTTCGCTGCGCACCAGGATTAGCTTGGCTTTGCTGTCCTTGTTGAACTTCTCCACCGCTTCGTCGGCGGTGAAGACGATCTGCCCGACCGCCGCGCCCGGTGAGGCCGGCAATCCCGTGGCGAGCACATCAATGTCCTTGCCCTTCTCATCGAGACTCGGGACCAGAAAGTCATAAAGCTGGTTCGGTTCGACACGAAAGATGGCTTCTTCCTTCGAGATCAATCCTTCCTCGACCATCTGGATGGCGACCCGAACCGCGGCGCGTCCGGTGCGCTTGCCGTTGCGCGTCTGCAGCATGTAGAGCCGCCCGTCCTGGATGGTGAACTCGAAGTCCTGCATGTCGCGATAGTGCTTCTCCAGCCGGGTCGTGATTTCGCGCAACTGGTTGTAAACGTCGGGCTGGATCTTCTCCAGTTCGGAAATGTGAATCGGGGTGCGAACACCCGAGACCACGTCCTCACCCTGCGCGTTCATCAGGAACTCGCCGTAAAACTCCTTCGCGCCGGTCGCGGGGTTGCGGGTGAAGCCCACGCCCGTGCCGCTGGTTTCGCCCAGATTGCCGAAGACCATGGCCTGCACATTGACCGCGGTGCCCAGCATGTCGTCGATGTTGTTGATGCGGCGATAGGTCTTGGCGCGATCATTCAGCCAGGAACGGAACACGGCGTCGCGCGACATCACTAGTTGCTCGTGCGGGTCCTGCGGGAAGTCGCGCTTGGCGTGCTTCAGCACGACTTTCTTGTATTCGGCGATGACTTCCTGCAGCGCCTTGGCGTCGAGTTCGGTGTCGAGCTTCGCCTTCTTCTGCTTCTTCTTGCCGTCGAAGACTTCCTCAAAGGCGTGCTTGGGAATGTCGAGCACTACCGAGCCGAACATCTGAATCAGGCGGCGATAGGAGTCATAGGCGAAGCGCGGATTGTTGCTGCGCTTGGCCAGGCCCTCGACCGACTTGTCGTTCAAGCCGAGGTTGAGGATGGTGTCCATCATCCCGGGCATCGAGAACTTTGCGCCCGAGCGAACGCTCACCAGCAGCGGATTGTCGGCGGCGCCAAGCTTTTGCCCTTGCAATGATTCCAGGCGGCGCAGCGCCTCATCCATCTGACGATTGACTTCTTTGGAGACGGAATTGTTGCGCATGTACTCGCGGCAGGCCTCGGTCTGGATGGTGAAGCCGGGAGGCACGGGCAGCCCGGCGTTGGTCATCTCGGCGAGTCCGGCGCCTTTGCCGCCCAGCTCGTCCTTCATCTTGCCGTGGCCTTCGGCGTGTCCGTCGCCGAAGAAGTAAACGTATTTGACAGCTTTGGTGTTCGCGGACGCCGTGGATTCGATGTCGGTGGTAGGAGTGCTCATGATGGTGTCCTTTGCTGTTACAAAATTGGAAATGAATCTCTGCCGTCCCTCAACCACCCCAACAAGCGCAAAAGCGGCGCTCGTTGGGGACCCCGGTACGGGGCTTGGGTCATTTTATGACGCATACCCAGGGCTTCCGCCCTGGGCTAAGCTCTTTCGCCCCTTTCGGGGCTCGCTTTTGTGCCTTCCGTAACGATCTCGCTGAAGTCTGCGATGGTTGAGACGCTAATAAGGAGCACCAGCAGTATCATCACTCGACGCATCCTGACCTCCTCGTCATCCACCATGACCATTACCTTGTCAAAAAAAGTGTCGACCGGTTGTCTCAACATGGCGATCTTCGCGAGAGCCTCGCGATAACCGTGCGCTTTCGCCAACCGAGTCATCTCATCCCTGAAGGGGAAAACTCGCATCGCCAAATCGCGCTCCGCCCCTGCCTCGAATCGGTCTCCTGTCCACCGTTCAGGGAAGTAGCCTACACCGGTCGCCTCAATTGGCGGATTTTCCAACCACGGGCGGACAATGTTCTTCATGCGTTTGAACGCGATTGAAATAGAAATAAAATCTTCCGAGCCGCGCACCTCGCTCAGCGCTTCAGCGCGGGCAATTGCGTCCACAATGTCATCGCTTCCCGCGGCGAGCACGGCGTTCACGACGTCGTAGGCAAAGCCGCGCGCATCGCGCAGGTAAAATTCCAGACGCTCGCGCATGAAATTCGCAATCGCTTCGCCGAAATTAATCTCTTTAGAAAATCGGCGTTCGGCTTCCGAGCCGGCATACTCCGCACGAGCGTCGGAAAAAAGTTTCGAGATCGGCAGCGGCAGCTTGTGCTCGGCGATAATTTTCACGATGCCATTCGCGGCGCGGCGCAGCGCGAAGGGATCTTTGGAGCCTGTCGGCTGCAGACCAAGCGCGAACATTCCAGCAATGCTGTCCGCCTTATCGGCAATCGCGAGCACGGCGCCTTCGACGGAACGCGGAACGCTGTCGTCCATCGACTCGGGCTTGTACTGATCGTAAATCGCATCACCGATAGCTTCCGCGGTGGCGGCGGGGAGTATGGGATCAAGCTGCTGGGCCTTGGCGTACAAACCGCCGACGATTCCCTGCAGCTCGGTGAACTCCTTCACCAACTCGGTGGTGAGGTCGGTCTTGGCAAGCAGCGCCGCCTTGAAGACGACCCCCGACCTTACAGGCGCGCCGGCATTTCGAATCGCCTCGGAAATCAGGCTGCCCAGCTTCTGCACGCGCATCGTCTTGTCGAAGTAGCTGCCCAGATCTTTCTGGAAGGTCACCGCCTTCAGCATGTCCACGCGCTGGCGCAGCGGGATCTTCTGGTCGGTCTGCCAGAAGAAGCGCGCGTCGTTGAATCGGGCGCGCAGCACGCGCTCATTGCCGTGGCGAATCAGACCATCTGGATCGCCGTCGGTGTTCAGCACCGCCAGAAAATGAGGCAGGAGTTTTCCGCCGGCATCTTCCAGGGCGAAATACTTCTGGTGGTCGCGCATCACCGTGACCAGAACCTCGTCGGCGAGCGCGAGGAACTCGGGATCGAAATTGCCGAGCACGACTGACGGAAACTCGGTGAGATTCACAACTGTGTCGAGCAGGGACTTGTCCTCGCGCCAGCGCGCGCCAGGGGTGGTTCGCGTGGCCGAGTCGAGCGCCTTGCGAATGCGCTGCTCGCGTTCGGCGGCACTCGTTACCACCGAAGCCTTGGCTAACGCGGACGAGTAATCCGAGGGCCGATCGATGGGCAGCGATCCCGGCGACAGAATGCGATGGCCTTCGCTAATGTGCCCGGCGCGAATGCCGGCAAACTCCAGCGGCACAACTTCACCGTCGAGCAGCGAAACCAGCCAGCGCACCGGACGCACGAAGCGCTCTGCCGACTTGCCTCGCCAGTACATACTCTTCGCCCAGTAAATGCCGGCGATTTCTTTGGGCAGCGACTCCGCAAGGATCTCCGCCGCCGGACGCCCTTTCTTTTTCACCGTCGCACCGAGGTATTCACCTTTCGGAGTCGTGATCTTTTCCAGCGCATCGACGGGGATGTTTAGTTTGCGGGCGAACGCCGCGGCTGCGGGAGTCGGCGCTCCATCTTTATAGGCGACCTTGAGCGAAGGCCCGGTGACTTGCTCGGTTATGTCCGGTTGCGCGTGCGATACGCCGGACGCGAAGACGGCGAGGCGACGCGGGGTGGAATAGGTTTGCAGGGTCGGGGTTTCAACAAGCCGCTCGCGCTGCAAGAGGTCGCCGACGCGGCGAGCCAGTTCGTCGCGTGCGCTATCGATCATGCGCGCGGGAATTTCTTCGGTACCGATCTCGAGAAGGAAGTCAGGCATAAGAAGCAACTAGCAATTAGCAACTAGCAACTAGCAACTAGCAAAAACCAAAGCAAACTTTTCGGCGTTCGTGCGCTAGGGACGACTACATCACCGACTGGCTACGAGCGACTCGCTGCCAAGCGCTCCGTCTGGGGCGAACCATTTTCCTCCGATGCAGCAGCGCTGCCTTCCTCGGCCTTGTGTTGATCGACGTACGCCCTGGCGACACCGACGGCCAGCGCCCGGATGCGCGCGATCACGCCAACCCTCTCCGTCACGCTGATCGCTCCCCGAGCGTCGAGGATGTTAAACAGGTGCGAGCACTTCAGGCACAGATCAAATGCAGCGAGCACGGGAAAGCGGCGACGAGCCGCTTTTCGCTCTTCGCTGTTCGCATTTCGCTCTTCGCCGGAACTGCCGGACTTCTCGGCAACACGCTCTGCGTACTCGTCCAACAGCGCCTGGCATTCGGCCTCGTATAGCCCGAGATGCTTCCACGCCTTCTCAACGTCTGCAACCTCGAAGTTGTAAACCGAGAACTGCAACTCGTCCTGCAGCCGGATCTCGCCGTACTTCACCGCGCGCCCGTCGGCATCGACGACCCACGTGATGTCGTAAATGCTGTCCACGTCCTGCAGAAACGCCGCGATACGCTCCAGGCCGTAAGTCAGTTCGGCGGAGATGGGGTCGAGGTCGATGCCACCGCACTGCTGGAAGTAGGTGAACTGCGTGATCTCCAGCCCGTCGAGCATCACCTGCCAGCCGATGCCCCACGCGCCCAAAGTTGGCGACTCCCAGTTGTCTTCCTCAAACTTGATGTCGTGCTTGCGCAGGTCGATGCCGATCGCGGCCAGCGATTCGAGGTAAAGCTCCTGCACATTGACCGGCGGCGGCTTCAGGATGACCTGGAACTGCAGGTGCTTGAACAGCCGGTTGGGATTTTCGCCGTAGCGGCCGTCGGCGGGACGGCGAGATGGCTGCACGTAGCCCACGCGATACGGCTTGGGGCCTAGCACTCGAAGGAAAGTCTCGGGCGCCATGGTCCCGGCGCCGACCTCGACGTCATACGGCTGCTGGAGGACGCAGCCGTGTTCGGCCCAGAAATTTTGCAGGCGCAGCACCAGTTGCTGGAAGGTCAGCGGATTGTGCGAGGAAGCCAAATGGTTTTCCTGACGGGACTCGTTATCCAGAGCTCACGCCGCTCGGCTGGCATTATTTTGATTTTGCCATTTCACCCTGCGCGCCTGAGTTAGACAGTTCACTTATCATTTCATTTATCTTGCGCAATATCTTATGAAAGCATATTGTGCAATCACTTTGTGCAAACCTTCACAGCTTCGCGATCATGCTGGCGGTTACCAGTTTCTTCTCGATATGGCGCTCCAGAATCTGCACCAGAAATTTTCGCAGATCGGAGCCCTGGCCTACCGCCCAAGGCTCCTCTGCAAACGTGTCCACCGGAGCACGAAACATCTGAGCCGCCAGCACTCGCGATTCCGCCGTTAGCTCCGACGACGCCAGCCGCTTGTGTTGCACGCACATCAGGCCGTCGGCCAGCGCATGGTAAAACGCGCGACTGCCATTGAGGGCCCGCCCGCAAGCGCTGCACTCGCTCAGTTCCGGCAAAAATCCAACCAGCCGGACCATCCAAAGCTGGAAGTACGTCAACGGCATCCAGATCGAACCTGAGCGCAGCTGATGCAGCACCGAAACCGCCAGCCGAAAAATGGCGTCGTTCGCTTCGCGGTCCGGCAGCAACTCATCCAGAGTTTCGGCGACGTGCTCCAAGGCGACAACCCGCGGGTAATCCACCGTTGCCGACAGCGGCGACTCCAAAATGTCGCACGAATCGAGCCGCGCCAACTCCTGTCCTTCGCGGTCGTCGTAATACGCCCGCACCCAGGTCAGCGGCTCCAGCGCCCCGCCAAAACGCCGCTTCGACTTCTTGGCCGCGCGGGCGATGCCCTTGACCTTACCCTCGGCCCGCGTGAACAGCGTCACCAGCAAGTCAGCCTCGCGCAGCGGATAAGTTCGCAACACGATCGCTTCCGACTGCTTCAGTGACATGGAGGTTCAATCAACTGCCGTCAAGTCTCGATTCTACTGGCAGCGATTGCGATGTGCAAAGCGGGTGAAATCAGCGCCCAAATCTCTGAGCGGCGCGGGCCTTTGCCTTCGCAGCCTCGTCCTCGCGGTTCTTGGGCGCAGCAGTGGTGTCGAGAGAGCGGAGCAGGCGAGTCGAAATGCCGGCGATATTGTCGACGGCAGCCTGGAATGCTGCTTCGTTTGGCTTTGACGGCTTGTTGAAGCCGCTGATCTTTCTGACGAACTGGAGCGCAGCGGCTTGGACTTCTTCCTGAGTGACAGGCGGGTCAAAGTTAAAGAGAGTTTTGATGTTCCTGCACATGGCGTTGTGATCCACAAGTTAGACGCGACCGCCAAACCTATATCACAGACGGCGCATGGCTCGCGCTGCTATGTTTCCCGACAGTGGCCGTTTTTTCTGTCCGGCGAAGGAGGAGGTCATGAGTAGCTCCGAGGTCATGGCAGCCGCGCCAACGTCACAGCCGGCTTCACTGCACAACTATTTGCTACAGGCAGGCGGGTATTTCTCGCTGGCCTTTGCCGCTTTCCAAGTGAGCGCGATAAGGTGGTCTCCGAGCGCGGTCAGATATTTCGGAGGTCCGGCGGAGTTGAGAATAGGAAGGCCGATCCTATATGCCCTGCTGTGCCTTGCAATAGGAGCAATCGTTGCGGTTTTCGGTGTGTACGCTCTGTCGGGCGCAGGAAAGATTCGGCGGTTGCCGCTGCTGCGCACGGTCCTGATCAGCGTAACGGCGATCTACCTGCTGCGAGGTTTGTTATTCATTCCGCAATTGCCGGTCGTGCTGAAGCACCCTGGCCTGGTTCGATTCCTGGTGTTTTCGGCGATTTCGTTGTGTCTGGGCATGGTTCACTTGGCGGGGATGGTGCAGCTCTACCGGCACGACCGCCCCGGCGACGCGCCGTCCTCGCGAACCTAATCGTCTAGCGCGAGGAGAACTCCGTACCGTAAAGAAGAAATAGGCTCGGAAATCGTCAGGATTCCGCGCCCCATCACATCGATCCGAATTATTGTTAAGCTTGAGTGCATCCGATCCGGCGAGGTCATCGCGAATTATGCTGTTGCCCGCAACGCCGAGGTTGGAAATCCTGCGCTATGCTTCGTAGGCCACGACGTTCCGGATGCCAGGCACAGTGGTCTCAGGTTAGCGATCAAAAGAAGGGCGCGAAGCGGGGGCACACCGGGCACCAGGCTGTTTCTTATTTACATCATTTCGACAACTGTCAACGCCCGCAGAAGCTCAGTGGGTAGTTGATACCTGCACGTTGGGCATCCACGCTGCGGGAAATGCTGACCGTAACTGGCAGCTTGCATGCATCGGGCTTGCTGATGTCGAGGTTCTTTAGGAAAGCGGCTTCCGCCTTTCTGCGGACGGCGTCGAAAGGTCCCGTAGTCAGACTGATCAAGAATCCAGGATCAGAAGCGTAGTAGTTGATCATGAACTCTTTGTTTATCTCGACCCAGAATGATCGCTGATCGTATATGCCCGGATCTTTTCGGAAGTCATGCACCGAAACCCCGCCTCTGGAAGTCGGAATCGTGAATCTCTCGGTCGTAGCAACGTTTGTACCTGTTCGATGAAAAACCGCGTTCTCCAACCCTAGGCCAAGAACAAGGGTATTTGGCCCGGTGAGTTGGTAAGTCCCTATCTGGCTTGCACAAGATGCATAGGCCCCGATGCCGGATAGATTCGTCACCTCAAAGCGGTGGGTTGATTCGGTCCATTGCCCGCCCGCACGGTTGCCTATAACACAACCATCTTTCTCGAAGTCAACATACTGCTCCCCATCTGTTCTCATCCATTTCCCCAAGTATGGCTCCTCTTCTCGATCGACCTCCGCCTGAGCCGCAGCTCTGCTCTCCGGCGTATCGCCTGCGGGCGGCAAGCGTGTACATGTGAACTGTTGTTTCTCCCACGAAAAGAGTAATGAAGTTGCAGAAAGAGTTTGGATGACGAATGGCTCGTACACGGTCTGAACTCTTGTGGGAGACAAGAACCTGTAATGAATCGGATCACCAAATCTTGCCCGCCAAGCGTGTAAATTGTTCGAAATAGTCGAGTACACGAGCCAGACCAACGTACCGTCTGTATTGAACTCTAGGCGATCATTTCCGCCAGAGTTCGAGCAATACCATGTGCCTAGTATCAGATCTCTCTCTGTCTGTACGTCCGAGCAACATGCCACGGCACTCAGAATGACGAGCGTAGCTACAAGCAATAGCAATCTCCTCACATGTATCAATTCCAATATGCCTAGCGGGAATAGCCGGATCACCGATATCGCGGCCCCTAGCTTTTCCATGGGCTGCCTCCTATTGAACTTCAAAAGCAAAGACGGGCTCCCCAAGGCGCGTGGGCCCGTAGCCATAATTGCTACTATGGAGCGCGACATAGGCATACTTGCCGGGTGCCAAAGACACTTCTCGAACCCCCATCCCCTCTGCGACTTTCTTCCAAGTATCTTGGATGGACATTCCCTTGGTCTGTCCTTCACCAGACCACGCCTCAGCGCGAGAGGCCACTATGCCGTTGTCGCCGACCTTCAAAAGAACAAGGCGAGAACTGTGGTTATCAAGAAATCGATACTGTGATTGTTGAGGCAGCTTCACGAAATCGGCTGAGACTCGATACGACATGTTGTAAACCCATCGAAACTGCCTCCGGTCCGCTCCGGAAACTATAAGCCTACCGGAGTTTAGGAGGACATAGTCTTTGGCACCAAGAAACCACACGCCCGGTGTGGCAGGCAATTTGTATAACGTGACCGTCTGCAGCGGAACCGTTGTTTCAACGGCAACGTCTTGAGGCACGGTAAAGCTCAGGTAGCCGTTCTTGTTGAATGCAACGGAAAATTTGCCGGCCACATATTGAAGACTGTATTTCCCGGAACTGTTTGTGTTGGTTCTTAGCGCAGTACTAGGGATCGAGACCTCGACGTCTGCAAGTGGTTGTCCAAAATTGTCGCGAACCTCACCGACAACACGTGCCTTTGGTCCGCAAGAAGTCGCAAAGCAAATTAAAGCCGCACATACAGCAGTGCAGCGGAGCCGAGAGCGCGAATTCCATCGCCACATGGTTGGCTTCCTTGCAAGGCTGCCGCCGCGACTCCCGCGGCTGCGGGCTAGGCTACCCGCGCAAAGTCCACCTCGGGACTACAGAGAAGGTCATCTGGATGCCGGCGGAGGACTCTTGGTTCCCTACTTCGCGACCGCGATTCCGAAGTCAAATGAGACGGCGCCGTATTCGTCGAACGTGATGAGATACTCCCCATCGTGTAAGGCTTCAGCTGGTGTTACCGAAACCACGCCATCCGTGACTTGGGTGACGGTCACCTCGACGCGATCCTTTTCCCTCAAACCCGCCTTGGGGCCGAAGTTGTCGCTCATCACTTGTAGTTCACGGTGGTCGCCCTTTTTCTCGAGGTGTGCCAAAATAATACCCCGCCCGGAATTGGTTCGGACGTAGAACGTCGGGCGACGCTCTTGGATGCGAAGAGGAGCTTCTGCGCCTCGGTAGACCGACTTAACTTTAACGCCGGCTATACCGCCCGTCAGAATTCCTACCCCCATGCCGCCGCCTTTTGTACCTGGGGCCGGACATTGCTCAAGACCTGTGAAGGATCCATCGGGGCGCTTATACGCTACAACTGCGTTGCTTAGGAGGTCAGGCGCCGCGGGCGGCACGGCCAATGGCACTCTCGCGCGATCCATAGTCTCCGAAGCCTTGGGATTAATCATTATCCTGATGACGGCATCAGATACCTTCGTCGCTTTCAGTGCCTTTAGCGCGTCCATGCTCGTGTCAAAATCGGTTTCCGGAGCAGTCTTGATCTTCTCGATGATCACTTCATCCGACAGTCCGAGACCAGCCATTTCCATAACGTCCTGATTGGTCAATGGTTTGTTCGCTTGGCTCCAGAGGGAAACAGCCGCAAAGAAAAGCAGGTAGCAGCTAACGAAGGTGCGTCTTACCATGATTTCCCCATCGATGAAGGATTTCCATTTTAGTGTGCGGAGCTGAAACTTTAGAGCTAAAGTTATGTTGAGTCTGTGACCTCAATCACAATTCGTTGTTTACTCCCGGGTGCCATGCAGGTGGGCACTCGGCAGTTGCTCTCGGCGTAGACTTAACAACGATTGAGTGCACGCGATTCATGGAACGCCGCTGCACAAGTACGTCTGAGTGATCGCTGGGTACTCGCTCAAGCGAAGCTTGAATGGGTCTTTTTGTGCACGAAACGAAAATCCCCACTCGAGGCCGTGAGAAGACCTTGAATGGGGGCACCGTTCCCTCACCTCGATCCAAAATTACTGTTGGGCACTTCCGCCGTTGCCGGACTATGGCTGATAGCTGACAGCTGTCAGCTCCCTACAGCGCACTCATATTGGACAGGAACTCGCTATTGGAGCGTGTCTTGCCCAGCTTGTCGATCAGCAACTCCATGGCTTCCACTGGCGACAGCGGGTTCAATACCTTGCGCAGCACCCACACGCGCGCCAGATCTTCCTTGGGAATCAGCAGCTCTTCCTTACGCGTACCGGAGCGCTGAATGTCGATGGCCGGGAAGGTGCGCTTATCGACCAGCTTGCGGTCGAGAATGATTTCCATGTTGCCGGTGCCCTTGAACTCTTCGAAAATGACGTCGTCCATGCGCGAACCGGTTTCGATGAGAGCGGTGGCGATGATGGTGAGTGAGCCGCCTTCTTCGATGTTGCGGGCCGCGCCGAAGAAGCGCTTCGGACGCTGCAACGCGTTGGAATCAACGCCGCCAGAGAGCACTTTGCCGGAGGGCGGCACAATCGTGTTGTAGGCACGCGCCAAACGGGTAATGGAATCGAGCAGGATGACCACATCGCGCTTGTGCTCGACCAGGCGCTTGGCCTTCTCGATGACCATCTCAGCCACCTGAACGTGGCGGGCGGCCGGCTCGTCGAAGGTGGAAGAGATGACCTCTCCCTTGACCGAGCGTTGCATGTCCGTCACTTCTTCCGGGCGCTCGTCGATCAGCAGCACAATCAGCACAATTTCCGGATGATTGGTGGTGACAGAGTTCGCCAGGTTCTGCAACAGCATGGTCTTGCCGGTGCGCGGAGGCGCCACGATCAAGCCGCGCTGCCCCTTGCCGACCGGCGTCAGCAGGTCCATGACGCGGGCGCTGATATTTTCGCGCACCGTCTCCAGCTTGATCCGTTCCTGCGGATACAAAGGCGTGAGGTTGTCGAACAGGATCTTGTTGCGCGCTTCCTCGGGAGACTCAAAGTTGACGGCCTCGATCTTTACCAGCGCGAAATACTTCTCGCCCTCATGTGGAGGCCGCACCTGGCCGCTGATGGTGTCGCCGGTCTTCAGGTCAAACTTGCGGATCTGCGAGGGCGAAACGTAAATGTCGTCCGGGCCGGGCAGGTAGTTGTAATCGGGCGAGCGGAGAAAACCGTAGCCGTCGGGCAGGATTTCCAGAACGCCCTCGGCAAAGATATGGCCTTCTTTTTCGCTTTGGGCCTGGAGGATCTTGAAGATGAGGTCCTGCTTGCGCAGGCCACTGGCGCCGGGCAGCTCAAGGGTGCGCGCAATTTTGGTCAGCTCGGTGATGTTTTTTTCTTTTAACTCTGAGATTGTCATGTTCACCTACGGGGAATGTACAGAAGGGCGGGTCGGAGGAACTGCGGGATGCGCCGAAGGGCGCGGCGCGTTATGCTGCGCGCCGCTGCGCTTCGGAAGCCGTCTCCGGTTCGAGAATTACGTCCTGCCGTTCGGAATCGGCGATAAGGTTCAACACGTCGTTGGTGGTGTCCTGAATCCGCGTGTTGGGTTTATGGAACTTGCGCGTTGCTTTGGAAGCAAGCTGACACAGCGTGTAGCGGTTGCGCAGTGTGTGGACAGCCTCGAATACTAGATCAGACCGCATCAATTTGTTCTCCTCGTTTCTATGAATGAATGTTCCGGAGCCCGGCCAGAAAGAACTACTGCTCCTGGCTATGAAAAAATGGGCGGTAGGAGCCTTTGTCTGCGACGGCCCGTGACAGGAGCTAAACCTTTGATGCCACGGTCGCCGCTTCGGTTACTCAATTTCTTGCCTTTTCCGTTCGTTCCAAAACAAAACTGCAAAGCCTTATTAAACAACTATTTACCTGACCCGTTTCATAGCTCAGCACAATGCTCTTGCCGGGATGTGAATTCCTGATTGCCTGGTAATGCGTTCCAGTGTGGCCGTTTCGGGGCAGGACGCCTTGGACTGGTTGTCTAGAGATGACGTCTTACGTGAAAACAGTAAGGTAGTCGCCCCCCGGCCCTTGCGTCAAGCAAAATCTTTGCCCGCGATTGCCAACTTGAGAACCTTCGGCAGCCTGGCGCTTAGACGTGAGACTGCCGCAAAGGTTCGCAATATTTTCCTAACCCGCTGGAGGTCAGTAAGTTACTGGTTGTCGGAAACCAATGTGCTGACGTCCAAATACACCACGCGCTACATCGTAACACCAACAATATGAATAGCTTACCTCCAATTCGCCATACGCCCGCCCAGCCTACTGCCGGTGTCCTCTCTGGCTTTGAGGGGGTAGGGAGGAGCCGGCGGTGGGCCCCGTCCACGCTTTACAATGGGTTGGTGCCCGACGCTTACATTCTCGGCATCGAGAGCTCCTGCGACGAAACCGCCGCTGCGGTGGTGCGCTCGGGGCAGGAACTGGTCTCCAATGTCGTCTATTCGCAGTTCGTCACCCACCGGCCCTACGGTGGGGTGGTGCCAGAACTTGCTTCTCGCGAGCACCTGCGCGCCATTGTGCCGGTCGTGCGCCAAGCGCTCGACGATGCCGGCCGGTCTTACCAGACGATCGACGCCATTGCAGTCACCAAGGGGCCCGGGCTAGCCGGGTCGCTGCTGGTCGGCTTGAGTTACGCCAAGGCGCTCGCCTATGCCGTTGAGAAACCGCTCATCGCAGTCAATCATCTCGAGGGGCACATTCACGCCGTCTTGCTGGAGGAGCGCCAGAAGGGCAACCGTGAGCTGCAATTTCCCGTTCTCGCTCTGGTAGTGAGCGGAGGTCACACTCACCTCTTTCTGGTCGAAGGAAAATCAGGCGCATGGCGATACCGCGACGTGGGACACACCCGCGATGACGCTGCCGGTGAGGCCTTCGACAAGGTCGCCAAGCTGCTCGAACTGGGATATCCGGGAGGCCCGGCCATCGATTTCCTGGCCAGGCATGGCAATCCCCAGGCGGTAAAGTTTCCCTTCGCCCAGATCAAGCACCATGACCGCAACCCGCAAAATCGGCACGCTGACGATGAGTCGCGTGTGGACTTTTCCTACAGTGGAATCAAGACGGCGGTCCTGCGCTACGTGGAGACCCATGACATGCGCGAGGCCATTATGCGACGTCGCCAGGCACTGGCCGCGCTGGCCAGTCCGGTGCGCGAAGATTACCTCGCCGCCTGCGACCAAGCCACGCTGGATCTGGTCGCGTCTTTCCAGCACGCGATGGTGAATGACTTGGTCAGTAAGACGCTGCTGGCTGTGCGCGAACAGGATGCCGCCACGTTGCTGGTGACGGGCGGTGTCGCCGCCAATAGTGAGTTGCGTACGTCCTTCGAACAGCGCGCCTCCGAAGAAGGTTTGGCGGTCTACTTCCCTTCGCGAAAACTTTCCACGGACAACGCGGCCATGATCGCAGCCGCTGCCTATCCACGATTCCTGGCGGGTGAGTTCGCCGCGCCAGAATTGTCCGCCGACGCCGCGCTGCGCCTGCGGTAGCGCGTTTTCAGGATTGGTGTATCTCCTTGCACGGGTAGTGCGGGCCTTCAGGCCCGCGTCTAGGCACAGGGGGAGAAATCGCGTCAGCCGCTGAGGTCGATGACCTCAGCGGCTGACGCTAGGAATTGCGCGGGCGGTTCTACCGCGGGCCTGAAGGCCCGCACTACCCAAGATACAACCAGACACACCCCGGCCCCCTCGCGCACATGCAACGTCGTTCGAGCTTCTGACCTATTCGTCTTGTGGTGGGATTTTCGACTCGATGTCCATGTCGCGGAGTTCACTCGATTCGAAGACCTCGCGGCATTCCATACACTCGACGTATTCCGCGTCTTCATCTCGAGAGACAACCTGGACACGGGGATGCCGACACGGCTGGTCCATGGATTTGCTCTGCGGGAAGTTTGGAGTTCTGTTGGCCGGTTGGCTCGCGTTCATAACGTGCGCCCTGCCTGAAAGGGGCATCGGCTCAGTTTCCCGGTATTTTAGACCGGAACCGACAGTTGTCAAGCTTTTCCCGCAGACAAAATGTTAAATCTGGTACATGGCTTCGCCGCTCAGCCTGCTATCCGCTTGCATGCGCAGTGCGGCCTTCAGAGACTGTATTCGCGGCCGCGCATCAGTTTGTCACCGCGTAAAGCAAGCACACCGAGGCAGCCCCGAATGGGGCGAAAGAGATTAGCCCAGCGTTTTAGCGCCGCGTGAGCATGGCATTATGAATCCCGAGTCCCGTAGAGACGGCAGAGGGTGCTGAAGGCCCGCACTCCCGAGGGGGACCCAAGTTCAAGTTTGCGACGGTCGACCGGATCGAATATCCGACGCTTTTCATCGCCAATCCTTAAGCCATTCCCTGCCCATTACTTACCGATAAATGCGGCGAATCGCCTTTCGCTGTCCCCTCTTGCGCGATGTCCTCCGTCCGGCGTAGAATCTAATTGCGACTGAATTGGTCGCATATTCATCTTACTGACTGACTATGTTGAAGCTGACCAAGAAGGCGGACTACGGGCTGATTGCCATGCGGCATCTGGCCGAGCACGCTGACTTGGGCGCGTGCAGCGCCAAGGACCTGGCCGAGATGTACAGCATGCCGCAGGAAGCGCTGGCGAAGATTCTGCAGCGATTGACCAAGGCCGGCCTGCTGGTTTCGCAGTACGGCACCAATGGTGGTTACACCCTGGCGCGCAATCCGCGGCAGATCAGCGCGTTTGAGGTGATTCGGGCGATTGACGGGCCTTTGTTCATCACCTCGTGCAGCTCGGCCACGGAAGATTGCGATCAGAGTGATCGCTGCACCGTCCGTGGGCCGCTGCGCAAGGTCAGCCGCAGCATCGAAGAAGTTTTGAATCGGCTGACGATTTGGGAGATGACCGAGCCGGAGAACGAACCCGCGCCGGAACTGGTCACCCTGGGCTGGACGCCCAACAAGATTGAACACGTTTAGGAGATGGCACAAGCAATGAGCACGAATGTGATTTCGGGCAATGGGAACAACGACGTGAAACTGCCTATCTACATGGACAACCATGCCACCACGCGCACCGATCCGCGCGTGGTGGAAGAGATGCTGCCGTACTTCACGGAGAAGTTTGGTAATGCCGCCAGCCGTAACCACGAATTCGGCTGGGTGGCTGAGCAAGCCGTGGAGCAGGCGCGTGAGCGCATCGCCAAACTGATTGGCGCGACCTCCAAGGAGATCATCTTCACGTCGGGCGCGACCGAGAGCAACAACCTTGCCATCAAGGGCGTCGCCGAGATGTACAAGGAAAAGGGCAATCACATCATCACCCAGGCCATCGAACACAAGGCTGTGCTCGACACCTGCAAGCGCCTGGAGAAGTACGGGTTTCGCGTCACGTATTTGCCGGTGCAGAAGGACGGCCGCATCGATCTTGACGATCTGAAGCGGGCGATGGACGACAAGACCATCCTGGTGACCATCATGACCGCCAACAACGAGATTGGCGCGTTGCAGCCGATCCGCGAAATTGGCGCTTTCTGTCATGAGCGCGGCGTGCTGTTTCACACCGATGCGGTGCAGGCGATTGGTAAGGTCCCGTTCAACGTGATCCAGGACAACGTGGACCTGGCCTCGCTCACGGCGCACAAGCTATATGGTCCCAAGGGCGTTGGCGCGTTGTATGTCCGGCGCAAGAACCCGCGCGTCCAACTGGTGGCGCAGATCGATGGCGGCGGCCATGAACGTGGAATGCGTTCGGGCACGCTGAACGTTCCGGGAATCGTAGGCTTTGGCAAGGCGTGCGCGCTCGCGAGCGAGGGCATGGCCGAAGAAGCGGTCAAGCTCGCAGCCTTGCGCGACCGCTTGAAGGACGCCATCATGAGCCAACTCGACGAGGTTTACATCAACGGTTCGGTGGAGCACCGTTTGCCGGGCAACTTGAATATCAGTTTTGCCTACGTGGAGGGCGAATCGCTGCTGATGGGCATCAACGACATTGCAGTTTCCAGCGGCTCGGCGTGCACCTCGGCGACGCTGGAGCCATCTTATGTCTTGAAGGCCCTCGGCGCCGGCGATGACCTGGCGCACAGCTCCATCCGGTTTGGCATTGGGCGGTTCAACACGCAGGCCGAGGTGGATTACGTGGCCGCGCGCGTGATCGAAACGGTGAAGCGTTTGCGTGAGTTGTCGCCGTTGTACGAGATGGCGAAAGAGGGAATTGATCTGACCAAGGTGCAATGGGCGGCCGAGCCGACGCATTGATGCGGGTTGGGCAAAGCGCCTTTGGCCCGGCGTGAGAAGTCTCTTTGTAGTTTGCTTGAGACTGTTTTCGCAGTTTGCATGAGGAACTCTTTTTAAGTTGCGCCACTGGTCTGAAGCTGTTCAATCCAGCGCCGTAGGCGCGAAACAGCTTAGCCCAGCACGGAGCCGGAGGCGGAGTGCTGGGTAGGGATGAAAGTTAGAATCCGAGTCCCGTAGGGACGGCACACTAAATCGCAAGATTTTTCGAGTTTAGGAGATAACGCATGGCTTACAGCAATAAGGTTTTGGACCACTACTCGAATCCGCGCAACGTGGGTTCGCTCGACAAGAACAGCGCTGAGGTGGGTACAGGTTTGGTGGGCGCACCGGAATGCGGCGACGTGATGAAGCTGCAGATCAAGGTGAATCCGGCGACCAATATCATCGAGGACGCCAAGTTCAAGACGTTCGGGTGCGGCTCGGCGATTGCATCGTCTTCGCTCGCCACCGAGTGGGTGAAAGGCAAGACCGTGGACGAAGCGCTCACGATTCGCAACACCGACATCGTGAAGGAGCTGTCGCTGCCTCCAGTGAAGATCCACTGTTCAGTGCTGGCGGAAGACGCCATTCGCGCCGCCATTGGTGACTGGAAGAAGAAGAATGGGCACAGCCAGGTCCAGCCCGCGGTCCAGCCCGCATCGGTCGAACAGCGGGCGTAAACTGGTTTTGAGGGCCGGTGTGCCCGATCTCTCGATCAGGTGCACCGGAACACAACCATGAGCACGGTCAATATTGAAAATCCGGCCCAAGCGCCCGCCCCCGCTGCCAAAGGCATTCAGGTGACGGACAAGGCGCTGGCCCGCATTCGCCTGGCGATGGCGAAGGAAAACATCTCGCCAACCGAGGGCGGACTGCGTCTCGGGGTGCAGGGTGGTGGTTGTTCGGGACTGAGTTATAACATCCGTTTCGACACGCAGCCGCGCGAACGCGATCGCGTCTTTCAGTTCGAGGATGTTCGCGTTTTTGTCGATCCGAAGTCGTTCATCTACCTGCACGGCATGGTTCTCGACTACGAAGAGACCCTGATGCACCAGGGCTTCTCCTTCCAGAACCCGAATGCCAAGAAGTCTTGCGGCTGCGGCACTTCGTTTTCCTAAGAAATGGTAGCGGCGCCCGAACGCGACCGGCTGAAGGACAGGGATTCCGCAATTGTGGAATCCCGGGGTGATCGGTTCGCCCTGAAAGGATTCGATGGCCCTGACTGATCAGAAGAAAACGGCGCAACTGGACAGCGGCATTCTGGTTGTGAACCAGAGCAAGCCGACCAAGGTGAATTGTTGGTCGTGCGGAGCCATGCGCGCCGCTCATTTCTGTCAGGAGTGCGGCAAAGTGCAGCCGCCTACGCCGGTGGACTATTTCACCTTCTTCGGGCTGCCCTTCAGGCTGAACCTGGAGCCGGAAAAACTGGAAGGCGAGTTCTACGCCTTGAGCCGCCATTTGCATCCCGACATCAATGCCATCAACAGCGATCGCGAGCAGCAGTGGAGCCTGGAAAAGAGTTCGCAACTCAACGACGCGTATCGCACCCTGAAGGATCCCATCACCCGCACCGAGTACCTGCTGCGATTGCAGGGGGTGCAACTGGAAGAGCAATCGAAGGCCGCGACCGAAGAGGCGCGCCGCACCGGGAAGCTGAAGAAGCAGGTGGTTCCTCCCGATCTGCTGGAGCAGGTTTTTGAACTGAACATGCAGCTCGAAGAGATGCGGATGAACAAGAAAATGGGAGAGCCTGACCGCACCCTCGAGCGTGAGCTACAGGACTCGAAGAAGCAGGTGCAGGACAGGTACAACGGCCTGCTGGACGAGCTGCACGCAGCCTGGAACGAGTGGGATGCCTTGATTGACCGCGCGGAGCAGGGCGGAAGCGTTCTGGATGATGATCGCATCGCGGTGCGCGACAAGATGGTGGATGTGCTGAATCGCCGCAGCTACCTGCGCAACCTGCTGCGCGACATTGACGAGGTGCTGGAGAACTGAAGGACGCTTTTCGCCTTTCGCTCTTCGCCAAAACATCGGCAGCATGAAGCTAGCGAATTGCAGAACCCGACTGATACCAAATGTCTTTCAATGGCAAGGATGTTGGTTGGCACTAATCTGGCGAACAGCGAAGAGCGAATAGCGAAAAGCGAATGAGCAACGAACGCATCGTCGGAATCGATCTGGGCACCACCAACTCGTTGGTGGCCTACATGGAAGGCGACCGTCCGGTCGTGATCCCCGGCGAAGACGGTTTGAACCTGGTGCCGTCGGTCGTCGCGCTGGACGAGAACGGCCAGATCGTTGTGGGCAGCGCCGCGCGCAAGTACCTGATCGAGACGCCGGAGCGCGCGGTGTACAGTGTGAAACGCCTTATGGGCCGCGGCGTCGAGGATGTGCGGGACGAGTTGAAGCTGTTCCCCTTCCGGCTGGCTGACGATCTCGCAGCCGGCGAAGTGCTGCGCATCAAGCTTAGCGATAAGACCTTCACCCCGCCGGAAATTTCGGCTTTCATACTGCGCCAACTGAAGCGCAATGCCGAGCGCTACTTCGCGGCGCCGGTTACCAAGGCTGTCATCACGGTCCCGGCGTACTTCAACGATGCGCAACGGCAAGCCACCAAAGACGCTGGCCGCATCGCTGGCCTCGAAGTCCTGCGCCTGGTGAACGAACCCACGGCGGCATCGCTCGCCTACGGTCTGGATAAGAAGAACGCTGAAACCGTTGCAGTTTACGACCTGGGCGGCGGCACTTTTGACATTTCGATTCTCAAGTTGCACGAGGGCATCTTCGAAGTCATCGCCACCAACGGCGATACCCACCTCGGTGGCGACGACATCGACAACCTGCTGATCACGATCGCGCTGCACGACATCCAGGGCGATCTCGCGATCGACGCTCGCCGCAATGCCGAGATCGTGCAGGCGATTCGCAAAGCGGTCATCGACGCCAAAATTGCTTTGTCGTCCGAAGAAAAGACAGCGCTGGACGTTGAGCTTCCTGGCGGCGGACGCTATCAGCGCCAGATCACGCGCGCGCAATTTGAGCAGTTAATCCAGCCGGTCATCGATCGCACGGTTGGACCGGTACGTCAGGCGATGAAAGATGCCGGGCTGACCCCAAAGCAGATCAACGAAGCTGTGCTGGTAGGCGGCTCGACGCGCATCCCGAAGGTCCGTCAACTGGTGCAAGAGCTTTTCCAGCGCACCCCGCACAGTGGATTGAATCCCGATGAAGTGGTTGCGCTGGGCGCGGCCATCCAGGCGCACATCCTGGCGGGTGGCTCGGAAGCGACCAAGGAAATGCTACTGCTCGACGTGACGCCGCTGTCGCTCGGCATCGAATCGCTGGGTGGAGGTGTGGTCAAAATCATTCATCGCAACTCGACGATTCCGGCGTCGGCAACCGAGCACTTCACCACCGGCGTCGAGGGACAGACCAATGTTGCCGTTCACGTTGTGCAAGGCGAGCGCGAACTGGCGAGCGACTGCCGCTCCCTGGCGCGCTTTGACCTGAAAGGCATTCCGCCCATGCCGGCGGGGCTGCCGCGCATTGAAGTGAAATTCCTGATCGACGCCAACGGAATTCTGCACGTCTCCGCGCGCGAGCTGCGCAGTGGTAAGGAAGCTGAAATTCAGGTGCAGCCCAGCTACGGTCTCACCGACGAGCAAGTTGAGAACATGATCCTGGAATCGTTTGACAATGCGGAAGAAGACTTCCGCCGCCGCCAGGTGATCGAGGCGCGCAACGAAGCCGAGACCATGCTCACAGCCTTGGAGAAGGGCCGCAACAATCCCGCGTGGCAGCAGTTGTCGTCGCAGGAGCGCACCAACATTGGCAAGTTCGAAACAGCGCTTCGTGCGGTCGTGAAGGCCGACGATTACCAGGCCATTCGAACTGCGATCGATGCCCTGAACCAGGGAACCATGCATCTTGCCGAGCTGATGATGGAATCGGCGGTGGGCACGGCGTTGAAGGGACAAAACATGGACACCGCCGATGTAGGCGAAGGACCGGAGTCCCCGCATCCTATCGCGCAGGCGGAGATTGAACGTTAGCAGCGAGCTTGAGGAATTATGCCAGACGAAAAAGCACAAGGCGGCGCAACCGCAACCGTGGAAGCTCCCGGACCGAATACCGTTCGGGTCACCTTCCTTCCCGAGAACAAGACATTCGAGTTTGAACACGGTAAGCTCCCCTATCAGGACCATGGCAAGCCGGAGTCAATCCTCGATGTGGCCATGAATTTCGGGCTGCATCTGGAGCACGCCTGCGGCGGAAACTGCGCCTGCACCACCTGTCACGTCGTGGTGAAAAAGGGCAAGGAGTTGCTCAACGAGATGGACGATGACGAGGCCGATCGTCTCGACATGGCCGCCGACCTGCAGCTCAACTCGCGGCTGGGATGTCAGACCGTGATCGAAAAGCCAGGCGAGGTGGTCGTCGAGATTCCGTCCTGGAACCGCAACTATGTTTCGGAAGCGGCGACCCACCACGATTGATCGCCGGCAATTTTCATGTTCGAGGGAAACTATGGCTGCTGAACTGAGATGGGATGACGCGGAGGATATCGGCATAGCATTGTCCGACAAGTTCCCCGAGGTGAATCCTCTGGAAGTCCGCTTTACCGACCTGCATCGCTACGTCACCGAATTGCCGACTTTCGTGGACGACGCGAAGATGTCCAACGAGGGCAAACTCGAAGCCATCCAGATGGCCTGGTTCGAGGAATACCAGGATAAAACTCGATAGACATTCCTTTCGCCTACACTATCCAAGCGACAGTCCCTACCGCATCGCGTAAAATCGTCGCCATGCCCACAGAGCAGGAAGCTGCCTCGCTCGCCGTACTGAAGCGCGTGCCCATTTTCTCCAGCTTGGCGGAGCAGGAATTCGCTTTCCTGACCTCGCACCTTTTGCAGCGCAAATACGCTGCCGGTGAGCTGATCTTCGGCGAAGGCGATGCTTGCGCCGGCCTGTACGTCGTTCAGTCGGGGAATGTGCGCATCTTCAAGAGTTCGGCCGGTGGACGCGAGCAAGTGCTTTCCATCGACGGTCCCGGCAGCTCAATTGCCGAACTTCCTGTGTTCGACGGCGGAAACTATCCGGCCTCCGCTCAGGCGGTCAGCGATAGCACGCTCCTTTTTTTCAGCCGTCAGGATTTCCAGGCTCTCTGCTTGCAGCATCCGCAGGTTGCGTTGAAAGTGCTGCGAGTGGTTGGCGGGCGCCTGCGCCGGCTGGTCGGCATCATCGAAGAACTTTCCTTCACCACGATCCGCCACCGGCTGATCGCGCTGCTGGTACGACTGGGCAAGGCGGAAGGCACGCGGAACGGCGATGCCATCACGCTGACGCTGCCGGCGAACAACAGCGAGTTGGCGGCGCAAATCGGCACCGTGCGCGAACTGGTGTCGCGCAATCTCAGCCGCCTGCAATCGGAAGGCCTGATTCAGGTTGACAACCGCAAGCTCGATATTCCTTCCCTGAAACGCCTGGAAGCGGAACTGCAGGCCTCCGGCGGTTGAGTCCGCCCGCTTCCATCTACTGCATCCGCACAATCTTTCGCTCCCGTGACAGAAGTCATAGCTGCTGCGCGGCGGGGCTACTAGTCTGTATTTGAGGATGGCAACGGCGCAAAGGCCCGCTGCTCACAGGAGGAAATAGAAATGACACTAACAGCGACTAAAACCGTGGGTGAGATTGCCGCCGAGACGCCCAGCGCGACGCGCGAATTCGAAAAGCTCGGAATCGATTACTGCTGTGGCGGAAGCCGTACCCTGGGCGAGGCCTGCGCGGAGGCCAAGATCTCGGTTGACGAAGCTCTCGCGCGCCTGGAGAAAGGTCTGGCAACCACCCAGTCCGGCGACAACAAGGACTGGCAGAAGCAGCTGCTGGCCGATCTGATTGACCATATCAAGACCACTCATCACGTGTTTGTGCGCGAAGAAAGCTCGCGCATCCAAGCGCTCGCCGCCAAGGTTGTCGGCGTGCATGGCAAGAATCATCCCGAGCTGCTTCAGGTACAGGAAGTGTTCTCCGATCTGGCCGCGGAACTGAGCGTTCACCTGATGAAGGAAGAGCAGGTCCTCTTTCCGTACATGATCCGTATGGAAGAAAGCGCACTGGCCGGCGAACCCGCGCCCCCCGCGACGTTCGGCACGGTGGTGAACCCTGTGCGCATGATGATGCAGGAACACGATGGCGCTGGCGATGCTCTCCGTGCGCTGCGCACCATCACCAACGATTACAGGGTCCCGGAAGATGCGTGCATCAGCTATCGCACGCTCTATCAGGCGCTGCAGGGCTTTGAAGCCGACCTGCACCAGCACATTCATCTGGAAAATAACATCCTCTTCCCGCGCGCCGTGGCCATGGAAGCCAAGCGATAACCAGCGGCAATTGGGAGGAGTAGCCGTGCCAGGGGTGCAGCACAACCGTTTCGGACCGCGAGTTTCGAGCCTGACGGGAATAGAGGAATCCACCAACTCCGCCTCGCCCTTTCTCGTCGACGCTGACAACGGTCCCACCCCCGCACGCAAGAAGCTCATCCGCCGCGACGGTCGTGAATACTCGCAGGCGCTGCGAATCACCGCACAGCTTTTCTTGGTGGGGTTGAACCTGTGGATTGGGATTCAGTTCTACCTGTGGGTGCGGTGGGCGGAGAGCGGTGGACGCGCGATGGAAGTCTCGCGGCCCGCCGGAGTCGAAGGCTGGCTGCCCATCGAAGGGCTGATGCAGGTGAAGTACTTCCTGGTCACCGGGCAAGTGCCGCGCGTCCATGCCGCGGGCTTCTTCCTGTTTGCGTCGTTCCTGGCGATTTCGTTCGTCTTCCGCAAAGCGTTTTGCAGTTGGCTGTGTCCGGTGGGGACCATCTCTGAATACTTGTGGAAGCTGGGCCGTTCCACATTCGGACGGAATTTCACGCTGCCGCGCTGGGCCGACATCGCGCTTCGCTCTGTGAAATACGCCCTGCTGAGCTTCTTCGTCTACGCGGTGGCCGGCATGTCGGCAGCGGCCATCGCTGAATTTCTGGGCAGCCCGTATGCGCTCATCGTCGATGTGCGCATGTTGAACTTCTTCCGCTACCTGGGCGGCACGACGGCATTCGTCGTCCTTGGAATCGTGATCGCGTCCATCTTCGTGCAGAACTTCTGGTGCCGCTACCTGTGCCCCTACGGGGCGTTCCTGGGACTGGTCTCGCTGTTGAGTCCATCTCGGATCACGCGCAATCCAGCGACGTGCATTGACTGCGCCAAGTGCGCCAAGGCGTGTCCTTCGGCGCTGCCGGTCGATAAGCTGGTGCAGATCCGTTCGGCCGAGTGCACAGGATGCCTGGAGTGTGTGGCCGTCTGTCCGGCGAAGGATACGATGGCTATGAGCCTGCCTGCAGGTTGGCGAAAGCGCCGCGCGATTCCGGCTTGGAGCATGGCCGCCGGGATTGCCATTCTCTTCTTCGGCCTGGTCGGCTATGCGAAGTTTGCCGGCCATTGGAATACAGACCTGCCCAAGCAGGTCTATCTCCAGCTCGTGCCCAATGCGAGCGAGCAGCAGCACCCTATGCCAAACGCGCAGTAATTGAGGATCTAACGGCGAGCGTCTCTTTTGCCAACTGCCAAGCGCCTCTACTTCGGTGGCGCCGGCGGCGGGGCCGTTGTTCCTGTTTGGCCGCCCGCCGGAGGCTGGTCGGGCGTCGGGGGTTGGGCTCCGGCCCTCTGCGGAGGCAGTGGGTAGTATCCGTGCTTGGCGAAGACCTCCAGCCCCGGGCGCCGCACCCGCACTTCAATCTCGCGGTAGTTGCTGGAGAGTTGCTGCGGCGTGTTATAGCCCAGCGTGTACTGGTTGCGAGCTTCCATGGTGATGCGCTGATAGGCGCTTTCGATGGACTCCTTGGAGAACTCGTTCAGCACGTCGCCGCCGGTGGCGTTGGTGTATCGCGGAAGGATGTTGCTATATCCGAAGCCCGGGATGCGCGCCTTCTCGATTTTGTCATAGAGCGGCATCGCGGCTGAGTCCACGCCGATCGCGTAGACCGCGATCTCGTCCGTCAGCAGCACCTTCAACACCTGGGCATAGCTGGCACGGCTGCCCAATTCCTGACCGTCGCTGATGACAAAAATGATCTTGCGGTTCCGGCGGTCACGGTGGGCCAGGTTCTGAGCTGCGGCCAGGATCGCATCGTTTAGCACATGCGACTCTTTTTCGGGAACGGTCACCAGCTTGCCGCCCGGTATGGGCTTGCTGTTGGTTACTGGGCCTGCCCCAAAAGGCCCGCCCACCACCGGTGGGCTGGGATTTTCGCCGCGCTCATCCCTAATCCGCTGCAGAGCAATCTCCATGCGCGTCGCATTGCCGAAATCCGACCGTTGATTGACCGTATTGCCATACGTGAACACGGCCACTTCGTCGAACGGGCCAAACGATCCGCCCAGGGCGGCGAAGGTCTGGTTCACCTTCTTCAGCGTCAGGTCCGACATGCCCTGGTCAATGATCAGGGCGGCGGAAAGCGGGAACGGATCGCTGGTAAAAAGTTTGATCTGCTGCTTGGCGCCATCTTCGTAGACGCTGAAGTCGCTCTGCAGCAGTCCATCCACCATCTTGCCTTCGTTGTTCTTCACCGTGACCGGAACGGTGACGAAACTGACGAAGCGCTGCAGCCGGAACAGCTCATCCCGACCGCTCTCCCCGGTGTTGGAAGCGCTGCCGGCAGGCACTGTCTTGACTCCCTCCGAGCCCGGAGGCGGGGCCTCTGGGTTGGTCGGCTCCGGAGGCTGCTGGGCGCCGCTGCGAGTATTTGGCGGCGCTTCAGGGTTTCCACTCGAGGACGAACCCTGGTCGTCAGGGGTCCCCTGCGATGGCAGGTTGACGCTGGGAGCGGGCGCATTGTTCTGCGGCGTGGGAGCATCGGGTAATTTCTGCTGTTGCGAGACCGCATAGCTTGCGGCAAAACTCAGGGCCGCCAGCATTACGGCGGATTGGATCCATGGGCTCAAGCGGCGATTGAACATGTATCTCTGTCGTCTCCCAAATTGCCGGAACTCTGGACAGTATAACCGCACCGGGACGCTTCGGCAGCCCTCAGCGCTGGGAATCGTCTGGCGGTGCACTACAATGGATGCAGCCAACAGGAAAGAGAAGCTAATGTTGTTCCACCGATTTCGCCAGTTCGCTACCGTCCTAGGCCTCATGCTGGCCGCCAGCCTGGGCATCACGGCCCAGTCGCAGAATCCGCCGTCGCCGCCGCCAACTCAAGATCGGCAATCGCCGTCGCAGCCGACAACTCAAGATCAGCAGTCCCAAGCTCCGGCCGAAGACGATAACCTGCAGACCTTCAAGGCGGAGGTGAATGTCGTCAACCTGTTCTTCAATGTGAAGGATAAACACGGCATGCTGATTCCCAACCTCACCAAGGCTGACTTCGAGGTGATGGAGGACGGGAAGCCGCAAACCATCAAGTATTTCTCAGCGGAATCGAACCAGCCTTTGACCCTAGGCATCATGATTGACACCAGCGCCAGCCAGACCCGGGTGTTGGACATTGAGCAAACCTCTTGCGCCGAGTTCCTGCGTGCCGTTCTGCGCCCCAAGGACCTGGCTTTCGTCATCAACTTCGACGTGGATGTGGATCTCGATCAGGATTTCACCAACAACGTGCACGATCTGACGCGCGCCCTGAACAAGGTGCAGATCAATGCCGGCATGGGCGGCGGCCCGCCGGGATTGGGCGGTGGTCCCATCCCAACCACCCCGCGGGGCACCCTCCTGTACGACGCCATCTACCTCGGCGCCAACGACAAGTTGAAGAACGAAGTCGGACGCAAGGCCATGATCGTCTTTACCGACGGCGAAGACCAAGGCAGCCGCTTGCGCATTCAGGACGCCATCGAAGCCGCACAGAAGGCCGACACCATCTGCTACGTGATCCTGATTGCCGATCGCGGATTCTACGGGGGCTTCGGTTACAGCGGCGATTACGACATGAAGAAGCTGGCCGAACAAACCGGCGGCCGCGTCATCGAGGTGGGCAACAAGCAGGAGAAGTTGCGCCAGGCCTTTGACCAGATCCAGAACGAATTGCGCAGCCAGTACAACATTGGCTACACGCCCACCAACACCAAACTCGACGGCAGCTATCGCAAGATCCAGCTCCGTGCCAAGGCCGGAGAGTATAAGGTGCAGGCTCGCCAGGGCTACTACGCCATGGCCAAGGACTGAAGAGCAGTTGTCAGTAGCCAGTTGTCAGTTGTCAGCAGCTAGCAGTTGTTTAGTGGTTCGTGCTGAGGAGCCGCGTCGCGGCGACACAGTCGCGCCACAACCTCCTTTGGTTCAACATCGGAGATGTAATCCCACCGCCTTTTAGGCGGTGAGCTTTTGGCGATTGTGTCGCGACCCGCATTGGTTTGCCACGGTGGAACGAAGCAAACAAGAACCAGCCCCGAAGGGGCGAAAGAGCTTAGCCCAGCGCTTTAGCGCTGGGTGGGGTGGGGATTAAGACCGAGTCCCGAAGGGACGGCAGAGGTTCCGCGATCGAGACGTGCGTTTTATTCGGAGGGCTGTGAAGAATTCCCGATCACGGTCGTGTTTGATTCCTCCAGCCTTTGCCGAATGTAGCCCCAGTCTGCAATGAACCGGTTTCTTTCCTCGCGGGCCGCCTGCTCGTCCTTGCGTTCCACAAAGCTGGCCCGCCACCACAGCAAAATCGAAATCAGCAGCAGGAACACAGGCAGGTAATAACCGGGGAAGCCGACATAGGCGCTGAACGCGGCCAGACACATCACCAGCCAGGATGCCAGATGATTCTTGTAGCGTTTGTCCGCCTTGCGTTTCAACTCGTCGATCTGGTTCCACTCCCACAACTGCGCCTTGGCCATTTCCATAGCCAGCCTCTCCGCGTCCGCAGGGCTGAGCACGATGGGAGTAGTCAGGTACTCACCCGACCTCGACAGCAGCAACGCGGTCTGGTCCAGGCAGAGATCGAGCCCGCGAACTTCGGTGCGTATTACGCTGCCTCTCTCGGACATGGGTTCCTCGTGGGGTGCGAGCCAGACATTGGCATCAAGGAAATTCAACGTGTCTATAGATCCGGTCGTTGGTCACGTTCACCTTCCGGCCTTTTGAAACTATGAGTGGGAACTGGACCTTTCGAGGATGGCGGCGCTGGCCTTCCACCAGAACGGTCCTGATCCCCGCCAGTATTAACTCAGGGATGGAGCGGCCCTTCACAGCGGCGCACTCTATGAGCTCGCGGTAGAGAGGCGCTGGAATATTCACCGTGATGCGAATCGATTCCTCTTTCATGACATGAGTTTCTTTCATACCAATCATTGGCGCGGTAGTTGCTAACTGCTAACTGCTAACTGCTGAGTTAGCTACAGGTCCTTCTTTCCCACCACCGCAATGCCTAGCTCTTTCAGTTGCCGCTCGCTCACCGGCGTGGGCGCGTCCACCATCAGGTCAACTGCCTTCGCCGTCTTGGGGAAAGGAATCACCTCGCGCAGGCTTTCGGCGCCCGCCAGGATCATCACGATGCGGTCGAGTCCCAGCGCTATGCCGCCATGCGGCGGCGTGCCGTATTGCAGCGCCTCCAGGAAGAAGCCGAAGCGCGTCTGCTGCTCCTCCGGAGACATGCCGAGCGCCTTGAAGATTTTCGCCTGAATGTCCTGGCGATGAATACGGATTGAGCCCGATCCCAACTCGGTTCCGTTCAGCACCACGTCGTAGGCGAGCGCGCGCACCGCTCCCGGATCGCTCTCCAGCTTGTCCATGTCCTGCTCGTGCGGCGAGGTGAAGGGATGGTGCGCCGCATTCCAGCGCTGCTCCGTCTCGTCCCACTCGAACATGGGGAAGTCGGTGACCCACAGCAGCCGGAAGTTGCCATGCTTGTAAGCGCCGTGCCGCTCGGCGTACTTCTGTCCCAGCGCGAGACGAAGCTGTCCCGCCGCGAAATAGACTCCATAAGCCTGCTGCCGGGATTTCACCGCATTCGCCGCTTCAGGGCGCTTTGCGCCTGCGACCACGACCACCAGGTCTTCGGCATTCGGTTTGGCCAGCTCGCGAATCTTCGCAACCGCGTCGGGAAGCGATTTCTCCAGCCGCTTGATGTCCTCGAAAACTTTCGCGTCCTTGCGATCGCCGAAGAGTGTCTTGATCTCGTCGCGCTCCTTGCGCGAGAGCTCGCCGACCTTGGGAATGACGATCGCGACAAGCGGCAGCTCGGCATCAACGTGCAGTGTTTCCAGGCTCTCGGCCGCGAAAGCCTCGCGCACGTCGGCCATCGCGGGCAGGCGCAAGTCCGGCTTGTCAATGCCGTAGAGCCGGATCGCCTGGTCGTAGCTCATCTGCGGAAACGGCGTCTGCAAGTCCACGCCAATGGTCGAGAACGCCGCCTTCAAGAAGCCTTCAACCACCCGGAAGACCGTCTCCGGTCGCGGAAAGCTGATCTCCAGATCGATTTGCGTGAACTCGGGCTGGCGGTCGGCGCGCAGGTCTTCGTCGCGGAAGCAGCGCACGATCTGGAAATACTTGTCGAAGCCCGAGATCATCAGAATCTGCTTGAAGAGCTGCGGCGATTGCGGCAGCGCGTAGAACTCGCCCGGATACACGCGGCTGGGCACCAGGTAGTCGCGCGCGCCTTCGGGGGTGGAGCGCGTCATGAACGGCGTCTCGATCTCGTAGAAGCCCTGCGCGTTCAGATGATCGCGAATGGCGATGGCCACCTGGTGGCGCAGCTCGATGTTGCGATGCAGCTCCGGCCGGCGCAGGTCGATATAGCGGTACTTGAGGCGCACCTCTTCGTTGGCCAGCACCGTGTCGCTGGGCGTGAAGGGCAGCGGCTTGCAGTCGTTCAAAATACGCAACTCATCGGCAATCACTTCGATCTCGCCGGTCGGGATGTTCTTGTTGACCGTGTTGGGCTCGCGCAGCTTGGCGTGGCCGATGACCGCGACGACAAATTCGGAGCGCACCGCGGTCGCCCGGTCGTGGACTTCCGCTCCGGCGTCGGCAGTGATCACAACCTGCGTGATCCCGCTGCGGTCGCGCAAATCGAGGAAGATAAGATTGCCGAGATCGCGCCGCTTGTTCACCCATCCCATGAGCACAACGTTGGCGCCGGCGTCAGAGGCGCGCAACTCGCCGCACATATGAGTACGTTTCAGGTCACCTAAGAAGTCGAGCATGAATTCAGATTACCTCAGGGAAGGCGGATTTGGATGTGACGATTACCGCTCGGTGGTGGACTACTTCGAAACCAGCTCAAGAAATTCAGGTTCGACCCATATCGTTTCGCCCACACTCCCAGTTACAGACGTAATCTCCAATTCGGCCCATCCGATCTCATTGAAGCCAGCTACCACGAAAACATGCCCAAGACATTGCTGGAATCTCTTCTTGGTAGGAAGAGCGGCGTCGCCCTCTGGAACGTCAGCAGGGACGCCACTCAATCGTACTGTATCGCCAATTTTCACTAACGTTACTTTTCTGCCAAATGCGCTGCCAACTCGGCGCGGGGAACCTGTACTTGTTTACCGCTTGCCAGGTCCTTTACTGCGAACTGTTCCGCCGCCACTTCGTTTTCTCCGACAATCACGATGAATCGCGCCCCTGCTTTTCCGGCGCTTTCGAATGACTTCTTCAGCCGGAACGTCTCATCGCCTATATCGGCGCTAATGCCCGCGCGGCGCAACTCTCGTGCCAGCTTGAGCGCATGTCTGTTCATCCCCGCGCCCAGCGCAGCGATGTACGCCTGCACCTTCCCGGCCGGCTCCTCACCCTGCGATTGCAACGCCAGAATCAGCCGGTCTTCCCCGATGGCGAAGCCGATGCCCGGCGCCTTCGGCCCATCGAGCGACTCCGAAAGGCCATCGTAGCGGCCGCCGCCCAGCACCGCGCTTTGCGCGCCCAGCCCGCCGTGGGTGAACTCGAAGGTCGTGCGCGTGTAGTAATCCAGCCCGCGCACCATGCGCTCGTTGATCGTGTAGGCGATGCCGACCGCATCCAGCATTGATCGAACCGCGGCGAAATGTTCGCGGCATGGCTCGTCGAGATACTCGCCGATCTTGGGCAGCTTCTCGATGATGGGCTGGTCCTCTGGCACCTTGCAGTCGAGCACGCGCAGCGGATTGGTCTGCGCCCGGCGCTGGCAGTCGGCGCACATCAGGTGCACCACGGGCTGCAACGCCTCGCGCAGCGCCTGGTTGTAGCGCGCGCGGTCTTCGGCGCAACCCACCGAATTCAACTGCAACTGCCAGTCGCGCAATCCGACTTCGTCGAGCAGCGTGGCCAGCATCTCCAGCAGTTCCGCATCGCGCAACGGCGACTCGCTGCCCGCGCTTGGCGGCCCGATGATCTCCGCGTCGATCTGGTAGAACTGGCGATAGCGTCCCTTCTGCGGACGCTCGCGACGGAACTGCGGTCCAATGCAATACAGCTTCTGCAACGTGCCTTTCTTGTCGAGACCGTGCTCGATGTACGCACGCACCACGCCGGCGGTATTCTCCGGACGCAAGGTCAGCGACTGCGCCTTCTCGCTTTGGGCGCGCCCTTTGTCCTCCCAGGTGAACATCTCTTTGGAAACGATGTCGGTTTCTTCGCCCACGCTGCGCGAGAAGAGCTGCGTGTCCTCGAAGATCGGAGTGCGGATCTCGTGATAGTTGTAGCGCGCGAAGACGTCGCGCACCAGCGCCTCCATCCGGTTCCATAGGTCGGTGTCGGGCGGGAGAAGATCGCGAGTTCCACGGACGGCCTTAATCATGAGAATCAGTTTCTAGTTTCCAGTTTCAAGTTTCCAGTCGCCGCTGGAGAGTCTCTCGCTGCGCTCACCGCTTCTGTGGCGGTCAATGCGGTTCTGTTTCTGCCCCTGTTCTGTCCAGGTGAATCGCCAACCGGACGGAAACTTGAAACTTGAAACTTGAAACTTGAAACTACTTCTTCCTCTCCGCCAGATAATTTTCCTTGTAACCCAAATAATTCCGCGCGTAACCCAGGATCGTTTCCTGGTCCGCCTCGCCCAACCGCTTGCGCACCTTGCCGGGGACTCCCATCACCAGCGAACCAGGTTCAATGATGGTTCGCTCGGGAATCACCGTGCCCGCCGCAATAATCGATCCCGCGCCGATGCGCGCTCCATTCAGGATGACCACGCCCATGCCGATCAGGCAGCGGTCTTCCACGACGCAGCCGTGCAGCGTGACTGAATGGCCGACTGTCACCCAATCGCCGACGACCACCGGCCACTGATTCAACATGCCGTGCAGCACGCTGCAATCCTGGATGTTGGTGTTGGCACCCACCCGGATGAAGTGCACGTCGCCGCGCAACACGGCGTTCATCCAGACGCTGGCGTTGTCGCCCAGCACCACGTCGCCGATCAACTGCGCCGATTCGTCAACGTAGCACGACGGCGGCACGGTAGGGCTAATTCCTTTGTAAGAGCGGATCATTGCGTTCGTCGGTAAGTCTTTGAAAATACCATGCCCGCAGCGTGAAGCGAAATGAAGACAGCCGCGGCTGATACCAGTCACGTGGAGCTTATTGAGCGGACAGGCTTGGCGAGTGGCTCTTCCGGGGCTCGAAGGCTCATTTCCCGGTGCACAAAAAGGAGTCTCGCGAATGCCTCGCCCGCAAAAGTAGCACGACTCTGGTAACAAAAGAGTAATGCCTGGGAGCCATTAAGTCCTTACATATCAGATGCCTAAAAGCCATCTACGACGTTTTCGGCATGGGCAAAACCACGATCTTCGGATACAAGAGCATTAGTGCCTCTTCCGCCGTAAATGCGGCAACAAATTTAATCCCCAGGTACACCTTGATGCTGAAGAGCAGCACCGACGCCAGTTCGCACTTAAGAATCGAATCCGCAGTGGAAGAATCGGGGAATTGGATGGATGCAGTTCGCCAGAAGACGGTGCTCTGTATTGATGATGAGACCATTGGTCTGCGAGTGCGAAAGATCATGTTGGAGAACCACGGGCTCCGGGTACTTACCGCCAGCGATGGGCAGCAAGGGATAGCTCTCTTCGAACAGAACGAAGTTGACCTGGTGGTGCTCGACTTCTACATGCCGGGCCTCAGCGGGGGACAGGTAGCGGCCGAACTGCGCCGCCGCCAGCCCAGCGTTCCCATCATTTTCTTGTCGGCATACTTCTCCTTGCCGTCCGATGCACTGGAGATTGCCGACGCCTTCATTACCAAGGGCGAGCCGCCCGAGGTGCTCATCGAAAAAATTGAGCAGCTCATGTGAAGGGACGAACAGGCGATTCCCCCAATTGCCTGCCATCCTTCAACTCATCTTCACTCGCCCTTCCACTGATACGCGTCGGGTTGCGGCAGTCCCACATGCGCCAGCACGCGGTTGACAAACTCGCGCGCGATCTCGTCGGTCGAGGCGGGACGGAAGTAAAACGCCGGGATAACCGGGAAGATGGTGGCGCCGGCTTCGGCGGCCAGGGTCATGTTGCGCAGGTGGATGAGGTTGAACGGCGTCTCGCGCACGCATAGAATCAGCGTCCGGCGCTCCTTCAGGCAGACATCGGCGGCGCGCTCGATGAGCTGGATCGCCATGCCATGCGCGATGCGCGCCAGTGTTCCCACACTGCAAGGCAGCACGATCATGGCGTCGGTCCGATAGGAACCGCTGGCCACGTTGGCCCCGATGTCCGAATTGTTTTGCTGACGGACTTTCTGCGAAGCTCGCCCCAGTAGTTTGTCGATCAACTCATTGCGTCCCGATATCTGAAGTTCTTCGGCCATCACCCGCAGGCCGCTGTCGGAGAGAATAAGGTTGACGGTGGCGACGCGCTCGTCGCGGTCCAGCGCATCCAGAAGGTGCTTGGCAAAGATGGAACCGCTGGCGCCGGTGATAGCGACGGTCAAGGTTAGCGGTGCTGTCGGGGTCTGCGCGAGCATCTAAGCTTCACATCGTACCACTCAGTCGCGGTCCGCTTTCGGCAGCAATGTGGTTCGGCGCAAGGTGTCCCTCTTCTGGACTTGCATCTTGAGTCTCGAAACTTGAAACTGGGACTTGAAACTTTTTTCATGACAACTGGCAACTGACCACTGACAACTGCCCCATGACTTCCGACGCCCTCAAGAAACTCTTCGAGCAAGTGAAGCGAGGCAAGCTCTCTGCCGAGGAAGCGGTGCAGCGGCTGCGGCATCTTCCCTTCGAGGACCTGGGCTTCGCCAACGTGGACCATCATCGGACGTTGCGAGTGGGCATGCCCGAAGTTATCTTCGGACCGGGAAAAACTCCACAGCAGTTTGCGGAGATTTTCGCGCGATTGGCGCTTCCCGGCCACAACGTGTTGGCGACGCGGGTTTCGCCGGAACAATTTCGCGCGGTGAAGCGCAAGTTTCGCAAAGCCGAATTCCACGAGCTGGCGCGCGCCATCACGCTCACGCAGGACGAGACGGTTTACGGTAAAGGAAAGATCGTCGTGGTGTCCGCCGGGACCAGCGACATTCCGGTCGCCGAAGAAGCGGTGGTCACGGCGCAGGCGATGGGCAACGACGTGCGGCACGTGTACGACGTGGGAGTCGCCGGCATTCATCGGCTGCTGGCCCGCCGCGAGGTGCTGACCCAGGCGCGCGTGGTGGTCGTTTGCGCCGGGATGGAGGGCGCGCTGCCTAGTGTGGTCGGCGGCCTGGTTGGAGTGCCAGTGCTTGCGGTGCCCACCAGCGTCGGCTACGGCGCTTCGTATGAAGGAATCGCAGCTCTGCTCGGCATGTTGAACTCCTGCGCCTCGAACGTCAGCGTGGTGAACATCGACAACGGCTTCGGCGCAGGCTACGTCGCGTCGATTATCAATCGGCTGGAGTAGTTCAGTTGTCAGTTGTCAGTAGTCAGTTGCCGGTTGCCAGTTGTTGGCTAACCCACTCACCGCTAACCTCTAGCCCCTGTTTCTCGCCTTCTCCCCGAATACCCTCAGAAAGATCTTGTCCACATTTCTTAGCGGCCGCTGCAAATCAAACGCGTGCTCCAGGGTCTCGCGCTTTACCTTAGACGTAATCTCAGGATCGCTCAGGATCAACTGGCGAAAATTCAAGTCTTCTTTCCACGCCTTCATGGCATTCGACTGCACCAGCCGATACGCATCTTCGCGCAGCACCCCGGCTTCGACCAAATCAAGCAGCAACTGCCCGCTAAACACCAGCCCGCCCGTGGACTCCAGGTTCCGCAACATGCGCTTGGGGTAAACCAGCAGCGTGTCGATCAGCGTGGTCGTCTTGCTCAGCAGGTAATCGGCTAGGATGGTCGAATCGGGCAGGATGATGCGCTCGACCGACGAGTGCGAGATGTCGCGCTCGTGCCACAGAGCGACGTTCTCCAGCGCCGCCTGCGCATTGGCCCGCACCACCCGCGCCAGGCCGCTGATTTGCTCGCAGGTAACCGGGTTGCGCTTGTGCGGCATGGCCGACGAGCCTTTTTGCTTCTCGCTAAAATATTCTTCCGCCTCGCGCACTTCGGTGCGCTGCAAATGGCGAATCTCGGTGGCGATTTTGTCCAGCGTCGAGGCAATGACGGCGAGGGTTGCCACGTAAAACGCATGGCGATCGCGCTGGATGACCTGCGACGAAACCGCCGCCACGTTCAATCCCAGGCGCTGGCAGATCTTCTCCTCATATTCCGGTTCGAGGTGCGCCGCGTTTCCCACCGCTCCCGAGAGTTTGCCCACGCGCATCTGCTCGGCCGCCATTTCAAAGCGCTCGATGTCGCGCTGCACTTCGGAGTACCAGTTTGCCAGCTTCAGTCCGAACGTCACCGGCTCGGCGTGAATGCCGTGGGTGCGGCCGATCGCCGGCGTGTCCTTGAACTCCCAGGCACGGCGCTTCAGCACCTCGCGCAATTTCTTCAGGTCCTCGCGGATAATGGCGGACGCCTGTTTCACCAGCAGGGCTTGCGCGGTGTCCACCACATCGTTGGAGGTAAGCCCGTAGTGCAGCCAGCGTGACTCTGGGCCCACCTTTTCCGCGACGGCGGTGGTGAAGGCGATGACGTCGTGCTTCACTTCGGCTTCGATCTGGTTGATGCGCGCCAGGTCGAATCCGCCTTTTTCGCGGATGGCCTTAGCTGCCGACTGCGGAACGATGCCCGCCTCAGCCAGCGTTTCCGTGGCAGCGAGTTCCACCTCCAGCCACGTCCGAAACTTGTTTTCGTCACTCCAGATGTGCCCCATCTCGGGGCGGGTATAACGAGCAATCAAGCGAGCTCCTTGGCAACCTGCAATTTTGCGGAAAGGAAAACTCTTCATTGTAACTGCTGGCGCGAAGTGAGCTTCGATTTTCGCGCAAAACTAAAGCTGGCGGGGTTTTTGCCGATGACCCCGAAATGAAGGACACAATTGCGCGAAACGCTACGGCGCCGGCCGCACCTCCTCCGTGCGTGCGGCGCAGGGAGAACCGGATACGGGTCAACATGCCCGTGCGGATCACCTATCAGGGTTTGCTGACGGAAGTCTCACAAGATGCAATCTGCACCGACATCAGCGAAACCGGCATCGGTTTCGAGACCCAGGCCGGTCTGTATGTTGGGGAAGTCATCTACTTGGAATTCCCGCACCAGAACGCGGTCCCCGTTCGCTTCCAGGCGAGGCTGCTCTATAAAATGGGGAACCGCTATGGCGCCTATTTTGTATCGCCTGACCCCTCATCCCACCAGAGCTGAAAAGTAAACGCGGGCCTCGTACCCCATTCTGTAGCAGAGCGGTGGAACATCCCTCCGTGGGAGCGAGGCACAAACGTCGCGAACAACATCTTCTTCCATATATATCGCAGTACGATAATATCGTAGTTACCTATCATGATGGACCACAACGACCTGACGTTGACGGACTACCAGGCCCTGGCCGAGTTCCGCTACCAGCTTCGGCGTTTCCTGCGCTTCAGCGAAGAAGCAGCCAGGGAAACGGGGCTTGAGCCGCAGCAGCACCAACTCATGCTGGCCGTCAAGGGCGCTCTCGACGCGGCAGGGCCGCGCATCTCTTATCTGGCAGAACGGCTCCAGATTCAGCACCACAGCGCGGTCGAACTGGTGGACCGGCTCGCCAGGAAAGGCCTGATCAGGCGGAGCCGGGGCGGGGAAGACCGGCGCGAGGTGAACGTGCAGCTTACCGCCCGCGGCGAACGCGTTTTGGGTGAGCTGACGCGGCATACGCGGGCCGAATTGCGCTCGGCGGCTCCCGCGCTGGTTGCCATTCTTCGCCAGTTGACCGGCACTAGAAAGCGGCCGAAGCGTGCGCACGGTTAAAGCGGACTAGAAGGCGGGCACACACAAAAAAAGGGAGCGTTTTCGCTCCCCTTTCTAGCCGAGGCTGAAGCCTCAGAACAATTTGTCGCAGCCACGGACCTGAAGGTCCGCACTACGCGACCTAGTTGCTGTACAGCAGCACGCCCTCGGTCTTCTCCTCGCCGACCGGGCGATAGAAGAGCTGGTTGATTTCCAGGTACACCTCGATGAACGTGGGCCGCTGGGCGAACGTGCCCTGGATGAGCGCCTCCGACAGCGGGTCCTCGATGTACTTTTGCAGCGCCCTGCGCAAGGGACGCGCACCGTAGCTGCGGTCCAAAATCGTCTGGTCGAGGATCCACTTGCGGGCCTCTTCCGCCACCGTGACTGTGATGGCGCGCTGGGCCAGGTTCTGGTTCAGTTGCTGCACCATCAACTCCACAATCTGGATCAGGTCAGCCTCGTTCAGCGCGTTGAAGATGATGACCTCGTCGAGGCGGTTGAGGAACTCGGGGTTGAAGGTGCGCTTCACCTCGTTCTTCACCATGTCTTCGACCTTGCCCGAGATCGTATCCTCCTTCTCCGACTGGAAGCCCATGCCGGTGCGCTTCTGCAAATGACGCGCCCCGATGTTCGAAGTCATGATGATGATGGTGTTCTTGAAGTCCACCGTATTGCCCAGCCCGTCGGTGAGCTGGCCGTCCTCGAACACCTGCAACAGGATGTTGAACAGGTCAGGGTGCGCCTTCTCCACTTCGTCGAGCAGCACCACTGAGTAGGGCGCGCGCTTCACGCGCTCGGTCAACTGGCCGCCCTCTTCGTAGCCGACATATCCCGGAGGCGATCCGATCAGTTTCGATACGGAATGTTTCTCCATGAACTCCGACATGTCAAAACGGACCAGCGATTTCTCGCTGCCGAACATGAACTGCGCTAGGGTGCGTGCGACTTCGGTTTTGCCGACACCCGTCGGTCCCAGGAAGAGGAACGAGCCGATGGGGCGGTTCGGGCTCTTCAATCCGGCACGCGAGCGGCGGATGGCGCGCGACAGCGCTGAAATCGCCCGGTCCTGCGAGATCACTCGCCGGTGCAGCTCCTCTTCGATGCGCAGCAGTTTCTGGCTTTCTTCTTCTTTGATGGAAGCGATGGGCACGCCGGTCCAGCGCGAAACCACGTCTTCGATGTCTTCGCGCCCCACGACGCCGGTGGACGATTCATCGAGGTGGTATTTCTCGCGCAGGGCACGCAGGTTCTCGCGCTCTTTGCGCTCCTCATCTGAGTAGAAGCGGGCCTTCTCGAACTCGTGGTTGGCGATGGCGTTTTCCATGCGGTGCACGATGAACTTGATCCGCTTCTGCACTTCGGTGATGTCCTCGGGAAGCGAAGTCTGACGCAGCTTCACACGCGCGCCGGCTTCGTCGATCAGGTCGATCGCCTTGTCGGGCAGGAAGCGGTCTGGCAGATATCGGTTCGAATGTGAAACTGAGAAGGTGATCGCGTCGTCGGTGTAGGTGACGGCATGAAACTTCTCGTAACGTTCCTTGATGCCGAACAGAATCTTGACCGCGTCCACTTCGTTCGGAGGCGGGACTTTAACGGCCTGGAAGCGCCGCTCCAGGGAGCGGTCTTTCTCGATGGACTTGCGATACTCGCCCGGCGTAGTGGCGCCGATGCACTGAATTTCACCGCGCGACAACGCCGGCTTCAGGATGTTGGCGGCATCCAGCGAACCCTCTGCCGAACCCGCGCCCACCAGGGTATGCAGCTCGTCGATGAAAATGATGGAATTCTGCGACTCCATCAGCTCTTTCATGATGGTCTTGAGGCGCTCTTCAAACTGGCCGCGATACTTGGTGCCGGCGACAATCAGCGAGAGGTCGAGCGCGAGGATGCGCTTGTCCGCCAGGAACGACGGCACTTCGCCGTCCGCGATTCGTTGCGCTAGCCCTTCTACGATAGCCGTCTTGCCCACCCCCGGTTCGCCGATCAGCACCGGATTGTTCTTGGTGCGGCGGCACAGAATCTGGACGACGCGCTCCAGTTCGGCATCGCGCCCCACCAGCGGGTCGAGCTGATTATCCATGGCCGACTGGGTGAGGTCGCGGGAAAATTCCGACAACAGCGACGACTCGCGCGAACGTTGCGAGGGCTGCGCCTTCTCCTGCGAGGTGCGCGCCAGTTCTTCGCGAATGGTCGAGAGGCGCAGTCCGCGTTCATGCAGAATTTCGGCCGCGAAGCATTTCTCTTCGCGCAACAGGCCCAGCAGCAGGTGCTCGGTGCCGATGTGCTTGTGCGAGAGCCGCTCGGCTTCCTCGGCAGCGTACGCCAGCACACGCTTGCACTCATTGCTTAGGGGCAGGTCCACGGAGGTTGAGACCTTCTCGCGAATGGTGGTGTGACCCTCGATCTGCTTGCGAATGGATTCCACCGAAGCGTGGGACCGAAGGAACCGGTTGGTGAGCGCTTTGTCCTCGCGCAACAAACCCAGCAGCAGGTGCTCCGTTTCGATGTAAGGAGAACCGAACTGACTGGCTTCGTAGCGCGCGAAGAAAATTACTCGCCGGGCCTTTTCCGTGTACCGTTCAAACATTGAGCCCCTCCAAGGACCCCGCTGGAACGTTCCCCCTCAGCGAAGGAACAGTCATCGCAGCGTCCCGTTGCCTGTCGCACCCGTGATCGTCGGCCAGCAAAATTCTGTGGCCGATGCCTAAGGACCTCGCCGGTCCTTTCCATCTACTTACTACGTACAAACCCGTCTCTCACCCCCCGGTTGCATCATGCCAGCAACGACTGCGGGGACACTTCGACGACCCGTCCGCGCTCCAAGCGCAGCACGCGGTCGCAGCGGCGTGCGAACCCAAGATTATGAGTAACGATGAGCGAAGTCAGACGATAGTCGCGATGTAGCTTGGCGATCAAATTAAAAACCACGTCCGCTGTCCGATTGTCGAGGTCTCCCGTAGGCTCGTCGGCCATCAGGAGCTTCGGCTGGGTGACCAGGGCGCGGGCCAGCGCTACCCGTTGTTGCTCCCCGCCCGACAACTCGCCGGACCGATGCCTGGCACGGTCCGTTAAACCAACCTCCTGCAACCAGTGCAGGGCTTGTTGCTCAGCTTCCCGCCGCTTACCGCCGCGCATCAACAACGGCATGGCCACATTCTCAACCGCGGTAAACTCCGGCAACAAATAATGAAACTGCCACACAAATCCGAGTTCGCAGCCGCGAAACTCCGCCGCATCTTCTTCCGAGAGCTCACCCAAATTGAGTTGGGCGAAGTATACGTCACCTTCGGAAGCCCTATCAAGCACTCCGAGTATGTGCAGCAAAGTACTTTTGCCGGCACCAGACTCGCCAACAATGGCCAGCATTTCGCCGGCCTGCACTTGGAACGACAGGTTTTCAAAGAGCACTAAATCGGAGTCGCCCGAGCGGAAAACCTTTTTCAGGTTCTGCACTCGTAACAGCACATCTTGAACGATTGGATGCAGGTGCGCTCCGGTGCGTCACAAATTCCGGCCAAGTGGCTACAACTAAGCCCGATTTGGAACTCAGTATGCCAACCCACGGCCTATAGGAATTAGATCACGTCCGGGCCGCGAAGTCAGCGACTTTGCCACGGAAGGGGTAGGGAAACTGATTCCATTTCGGAGTTCTGGAAGCGGTAAGGCCTGGAGCCGAAGGGGTTGGGCTCTGATCTCGCAACCGCTACCATTAATCTCGCGCTTCCGGCCCGACGGCCGGCAAACGGACCTGGAACCTGGTATCGCCCGGAGTTGAGGTGACATTGATTGATCCGCGATGTTTGCGCACGATCCGCAGCGTGGTATCCAGCCCCAGGCCCGTGCCTTCTCCCACTCCCTTGGTGGTGAAGAACGGTTCGAAGATGCGCGACTGAATCTCCGGCGGGATTCCCGATCCCGAATCTGCAATCTCAACCACGGCACTATCGCCTTCCAGAAAGGTCTTGATCCGCAGTTCGCCCTTCCCGCGCATGGCATCGACGGCATTGTCGATGAGGTTGGTCCAAACTTGGTTGAGTTCGCTGCCATAGGAGTTAACCAGCAGCGGCGTCGGATGGTAATCGCGCTTGATGGTCAGACCCTTTTTCAGCTTATGGGCCATGATGATCAACGTATTCTCCAGGCCCTTGGTCAGGTCGACGTCCTGCACTGCTGCCTGGTCCATGTACGAGTACTCTTTAATCGCGCGAACCAGATCGGAGATCTTGGAGGTGCTGTCCTCCAGTTCGGCAAGCAGGTCATTGATCTCAACCAGCGCCGATACCCGCTTGAGCGCGGGCCCAGCCACGTCGCCCCGCACGCCGCTGAGCATGGTGCTGAGCGGACCGGGTTGAACGCCGGATTCCACCAGTGCCGATGCATACTGCCAGCCATCCTGAATTCCATGCTGATGAAGAATGTTCTCGATCTCGTCCTCAAGCTCGCTTGCCTTCAGCACGTCGGTCTCGGGGGCATCCACGCAGCAGGTGGATTCGAAGGTCTCGATGGCTACCGTCTCAGCCGCCGTGAGCTGCAGCGCCCCCAGCTTGCTGGCTGAACTGCGAAACTCAGCCACGGAACCGCGCAATCGTTCGGTAGCGCGCCGGGCCGCAGCCGCGGGATTGTTCAACTCGTGGGCCAGTCCGGCTGAGAGCTTGCCCAGTGCGGCCAAGCGATCGCGCTGTTGCTCGCCTCGCGTGGTTTCGCGCGTCCGGTCCACCATGGTCGCCACCAGGCGGCGGCCCAATTCCGGCAGGTGGCTGAGCAGATCGTCGAACTCGGCAGCCGGGAATACGAGGATTCGCGATGCTTGGACTGCCCTGCCGGTCGCGGGAAAGACCTTCATTCGAGAGTACGGCAGCACACCGGAAACGGCTCCAGCATGGGTGGTAAACACGTTCTCGTTGGCCCCCTCAAATCGCGCTTGCAGTTCGCCTTCCAGGACCACAATCATTTTGTCCGCAATGTCCCCGGCGCGAACATAAATCTCGCCGGGCTGCATGCGGACCTCGGTTGCGTGTTCGAGGAACCAGTCCAGTTGCTCGTCCGGAAGATCGTGGAAGACCTCCACGGTGCGCAGCTCTTCTCGGGTGACGGTCGACATTGGCTACACCTTCGCCATATAACGGTGGATGAACTGCACCGCAATTGCTCCCTCGCCGACCGCCGAGGCAACCCGCTTGATGGAACCGTGCCGCACGTCGCCCACGACAAACACGCCCGGCACGCTGCTCTCCAGCAGAAAGGGATCGCGGTCCAGCTTCCAGTCAGTGGGAAGCTTTCCGTCTTTCAGCAGGTCCGGCCCCGCCAAAACAAAACCTCGCTCATCGCGGGCAACCGTTCCTTCCAGCCAGTCCGTTCGGGGCAGCGCACCGATATAGATAAACATGGAGCTGGCCGACACTCGCTCCACCGTATTGGTGTCGGAACATTGCACCGAAATCTCTTCCAGATGCGTGTCCCCATGAACTTCGATGATTGCGGCATGCGTCCAGATTTGGATATTGGCTGTCTTCTCGATCTGGTCGATGAGGTAGCGGGACATGGTTGCCGAGAGCGAGTCGCCGCGGACCAGCATCACCACCTTCTCCGCGTACTGCGCAAAGTTAAGCGCAGCTTGACCGGCTGAATTAGCGCCGCCTACGACGTAAACGGTTTCGCCTTTGCAGGAGATCGCCTCTTGACTGCCCCCGCCGTAATAGACACCCGCGCCTTGCATGCGGTCCATTCCCGGAACCTCAAGCTTGCGCCATTGAACGCCCGTCGCGATCAGAACGGCATGGCACGAAATCTCATTGCCATCGGCGAGCTTCAGGATGCGGTACGGGCCCTCCGCGCGGAGCTCAATGACTTCTTGCGGCGCCAGTATCTCCACTCCGAAGCGTTGCGCCTGCATCACCGCACGGCGCGCAAGATCGCCGCCACTCAGACCTGACGGAAAGCCGAGATAGTTTTCGATCCGCGAGCTCAGCCCGGCTTGGCCACCGGGAGCTTCGCGGTCGAGCATCACCGTCTTCAGGCCCTCGGAGGCGCCGTACACCGCTGCCGCCAGACCTCCAGGACCGCCGCCGACGATGGCGAAGTCATAGAACTGGGTGTCGGCCCGGGTCTTCAGCCCAATTTTTTCGGCAAGCTCAGCCGGGCTCGACTGAAACATCCGTGTGCCATCGGGAAACAAAGTCAGTGGCAACTTAGCGGCATCATCGCCGATGGACGCAATGAGCTGCTTCACCTGTGGATCTTCAGCCGAAAGCTCGACATCGATCCACTGATAGGGAACGTGGTTCCTCGCCAGAAAATCCCGCACCTCGTACGCTTTTGACGACCAGCGCGTCCCCAGTACGCGAATTCCCTCGTAGGTTGGCCGGTACGCGGCCGTCCAATCTTCCAGCAGGTCGTCGATGACCGGATACAGATGCTGGGCCGGCGGGTCCCAGGGCTTCAGAAAGAAATAATGAACGTTGACCTCGTTGATGGCGTTGATGGCGGCGCCGGTGTCGGCATACGCCGTCAGCAAGGCCCGCTTGGCGTCGGGATAAACTTTTCTGGCTTCGTTTAGAAAACCAATGCCGTCCATCTGCGGCATGCGCTGATCGGCCAGCAGCAGCGCCACCGCGTCATTGCGGACCCTGAGCTCGCGCAATATTTCCAGACCCGAATCGCCCGAATTAGCGCGCAGCACGCGATATTTCTCGCCGTAGCGAGCTCGCAGGTCCCTCTCGATTGCCTTCAGCACGTTGGGATCGTCGTCCACCGTCAGCAGTGTCGGTTTGGCCATGCCCAATTCACCTTTCTCCGTTTACCGGCAGCGTTGCTTTTTTCTTAGATAAGAAAATGGGGTCGCGCGACTCTGCAAGGGAGGGTCTTCCGGACGAATTTATTTTCGAGGATGCGGCTTCAATGCCCCGCGGTCGCGGGGGGACTCGGCGCGGGCAGCTATAATGGCCAGCCATGTTTCCTTACGATCCCATTCTGCTCGCGGCGGTCACGGCCACCCCTGAATCCATCGACGAGGTTATTCAAACTATGCGGGTAATTGACGAGACCTGTATAGACGGGGACGGCCTGAAGTGGTTCAACGGGCTATACCTTCAAGTCACTCAAGCCGTCCAAAGCCGGATCGCCTCTGGTGGATTCAGCGATCCGCAGTGGCTTGCCGGACTGGATGTTCAATTTGCGCGACTGTATTTCGGCGCGCTGGCGTCATCGCTTTCCGGTCAGGTAGCGCCGGAATGTTGGCAGGTTCTGTTCAACAGTCGCAGCCAGACTCTAATCGCCCGTATCCAGTTCGCCCTCGCCGGCGTGAATGCGCATATTAATCACGACCTGGCGCAGGCGATCGTAACCAACTGCCAGGCGACTGCAACCATTCCGCAGCACGGCACGGCGCAATACAACGACTATACGGAGCTTAATGCCACGCTGGACAGCCTGATTGAAACCGCCAAGCGCGAGTTGCACGTCCGCTTGCTCGGCGATCCGCTCCCGCCATTTTCTCGCCTGGAAGACACCATCGCAGCGTGGAGCGTGAGCGCGGCGCGTGAATCCGCGTGGAACAATGCCGAACTGCTATGGCATCTTCAGTCGACGCCCCTGCGCGCTTCGACTTTTATGGACACGCTTGATGGCCTGGCTACAGTGGCCGGCAAAGCTCTCCTAGTGCCTGTCCCGGAGTTGCCGCTCAATTGATTTTCAGTCGTACGGCGCGAGCCAGCTTGCGTTGCTGCTTGTCGAAGCTGTAGAGGACATCCACGCCGAGCTCGAGCGCCGCCGCCACATGCAGGAGATCGGCGGTCCGGGTGCCCAGATGCGCCGTGGTTTGCCGCGATAACTGGCGTGCCCGGTCAAAGGCCTGCTCTGGCAAGGGGCGCAATTGGAGGACGCCGTCCCGCAGGTCCTTCTCGAAGTCCTCCAAGGAGGACTGGGCTTGTGCTGCTGACACTTCCTTGCGAAACACGCGGAGTCCTAAGGCATTCACGACTTCTAATTCCCCTAAAGTTGTGATCAAGCGGTCTCCCTTGGAGGCGTGCATCCCACGGGCGGCGGTCCCGGAATTGATATCCGGACTGTACAACGAGATGAGAAAGCTGGTGTCGAGGTAGATCTTCAACTGCGGTTCCGATCCTCACTTACCAAATCAGCGCCGCTGATGGCCAACACCTTGTCTCCATAAATAGCGCGTATACGTGCTCGAAAGTTGGGAAGCTGGGGATGAGACTGGGCGTTTTCAGGGACCAGGCGAGCAATCACCCGCCGGCGTTTGGTGATTTGGACCTCTTCACCCTGGCGCAAGAGCAGCTCAATCTTCTTAAATTCGTAACGCAGGTCGCGGACGGAGGCTTTTGTCATGTGATACATTTTAGCATCACATTGACTGCCGCGTCATTCATAGCGCAACGCTTCGGCAGGCAGAACGCTGGCAGCCGACCATGAGGGGTACAGGGTCGCAATGAAAGAGACGCCGATGGCGATAATCGCCACCAGAACTCCATCGATCGCGCGCGGCGCGAACGGCACGTAGTCGATGGAATAAACCTCGGCGGAGAGCGATACCAGGTGATAGTGCCCGGCTGCCCAGGAGAGTAAATACCCGGCGATCAGCCCCAGCACCGTTCCGATCACGCCGATCAGGATTCCCTGGTAGATGAAGATGCGCCGGATCTGCCGCTTCTTGGCGCCCATCGAAACCAGCACCGCGATGTCGCGCGTCTTCTCCATCACCATCATGATCAGCGAGATCAAGATATTGAGCGCCGCGACAAACACGATCAGCCCGATGGTGATGAACGTCACCACCCGCTCCAGTCGCAGGGCATGGAAGATGGCGCGGTTCTGTTCCATCCAGTTGGTTGACATGAAACCCTTGCCAGCCGCGGCTTCCAGCTTCTGCGCGATTTCCGGCGCCTGGTAGATGTCGTCGATCTTGAACTCCAGCACGGAGACAACATCGCCCAGGTCGAAGAGTTTCTGCGCGTCAGCGAGCGGGATGAAGGCCCAGGAGCTGTCGTACTCATAGAAGCTCGACGAAAAAATCCCCGTCACCTTGAAGCGCTTGTACTTGGGCACAATGCCAAAGGGCGTGAGCTCGCCTTGCGGGCTGGTGACGGTGACCAGCGAGCCGACTGACGCGCCCAATTGGTCAGCCATGTCCTTGCCCAGAATAATCGGCGGCAGGGAGCCGGTGATGCGCGCGGAGAGCGGGTTGGGTTCGTCGGGGTCAGGAGGCGAAGTCCCGCTTTGATCTTCTTTGTGCATTTCGAGACTGTCGGCTGAGCCGCTCTTGACGGTATCGAGAATGTCGCTGACATTGCGCTCGTCTTGCGGCAGGATACCCTTCAGGATCGCCCCTTGGGCGCGAGCGCCGCGCGAGATCAACACCTGCTCGTAAATCGCCGGCGCACCGGCCAGCACGTGCGGCTGCTTCTGCAGTCGCGTCAGCAATTCTTGCCAATTGCGGATGCCATCGCTTTCCACGCGCAGCAGGTTGATGTGCGAAGTCGAGCCCAGCAGCCGCTCCTGCAGGTCCTGGCGAAATCCGTTGTTGATGGCCAGCGCGATGATGAGCGAGGCGACGCCCGCCGCTACTCCGACAATGGAGATGACAGTGATGACCCCGATGACGGCCTGGCGCCGTTTGGCCCGCAAATAACGCGCCGCGACAAAGAGTTCAAATTGCATTCCGAGCGCTCAGCGAAGGTTCATTGTAGCGAAAAGCGGGTCAGACACGGCCGAGGTCAACCTTTTCCAAGTCTCGGCACGACGCCAGGCACTCTCTGCCGATACGCTCGAAACGCTTCCCCAAAGCGCGCTTCCAGTTCGCGGTCCTCCATACGAATCATTACGGCGCCCGTGATTACGGCGAAGATTGCCAGCACATACAGCGCGACCAATCCGGTTCCGATGCACCAGGCGGCGATCTCGCAGAGATGACCCAGATAAATTGGATGGCGCACGCGCGAGCGAATGCCGGTGGTGATCAGTTGCTGCGAATGGCGGTCGGGCTCAAGTTCGGCCAGGCCGGAAACCTTCGTCCGGTCGAACTTCTGGAATGCCGCGCAGTAAATAGAAAATCCAACCAGGAAGAAGATGGCCGCAGGCGCCCAGGCAAACCAGGTCGCATAAAAGTGGGCCGAGCGAAACGGCCACATCGCCAGAAAGGCGATAGCGATAAATCCGCCCCACACCGGTACGATGAAGACGTAAGCTCGCCGTCCGCGGGTGCGCCAGCGCTGCACAAACGGATGCACTACAAACCAGAACAGCGGAATGGTGCCGTACATCGAGCAAGCCAGCAGCGCGAAGAGATCGACAATGGCGCGTGGATTCATGGAGGTGAGCGCCTCAGAATAACCCGTGCAGAGCAACCGTTTGTCATCCTGAGCGCAGCACGAATCCGCCGTGGCGGCCTCGTGCGGAGTCGAAGGACCCCTCTAGTGCCAACGGATCATCGCCCGCCCGCCGCCTTCACCACGCTCTTGCTGATGCCCATGTTCTCGAAGCGATCGTACACGCGGACCACCAGCGTGTGCTCCTCGGCGCCGCCGCTGGCGACGCGCTTGCCGGCATCAACGTTCCTCTCATTCTCACTTGCACTCGTCGCCCCAATTGGCACGGTGAAATCGTAGCTCTCAATCTTATAGTCGGAGATCTTCCCCACCGGATCGACAGTTTGCCAATCGCCGGCATCCAGCGAGTACTCGGCACGGCTGATGGGCGAGAAGCTATCCACCGCGCGGAACGTCACGTGTAGCTTATCTCCCTCGACCTTCGTGTTCAGCGACTCAATACGCGGCGGGGTGTTGTCCACCTCAAAGCGCGGGCTGGTGCTCTCGCCCGTCAAAGTGTCCTCGGGCGAGTGCGACGGCGCATCCGAGGCAACCACGCGAATGGTGTAGCCGCCATCGGGAAAGAGGTCGGAGTCGAGGTTGACGAACCGGTCCTCAATCCCATCGCGCAGCACCTTCCAGCGGCTCTCGCCGTCGCCGCGGTAGTAAACGCTATAGATCAGCGAGTCGTCGTTTTCGTCCTGCGCCTTCCACTTCACTGCAATGGAATGTTTGTCGCGGACCATGGGGATGGGGGGCGCATAAGGGTTCGGGCCGGAACTCTCCGGCTCGATATGCGTGCCTGCCGGGACCCGCGAGCCGACGACAACCGTAACCTCGTCCACCTCGGGGGCGACATTCTTGGGCAGGTAATTGAGGGTTACGCTCTCGATGGCCGCCGCTGGTTTACCGGGATGCAGCACCGCCTTCCACTGGATGAAGCGTGCCGAAGGCGCATCCACCGGCAGGTCTTTCTGCAGATCGACCTGCTTCCACAAGCTCCAGTTGCGGTCAGGATTGTCCACGTTACCGCTGCGCGCGAACACATCGAAGCTGCCGCTGCCACGGACTTCCATGCGTCCCCATTGGGAAAAGTTTCTTGCGTCGAAGACATCGCTCTCGTAGGTGCCTTCTGCCATCGGGTTGGGACCGAGGAGAAAAATCTTTCCCAGATTGCTGGTGGCCGCATACAGTCCGCCCTTCGGCGCGAGCGCGAAGGCGGTCACCTGATTAGCGCTGGCCTGAACCAGGTCGGTGTATCGATTACCGCTAATGATGAAAATCTTGCCGCGATTTCCCGTGCCCGCGAGCAAGCGTCCCGCCTGATCGAAGGCGAGCGCATAGACCAAGTCTTCACGCGACGACCATATCGTCTTTGGCGAACCGTCCGCCCCAATTCGGTACACCTCGGAGCCGCCAACGCTGGTCATGCTGGGGTAGGGAATCGCCGTGAACGTGGAAGTGGAAGCGCCTGGGGTCGCCGAACCTTGCGGACCTGGCGTGATGGCGGCCCCACCGCTGGGAGGCGTTGCGGTCACTGGCGCCAGCGGCGCTGTTGCGCCTCGTTTCTCGCCAGCTCCGGCTGCGTAGATATCGCCGTGCCCATCGACGGCGAGAGCGGTGATCTCCTTCTTGGGTGCGCTGTACAGCACGAAGCCTTCACCTCGCGGAGAGATGCGATAGATCAGCCCGCTGCCGTCAGTCCCGGCGATCAGGTTGCCGGAGTCGTCGAAATCAAGAGCACGGATTTGCGCCTCATCGCTCTGGAAGAACAGCGCGCCGTTGCCGTCGCGAGCCACGCGGAAGATCTCGCCGCGATCGCCGGTGCCGACGTACAGTTGCCCCTGGCGGTCGAGTGCCAGAGCCCAAATGTACTTCGTCTTGGGATCGAAGAAAATGCTGGAGGTGTAACTGGAATCGACAGCCACCGAGGGTCGCGGAAACTCGCCCGCCGGACTTGGCTTGCTGCCTTCCTGCGCTGCGGCCACTTCTGCGGTAGTGTGCGGTCCTTCAGCGCTCTTCCCGGGCGCCGGGCCGCCGTGAACGATCTTGTACACCTTGCCATCGGGCGAAGTGGCCGCGTAGATGGCGCCGCTCGGGTCCACCACTAGCGCCTGCACCTGCAGCTCCTGCGGAGCAAAAATGATGCTGGCCGTGCCGTCAGGCGTTAGCTTGTAGACGCGCGCCGGCGATCCCGCCGCGGCATAGGCATTGCCCTGCGCGTCGGCAGCCAGTCCCCAAAGATAGGTGGACGGCGAAGTGTACAGCGCGCTGAACGCAGGCGCGAGCGTAAGCGTTCCATCGCTGCTGATGGCGACGCCGTGGCTGGTGCCTTTTTCGAATTCGTCGTACTTAGTCTGTTCCCAGGTGCGCGTTCCCTGTGCCCAGCAAATTGTCGCAAGCAACGGGCAGAAGAGCGCCAGTCGAAGCACTTTCATCATGAGTCCTGATTGGCCGGTTGGCAGGAATAACCAAAGCGTAACACAGGTGAGGCGGTGAGCCCGCTTGTCGATGCAATCGGGCGGAGCTTCAACTGAAATGAAAATCCCCAGCAAGCAAGTGACGCATGTGTGGGGCACCCTCGATGTGAAACTGACGACTGACGGCTGCCCCCTACTTGATTGTCAGCGTGATGATTTGCGAACCCGTCACCACGTAGTCCACCGGTGTGGACGCTTCATCCACGGCGGATTCGCCCACGACGATCATGTCCTGCGTGCCGCGCATGCCGTCCATGACGTTCATTACCGACAGCGGCAGCGTTGGCATCACCTTGTCGTCCACCATGGCTTGCGGGTTGGCCTCCAGCAGGGAGACGTAAAGCTCAGAGTTGGTGTGCTCTTTGTTGAGCAATGCAATCGTGGAGCCCAGATCGAGGCGGCGGCTCATGGGCCCGGACACGCGGTGCATCTTGTCGAGCGTGTCGCCGTCGCTGACCAGAATGCGCAGCGTGCCCCTGGGCGTGGAGGTCGGAATCTTCACCGGAATCTGGCGGAGAATGCTCTCTCCGCGGTAGGGCCGCAGCAGAGTCTCAATGGTAATTTGATCGCCGGGACGAGCTTCGGTGACGTCGGTGCGAGCGGTCTCCAGCCGCGCCGAACGGCGATCAGGAACCAGATCGAAGTTCAATTCCACCCCTTCGATCTTCGGGGTGGCGTAAGGATTCTCGAAGATACGGCTGAAGTGCTCGCCGATGGCGAGTGCGATGCCATAAGCCGTCGGCGTGGAGCCATCCAGAGGAGCATACATGTTCTGCACGCGCAGCTTGGGATAGCCCAGCACGTCAATATCGCCTCGCAAACGATAGGTCGTATCCTCGCCGTATTCGTTCATCCCCTGGATGGCATTGAACACCGTGGCCATCATTGCGGCCGGCGTGACCTTGGCATTGTTCAGCACTTCATAATGAAACTGCTTGGGATGGGAGACGCCGTTGAAGGTGAGGGTCACGGGAATCATGTGCGGTGCGCGATCGAAGCGCCCCATGATGCCCGCGCGGCGGTCCTGCACGAACGCCCCGACCGGCTCGGTGGTGTTAACAATCTTGAAGGAGTTCTGCGGCGAAGGCAGAGTGGCCAGCACCGTGGCTTTGGTCATCGGCATATTGACGCTGCCCGACTGTAACAAGGGATGGCCGCACGCCAGCAGGTGGGTGTCGTCGAGATACGTGACGGTGCAAGTGCCGGCGATGTTCATGTCGCCGCGTACCAGAATTGCGCTGACCGCCGAGCCTGGAACCAGCGGTTCCGGCTGCTTGTCGTTGCTGACCGAACCTGCGCCCATTACAGGGGCGACTCCGACCGAGGCAAAATCCTTGGAGAAGAGCCGCAGCGTGTTTTCGCTGAATCCGGTGAAGACCAACGGAGTCTCGATGGGCTTCAGCAGGTTTGCGTAGCTTGGGTCCTGCTGATTCGAAACGGCGGCCAAACCGGGTCCAGAAGCTCGCGCTGCCGCCTGCTTGTCTCCGGCAGGCGTTCGCGCCTCTTCCGGCGCTGGCGTCTTGTCCATGGCGTCGATTTCCAGCATGGAGCCGGCCGGAGTGATACCGGCAATCGGCTCTTTGGAGAACTCGCCAATGCGATAAGCGATGGCGCCGACCAGTTTGCCGTCAATGTAAACCGGGCTGCCGCTCATGCCCGCGACCACGCCGAAGTACTCAACTTTCTTGCCATGCAGCCGCGCCAGGATGACGTCGGCCTTCGGGCCGGCCATATTGCGCAGCACTCCGAGGATCTCGACTTCCATCGGTTCCGGCGTGACGCCCTCGAAGACGGTGTACGCCACGCCATGCATGCCAGCCTTGACCTGGTCCTCGGGCATGATTTGAACTTTTGGCTTTTCGGCCGCGAAAACGGCCAGCGAAGTGAGGCAGAGTATGACTAACGAGACGACGTTGCGCAACATGTTCCTCATCCCTTACTTAAGCCGCGCGGTGCGGCTTTGCCATGAAGATCGGCGATTCCCACTGCGCCCGAGGGCGTCGCGGATGGGCAGCCCCGATTGGTTGAATTCACTGCGGCAGGCCCAGACCTTTCGTGCTCGCGCACTTTTCTGCCGGCCGCCGCGAGTCAAAGATGCTGAATTTGCATTTATACTAGCAGACAGTCCGTCGCAAGAGGCAACCCTGATGTATTCCGAGAAACACCTTAATTGTCCAGGTATTTCGCCTGTCGTTCTTAACTTCTTGAGCCTGGCGGTCGTTGCCTTGGTGACGGGCGTTCTTTGTTTCGCCCCAAGGGCGAGCGCTCAAACCTCTGGTGGCACCGATGCGGGCACGCAAACGGAATCGCAGTCCACCAAGAGCCAACAAGAGCAGATGCCTGCCGAGGCGGGGGGACCAGCGGGTGAATCCAGCTCTGTTGCGGTGCCTAAGAAGAAGGGCGCGGATGAAGCGCCTCCTCCGCCCAAGCCGAAACCGCCTACCGACAATCCGCAATACTCGTTGCACGTCGACGTTCCGGTGGTAAGCGTGGATGCGCGCGTGTTGCAAAAGGACGGGCGGCCGCTGGCATTGCCGGAACAGGCAGCTAAGGAGCACTTCAAGATTTACGAAGATGGTGTTCCGCAGCAAATCCAGAGCGTCACCATGAGCAAGGCGCCCATCACCGCGGTGCTGCTGGTGGAGTTCGCTGCCGGCAATTACAACTTCATGTATGACGCGCTGAATGCCTCATACGCGTTTGCCTCCAGCCTGCAACCGCAGGACTGGGTCGCCGTCGAAGAATTCGACATGAAGACGCGTATCCTGCTGGACTTCACCCAGGACAAGCAAGCGGTCTTCGGGGCGCTCAACAAGCTGCAAATTCCCGGCTTCCGCGAGACCAACATCTTCGATGCCATGTACGACACCCTGGACCGCCTGGATCGTATCCCGGGGCACAAGGAGTTGGTTGTGGTCGCCAGCGGCCGCGATACCTTCAGCAAGATCACCCTCGACACCATTTATAAGAAGGTCAAGGCGACGCCCAACGTGACCATTTACACCATTTGCACGGGCGAAGCCTATCTGGAGTGGGTGGACGCAGTGGCCGGCTCAAATCCCGACGTTTCCCTTAGGATGATGGACTACCTCCAGGCCAAGAACCAGATGGCGACCTTTGCCCGGATGACCGGCGGCCGCAGCTACTCTCCACGACTGATGGGTGAATTGCCGGAGATTTTCCGCGAAGTGGCCCAGGCGATCCGTAATCAATACACCATCACGTATAAGCCCACCAATACCAAACAAGATGGCACCTATCGCAAGTTGAGGGTGGAACTGGTTGGGCCGGATAACAAGCCGCTCGTCCTCAAAGACGAAAAGAACCACGACATTAAGTATCAGATCGTGGCCCGCGAGGGCTACACCGCTAAGCACGAGGTGGAATAGGTCCAAACGCCGTTCCTCGCCGTCGTGCTACCCTCTTGCTTTGTTTCCCGTCTAGAGTGAGGGCCTGCGTTCCCAGGCAGATGCCCTGTGGAGTGCTGTAAATGAGATCCGCCCAGAAATTCCTTAATTCCGCCCTTAAACTTGTTGGAATTATCGCCTTCGGCCTACTCGCCGCCGCCGCGCAGGATGCGCCGAAACCAGAGACTCACGGCATCAATGTCGCCAACATGGACCGCTCGGTCAAGCCGGGCGATAACTTCCATCTGTACTGCAACGGCGACTGGATCAAGCGCACCGAGATTCCACCTGACCGCTCCCGTTTAAGTGTCTTTGTGACCTTGACCGACGTGAGCGACAAGCGCACCGCTACCCTGGTTGAAGAGGCTGCGAAAAGTGGCGGGGCTGCCGGTTCCAGCGCGCGCAAGATCGCCGACCTCTACAACTCTTACATGGACGAGGCCGCCATCGAAGCCAAAGGCCTTGCGCCACTCCAGCCTCATCTCAAAGCCATCGCTGCCATTAGCAACAAGAAAGAGTTGGCGGCCGCGCTAGGAGAAACACTGCGCGCTGACGTTGACGCGCTTAATAACACCAACTTCCATACTCCGCATCTGTTTGGATTGTGGGTAGCTCCCGCCTTCAACGATTCCGATCACTACGCCGCTTACCTCCTACAAGGCGGCCTGCAACTGCCGGACCGCGAGTATTACGTTTCCAACAGCGACCAGATGCGGGACATCCGCAGCAAGTACCAAGCGCACGTCTCATCCATGCTCAAGCTGGCTGGCTTCACGGATACGGACGCCCGAGCCGAGCGCATTGTCGCGTTGGAGCACGCCATTGCGGAAAAACATCTCACCCTCGCGGAAAATGATGACATCCACCAGGCCAACAACACCTGGAAACCGGCCGACTTCGTAGCCAAAGCTCCGGGCCTCGACTGGGCCGAATACTTTCGCGGTGCCGGACTCAGCAAGCAAGCCAGCTTCATCGTCTGGCAGCCCACTGCCTTTGCCGGCGAGTCGGCTCTGGTGGCCTCCACTCCGCTGGAGACATGGAAAGACTGGCTCGCCTATCACCTGATCGAAGAGTACGGCGGCGTACTGCCGAAAGCCTTGGCTGACGAGCGCTACGCCTTCTTCGGCAAGGTGCTGCAAGGAGCGCCAGAACAGCGCCCGCGCTGGCAGCGTGGTGTAGTGATCGTCAACCGGTACCTCGGCGACGACGTTGGGAAGATCTATGCGCAGCGCTACTTCTCTCCCGCAGCCAAGACCCAGGCGCAGGCCATGGTGGCCAACATCATTGCCGCTTTTCGCAAGCGAATTGAGGCGCTTTCGTGGATGGCTGCTTCTACCAAAGCCGAGGCCCAAACTAAGTTGAACACTCTGTATGTTGGGGTGGGATACCCGGAGACCTGGATCGACTACTCGGCCTACGACGTGAAGCCGGATGACATCTTTGGCAACGTTTGGCGGGGCAATGTTTTTAAGTATCACCACGAGGTCGCGCGCCTCGGCGCGCCGGTTGACCGCAAGGAATGGTCCATGGCCCCGCAGACGGTCAACGCGGTTAATCTGCCACTGCAGAACGCGCTCAACTTTCCCGCCGCCATCCTGCAACCTCCATTCTTCGACCCGCTGGCGCCGGTCGCAGCCAACTATGGCGCCATCGGCTCGGTCATCGGGCACGAAATCAGCCATACCTTCGATTCGGAGGGCGCCGCGTTTGACTCCAAGGGCCGCGTCCGCAACTGGTGGACGCCCGCCGATCTCGCCCATTTTGAAGCAGCCACCGCCAAACTCGCCGCGCAGTATGACACCTACAGGCCCTTCCCGGATCTCCCCCTTAATGGCAAGCAGACGCTGGCCGAGAACATCGCCGACGTGGCCGGTATCTCGGCTTCGTATGACGGCTACCGCGCCTCACTCGCAGGCAAAGAAGCGCCGGCGCAAGATGGGTTCTCTGGGAACCAGCAATTCTTTATCGCTTTTGGTCAGGACTATCGGGCGAAGTCGCGGGAGGCTGCGCTTCGCCAGCAGGTGGCGGTTGACTCGCACTCGCCCGCCGAGTTCCGCGCAGATACAGTTCGCAATATCGACGCCTGGTACGCAGCCTTCGATGTCAAGCCGGGAGGAACGCTGTACCTCGCTCCAGCGGAGCGGGTGCGCATTTGGTAGAGCGCGTGAAAACGGTTGGAATCATTGGCGGAATCGGCCCGGATTCAACGGTGGATTATTACCGTTCGTAGATTGCCGGCTATCGCCAACTGAGGCAGGACGGAAGTTATCCATCCATCATCATCAACAGTATCGATGTGACGAAGTTGCTCGCTTGGATGGGTGCAAATCAGCTAAGCAAGGTCACCGACTATCTGGTCGACGAATTGCAACGGCTGGCCCGAGCGGGCGCGGACTTCGGCATCATTGCCGCCAATACCCCGCATATTGTTTTCGAGGAAGTTCAGCAGCGCTCGTCCATTCCTTTGATCAGCATCGTCGAGGCAACATGCGCAGAGGCTGAAAAGCGCGGGATCGGCAAAGCCGCCTTGATCGGAACCCGATTCACTATGCAGGCGCGCTTCTATCCGGACGTATTTTCCAGGAAGGGAATTACGCTGGTCGTGCCTCGGGAGGACGAGCAGAATTACATCCACGAAAAGTACCTGGGCGAGTTGTTAAAGGGCGTATTTCTGCCGGAGACACGCGAGAGGCTGCTGGAAATCATCGAAGGCATGAAGCAGCAGCATCAGATTGAGGCAGCCATTCTCGCCGGGACCGAACTGCCATTGATTCTCCACGGTGATCAGGCATGCGGCATTCCGCTGCTGGACACGACGCAAATCCACGTGCAGGCCGTGGTGGCGCGATTGCTGGCGTAACGAATCTTTTTGGACAGCTCAATTCCCACACATCCTCTACAGGCCTTAACCCCTCTAAAGTTTTTACCAGGACGCGCGTTGAGGATTATGGGATTGCTTGTATAATGTGTGGGTTTTCGGGTAACGCTGTGGGCATAGGCTGGTCAGCCTGTTGACCATCCTGCGAAGAGTTTGTCAGGAGCAAGGATGACTCTCGTGCGCGGTAAACCGATCCCGTTTTTGCCTACCCTCCTCATAGCTTGGTGCTTGACCGCGGCGCTTCCTGCGCAGGAACACCCCAGCAACTCGAGTCCCACGGCATCGGGGGCGCTCCCGAGCTCAACCGGCGGTCAGTACGCCGACACTGACATTTGCCAGACGTGCCACCAGGAAGTCTGGGATAAGCACTTCGCCAACACTCCGCACGCGGCCTTACTCAAAGGCAACCAGCACGGATGCCAGGCTTGTCACGGTCCGGCGCAGGCCCATGTTGACGGCGGCGGCGATCCCACCAAGATCGTTCGCTTTGAGAAGCTGAGTCCGGCGGAGACAGCAGCCGTCTGCACCAAGTGCCACCAATCGACGCTGGAAACGCAGAATTTTTCCAAGTCTGAACATCTGGCGAATGGCGTCAGTTGCACCAGCTGCCACAGTCCCCACGGATCCAGAGATGTCAACTTCCTGCTAGTGAAACCGCAGACTGAGCTGTGCTACGGATGCCACGCTGCGCAGAAGGCCGAATTTGCCCGGCCCTATCGCCACCGCGTCGATGTCGGACTTATCCAATGCAGCGACTGCCACAATCCTCATGGCACCGAGACCGGTCACCAGGTGCGAGCTGCCGCCGGTCAATTCAAGGTTTGCACCAAATGCCACACTGACACCATGGGGCCGTTTGTCTTCGAACATGCCCCGGTGAAGACTGACGAAGGCTGCCTGTCGTGCCATACGCCGCATGGCTCGACCAATCCGCGGCTGCTGCAGGTCAACAACGTCAACTTTCTTTGCCTTCGCTGCCATACGGCGAATATGAATGGAGCAGCGCCAGGCGCGCCCTCGTTCCACAACCAGGCCACTAAGTATCAGGCGTGCACGATGTGCCACACGCAAATTCATGGTTCCAACTTCGATCCCTTCTTCTTCCGTTAAAGGAGAGGCATGCCAATGGGTTGTCAAAGGAGTTTCGGCGCTGGTTCTTTTGGATTGGCCCTGCTGGCGGTCTGCCTGTCTTTGATCTGCAACACGCTTGGGCAAAGCTCGGGCCAGACGGCAGCCTCCGCGTATGCCGATTCGAGCTCGGGCGCAGGAGAGGGTAAAAAGATCGGCGACTTTCAGGTAACGCAGTCCATCGAGCTGGGCGGCCGCATCTCCGAGGTCAATGGCAGCCAGCCGATGTACGACACCCTGGTCAATGACCAGAGCGGTGCCCGCATCCTGGAACAGTCGCTCACCATGCAGTCTCTGACACACGAGGACATTTTCGACACGCTGACGCTCAACAGCTTTGGATGGGGCGGCGATCCCCAGCAGGCGGCGCGCTTGCGCGTGTCGAAATACCACTGGTACACCTTCAGCGGCAGTTATCAGCACATGCAGAACTATTTCGATTACGACTTGTTTGCCAACCCGTTGAATCCGCCCACCGGATCGCCGTTCATTCCGATCCTGAACTCACCACACGGCTACTACAACCGGCAAAACCTCTACAACTTCGATCTTGTCGTGCTGCCGATGCACCGCTTATCGTTTCGGGCGGGCTACAACCGGAACCGCTTCGCGGGGCCTGCGTTCAGCAGCATCCATGAAGGTACGGAGGCGCTGCTCAATGAGAGTACCGACAACACCCTCAACGGATATCGCTTCGGCGCCGACTTCCGCGCCACCAAGAAGACCACCCTCAGTTACACGCAACTGCTTCAGTACTATGATGGCGGGACGACTTATGGCCTGAACCCGTTCAATTCCTGGCCGCTTCCCAACGGCACGCCCGTCAGCTTGGGACTCTCCTGGTTCAACAGCGGAAGTCCCTGCGCGAAGCCGCTCAACAACGGGATTGCCAATCCAACGTGCAATGGTTTTCTCGATTACAGCCTGGACCAGCACATAAACACTTTTATCCCAACCGAACAGTTCAACCTGACCTCTTCTTCCCTGAAATGGCTGGATTTTAACGGCCAGTATCAGTACAGCCATGCGCAAATGAACACCCCGTTCACAGAAATTTTCAGTGGTTTAACCAGCCGGACCGGCAGTCTGGGTTCCAACACCACCGGCAGCAGTTCCAGCGCCAAGTGGAATTCGGCCTCGGCCGACGTTTCCGCTACGATTCAGGTCACCGATAAGCTCCGGCTGGTCGAAACCTTCCGCTTCCGCAATTTCAGTGTCTCCGGCGATTATCTTGATCTTGAGACCAACTACTTCAACCCTGCCTCCTTCGGCTCCGCCTCGCTGCTGAATCCTGTGGGTACGTTTCCGCCTACGCTTCTCTTTCACACCTCGAGTTCTCCGGCCGACATCATCAATGAGATGACGATCAACATGATCGGCCAGAATACGAAGCAGAATGATTTCCAGGTGCAGTACGATGTGTCGCGCTGGTTTGGAGTGCGCGCCGGGTTCGTGTGGGCCAATTCCACCATTCAGCCTGGGGACACTTTTCAAGCCGCCTTGGGCGACATTTACTACCCCAATCTGCCCAATCGCGGCAATTGTGTCGGCTTACCGTTGAACCCGGATGGCAGTTGTACGTTCAGCGGAGTCCTCGCTCCGTTTGGTAATCCGACCACCGAGATCAATAATTACTCCGGCGTGGTCGGGGCTTGGTTCCGGAAGGGAAGTACCCTGCATGCCAACGTCAATGCGAAATATGGCGGGGCCGACAACTGGATCTATCGCATCGATCCTCTGAGATCCTTCAACATTTCCGGAAACGTGTCGTATTCGCCCCGCCCTTGGATGACGGTGGGCGCCAATCTTAATTTCCAACAGGACAAGAACAACACCAGCGACATCCAGTACAACCAGCACAACTACTCGACGGTGCTCAACGCCATGATCAATCCCAACAAATACTGGGGACTGGACATGGCATACAACTTCGATGCCATTCAGCAGAACATGTTCCTCTGCTTTGCGGGAACGGTGACCCCGCCCGACACCACCACCTGTGCCGAAGATCCGACCTTGCTGCAGACGTATGGCTTCTATAACACTCATACGCAGTTCGGTTACTTCGCCTTGACGCTCACTCCCATCGAGCGCGTCACCATGCGCCTGGGATACAACATCGTCGACAATCAGGGCAACACGACCTCGCTCAATACGCTGCTGCCGTTGGGTCCGCTTTCCTCCGTTTATCAGTCACCTCTTGCCGCAGTGGATGTCGTTGTCCACAGGGACGTCACGTTGAAAGCCGCTTGGAACTATTATCAGTACGGTGAAGGATCGTTCGTGGGACCGACCGCCTCGCGCTATTTCCATGCCAACAATACGACGCTTGCTCTGCGATACGCCTTTTGATCGCCCGCCATCTCAGTAAGGAGCCTGGACTTTTTCCGCCTTGGCTTTCTTGGTAGCCATCGTGCGATCTACCCAATCGTCCGCCAGTTTTAGGTCGGTTTCTCGCAAAGCGGGATCGTCACATTCGTACTCCGCTTTCTCTCGATACAACAGGTTCATATACGCCATGGCATCGTCATAGTCGCGACGGATGTCGAGCGCCTCATGCAGGTTGTGAATACCGTCCTCAACCTTTTCCTGGTTTAGCGAGCGCAGCAGACTGCACGCGCTGATTGAGTCCATCGCATCCGTGGGTTTCAAGCCCATGGACTGGCGTAAGTCCATGCGGGGTTGGTATGCCTGCATCCAATCGATTACCGCGAGGGAATAGTAGGATTCCGCATCGTCAGGATTAAGTTCGACGAGCCGCCGGTAATACTCGCGAGCATCGTCAAAGCGTTTCATGTTGAAGTTCAGCGACGCTAGATTTCGCAGAGCTTGGATCTGCTGTTCGGGTAAAGGATCACTCGCTAAGGCGCTTTTGAATTCCGCCATCGATTTCTCCGCGGAGGCGAGGTTATCCGCCGATTCGGCACCGGGGATATACATCTGAGCGAAGGCAGTTGCCAGGTAGATGTGGGCCGCCGCGAACTTCGGGTCAAGCGACACCGCCTTCTGAAAGTGTTCGACGGCCCGTTCGTACATACCGGATTTGTAGGCTTCGACGCCTGCGCTCATTTCGCTGGAGGCTGTTTGGGCAAAGTTTGTGCCGACCAATGCCAAGAAAATCAAGCACGTGCCACCCACTCGCGTCCAACGTATCTTAGGGAATCGTTTTCCAGCCATCGCCGCGACCTTCTGCAACAAAGACACCGCGTAGATGATAGAAGTTCCTGGAGGCTAGCTTAGATCCTTCCGGGCACCCAAAAGTACTGTTCTTTCTGGGATCAACACCGGCAACTTGACCGCCAGCGAGGAACTGATCACCCGCTTTTGCGGTTCTGGCGGGTGCATGTTATCCTTGATCCCGTAACAACATACGATTAAAGAGTAGGAGCGCAGCTGATTCAGTGTTAGCCCCAGAGAAAAAGGCCGCTTTGATTGACCAACACCGCACTCATGCGACCGACACCGGTTCGCCCGAAGTGCAGATCGCGATCCTGAGTACACGGATTGGTGAATTGACGGAGCATTTTAAGACGCATAAGAAGGACCATGCCTCCCGGCGCGGTCTTCTCATGATGGTGAGCCGGCGTCGTGGCCTGCTCGATTACCTCAGAAAGTCGGATACCGAACGGTATAAGACTGTCATTCAGAAGCTCGGCATCCGAAAGTAACGAAGCCAGCGGTTTGCCAGCCCCTGAACAACAACGTTTCTGGCGTATTGTGCGTCGCTACATGCGTTCTGCGCGGGCCCTCACGGCGCTTCGGCGTCCCCGGGCTTCCGTCCAGTCTCTGTTGGCGGATGAGTTTTCCACTCCATCTCAAGTCGTAGTTACTCTCCCCACTCGCGCGCAATACTGAGGGCGCGAGGCGAGGTGCATTCGGATTCGATAACGGCGGCATAACAGGGCCCCTATCGGTTGCGTTCGGAACGGAAGGAACTTAAGAAATGAAACACGAAGTTACGGTTGAGCTGCACGGCGGCAAGTCCATCCACTTTGAAACCGGAAAATTAGCCAAGCAGGCCCACGGTTCCTGCATTGTGCGCATCGGCGACAACGTTGTTCTCGCCACCGCCTGCGCCAACCCCGACCCCCGCGAGGGCATTGACTTCTTCCCCCTCACCGTCGATTACCGCGAGTACACCTATGCTGCCGGACGCATTCCTGGCGGCTTCATCAAGCGTGAAGGGCGGCCCAGCGAGCGCGAAATTCTGACCAGCCGCCAGATTGACCGGCCCATCCGGCCGCTGTTTCCCGAAGGATTCCGCTGCGAAACGCAAGTCATCGCCATGGTGCTGTCGGCGGACACGGAGAACGACCCCGATGTTGCCGGCATCAATGGCGCGTCAGTTGCGCTCAGCGTCTCTGACATTCCATTTCACGGGCCCATCGGCGCCATTCGAGTCGGTCAGGTGGACGGAAATTTCGTCATCAATCCCACCTACGATGAGCAGCGCTCGGGCAAACTGAATCTGATGGTGGTCGGCACCGCTGACGGCATTGTCATGATCGAGTCCGGCGCTAAGGAAGTTTCGGAAGAAACCGTAGTTGAGGCCATCGAATTCGGCCATGAGCAGATCAAGAAGATTTGCGCCGCGATCAGCGATCTGGCCCAGAAAGTTGGCAAGCCGAAGCGCAAGGTCGAGCCTGTCGTAACGGACGAGGCCTATCTGAGCGAGCTTCGTTCCAAGCTCGGCGACCGTCTGCTGGATGCGGCCAACACCGAGAAGCATCCCAAGAACGAAAGCTACGCGCTCATCAAGCAGCTCAAAGACGAGATCAAGAGCGCCATTCCCGAAGACGACGAAGCTGGCCGCAAGAAGGTAAGTAAATACTTCGATCTTCTGCGCGAGCAGATTTTCCGTGAGCAGGTCATCAAGGACCGGCGCCGTCCCGACGGACGCAAGTTCGACCAGATTCGCGATATCTGGATTGAGGTCGGAGTGCTGCCGCGCACTCACGGCTCGTCCATCTTCACGCGTGGCGAAACCCAGGCGCTGGTCACGACCACGCTGGGCACTGGCGAAGACATGCAGCGCCTGGAGGCCTTCGAAGGCGAAGCCAAGAAGCGCTTCATGTTGCATTACAATTTCCCGCCCTTCTCGGTCGGCGAAGTCGCATTCCTGCGCGGCGCGGGCCGCCGCGAGATTGGGCACGGCGCTTTGGCGGAGCGTGCTTTATACGGCGTGCTGCCATCACAAGAAGATTGGCCATACGCCATGCGCGTGGTCTCCGACATACTGGAGTCGAACGGATCGTCGTCGATGGCCACGGTGTGCGGGGCCTCGCTCAGCATGATGGATGCCGGCGTTCCGCTGAAGGCCTCGGTGGCTGGAGTTGCTATGGGGCTGGTGAAGGAAGACAAAGATTACGCCATCCTCACCGACATCGCCGGCGCCGAAGATCATTACGGCGACATGGACTTCAAGGTGGCCGGAACTCGCGATGGCATCACCGCGTTGCAGATGGACATCAAGGTGATGGGTATCACGCCGCAGATCATGCGTGAAGCACTGGAGCAGGCCCGGCACGGACGCCTGTTCATCCTCGACAAGATGAACGAAGTGATCGCCGAGCCGCGCACCAAGATCAGCGAATTTGCACCGCGCTTTTACACCTTGCAAATTCCGACCGACAAGATCCGCGACCTCATTGGGCCGGGCGGCAAGGTGATTCGCGGAATCATCGAGCAGACCGGCGTGAAGATCGACGTGGAAGACACCGGCAAGGTGAACGTTTCGTCCAGCGATCAAGTGGCGGCCGCCAAAGCGCTGCAGATGATTGGCGACATCACGGCGACCGCTGAGGTGGGCAAGACCTATCTCGGCAAAGTCACGCGTCTGGCTGACTTCGGAGCGTTTGTCGAGATCATCCCGGGCACTGATGGGCTGCTGCACATCAGCGAAGTCGCCGAGCACCGCATCAACGATGTGCGCGACGAACTGAAGGAAGGCGACCAAGTCCTGGTGAAGGTCCTGTCCGTCGAAGGCAACCGCATCAAGCTATCGCGCAAGGCCATTCTGAAAGAACAGCGCGCCAAGATGGCGGCCGAGGGCGGCGAGCCTGTACCCGAGGGGGCAGGCGCAGTGACCTTCGAGGGCGGGCATGAAAAGGCCGACGAGCCGAGCTCCGAGCCGAATTTCAATCGCGATGGCGAGCGTCGTGAACACGCTGGCAGTAGGCACGACGGCGGGCATCATGGTGGAGGCGGCGGCCGGGGAGGCCGTGGCGGACCGGGTGGCGGACGCGGCGGTCGTGGCGGACCGGGTGGCGGACGCGGCGGACCGCGGCGGTAACTGTTTCGGCAGCCGTGGAAATCAAATCCTGAAAAGGGGGAGGGCGGATGCTCTCCTTTTTTTGTTTCGTATCGGGAAGAGTTCTCGCGAGGTGTTGCCCAACCAGAAGCGGCAACGGCCCTGTTTTGCCGATAGAGTAGAAGACCAGCGTTCCACACTTTTGTTGGATTGTAATCGGCCGTAGTGGTGGGCTAGACTTTGCCGGTTCTTATAACGAGAAGGAGTGTTCCTATGAAATTGGCTCGCCTGGTAGGTTGCCTTTTGTTTGTTGTGCTCGCATCCGCTCTGATTACGCCGTTGGTGGCGCAGAGTCCTGACCAGATGCCGTACGCCGCCTTGGCGTCAACCAAGTTCACGACCTTGCCCGTGCTGCCGTCCTGCATGACTGTCTCCGCGCAACGAGGAGATCCCATGAAGGGCGCCGCGGTACTGCTGTTGAAGGTCAAGAGCGGCTGCGTTGTGCCCTGGCACTGGCACACCGCAAATGAGAATCTCATGATGGTTTCCGGCTCGGCCAAGGCGGAGATGTCAGCTGGCGCGAACACCTTGGTGGCGGGCGACTACCTGTACCTCGCGGGAAGGGAGGTACACCAGTTCACCTGCATCAGCAGTTGCCTGGTCTTTGACGTGATCGACGAGGCTTTCGACATTCACTACGTCGACGCCCAAGGCCAAGAGATTCCCGTGGAACAGGCCTTGAAGCCGACGGCCAATCCCGCCCCAGCGAAGAAGCCGTGAAGCAGTAGCCAGTTGTCAGTTATCAGTGCCAAACAAAAAGGCCCCGCATCACTGCAAGGCCGTGGTTTCGCCGTTCTACGCCCCAAGCAAATAGTTGCCAGTGGCCAGTTATCAGTGCCAAACAAAAAGGCCCGCATCACTGCGAGGCCTTGTCTTTGCCGTTAGCTAACTACTAATTGCTAATGGCTGCTTCTAGTACATTCCGCCCATGCCGCCGCCGTGTCCGCCGCCCATGGGAGATTCCTTCTTCTCCTCCGGAATCTCGGCAACCAGGGCTTCGGTGGTCAGCATCAGCGACGCGATTGAGCCCGCATTCTGCAACGCCGTACGCGCCACCTTGGTCGGGTCAAGGACGCCAGCCTTCACCAGGTCCTCGAACTGATTGGTCTGCGCGTTGTAGCCGAAGTTGTTCTCCTTCGAGTCGCGGATGCGGCCCAGAACGATGGCGCCTTCTTCGCCGGCGTTGCCGACGATCTGGCGGAGAGGCTCTTCGAGAGCGCGGCGCACAATGTTGCCACCGATTTTCTCGTCACCTTCCAACTTCAGCGCGTCGATCGCCGGGATGCAGCGCACCAGAGCCACACCGCCGCCGGGGACAATACCTTCCTCGACCGCAGCGCGGGTAGCGTGCATGGCATCTTCCACGCGGGCTTTCTTTTCCTTCATTTCGGTTTCGGTTGCAGCACCGACCTTGATGATCGCAACGCCGCCCACCAGCTTGGCCAACCGCTCCTGCAACTTCTCGCGGTCGTAGTCGCTGGTGGTCTTGTCGATCTGGCCTCGAATTTCCTTTACGCGGCCTTCGATGTCGGTGTGCTTACCCTTGCCCTCGACGATGGTGGTGTTGTCCTTGTCGATGGTGATCTTCTTGGCCTGGCCGAGATCGCCCATCTGCACGTTCTCCAGCTTGATGCCAAGATCTTCGGTGATGGCCTTGCCGCCGGTCAGGATTGCGATGTCCTGCAACATGGCCTTGCGGCGATCGCCGAAGCCCGGAGCCTTGACGGCCGCAACCTGCAGCGTGCCGCGCAGCTTGTTGACGACCAGGGTCGCCAGCGCTTCGCCTTCCACGTCCTCGGCGATGATCACCAGCGGACGACCGCCCTTGGCGATCTGCTCCAGCAACGGGAGCAGGTCTTTCATCGAGGAGACCTTCTTTTCGTGGATCAGGATGTAGGCATTCTCCAGAACAACTTCCATGCGCTCCGGATCGGTAACGAAGTAGGGAGACAGGTAGCCGCGGTCGAACTGCATGCCTTCGACGACTTCCAACTGGGTCTCCATCGTCTTGGCTTCTTCCACGGTGATCACGCCGTCTTTGCCGACCTTCTTCATGGCCTCGGCAATGATGCGGCCGATGGTCTCGTCGTTGTTGGCGGAGATGGTGCCGACCTGCGCGATCATCTCGCCCGACACCTTCTGCGAATACTTGTCGAGCGCGCCGGGGATGCGGTTGCCATCGTGATCCAGCGAGCCGCACACGGCGGTGACAGCCTTGTCGATGCCGCGCTTTAGGGCCATCGGGTTTGCGCCGGCAGCCACCGTCTTCACGCCTTCGCGGAAGATGGTCTGCGCCAGAACGGTCGCGGTGGTGGTGCCGTCACCGGCAACGTCGGAGGTCTTGGAGGCGACCTCGCGCACCATCTGCGCGCCCATGTTTTCGAGCGGGTCCTTCAGTTCGATTTCCTTGGCTACGGTTACGCCGTCCTTGGTAATGAGCGGCGAACCAAATTTCTTCTCGATTACGACATTGCGGCCCTTAGGGCCCAGCGTGACTTTTACGGCATCGGCCAGAACATTCACGCCGCGAAGGATCGCCTGGCGGGAATCTTCTCCATGCACAATCTGTTTTGCCATTTGTTTCTCCTTAAGTTGTCAGTAGCCAGTTGTCAGTTGGATCGGAACTGGACTGACTGCAAATTCTTTGAAGTCGTTGTCAGTTGCCGGTTGTCAGTGCCCAGCGAGTTCATCTCGCTCTAGCCATCGCTGCCAGGTTTGGCTGGCAACGGGCTACCGGCCCGCCCCGGCGGACTACTTGTGCGCGACGGCTTGTTTGGGCTTGCTGGCGCCTTCCAGGATGCCGAGCACTTCTTCTTCCTTCATGATCAGGAACTCTTCGCCGTCGAACTTGATCTCGTTACCGGCATACTTGCCGAACAGGATGCGATCACCTGCCTTGACATCCAGCGGGAAGGTTTTGCCCTCTTCATTGGTCTTGCCCCGGCCCACCGCGATCACTTCGCCCTCTTGCGGCTTGTCTTTGGCGCTGTCGGGAATGATGATTCCGCCACGCGTGGTCTCGGCCTCTTCAACGCGGCGAACCACGATGCGGTCATGCAGGGGAGTCAGCTTTGTAGCCATTCTTCGAACTCCTTTTCAAGTTGAATTGCGTTGCACTTTGGCTGGCTCTGGCCCGCCGCGGCGGGTTGCTGTCAGCATTTCCTTGAACTCTTGGGATAAACCCGGAACATTGGTAGGGCACCATCACATGGGCTGCGTGCAGCCTTGTTAGCACTCAGTACCAACGAGTGCTAATGTTAACCCGGCGTCTCCAGGAAGTCAAGGAAAGACATGAGTATGATTCACTCATATCTACAAATCGCGGATGGCACGCCACTCGTTATCTAATTGCAAAATAAGCATGTTACCGCAACTCATGAATAGTCTTTCAGGGAGAATGGGGAAGGGCACTGAGGCGAATTCCGTTCTAGGCAGGATAAAGGGAATCCCTTGGACAGCCAGAAGCATCTTAGGCCAGCAAGTTTTCTTGCTCGGCGGCTTAAATTTTTCTTCGCCAACTCGTTGTCTTTTTAGTTTTTCCGATTCCCATAACCCCGACCTTGAAGCATAATCGGGAATCATAGTGGTGTGATGGTGTCAGTGCGCCATGCCAATCGATTTTCTGTGTCCGTGCGCCGATTGACCTCGGTGTGCGCGCTGCTGATGGCTGCTCTTGCGTTGCCGACCTTCGGCATTGCCCAGACTCCGACGCTGGATACAGCCAAAACGTCGCCAGCAACAGAAATTCAGGCTACTCCGGCCAGCGCCTCAGAAGGCGCGACGACTACTCCAGCGCAGCTGGATGCAACGGGTTCGCAGATTCCCACGGCAGCCGAGATCGCGGTCGCCGGACGGCGGGACGACCGCGATGACCCTGAGGCGAAACAGAGTTCACTCGCTGCGAAACCGGCTGTCGCAAAGGCTGATCCCCCCAATCCCGAAGCAGGTGCCGCGCTGCCCGCCAGGTATGACGTGTCGCAGATCGGGAAGCGCAACGTGGGAAGCGGCCTCGACTTCTATTCCCTCGATCGCGAGGTGGCGCTGGGACACCAGTTGTCTTTTGAGATCGAACGGCAAGCCCGGCTGGTCACCGATCCTGTGATCACGGAATACATCAACCGCATCGGTCAGAATCTGGTGCGTAACTCCGACGCGCGCGTGCCTTTCACCATCAAGGTCCTCGACAATGACGAGGTCAACGCCTTCGCGCTTCCCGGCGGCTTTTTCTACGTGGACAGCGGATTAATTCTGGCGGCGGACAATGAGGCCGAGTTGGCTGGAGTCATGGCGCACGAGATCGCCCACGTCGCCGCCCGGCACGCCACCAAGAACATGACTCGGGCGCAGATCTGGAACATGGCCTCCGTGCCCCTGATCTTCATTGGCGGACCGGTGGCATTCGCAATCAGCGAGGTGGCAGGATTAGCGGTGCCGCTCGGCTTCCTCAAGTTTTCGCGCGACGCCGAACGGGAAGCCGACCTGTTGGGCTTGCAATACGATTACGCCTCGGGCTACGACCCGGAAGCGTTTGTGGAGTTTTTTGAAAAGCTGAAGGTCGACGAAAAAAAGAAGCAAAGCTTCGTGGCCAAGGCCTTTGCCACTCATCCCATGAATGCGGACCGCATCAAGGTCGCTCAGGACGAAATCCGCAAGTATCTGCCCGACCGCGATGAGTACGTCGTGAACACCAGCGAATTCGAAGACGTTAAGCAGCGTCTGGCCTCGCTCGAGAACAGCCGGCGTCTCGGCGGCGGCAAGCGGGACCCGTCGCGGCCAGTGCTGAATAGGCGCTCTGCCTCAAGTGGTTCCGGCAACACTGCCGGCTCCCAAGACGATGGCAGCACGACCGGGCAAAAGAATGATGGACATCCCACGTTAAAGCGGAACCCCTCGGGCTCAAACTGAAGGCGCGCGGTAAGCGATCAGGGTTTCGGGATAAAACGTGACTCGGCTGCTCACCACTTTCCCAGCAGGAAAAAGCCTCCGCAACTGTTTCGCGGTCAACAGGTGCAAGTGTTCATAGGGAGTCTTGCCCAGACGCTTCACCAGATTGCGCTGTGTGGTCTCTGGTAGCAGCTGCACGAAGGGCAAGTGGTAGTGCGGATCGAAGGGGTACCAGAAGTTGGGTGTGGTGATAAACCATCCCTTACCCACACGCTGCACTTCCGCTGCGAAACGCCTTACCATCTCATAGTTTGGAAGGTGCTCGAGGACGGCATTGGAATAAACAATATCGAAAGACTTGTCGGCGAAGGGCAATGCACATCCATCGAAAACCACGGCCTGCACCCCGCGGAAGCTGTCCCGATAATCCCGCACGTCGGCGTAGGAAATGCCGCCGCCGATGATCTGCGAGCGGTGTTCGTAAAAGGATTCAAGCTGCTCCGGCAATCCAATGCTGGTCCCAGATGCCCCGATGTTCAGGACGCGCATTTCGGGAGTCGGGCGCAGCAAACGCAGAAACAGGCGATGCTTTTGCTCCCGCGATTTGCGATGTAAATAGAGCAGCAGGCGGTTCATAGGCAGTGGAATTCTATCGCACGGCCATGTCATCTGGTTTGCCGGCTTTCGCAACACGCAGGGTCGTTAGCTGTTGATAGCGTTGCGGTGGGCAGTATGGTTTGCCTAGAATACAGAGGTCATGAAGGTGCAGCGTTTGCTGGTGGCCATTCTTTGCATGCTTTTCGTCCCGGCTTGGCTTGTTGCGGGTGACAAGAAGAATGATTCAGGACAAGTGTCCTCACTTAAGTTTGCTGTTCTCAAGGACGACAACGGCAAGCCGGTGCGCAATGCCGCCGTCATCCTGCATCCCGTGGGAGGGGGCGGCAAGCAATCGAAAGGCGGATTTGAGCTTAAGACGGATTCAGGGGGCAAGACCGAGACTGATGGGATTCCGTATGGCAAGCTGCGCGTGCAGGTCATCGCGCCGGGTTTCCAGACCTTCGGACAGGACTACACCATTAACCAGCCCCAGCAGGAAGTGGTCATCCGGCTGAAGCGGCCGCAGGGGCAGTATTCCATCTACGAGAACCACTCGGACAGCAGCGGAGAGAGCAAGCCGAAAGACAAGCAGCAGGAGTGAAGGCGAGGCCCCATGATCGAAGCCTATGCGCTATGGACCGAGCACGACCGCTTTGTCGGCCAGGCCAGCAGCGGTCATGCGCTGGTGGTCGATGCCGGCGCTGAGAAGTCCGCGAGCAGTCCGATGGAGCTGGTCTTGATTGCTTTGTGCGCCTGCACGGCCAGCGACGTTGTGGGTATCCTCCGCAAGAAGCGCGAGCCCTTCACCAGGCTGGAAGTGCGCGCCACGGCCGAGCGTGCCGAAACCTTCCCCAAGGTCTTTAGCAGCATTCGCCTGACTTACCGCGTGGGCGGGAATGTCACTCACAAGGCGATGGAAGATGCGGTGCGCTTGTCCAAGGAAAAGTATTGCTCTGTGTCGGCGATGCTGGAGAAGGCGTCGAAGATTGAATTCGAGATCGAGTATGGGGGATGAAACGATTTCACGCTGCTGGTTCCCAGAAACGTGACTCCGCGGAGGTATCGTTTTACGGTCAGCTGGCCGCTACCCTTGGTGAAGATAAGGTTATGACCGGGACTTCCGGCTTTTACTGCGGCGTATAATTATTCGGTTTGCCTATGACTACAACTCAAACACAACTGCGCCTAGCCAACCGAATGTCGCGGCTGGGAACTGAAACTGCCTTCGAAGTGCTGGTGCGTGCCCGCGCCATGGAACGTCAAGGAAGGAACATCATCCACCTCGAGATTGGCGAGCCCGATATGGACACGCCGGCCAACGTCGTCGACGCCGGGGTTGAGGCGCTGCGCAAGGGCTTTACCCATTACAGCCCGGCGGCCGGGTTGCCGGAGTTGCGCGAGGCCATCGCCGCCGAGGTTTCCAGTTCGCGCGGCATCAAAGTCAGCCCCGATGAGGTGGTGGTCGTTCCCGGTGGCAAGCCGATCATCTTTTTCACCATGCTGGCGCTGGTGGAAGAAGGCGACGAGGTCATCTATCCCAATCCCGGCTTTCCGATTTACGAGTCGATGATCAACTTCCTGGACGCAAAAGCGGTCCCCATTCCGCTGCGCGAGGAGCGCGATTTCCGCCTCGACGTCAACGAGCTGGCCAGTCTCATCAGCGATCGCACCAGGCTCATCATCCTGAACTCGCCGCAGAATCCCACCGGCGGCATCATCACCAAAAGCGATGTGGAAGACATTGCCGCCCTTATCGGCGACCGCGACATCATGGTCCTGAGCGACGAAATCTACAGCCGCCTGCTCTTCGAAGGCGAGCCCTATAGCATCGCCTCGGTGGATGGCTTCAAGGACCGCACCATCATTCTGAGTGGCTTCTCGAAGACCTACTCCATGACGGGCTGGCGTCTGGGTTATGGTGTCATGCGGCCTGACCTTGCGGTGCAGTTCGCGCGCCTGATGACCAATTCCAACTCTTGCACGGCGACCTTTACCCAGATCGCGGGTATCGAGGCGGTGCGCGGCGACCAGAGCGAGCCGGAGAAGATGCGTCAGGAGTTTCAGCGCCGCCGGGATGTGTTCGTAAGCGGCCTCAACCAGATCAAGGGATTCTCTTGCCGGTTGCCCAAGGGCGCGTTTTACACCTTCCCAAGTGTCAAGCAGACAGGATGGCCGTCAAAGAAACTGGCGGACGCGCTGCTCGACGACGTGGGAGTCGCGGGGTTGTCGGGAACCGCATTCGGCGCCTTTGGTGAGGGTTTTATGCGATTCAGCATTGCCAATTCCATCGAGCATCTTCAGCAGGCGCTGGATCGCATCGATCAGTGGACCAAGAAGAACCTTTAGCCGCAGGGATTCCCGTTGGTTTTGAAGGATCGCACCTTTAGGTGCGCCGTTAACTCTCGATATTTTTGTCATCCCGAACCGGCTTCAGCCGGTGAGACTCTCTCTCGATCCCCAGCGCGGCATGGCCGGACGTTGTGTGCAGGCCCTGATTGACGTGTTAGAGCAAAACTACGGCGGCGATGTGACCAAGATGCCGTATGTGGTGAACAAGGAGGCGTTCCGGGGAAGCAGCAGTTAGCAATTAGCACTTAGCAATTGAATTTGAATAATTCTGAACCAAGGACAAGTCCTTGCCTCTTGCTGCCATTCTCAGGCTGGGCACCAAAACTAAGTGCTAAGTGCTAAATGCTGCTTGCTATCTTTCCGCCATCGCCGAGACCAGCGAGTGCAAGATTTTCACCCCGTCGGTCATGCCGAGCTCCAGTTCGCTGGCGCGCTCCGGATGGGGCATCATGCCCAGCACAGTGCGTCCCTCATTGCAGATTCCAGCGATGTTCTCCAGCGATCCATTTGGATTGGCTTCGACAGTAACTTCGCCGCTGGGAGTCGTGTAGCGAAAGATGATGCGGTCCTGGTCTTTCAATTCCGCCAGGGTAGGCCCATCGCAGAAGTAGTTGCCTTCCATGTGGCCGATGGGAATCTCCAGCACTTCGCCCTTGATCAGCTGCTGCGTGTAGGGTGTGTTGGTGCTCTCCACACGAATGTGTACCGGCTTGCAGACGTACTTCAGTCCAGCATTGCGCAGCAGCGCTCCGGGCAATAATCCGGCTTCACACAAAATCTGAAATCCGTTGCAGATGCCCAGCACCAGCCCGCCATCGGCGGCGAATTTGCGCACCGATTCCATGACGGGGGAAAACTTAGCGATGGCGCCGGTCCGGAGGTAGTCCCCATAAGCGAAGCCACCGGGTACGATGATGGCGTCGCAACCTTGCAGGTCGGCCGAGTCGTGCCAGAGGAAGGTCACGGGCTGCCTGGCCACTTCCGAAATGGCCCAATAGGCATCGTGGTCGCAATTGGAACCGGGGAAGATGATTACGCCGAATTTCATTGCGGCAAACACTCCGAGGAAGGATAAATTTGAGTGTAGCATGGGTGCGAGACCGTCCCGGTTGGCCGAGCATCCAACCCATCATGCAATTTTCCCGGCACATCGACATCACCGGAGGGGCGCTGCGCCGCTGGTTCGCGGCGCAATGCTATGACTCGCTGGCGGTGGGCGCGCTGTGGTGGTTTGGACTCGATTACCTGCATGTGCCGTGGGCGCCGTTCTGGGCGATCCTCGCCGCGGGCCTGCAGTTCGTTCCGCACTTCGGGCCGGTGATGGCATTCATGGGACCGGCACTGGTTGCATTGTTCGTCGGCGGCTTCACGCAGTTTCTGTATGTCCTCATTCTCTACGGGATCATCATTGTGATTGACGGATTGGTCTTGCAGCCAGTGATCATGCGCCGGACGGCCCGCGTGCCGATCTGGGCGTCGCTGATGGTTCCGATTTTGCTCAGCTTGATATTTGGTTTTTGGGGATTGCTGCTGGCTGCTCCGCTGCTGGCGGTCATCTTCGCTTACCGGAGGTCCGGAAAACGAGTCGAACCACAGATCCCCCGGCAAACTCCTCCCGGACAGCCCATTACAGGGGGACGCTTGATTTATCCCGGAACCGCGGACGGAAGTACACCTCCTGACAGCATGCCATAGTGCCGGAATGCGGCGTAACGGACCTTTCCCGAGACTGTGCCGGCGATTACCCCTAACGCGGCGACGTATTGCGTTCGTGCCCGGTTTTCCACAGCCTGCCGTGCATACAGGCAGTACCTGCGGCGCATAAAATAGAAGTGCAGGCGACGAAGGGTCCAGGCTCCGAATGTCCCAATCGCAATTCGTACATCTCCATCTCCACACCGATTACTCGATGCTGGACGGCGCTTGTAACATCGAGCGCCTGGTCAAGCGCGTCAAAGAACTCGACATGCCCGCCGTGGCCATGACCGACCACGGCAACATCTTCGGCGCCGTGGCATTCGTGAATGCCGCCAAGGAAGCAGGCGTGAAGCCGATCCTGGGCTGCGAGCTTTACATCTGCAAGAAGGAAGACCACCGCGCCTCGCCGGAGGGAGACAGCTATAACCACCTGGTCGTGCTGGCTGAGAATGATGAAGGCTATCGTAACTTGGTCAAGATTGTCTCCGAGGCGTCGCTGCACGGCTTTTACTACAAGCCCCGCATAAGCAAGAAATTCCTGGCCGAGCACTCCCGAGGGCTCATCGGTTTGTCCGCATGTCTCAAGGGTGAAGTCGCCGAGAGCCTCATGGAAGGGAAGTACGACGCAGCCCGCCAAGCCGCGGTGACATTCCGCGACATTTTCGGCAAAGGAAATTTCTATCTCGAAATCCAGGACCAGGGACTGCCGGATGAAGCGCGCATCCAGTCCAACCTGCTGAAGCTGGAGAAGGAACTCGACATCCCGCTGGTGGCGACCAACGACAGCCACTATCTCTGCGAGGACGATTCCCACGCACAGGACGTGATGCTTTGCATCCAGATGGGCAAAACCATCAACGACACCAACCGCCTGAAGTTCAGTGGCAACCAGTTTTACGTGAAGAGCGCTGTCGAGATGGAAAAGGTCTTCTCGGGATATGAGCACGTGCTGGCGCGGACATTGGAGATCGCCGAACGGTGCAACGTCCGGCTGGAGAAAGTTCACGATCCGTTTCCCAAGTTCGAGGTACCGGCGGGCTACTCGCTTCCCGATTACTTCGAGCACATCACACGCCAGGGTTTTGCCAACCGGCTGAATATTCTGCGCGAACTCCAGGCCATGGGCCACCTGAAGCATTCTCTGGAAGACTACGAGCAGCGCTTGTCACGCGAGATCAGCATCATCCGGCAAATGCAGTTCGCCGGCTACTTTCTCATCGTGTGGGATTTCATCCGCTACGCCAAAGAGCGCAACATTCCGGTCGGGCCGGGCCGCGGGTCGGCCGCAGGATCGTGCGTGGCCTACGCTCTCGGCATCACCGACATTGATCCACTGCAGAACGAGCTGCTGTTCGAGCGCTTCCTCAATCCCGAACGCATCAGCCTGCCCGACATTGACATTGACTTCTGCATGAACCGCCGCTCCGAGGTCATCGACTACGTCACCCAGAAGTACGGACGCGATCAGGTGGCGCAGATCATCACCTTCGGGACCATGGCGGCCAAGGCGGCGATCAAAGATTCCGGCCGCGCCATGGACATTCCCTACGCCGAGGTGGATCGCATTGGGAAGATGATTCCCACTACGCTGAACATCACCATCGACCAGGCGTTGAAAGACTCGCCATCGCTGGCCGCCGCCTACCAGAACGAACCGCAAACCAAGGAACTGATTGACACGGCCAAGCGTCTTGAGGGCCTGGTGCGCAACGCAGGCGTGCACGCCGCCGGAGTGGTGATCTCGCCGCAGCCGCTGACCGACCTGGTTCCGCTGCATCGCACCAAGAACGACGAAATTGTCACCGCTTATGACATGAAGGCAGTCGAAAAGCTGGGTCTGCTGAAGATGGACTTTCTCGGGCTCACCACGCTCACCATCATTGACGACGCGCTGCGACTCATTGAACAGACGCGGGGCGAGCGGCTCGATCTACAGAAGCTCGCATTAGACGACAAGCAGACTTACGAGCGGGTCTTCCACACGGGATTGACGTCGGGCGTATTCCAGTTTGAATCGCACGGCATGCGCGACGTGCTGCGCCGCTACAAACCAACCTGCGTCGAAGATCTGACCGCGTTGAACTCGCTATACCGTCCCGGGCCGATCCAGGGTGGCATGATTGAAGACTTCGTCGAGCGCAAATGGGGACGCAAGAAAGTCGAATACGACTTGCCGGAGCTGGAACCGCTCTTGAAAGAGACCTTCGGCGTCATCGTCTATCAGGAGCAGGTGATGCAGATCGCTAATCGCCTGGCCGGCTATTCGCTGGGTGAGGCCGACCTGCTGCGTCGCGCGATGGGCAAGAAAGATCCCGAGGCGATGGCCAAACAGCGCGAGCGGTTTGTCCGGGGAGCTACCGAGCGCGGCTTCCCGCCGAAGAAGATCGAAAAACTTTTCGACTTGATGGAGCAGTTCGCCGGTTACGGTTTCAACAAATCGCATTCGGCTGCCTACGCGTTGCTTGCCTACCAGACCGCATTCCTCAAGACGCACTATCCGGTCGAGTTCATGGCGGCGCTGCTGACTTCCGTCTCTGGCAGCACCGACGACGTGGTGAAGTACATTAACGAATGCCGCGAAATGGGAATCGCGGTCGAGCCGCCCGACGTCAACGTCAGCGACGCCTATTTCACGCCGCATGGCGAGGCCATTCGCTTCGGGCTGGCAGCGGTCAAGAATGTCGGCCACAACGCCATTGAGTCCATTGTCGCGGCCCGCAAAGAGGCGGGCGAGTTTAAATCGATTTTTCAGTTCTGCGAAAAGATCGATCTGCACTTGCTTAACAAGCGGGTGATGGAGTCGCTGATCAAGAGCGGGGCGATGGATCGGCTCGGACGTCGCGCGCAGCTGATGGCCGTCATCGACAATGCGATGGAGCACGCTCAGAAGGCACAAAAGGATGCCGCCCTTGGCCAGCACGGCTTATTCGGCGTCTTCCAGCAGGACGATGTACCGCAGGCCGAGAAGCCGTTGCCCAACATTCCAGACTGGGATGAGCACCAGCGGCTGGGCCATGAAAAAGAAATCCTCGGCTTCTTCATTACCGGTCATCCGCTGGAGAAGTACCGTGAAAAGCTGCTCGACTTTAACGCTCTGTCCACCACCGAGGTTGCCGAATTGAAATCCTCCACGGGTAGGGATGAGGTGTCGATCGGAGGCATCCTCAAGAACATTCGCGTGGCCAAGTCGAAGAAGGGCGATCTGTACGCGCAAGGACAGCTCGAAGACATGAACGGGTCGGTGGACATTCTTTGTTTCGCAGATGCCTACAAGCGGCTTGCGGACAAGCTGAAGCTCACGGTTCCGGTGCTGGCCAAGGGCGGAGTGCGGGTCGAAGAGGGAAGCAACTCCAAACTCATGATTGGCGACATTACTCCGTTGGAGCAGGCGCAGCCCAAGTTGCCGCAACATTTGCGCATCAAGATACCTGTCGAAGACGTCTCGCCAACCGTGATCGACCAATTGCACACGCTTTGCCTGGAGCGCCGCGGCGCGGCGCGAGTGTTGTTCGATCTGGAACGCAAAGGCGACTTTACCGTGGTGATGGAGGCGGAAGGCTATAATGTCTTGCCAGACCGAAGCTTCATCCACCGCGTGGAACAGCTATGCGGCCGCGGCAGCGTTCGGGTTGTTGACTGAGTACGATGACGTTGGATCCAACGCAACCTTCTATTGCTGAAACCCGGGAACAGGACCTTTCGCTTCTCCACTCGGGAATTCTGCCGGCCCTCGATTACTGGATCTCCGCGGTGGAGACCATTTATCGCGCGTCGCAGACACGAAAAAACATTGATATGGAAGCTGCTTCAAAAGCGCAAGACGAACTGGAACGCATCGAGAAACAGATCGAGCAATTGGAGAGCGCTGCCGGCGACAACCAGGAAGCCCGCCGCCAGTTGCACGAATTGCACACCAGAGTGGACGCCCTGCGGCGCCAGATGGCGGGTCAGCTTACGCCTTGGGAGCGCACCGAGTTGGCGCGCCACCCCATGCGTCCGTATCCTCTGGACTACATTGAGCGCATCTTTTCCGATTTCAGCGAGATTCATGGCGACCGCGGTTTTGGCGACGATACCGCCATGGTTTGCGGCATGGCGAAGTTTCACGGGCGGCAGGTGCTGGTGCTGGGTACGCAAAAGGGCCGCGATACCAAGCAGCGGATCTATCGCAATTTTGGCCAGCCCAATCCCGAGGGCTATCGCAAGGCCTTGCGCGCGATGCGGTTCGCCGAAAAGTGGCAACATCCGGTCATCGCTCTTATCGACATCGTGGGCGCGTATCCGGGACTTGGCGCCGAAGAACGCGGCCAGGCGGAAGCCATCGCCCACAATTTGCGCGAGATGGCGCGGCTCAAAGTTCCATTCATCGCCGCCATAACCGGCGAAGGTGGTAGCGGCGGCGCGCTGGCCATTGCGGTAGCCGATCGCGTGTTGATGCTGGAAAACAGCATCTACTCCGTCATTTCGCCCGAGGGCTGCGCCTCCATCATGTGGCGCGACTCCAACAAGAAGGACATCGCTGCTCAGGCCCTGCGCATTACCGCCAAGGACAACCTCGAGATGGGTTTCTGCGATGAGGTCATTCCTGAGCCTGCCGGCGGCGCGCATCACGACTACGATGCCGCGGCCAAACTTCTGGCGGATGCCCTCGAAAAGAATTTGTCGGAGCTGGAGAAAATGACAATCCCCGCCCTGCTGGACGCGCGCTATAAAAAGTTCCGCAACATGGCGCAGTTCTTCAAGGTGGAAGATGCACAGACGTAGCAAGGTTGCGCACGCGCGAGTGTGGCATCTGTCTGTCATCGTGAGTGAGCGTCGCGAGCGAAGGACCCCTATACCTGCGAGAATCACAACAGGGTCCCATTTCCCGCCGCTTGCGCGCTGCCTTATAATGAAATGTTTGCCCACTGCAACATCCTTCTGTAGTAAGGGGTATTGATGGCCACAACTGAATTCGCAGTGCACGGCGCTGAGCCTGGCGCCGTGCGTGAACCTGTCGTCAACGACTTCAGCATCCAGGTTGCAACCGTAAACGGCTCGGGATCGCAGAGCGCCAACACCATTCTGCTGCGCACCATTTTTCAGATGGGCGTTCCCGTCTCCGGCAAGAACATGTTCCCCTCGAACATTGCCGGGCTGCCCACGTGGTACACCATTCGCGCCAGCAAGAAGGGCTACATCGCGCGCAAGAAGGAAATCGATTTCCTGGTGGCGATGAATCCGGAGACCGCGCGCGAAGACACCATGTCGCTGGCATCGGGTGCCGCGGTGCTTTACGACGAGCCGCTGAAGCTGAACGAGCTGCGCTCGGATGTGACGTTCTACGCTGTGCCCTACGACAAGATTTGCGCCGCGGTCTGCTCCGAATCGAAGCTGCGCAAGCTGGTCAAGAACATGATTTACGTCGGGGTGATGGCGCAGTTGCTCAAACTCGACATGGCCGAAGTGGAAAAAGCGCTGCGCAAGCAGTTTGCGAAAAAGGTCAAAGCCGCCGACCTCAACTGGAACGCCGCCAAAGCCGGTTACGATTACGCCGCGTCCTCGCTTACCAAGGCCGATCCGTTCACGGTCGAGCGCATGGACAAAACCGCGGGCATGATCATCATTGACGGCAACGCCGCTGCGGCGCTGGGCTGCATGTTCGCCGGCGTGACCGTGGTCACGTGGTATCCGATCACACCTTCCTCGTCGCTCGTGGAAACCCTCATTGATTACATGAAGGAATACCGAGTAGGGGACGATGGAAAAGCCACGTTTGCCATCGTCCAGGCAGAGGACGAACTTGCCGCCATCGGCATGGTTCTGGGAGCTGGATGGGCCGGGGCCCGCTCCATGACGGCCACCGCCGGACCGGGAATTTCGCTGATGGCGGAGTTCGCCGGCTTGGGCTACTACGTCGAGATTCCCGGCGTGATCTGGGACATCCAGCGCGTCGGTCCGTCCACCGGCCTGCCGACGCGCACCGCGCAGGGCGACATCGAGTTTGTGGCCAAGCTCTCGCACGGCGACACCCGTCATCCCATGTTGTTGCCGTGCAGCGTGGCTGAGTGCTTCACCATGGCGAGCGACGCGTTCGACCTCACCGAGCAGTTGCAAACGCCGGTGTTCGTCATGTCCGACCTCGATCTCGGGATGAACAATTGGATGTCGGAGCCGTTTCAGTATCCCGACAAGCCGCAGAACCGCGGCAAGGTGCTGACCGCGGAAGAGCTGCAGCGGGCGGGCGGTTTCGCGCGCTACAAGGACGTGGACGGCGACGGCATTGGCTACCGCACTCTGCCGGGCACCGATCATCCGCAGGCGGCGTGGTTCGCGCGCGGCAGCGGACACAACGAGACCTCGGGCTACAGCGAGCGGCCCGACGACTACGCCAACAACATGGACCGCCTGGCGCACAAGTTCGAGACCGCACGCACGCTGGTTCCCAAGCCGGAGATGGTGCGCAACGACGACAACGAAGTGGGGATCATTGCGTATGGCACCTCGCATCACGCTGTGGTCGAGACCCTCGATCAGTTGCAAAGCGAATACGGCGTGAAGGCCGATTATCTGCGCTTGCGCGCCTATCCGTTCACCAGCGAGACGCACGACTTTGTGGCTGCGCACAAGCGAATTTACATGATCGACCAGAACCGTGACGCCCAGATGCTGCAGTTGTTGAAGCTCGACATCGCGATCGAAGAGATCGGCAAGCTGCGCAGTGTCCGCCATTACAACGGATTGCCGATTGACGCGCGTTCCATCACCGACGACATCATTGTCCAGGAGGGCAAGTAAATGGCGACTACAGCCGCTCCCCAGCCCAAGACGAACCGCATCGGACTTACGGTGCTCGACTATCGCGGCGGCAAGACCACGCTGTGCGCCGGATGCGGCCACAATGCCATCTCCGAACGCATCATCGACGCCTTCTACGAGATGGGCATCGCGCCAGAACGTGTGGTCAAGATGTCGGGCATTGGCTGCTCGTCGAAGAGCCCGGCGTACTTCATGGGCCGCTCGCACAGCTTCAACTCGGTGCATGGCCGCATGCCGTCGGTGACGACGGGCGCGGTGCTGGCCAATGCCAAGATCGTCGCGCTGGGCGTCAGTGGTGATGGTGATACCGCATCCATCGGCATCGGCCAGTTCATGCACCTGATGCGCCGCAATCTGCCGATGATCTACATCATCGAAGACAATGGCGTCTATGGGCTGACCAAAGGACAATTCTCGGCGACCGCCGATCTGGGCTCCAAGCTGAAGACCGGCGTCATCAACGATCTGCCGCCCATCGATACCTGCGCTCTGGCGATCATGCTGGGCGCGACCTTCGTGGGCCGCTCCTTCTCGGGCGACAAGCGCCAGTTGCACACCATGCTGAAAGCTGCGCTCGCGCATCGCGGCACGGTGATGCTCGATGTGATCTCGCCTTGCACCACCTTCAACGATCACGAAGGCTCGACCAAGTCCTACAAGTTCGTCAAGGACCACGAAGAGCCATTGCACGATTTGAACTTTGTCCCGCACTTCAACGAAATTGATGTGGATTACGATCCGGGCACCTGCCTCAACGTCACCATGCACGATGGCTCCTCGCTGCGGCTGCGCAAGCTGGAGGAGGACTACGATCCCACCAACAAAACCGAAGCCGTGAAGCGCGTCATGCAGGCCCACGATGCCGAGGAAGTGCTCACCGGCGTGCTCTACCTGAACACCACCGCGCCCAACTTCATCGACATGATCAACATGACCGACCAGCCGCTGGCGACGTTGCCCGAGAGCGTCACCCGCCCCTCGCGTGCGGTGCTGGACGAGTGCATGGAAGCGCTGCGGTAGGGCGACATGCCGGTGGGGATCTGCGGACTTTGTCTGCAGGAGAGACAGCTTCAGTACAGCCACCTCATGCCTGCCGCGATGTACCGTAGAACGCTTACGCCCGGAGCAGCGAATCCAAACCCTGTGCTAGTGAGCAAGAGGACGACGGTTTACACGTCGGATCAACTTCGTGCCCATCTCTTGTGCCGCGATTGTGAGCAATTGTTCAGCCGAAATGGTGAGAATTACGTCATGAGAATGGTCGCAGGGCAGCAGCGGTTTCCCCTCTTGGAGATGCTGCAGGGCGCCAACGCCGTCGAGAGCGGGGATTTCAGAGGGTACACTCTCCAGGCTCTTCCGAATCTGGATCGGAGCAAACTCGCCTATTTTGCACTGAGCGTCTTTTGGCGCGCTTCAATCCACGTATGGCGGAATCGGGATGGTACGTTGACAACGATTGACCTTGGCAAACGCTACAACGAAGAGCTGCGGCGCTATCTGCTTGGTGAAGCCGAGGTGTCTGAGAACATCGCTTTGCTCACCGTTGTTTGTACCGATGCCCTGTCCCGAGGAAGTTTCTTCTCGCCGACGCTCGACAAAAAAAGCGGTTACCGATCGTATTCCTTCAATGCGCGGGGTCTGCTATTTATCCTGTTCGTAGGTGGGAATTGTCCAGATTCGCTGAAAAATATCTGTTGCATTCGTTCACCTCGACAGTGGATATTTGCACGGAGCTGTGAAGACAAGATAATCGACGCTTTTTGGCATCTTGTGCGTGACCAACGTAATCCTCTACTTGGGGTTGGCGGTTAGGCGAGGTGGACAAAAACTACTACCAGAACCGCGATCTCCGCGGTTTTTCGATCCATTCGCTTTCCGCAATCGCGATAGCAGGAGCGGGTTGCGTCTTTTGCCGCGATTTCCACTCCCGGAAGGCACGATGGGCCACCCTCGGGTCACCATTGATGGCCTTCACATAATGGTCTTCCTCCTGCTGATCTGACGCCCAGCTCAGGGCGCCGGCCGAGAGTCTCCTCCTTTCGTCGTGAATACGTGTCACATACTCCGGTACCAGCAAATCTTCTAACGACTCGCGACGTCGGAATTGAATTCTCCACGCGCGGAACGATGCCAAGCAGAAGGTGCAAACGAGCACAAGAATTGCCCCCGTTCGCGCGATTGGATGGAAAAGTGAATAAACCAAAATTAGCGCGGCTATGACGCTCCCCGTCAGAATAGGGACCCATTCGAGACATAGAGAGCGACAAAACACTTTAAAGTCTCGCATAGTCACATCCGCACAATACTCTACGCGCCGGCCCGGGTGCCGTCTCGCCTTCGTTTTACTGATGGGGCAATTCTAGATGCTTGAGAGACTCATCGCTGCTGTGGATATCAGAAGGGGTGTACTTTGTCGATTCTGGACTAAAACTTCGCTCCACTCGTGCCGACCGCGAAGGAAAAGGAAACAGCGTGCCCCACCCTTCTCGCCCGCTCTTGGCGAGAGGGTGGGAATCCGCTCACTTCAGCGACGCCATATCAATCACGAAGCGGTACTTCACATCGCTGCGCAACATGCGTTCGTAGGCCTCGTTGATTTTCTGAATCGGGATGATCTCGATGTCGGACGTAATACTGTGCTGGCCGCAAAAGTCCAGCATCTCCTGCGTCTCCGCAATACCGCCGATCATCGAGCCGGAAAGCTGACGGCGCGCAGGAATAATACTGAATGCGGACAGCGCGAGCGGCTTTTCCGGCACTCCCACCAGCACCAGGGTCCCATCGCGCTTCAGCAGGTTGAGATAGGCGTTGATGTCGTGCTCGGCTGAAACCGTGTCGAGGATAAAGTCGAAACTGTTGACGTGCTTCTCCATCTGCGCCGGATCTTTGGACACTACCACTTCATGCGCGCCCAGACGCTTGCCGTCCGCTGTTTTGTGAGCGGAGGTGGTGAACAGCGCGACGTGCGCGCCCAAGGCGCTGGCCAGCTTCACTCCCATGTGGCCCAGGCCTCCCAATCCAACGACGCCGACCTTCTGGCCTTTGCGGACATCCCAGTGCCGTAGGGGCGAGTAGGTGGTAATGCCGGCGCAAAGCAGCGGTGCCGTTCCCGCCGGGTCCAGGTTCGCGGGAGGGCGCAGCACAAATGCTTCGTCCACCACAATGGTTTTCGAGTAGCCGCCGTAAGTCATGCCGCCGAGATGCTTGTCTTCGCTGTTATAGGTGAAGGTCGGCCCGGACTCACAGTACTGCTCCAGTCCCGTCTGGCAGCTTGGGCAGACGCGGTCGGAGTCAACCATGCAACCGACCGCGGCGAGGTCGCCTTCCTTGAATTTGCGTACCTGGGCGCCGGTCTTGATCACCCGACCGATAATTTCGTGGCCGGGCACGACCGGGTACGTGGTGTTGGTCCATTCGTTGCGCACGGTGTGCAAGTCGGAATGGCAAACCCCGCAGTAGAGGATGTCGATCTGTATGTCTTGCGGCCCGGGTTCACGGCGCTCGAAGGAAAATGGCTGAAGAGGTGAAGTCGAGGAATGGGCTGCGTAGCCGGTCGTTCTTGTGCGTCCCTGGCGCTGTACCGGCCTCTCAGAAGTGAGAACGTCAACTGCATGTGCCATGATAAGTTCCTTTCTATCGATAAACTCCCAGAAACGACGAGGCCATGAACGGCCGCCCTCGCCGCCGGGAAACTGCCTATGAAACCATTAGATTCCCAGCGACGCCATCGGTCACATCTTTGAGGTAAATTCCCGGCGACTAGATTTCGATACTTTGCGGGAATGCCGTCTCCCGCGCGCTTGTGGTTTGTTTTCAGCGCCTGCGGTACTATTCGTGCATGGCCAAGTCGTCGCTCCAATTCGAAGTTCCATGCCCCTGTTGCGGTGCGTTGCTAAAGATCGATAGCGACACCAAAGCCGTGATTGCGCACACGCCCAAGGCTGTTCCCAAAACCTTCGAGGACCTGGAGTCGGCGGCCCGCGCCATGAAAGATCAGGACACCCGCAAGGAGTCCATCTTTCGCCAGTCTGTGGAAGCGCAGAAGCACCAGGGCGACCTGCTGGAGAAGAAGTTTCAGGAAGCGCTCAAGCGTGCCAAGGAAGCGCCCGATACCGGCAAGCCCATTCGTGACTTCGATCTGGACTGAAGAAGAAGCAACTAGCAATTAGCAACTAGCATTTGGTGCTGCAAGACGCGCATTCGTGAGCACCGCAGTGGGGAAGACCTGTCGGACGAGGTGTGAAAACCGGCACGCCGGCTGGTCCACGTTTCTGCCCGATGAAGGAACAGCAGGTTTCTCCACTCGGTCGCCGCGGCGACCTCGGTCGGGATGACAATTAGGAACTAAGTGCCAAGTGCTAATTGCTAATTGCTAATTGCTGATTTCGCCGCTCTCTTCTTGCGCTGCTTCGGGTGGACGAACCAGGCAATGGCAATGCTGAACAGGTAGAGCACGATCATGGGCGCGGCGAAGATGCACATGTTCATGATGTCGGTGGTCGGCGTGATGATGGCGGCGATGATGAAGATCACCAGGATGGAATAGCGGAAGTTGCGCCACATCCAGCCCGCCGTCAGGATGCCCATCAGCGCGAGAAAGAACACCAGGATCGGCATCTCAAACACCAGACCGAGTCCGGCAATGATGGTCAGGAACAGGTCAGTGTATTCGCCGACAGTGATCATCGGCTTGAACTGGGCGCTCCAGCCAATCAGGAAATCCAGGGCCGCCGGATAGACCATCTTGTAGCCAAAGAAGCCGCCCGCCAGAAACAGTCCCACCGTGCTGAACATGAAGGGCAACACGTAACGGCGTTCGTTGCGGTAAAGCCCCGGCGCGATGAACGCCCACACCTGGTAAAGCACGAAGGGCGAGGCCACAAAGATCCCCACCAGAAATGAGATCTTCAAGTACATGTTGAAGGGATCGGTGGGATTCAGGTAAACCAGCTGCGTGTCCATCTTGTGATTGGCCAAGGCGGTCACGATGGGCTTTTGCATGAAGGCGAAAATCCGCTCGTGGAACCACCAGCAGACGCAGAAGCCCGCCACCACATAAAGAAAACTGTAGATGATGCGGCGGCGCAGCTCCTCCAGGTGCTCGAGGAAGCTCATGCCGGTCATTTCCTCAGAAGCGCGCTTCTGCGCTGTTTCCACGACGGGGCTAGGCATCGGGGGTGGACCTGACAGCAGTGGGAGGCTGGTTCATCGATTCCGCAGCCGGGAGTTCCGGGGATGCGGGGTCAGCTTCGGGTTCAGAGGTCGCATCGGGGCTGCTGCGGCTAACAACCCCAACCGGAGGCAGGATGACCGGCTCCCACGACTTCTCCGGCGGTAATACCTTCGCCGGCTCGGTTTGTTTCCTGGCGCGCTCATCCAGCTCAATGTTCATCATTTCGGTTTCAAGTTGGTTCTTGAACTCGTTGCTGGCGCGTTTGAACTCGGCAGCCCATTTTCCCAACTGGCGCGCCAACCCGGGCAAGCGCTTGGGGCCGACCACCACCAGTGCCAGCAGAAAAATGAAGATCATCTCTGGCATGCCAAGATTCATGGCATCATCATAAATGCGGGGCTAGTTTTTCACCACAGTAGCATTTGGCATTTAGCACTTGGCACTTAGCCACTGCGAAGCCTCTTCGGGTAGGTGCTTGAATGCAGTTCGACCTCACCGACATCGAGAGGTCATTGCCGCGCCCCAAACGCTCCAGCCAAGTGCTAACTGCCAAATGCTGGCTGCTAAATGCAAGTGCCGGGTTCCAGCCTGCTCACCATCTCCCTGCTATACCGTCTGTTACGGAGGTGGGGAGCAAACAGATTTGGCACCCTTCTTAGGGAACCAGCATCCAAAATAGCGGCTGATCTGGCAGGACTTGGCTAGCTTAAGTGCATGATATACTGCCTGAAAGTCTTGCTCCGGTGCGCATACCTTGAAGGTCCATCCCCGGCCAGCCGAAGGAACAAACATGGCAAGTAGTTCGCGTCGCTCCGCTGTTCTCATCCTCAGCATCATTCTGGTTTGCGGTTGTGTGGGCGTGGTTTTTGGCCAGCGCCTCACCTCGACCGCTCCTTCCGGCGACGGCGACATCCGCGACAGCCTGCGCAGCTTTACCCAGGTTTATGAAGTCGTGCAGCAAAACTATGCCGAACCGGTCAGCCCCGATAAGGCGATCTACAACGGGGCGATTCCCGGCATGTTGCGGGTGCTGGATCCGCACTCCAACTTTTTCGATCCCAAAGCCTATGCGGCTTTGCGCGAGGAGCAGCGCGGCAAGTACTACGGTGTGGGTATGCAGGTCGGTCCCCGCAACAACAAAGTCATCGTGATCGCGCCCTTCACCGGCGCGCCAGCCTATAAAGCCGGTATCCGGCCGGGCGATGTGATTATCGCGGTGGATGGCCGGCCTACCGACAACATGACTACCAGCGATGTTGCCGAGTTGCTGAAAGGGCCCAAGGGCACCGCGGTCAAGATTACGATGCTGCGGGAAGGCTCGGACAAGCCGCTTGACTTTACCGTCGTGCGCGATGAGATCCCCCGCTACAGCGTGGACGTGCATTTTGTGATCCGTCCGGGTATCGGCTACATCCACGTCTCGGGATTTCAGGAGACAACGGAAAAAGAAGTGCGCGACGCGCTGGATGAGTTGGGCGACATTCACGGGCTCATCCTCGACCTGCGCCAGAATCCCGGCGGACTGCTGAGCGAAGGCGTGGGCGTGGCGGACCAGTTCCTGAAGAAGGGACAGGTCATTGTTTCGCATCACGGGCGCGCTTCCGCGGAGAAGGTTTACAAAGCCAGCCACGGCAATGGAGGCAGAGATTATCCGTTGGTGGTGTTGGTGAACCGCGGAACGGCTTCCGCGGCGGAGATCGTCGCAGGCGCGATTCAAGACCATGATCGGGGACTGATTGCCGGTGAAACCACATTCGGCAAGGGTTTGGTGCAGACCGTGTATCCGCTGTCGGAGAATACCGGACTGGCGCTGACGACCGCGAAGTATTACACCCCGAGCGGCCGCCTGATCCAGCGCGATTACAGCAGCATCTCGCTTTACGACTATTACTACAACGATCGCGACAACGACGCCAATAACGCCAACCACGAAGTCAAGATGACCGACAGTGGCCGCACCGTGTACGGCGGCGGCGGCATCACTCCCGACGTGAAGATCCCGCCGGCGAAAACCGACAAGTTCCAGGACGCGCTGCTGGAGAAATATACGTTTTTCAACTTCGCCAAGCACTACGTCATCGACCACAAAGTCGACAAGCAATTTGAAGTTGACGATGCGGTGATGCAGAACTTCCGCAAGTTCCTGGATGAACAGAAGACCCCCTTCACCGAGGCGGACTTGGCGGAGAACAGCGATTGGATCAAATCCAGTATCAAGGCCGAGCTGTTCATCAACGAATTTGGTCAGCAGGAAGGCATGAAGGCGCATGCCGAAAACGACCCGGCTGTGGCCAAGGCGTTGGAACTGCTTCCCCAGGCCAAGCAGTTGGCGGACAACGCCAAGCGGATCATCGCGCAGCGCAATAACGCCAGGCTGACGGCGCAGCAGAGCGATACGCCGGAACCGCAATCGGTAAAGCGTTAGCCCGCAGTTCGAGGGTTGGGCGAGAACGGATAGAAGCCAGCCTTCAGGCTGGCGCACAAAGATATATTACAAAGCAGGAGCCGCTGCGGTCATTTTCAATGACCGCAGCGGCTTGTTCTTTTGTTCGCGGCGAACGCGGCGCTGAAGCGCCGCTGTACGCGCACTCGCCCGAGCGGTTTAGCTGATCGGCGGAGCGGAACAGCATCGCCAACACCTGCGGGCGAGGCTTGGATTTGTCCCGCTCCGCGCGATCAAAGCCGGCCTTAAACCGTCACCAGCGCAGCTGTGCGTGCGGACGAAAAGTTCATCACCTCAGGCCGCACCAACCTATCGAAATCGGTGTACGCCATCCTGATCAACTCATGATGCGAGCCCGCATTGAAGGCGATCTCATCGTCTTCCGTCAGGGTCTCGTCGACGTACACCGGGATGCCGTATAAGTTGCCGAACGGCGGCATGGCGCCGGTCTCGCAGTCGGGAAAATGCTGTTTGAACTCGCGTTCGCTGGCCAGTTCCGCGTCCTGAACGCCGACCTCTTTCTTCAGGGCCGTCAGGTCCACCTGATACGACGCTGGCAGCACCGCCATGGCGAGGGCACCATCGAGTTTCACGATCACGGTCTTGGCCAGAAACTTGCCCGAGATATGCGCGACCGCGGCAATACCCTGGGCGGTATAAGCCTTGGAGTGAGAGATGACCACGTATTTCACTTCATGGCCGTCGAGGAAGGCTTTGACTTTGGTGAGATGCATATTGACTCCTCGCGACATTCCGCGGGCCCTCGGCCCGCAAAGACAGGGTTGCTGCAATGAACCTAGTGCACGGGGCCGACCACGCCCTCTTTGCTTCGCTTGGCTTGTATGGGTAGATTCCGCGAGGTTTCTCGCGCTTGCTCGAGAAGAGCTTTCACCATTCGGGCTACCTCCTTGCGGTCGGTTGACCCTCGTGTAGTCCCAGTTTAATCGGGCCGGCGCGGCGCGCAAGCACAGCCGTCACATTACCCTTGTGACAGATGCAATTTTGGGACGTCACCTCCCATCCTTGACGGCCAACGCACGGCGCAATACAGTCGAGTTATCCGGAGAGTCTAGCCTTGGATACGCTGGTCGGGAAGAGCATCCTGCATTACCGAGTCGTGGGAAAGTTGGGCGCCGGCGGTATGGGCGTGGTGTACGAGGCGGAAGACACCCGGCTCGCCCGCCGTGTAGCGCTGAAGTTTCTCTCCAAGGACATCGAGCAGGACAGGAACGCACTGCAGCGTTTCCAGCAGGAGGCCCGTGCCGCCTCGGCCTTGAACCATCCCAACATCTGCACTATCTATGCCATCGAGGAATGCGATGGGCAGCACTTCATTGCCATGGAGTTGCTGGAAGGCCAGAGTCTGAACGAGCGGATCAACGGTCACCCGCTGCCGGTGGACAAGATCATCGACATCGGCATTCAGATTACCGATGCTCTCGACGTGGCTCATAGCAAAGGCATTGTGCATCGAGACTTGAAGCCCGCCAACATCTTTCTCACGACGCGGGGACAGGCGAAGGTCCTGGACTTCGGACTGGCAAAGCTGACCTATGACCGGCGCGCGGCGGTGGAGACCCTGGCTGGCGAGGCGGCGACGGTCGCTCCGGCGCACCTGACGCAGCCAGGGGCCACGGTAGGCACGATCGCCTACATGTCTCCGGAGCAGGCCCGCGGGGAAGAGCTCGACGGACGCAGCGACCTGTTCTCCTTGGGCGCCATCTTCTACGAAATGGCTACCGGAAGGATCCCGTTCGAAGGCAACACCTCCGCAGTTATCTTCCAGGGCATTCTCGACCGCAACCCGAGGCCTCCCATCGAATTGAATCCAGCGGTGCCGTTCAAGTTGCAGGAGATTATCGCCAAGGCGCTGGAGAAAGATGTGGAATTGCGCTATCAGAGCGCGCCTGAAATACGCAGCGACCTGAGGCGGCTGAAGCGGGACGGTTCCGGACAGTCTTCGACCGGAATCGCGACTGCGCCGGCATCCTATCCCGCCGCACGTGGCAGCTCTGCGGTAATGCCATCCAGCAGCAGCGCAGTCATTCTCGATGCCGCGCGACGTCACAAGAGCGGCGCCGGCCTCATCCTGGTTCTCAGCCTTGCCATGATTGCCGCCGGGTTGTACGGCTTCTACACCTGGGTCTCCCGCTGGCTTGGAGACTCCGGCCCGGTACCGTTCCAGAACATGAGCATGGAGAAGGTCACCAACTCGGGCAAGGTTTTGCTGGCGACCGTCTCCCCGGACGGCAAGTATGTAGTGAATGTGACGGACGAGGGACACGGCCAGCGCAGCCTCTGGATGCGGCACATCGCCACCGGCAGCAACACCCAGATCATGCCCCCGACCGAGGTCAGTTATTCCGGACTCACCTTCACCCCGAACGGCGACTTCTTGTACTTCGTTCAGAGAGAGCCGGACAAACCTGGCGTAGGGTTTCTCTACCAGATTCCGGTGCTCGGAGGCACGCCGCACAAGCTGGTGGAAGATGTGGACAGCGCTGTCAGCTTTTCGCCGGACGGCCAGCAGATGGTCTACTTGCGAGACAGTTCTTCGGAGGCGAGTTCTAAGCTCATCATTGCCCATGCCGATGGCAGCGGTGAGCGCGTTCTCGCCTCCCTTCCTCTGCCGGGCTACTCCGACCCTGCCTGGTCGATCGATGGCAAGTCCATTGCCGCTGCGGTGCTTGACCCGGGCAGTCAAAATCTCGGCAGAATCGTGGTGCTCAATCCGGCGAACGGAAAAGAGAAGACCGTATATGCGGGAACTGCACTGCTGCAAAAGCCAACTTGGATGCCAGACGGGCGCCACTTGGTACTTATCTTTCACGACATTTCCAGCGACTGGAATGGACAGATTGGAGCGATTTCTCTTGCCGGACAAAAGCTCCATCGCATTACCAACGATCTCAATGTCTACAGCAATTCCACGCTTGGCGTGACTCGGGACGGGGAACAACTGGTTGCCGTTCAAGTCACACCCGTGGCCGGGGTGTACACGCTAAGTTCGGACACGAGCTCCGGATCCAATGCAACCGAGGTGGATAACCACGGCGACATCGCCGTTGGCTGGCTGCCGGACGGACGTTTGCTGGCCATGGACTATGACAGCCACATCGCGCTGATGAATGCCGATGGCAGCAACCGCAATGTGATCTACAAGGAACGCCTACCCATGGGCGGCCTCTCGGTTTGTCCGGACGGTGCGCATGCGCTCTTCTTCATGGCTACTGGGCAGACAAAAGCCATAAATATTTGGCGCCTTGACCTCCAGAGTGGCAACGCAACCGTACTCACCAACGGAAAAGTGGACCAGAACCCGGTTTGCTCGCCCGACAGTAAATACTTCCTCTACACCAGCCTGCAAAAGGGCAAGCAGGTGCTCATGAAAATGCCGCTCACTGGCGGGGAAGCTAAACAGCTAAGCGACAAGTTCGTCAGCTTTGCTGCCATCTCGCCGGATGGAAAACAAATCGCCGTGCTCGCCACCTTGGGTTCCGGCGTCAACACCAAAGGCAGGATTGAGATTATCCCGTCGCAGGGAGGATTGCCGGTGAAGACCTTCGCGCCCAGTCCCTTTATCTCCACCCCCTTCCGTTATTCCGCCGACGGACAGTCCCTCTACTACGGCGTCACCAATAAAGGGGTCTCCAATCTGGTCGCACAGCCTATCGGCGTCGAGTCCGCCTCCCTGGCTACCAATTTCGACGATCTGCTGATTTATGGGTTCGATTACGATTGGAAGAACAAGAAGCTGGCGGTCGCGCGCGGGCGGTCCAATGACGACGTGGTGCTGCTCACGCAACAGCACGCGCCGTAGCTCGAACCTTCGCGTAGAGGTACGGGCGGGGTAGCGCTTTTATTTCGGCCGCCCTTCCCGGGCTTGAGCGCGGCGGACCACATCCTGCAAGGGCTGGTGACTTGCTGTCGATCAGCTGCCGCAGAGCGGCATCGAACTTCGCTTTACCACCGCAACGCTGCTCACGAGAGTACCCCATCAATGATTTCCTGACCAAATTCCTCCACTGTCCAGTCTTGGTTCCCGCCCTGCGCCACCATCCTGTCTCCCGACAACTTTAATTGGACCATGCGGTGGGTGGTGGCCGTGTCCGTGTCCCACACAAACTGCTGAAGCCTATCGTTGTAGGAAAGGCTTACCACACAACTCTGGTTTCGCGTCAAGGTCCCCATTATCGATATCCCCTGACCAGCTTCCGTAACAATCAGAACCGACGCCCCGTACTTGGCGTTGAAGTCTCTCTCGACTCGACGTAGCCAGGCGCGCAGCTCGTTATAAAACCGAAGTCCGAGGTCGCGCTTTAGCCTCTCTTCGCGGAGAAACTTCTCGTCCTCGAGCTGTTGTGGCCCAAATTTCTCTTTCGTCCGCTTGACTAACTCATCCATCCAGTCGGCCATCTAATAATCACCCCCGACGCGCAGATGATAATTCCTTGACGGGGTTTTGCGCACGAATATTGAAAGGGGGCGCTAATCGCGCCATGTTGTTTTTCCGCAGGGTCACGTTCCTTGCATGTCGAACCGCTCGCCCAGCATCGCGCGGCAATCTTCAATGTTCCAGTCAGGCGTCGCTCCGGAGCGGCTTGCGACCAGCGCGCCCACGGCATTGGCGAAGCAGCCCAGGCGGCGTGTGTCCCACCCTCGTTCCAGGCCGTGGAGCAAAGCCGCAGCAAAGGCATCGCCCGCGCCGACCGAATCAGCCACTTGCACCCTGTAGCCCGGACTCTCGCTGTAGGCGCCCCGGTTGAGAATTGCGCAGCCACGCTCGCCCAAGGTCACGCAAATGGTTTCGCAGCCGTACCGGCCGGTCCATCGCTGGCAGAGATATTCGACCGATCCCTCCTGTTCGCCTGCATTGAGCAAACCATCAAGGAACTCCGCCTCGCTGTCGCTCAACTTGATGACGTCGGCGTGCGACGACAGTTGTTCTACCAGGGCCAGGCTCCAGTTGCCCTCCCGCAGGTTGACGTCGTAGAAGTGGCGCGCCGAAGGCGTTGCCTGAAGCAGCTTCAGCGTTGAGTCCAGCGCTTGCGTGGACATGTGATAGAGCGTGCCAAAATAAATCCAGTCCGGCTGCAATGCGCTGATGGATCGCAGTTGGTCATTGCTGAGGTCCACAAAGTCATAGGCCGCGGGTCGCACAATTCGAAATGTGGGCTTGCCGTCACTGTCCAGCTCGACCTGCGCCGTTCCCGTATTCTGGCCGTGGAGGACCTGCACAAACTCGGTTGACAGGTCCCATTGCCGCAGGCAATCGAGGGTCCGTCGGCCGCGATCGTCGTCGCCCACCGCGCTCACCAGAAGGGCTTTGTGGCCGAGTTTCTGGGCGTGAGCGGCAAGGTTCAGGGGAGCACCGCCGAGATATTCGTGCTCGCCAATGACATCCCACAAGATCTCTCCGACAGCAACGATTCGCAATCTCCGGTACTGTCCTAATTTGAATTCGCAGCCGCAAGGCTGTGGAAACAAGCCGCACTTCCCGTTTGCCCGCCCGACCGCAGGCTTATATCCTCGATCCGTACAGCCGGGACAACTCTATAACCTGCGAGA